>CAVUTQ010000006.1:0-94568 GCA_963744455.1 uncultured Actinomycetota bacterium | reverse complement strand
TCGATGTTGACAAGCATGTCGGGATCGATTGCGTACAAGGCAGCGAGCCAGGTCGACCAGTAGACGGCGTCGTGCCCGCGACCGAGTGCAACGAAGTCCCATGCGGCGTCCTTCGGCCACTCGTTGGCCCACTCGTCGCCGCCGAGGTTCGTGCGTGGTTCATCCGGACCCAACCGGCGGAACCGGTTGTCGAGTACACCGTAAACAGCGGCCGCAGGATTAATGCGTACGTCCTTCGCGGCGGCATGGAACACAAGCGGACCGAGGTCCTGTGCGACGGCCACCGGGTCCATCCACTGCCAGAACAAGTGCGAGGCGTCGAGCTCCACGCCGATGTTGGTAGCGCCGGTGCGCTCGACGAGCTCGCGCATGCCGGCTGGGTTGAACACGATGTTCTGCGGGTGCAGCTCGAGCGCGACCTTCACGTCGAGGTCGGCCGCCTCGCGGTCGATCTCGCGCCAGAACTCCTCGGCGACGCCCCACTGGTAGTCGAGCACATCGAGCGCGGCAGAGTTCCAGGCGTTCACGATCCAGTTCGGCCGCCGGCCGCCCGGCTCTCCGGCCGGCAGGCCTGACATCGTCACGACTCGGTGCTGGCCTAGACGATTCGCGAGCCGGATGCTGCGGCGTACGTCCTCGGCGTGCTTGGAACCGATCACGGGATCGGGGTGCAGCGGGTTGCCGTTGCAGTTGAGGCCCGCAATCTCCACGCCGGTGCCTTCGAACAGTCCGAGGAAGTCGTCTCGCGCGGCGTCGGAGGAGAGGATGTCGTCGAAGGTGGGAATGTGCACCGCCGGCAAGAACCCGCCAGAGTTCAGCTCGATGCCGCTGAGGCCGAGCTTGGCGATCACCTCGATCGCCTCCGGCAGTGACCGGTCGTGCAGAATCGCGTTGTAAACCCCGAACTTCATCGCGCAACCTCCGCTCGCTGTGGCGCTACCTTCACCGCAGCGCCGCCACTGGCGGCAGACTCGGCGACCGCCGCCAGTACCTCCATGTTGTGTACGCCTTCGTCGAATGAGGCGTTGCGGGGGAGTGAGTCCGCCTCGTCGATGCCGGCGACCTCCTCGAGAAAGGCGCGCGCCTGGTAGACGAAGCCGTCGTTCTGCCCAACCCCCACACCTGGCGCGTCCATCGGCAGGCCGCCGGCGAAGTATGGGTGGTCCGGACCGATGATCACCCGCCGGTAACCGCGTGTGCCGGTGGGGCCCTCATTCAGCATGAGCTGGAACTCCGCGGGACGCTCCTGCTCCCACTTCGCGGCGCCGGCGTCGCCGAAGACCTCGAGCGCGAGGCCATTCGGGTGGCCGGCGGCGACACGGGAGACCTGCACGACGCCGACGCTCCGCTCGAACCGGGCGCTGAAGCTGGCGTAGTCGTCGTTCTCGACTGCTTCGTAGGTGTCGCTCAGGGCGGCTTGCCCGTGGCCGACAACAGTGCCGAGTGGCACCGGCCGCTCGGTGATCGCGGTCGCGAATCGACCGCCGCTCACCTCTTGAACGTCGCCGCCGAGGAACTCGACGAGGTACGCGACGTGGCTGCCGATGTCGGCGAGTGCCCCGGATCCCGGAGCTCCCTTGTACCGCCAGCTGATCGGCCCTTTCGGGTCGCTTGCGTAGTCGCACCAGTACCGGCCGTCGACGTGCAGGATCCGACCCAGCACGCCAGACGTGACGAGTTCGCGTAGGGCAGCAACACCCGGCGCCCGGCGGAAGGTGAAGCCGATGCGGACCACCGTGTCTGCGCCGCGGGCAAGGTCCGCCATGGCGCGGGCATCCTCGAGGGTGTCGCTTAGCGGCTTCTCGCAGAGCACGTGCTTGCCGGCGGCGACCAGCCCCTCCACGATCTCGCGATGCAAAGAGTTGGCCACGACCACGCTGACGACGTTGATGTCGGGGTTCTCGGCAATCGCCTGCCAGGAAGTGTCGGCGCGCTCGTATCCGAAACGCCGGGCGGCAAGCGAGCCAAGCTCCGGACTGATGTCTCCGATCGAGACGAAGCGGAGGTCCGGCAGTATTGACTGATAAAGCGACGGCGCGATTCGGTAGGCGGCGGCGTGCGCCCGGCCCGCCATGCCCGCACCGATCACTGCGATACCGATCGTCATGGATCCTCTCCTTTGAGTAGCACTCAACCCGGGATGTGGAGCGCATTAAGCCGCGCCCGCGCGTAACGTATCTAATCAAACTTTGTCCTGTCAATAAGACACATTTCCTGCGGCGGCTGATTAGCGGCACATGACCTCAGTCATAGCAGCCGAGCACGTTCTGGTCCCAGTCGATCACCGAGCCGGTGACCACACCGCTCCGGTCGGAGAGAAGGAACACCACGAACTCGGCGATCTCAGAGACCTGACCGAGCTTGCCCATGGGTAGCTTGGCCGCGGCCGCGGAAACCCAGTCGTCGGCTGCTCCATGGAAGGCGCGTTGGGTGGCATCCTCGCCCTCGGTCTCAGTCCAGCCGATATTGAGTCCGTTGATCCGGATCCGGTCAAAGCGGTGGGCGTGGGCAGCATTGCGAGTGAGGCCCACCAAGCCCGCTTTCGCAGCCACGTACGGGGCCAGGTAGGGCTGTCCGCCGTGTGCGGAGAAGGAGATGATGTTGACGATCGATCCGGGCGCCTGACGGCTCCGCATATCGTGCACGGCGGCCTGCATGATGAAGAACGGCGCCCGCAGGTTGATGGCGATGTGAGCGTCGAAGAGCTCGACGGTGGTGTCAAGCAACGTTCCACGTGTGGTAATCCCCGCGGAGTTGACGACGCAGTCAATCCTGCCGAAGCTGGCCACGGCCGCGCTTACGCTACCGGCCGCAGCGAGCGGATCGGCAAGATCAACAGCGTGGAACCTGATGTCGGTGCCATTGCCGGCCAGCTCGGCGGCAAGAGCCTCACCCGCGGCCCGATCGCGCCCCGTGATCATGATCCCGGCCGCACCATCAGCCGCGGCGGCTCGGGCGATCCCGGCGCCGAGCCCTCGAGTTCCTCCGCTGACCAGAATGATCTTGCCCTCGAGGAGCATCGGCGTCCCCGTCCTGGGTCGCGGCATCGAAGTCCGTGCTCATCGAGATCCTTTCCTAGTTGCGGCAGCCTCGAAGATGATCAAGCTTCTGCGAGCTGCACCGCCCGACCTGTGCGGAGGCTTTCGAGCGCAGCATCTGCCAGTGCCAGCGCCTCACGGCCATCAGCGAACCCGGGACTTGGTTGGCTGCCCTGCTCCATGGCGGTGATCAAGTGGTCCAGCTCGGCGCGGTAGGCCGGCGTATAGCGATCGAGGAAGAAGTTGAGGTATTCGCGCGCGGCCTCGGTCTGAGTGGCGTTGGAGAGCCGGACGCTGGTCGGATGCTGGTTGCCGACGCTCAGCATCCCAGCCGAGCCGAAGGCCTCCAGTCGTTGGTCGTAGCCGAAAACGCTGCGGCGGCTATTGGTGATGTGGCAGAGCGCTCCATCGGCTCCGCGCATCACGACAACGGCGCTATCGATGTCGCCGAGCTCGGCGATGTAGTCGGCGACGAGATTGGCGCCCGCGGCGTACACCTCCACCACCTCGCCGAGATAGAAGCGGGCGAGGTCGAAGTCATGGATAGTCATGTCCCGGAACAGCCCACCGGAAGCGGCGAGATAGTCACGGCTGGCCGGCGCCGGGTCCCGACTCACGATGGTGAGCTGTTCGAGGCGGCCGATGTCGCCTGCCGCGATCCGCTCGTGTACCTCGCGAAACGAGGGATCGAAGCGCCGGTTGAAGCCAACCATCACAGTCGGGTTCAGCGCAGCGATCTCCGTCCAGCACCGATCGACCCGCGCCAAGTCCAGGTCGATCGGCTTCTCGCAGAGCACCGCCTTCCCGGCGCGTACGGCGCGGGTCAGCAAGTCGACGTGCGTGGGCGTAGCCGAGGCGATCACGACCGCGTCGACGCTCGGGTCATCGATGGCGGCATCGACAGTGGGAGCGGTGGCCGCGCCGTATCGCTTGGCCACCTCATGCGCAGCCGACTCGATCGGGTCGTACACCCAAGCCAGCTCGGCCCGGGGATGGACATCGATCGAGTCGGCGTGTACGCGCCCGATCCGTCCCGCACCAAAAAGGGCGAAGCGGATCAACCTCGAGTGCTGCCTTCCAGCTCGTGCGCCAGCTCGGTGAGCTCGTCGCCACCGGCCATCTGTCGGGTCAGCTCGTCGAGCGCTACCTCGGAGCGCTTCTTGTCCAGCACGGCCTGGCCCAGCTTCAAGATGATGAAGTGGTTGCCGACCAGGTAGGCGTGGTGCGGGTTGTGAGTGATGAACACCACGCCCGAGCCCGGCATCGCGGGCGGCCGCGGTGTACTTGAGCACCACGCCGGACTGCTTGACGCCGAGTGCGGCCGTCGGCTCGTCCAAGATCAAGACCCGAGCGCCGAAGTACACCGCGCGGGCGATCGCGACGCACTGCCGCTGGCCGCCGGACAGGGTGCCGATGGGCTGGTTGATGTCCTTGACGACGATGCCCATCTTGCGCAGCTCCTCGTCGGCGATGCGCTTCATGTCCTTGATCTTCATTCCGGAGAGCGGGAACTTGCTGCCAGTCGATCTCGGAGCCGAGGAAGAAGTTGCGCCACACCTCCATCAGGCTGACCACGGCGAGGTCCTGGTACACCGTGGCGATGCCGTGGTCCGAGCGACTCGCGGGGAGAGGAGAAGTGGACCTCCTCGCCGTCGACCTTCACGGTTCCCTCGTTGTGCGGGTGCAGGCCGGAAATGATCTTGATCAAGGTCGACTTGCCGGCTCCGTTGTCGCCGAGCACGCAGGTCACCTCGCCGGCGTTGACGATCAGGTTGATTCCCTTGAGGGCTCGGATCGCTCCGTAGGTCTTGCCGACGTCGATCATCTCGACCAGAGGCTCACCCTTGTGGAGTGTCGGATCGGCATGTTCTTGCAGAGTGTCGGTCATGGCATAACCCACCTTTCGCATCGTCGAGAGCCTCTTGACGTACAGGTTCACCATCACGGCGAGCAGCAGCATGACGCCGAGGAAGGCCCTGAACCAGTTCGGGTCCCAGCCGGCGTAGACGATGCACAGGCTGGTCATGCCGAAGATGAACGCGCCGATGGCCACGCCGATGGCGTTGCCGTAGCCGCCGGTCAGCAGGGTGCCACCCACGACGGCGGCGATGATGTAGAGGAACTCGTTGCCGACGCCGTTGCCGGCCTGCAGAGTGTTGAACTGGTAGAGGTAGTGCATGCCGATGAACCAGCAGAGGAAGGCGACCGTCATGAACAGGCCGACCTTTACTCGCAGTACCGGCACGCCGACGGCGCGAGCGCTGGCGGCGTTGCCGCCGACCGCAAAGATCCAGTTGCCGATCTTGGTGCGCTGCAGGATCCAGGCCGACAAAATGACAAAGGCGAACCACCACATGACGGTGATCGACAGCGAAACGGGGCCGATCTTGAACTCGTGCGCGAAGATGAAATTCAGCGACTCGTAGCCGTCCATCTGGCTGATGTTGGGGGTCGACACCGAGCCGGTGACCAGCTTGGTCACGCCGAGGTTGGCGCCTTGCAGGATGAAGAACGTGCCCAGGGTTATCAGGAAGCTGGGAATGCCGGTGCGCATCACCAGGTAGCCGTTGAGGAAGCCGACGGCCAGGCAGAAGACCAGCGAGAGGATCGCGCCGACCCACAGGTTGAGGCCGAGCTGGTAGCAGAACATCGCGTTGACCAGGCCCGCGGAGGTGACGAGCACGCCGGCGGACAGGTCGAACTCGCCACCGATCATCAGCATGCCGACACCGACGGCGACGATGCCGATGGTCGAGGCCTGGTAGAGGACGGTGAAGAACGCGGCCGGCGAACGGAAGGCCGGTGCGACGATCAGGAAGAAGATGAAGATGACGATGGCCGCGACCAGGGCCCCGATCTCGGGTCGGGCGAGCAGTCGGTTCGACCAGCCGACTTGGACGCGGTTAGAGGCCTCAGCGGGCGTCGGCGGTGCGGTCTTGACAGGTGTACTCATGTTGCGGCTCCGGTGAGTTGTCTTCGCGGTGGTCGGGCGAAGCGCTCGCCCGGCCACCCTTGGAGGCTTCGGCTAGCGGGTGTTGTTCTGGGCGAACGGCAGGATCGTGTCGATGTTGCTGCTGTCGACGAAGGACGGGCCGGTCAGCACCGGCTTGCCACCACCGATGTTGTTGCCGTTCTTCTTGAAGAGATAGAGCGTGTGACGGCCATGTAGCCCTGCACGTAGGGCTGCTGGTCGATGGAGAACTGGATCTTGCCGTCCTTCATGGCCTGCGCCGCGTCCGGGTTGAGGTCGAAGGTGCCACCTTCGCCGAGCTGCCGGCACCCTCGAAGGCCTTCAGGGCGTCCAGGGCCTGCGGTGCGCCGAGGGTGATGATCCAGTCGATGTCCTTGTCCTGACTCAGCTTGGCCTGGAGCGCCGAAGTGACGGCCGAGTCGTCGGCGCCGTTCACCTGGATGTTCTCGGTGTTGGGGAAGCTGTCCTTGACACCGGCGCAGCGGTCCTCCAGGGCGACCGACCCGGCCGGCTGGATGGTGCAGAGGATCTTGGTCGGCGCCGTCCGCCTTCATCTTTTTGCCCGCCTCCTGACCGGCGAGTCGCTCGTCGGAGGAAAAGTACATGAGCGCGCCCGCCTGCTGGTACTAGTCGATGCCGGAGTTGAAGCCGTCGACCGGAATCCCTGCGTCGGTGGCTTTCTTGACCGCGGGAATGAGGGCGTCCGGGGTGACCAGCGTGGTCGCGATGCCGTCGACCTTGGAGTCGATCGCGTTCTGGATCAGCACGGCCTGCTTGGTGGCGTCGGGATCGGCGGAGTACTTCAATGTCGACGCCGGTGTCCTTGGCCGCCTGCTCGGCGCCGGCCCTGATCCGGTCCCAGAACGTGTCGCCCGGCGTCTCGTGGGTGACCATGGCGAAGGTGTAGCCAGACGCCGCCGCCGCCACCGCCCTGGGTCTGTTCAGTCTGAGGGGGAGCGCCGCCGCCGCTACAGGCAGACAGCGCGAGTAGCTGTAGCCGCCGCGAGGGCGGCCAGGGTCAAGCCCTTTCGAGATCGGCTAAGGGCCCAGCCCTTTGAGGATCGAATCATCTGTGATTCCTTTCGTTGTGTTGTCGGGCCAGGCCCGGACTCGCGATGATGCAGTGAGCGGGAGCCCACGACGTCAACGTAGGTAGTGAAGAAGCTTTGGTGCTACGAAGCAGGCGAGATCGTCGCCTACATGTGATGCGGGGCCCGTGGTGAGGGCGGGAATGGCTGTCACTGGTTCGGCGACAACCGGCACAGGCGCACAGCTTGCGTAGGTGATCGTACACAGCAGCGATGAGGCGCTCGCTCGTGACACACGCAGGACCATCCAATGGGTTCCAGCCGTGGCTCGAGAGGCCGCATGGGATGGGCTACTCATTGAGCTGACCTCCAGTGTCAAAGGTCGGCGCCCGTGCCGACGCGGCCTAGCGTTACCTACTCACTGGAGTCTTGTCAAGACTTTGTTCTAACATTCTTACTTGGCGCTGACTTGGGATAACGACCAAGTAACGAGGCGATGCGATTTGCTACTTGGCGTACTTATTCAGTCCGAGGTGTCTCCGCGGGCAATGTCGGAGAACATCGCCTTGGATTTGGCGGCGTCCCAGAGGACCGCCGAGCCGACCGGCGTGGATGCGCCCGCACTGGAGATCGGCACGGTCAACGTCAGCCCGTCACCGCCAGAGATCTGCTTCATGGCTAGCGCCAGCAACAGCGTCTCAGGAAGTGAGGTGTCGCGGCCAAGCTTGATCGCGTCAGCAGTCGCCATGCAGAAATTCCAATAGCGGACTGGATTGAGCACGGTCGCCGGGGACGCTGCCTTGTCGGCCACTGCGGCGAGCATCTCCCGCTGCCGCTCCACCCGACCAAGATCACCACGGGGATCGGCCTTACGCATCCGTACGTAGCCGAGGGCTTCGGGGCCGCTCAATGTCTGGCAGCCCTTCGGCAGGTCGAGGTGACTGTCGCGGTCCTTGATCGCTTTCGGCAGACACATCCGGATGCCACCGAGCGCATCGATGAGGTTGACAAATCCGCCGAACCCGATCTCCATATAGCCGTCCATACGAAGGCCGGTGTTCTGCTCGATCGTCTGCACCAGCAGCTCAGGGCCGCCGAAGGCGTACGCGGCGTTGATCCTGTTCTTGCCGCTCTTAGGAATGTCGACGTAGGAGTCACGCGGGACCGAGATCAGCGCCGGCTTGCCGCCGACAGGAAGGTAGACGAGCATGATCGTGTCCGTACGTCGGCCTCCGATGTTGCCTGTCCCGAGGCGCTTCTGCTCGGCCTTGCTGAGCCCTGCACGGGAGTCCGATCCCACCAGCAGGAACGTCTTGCCTGGTTGATCAGCGGGGCGCTGACCGGACGGTGCGGCGTCGACGCGAGCGACCTGGGTCCACGCGTACGCGGGGACGGCGACCAGCCACAGGATGAACAAGAGCAGCAGAATCAGCAGCACCCGGAAGAACTTCCGAACCGGATGCCGCCGCTTTGGCGGCCTCGCGGGGAGCGGAGCCCCTGGCCTGCCTGACCCGCCAGGTCCGCGCGGCGGGCCCGACGGTGGGTCCCGGCGAGGCTGTCGGGTCCCGTAGTCGGTCGGGCCGGCGGGAGGGTAGGGCGCTGGTCTCCGTGAGTCCGGTGTAGCGGTCCCGGAGGGGTTCGGCATCACCCGAGTGCGTTCGGGCTCCACCTGCTGGCGGTCGTGCCCGTACAGCCAGTCGAGATCCTCGTCGCCGCTGGGAGACATGTCAGCAAAGGTACCTGGGGGGTCGGGGCTGTTTGATCTCTGCTCGTCGGCGTGGCTTCAGCATTGATTCGGTATGCACGCCAGATACTGGCAGAGCATGCGGGCTGAGCTTGTCGAAGTCCGAGTGCCCTTCGACGAGCTCAGGGCACATGAACGACAGGTTCAATCCGCTAACGTCCTTCCCCGCCAGCAGACCGAAAGGCTTCCAAGGTGTCAGTTCGCACCGCGGATGTTGCACCGCGCGCGCCGGCCTCGTATCCCACATGTTTCGAGCGAAGCGAACGCATCAAAAGACGCAGAGGTTTGACCTTCCTCGCCATGACGCTGGTGTTGCCGGGTTCTGCGCAGCTGGCGGGCGGCAGCCGGCGTATCGGTATGTTCGCGCTTCGAATCTGGGCGAGTCTGTGGTTGCTTGCGCTGCTGGCCGGTCTCCTGGCGATCATCCAGCCGAAGGTTGCATTGACCGCCATCACGCTGGGTCCCACCCTCAAGGCACTACCGATCGCGATTGTCATTCTCGGTCTGGGATGGGTTGGGCTCATTGTCGACGCTTGGCGGCTCGCGAACCCTGGCGAACAGGGCCGTTGGGGACGGGTTGTTTTCTCCGCGATCACCGTGACGGTAGCGCTCACCATATTTGGCGGCTTTATCGCGGTTGCATCCATGGCCTCTGCGCAACATGAGCTGACCACGACCGTCTTTGCCGGCGGGGGTGATCAAGTCGCGAAGCAGGGGCGTTACAACATTCTGCTGCTGGGCGGTGACGCGGGACCGGATCGGGCTGGGCTCCGGCCGGACAGCATGACCGTGGCCAGTGTGGACACCGAAACCGGCCGGACCGTGCTGATCAGCTTGCCGCGCAATCTGCAGGCAGTCCCATTTCCCAGCTACTCGCCGCTCCATGATCGTTTCCCGCACGGTTATCGCTGCTCCGATGGATCCTGCATGCTGAACGCGATCTACACCTATGCGTCCCAACATCGCGATCTTTATCCAGGGGTGCAGAATCCGGGCGCTCAAGCCACCAAGGAGGCCGTCGAAGGGGCAACCGGTCTCACGATCAACTACTGGGTCCTGATCGACCTCAAGGGGTTTGAGTCGCTGGTGGACTCGGTCGGTGGCATCACCATGGACGTCTACCGCCGGGTCCCGATTGGCGGCGGCAGCACGAAGATCCATGGCTATGTCGAAGCGGGCAAGAACCGGCATCTCAGCGGTTACGAGGCACTCTGGTTCGCACGTTCACGCTCGGACTCTTCGGACTATGACCGGGTACTGCGACAGAAGTGCGTCATGCGCGCAATGCTCAACCAGTTCGACCCGATCACCGTGCTGACGAAGTTCAACAGCATCGCGGCGGCCAGCCGAGAGGTGGTCGCGACCGACATCCCACCATCGGAGATCGGCACCATGATCGATCTCGCGCTCAAGGCCAAGGCCCTGCCGGTTTCCAGCGTTGCCATGGTGCCGCCGCTGATCGATCCGAGCTCGCCGGACTTTGACCTGGTACGCCGCACCGTCCAGGAGAAGATTGAGGCCTCCGAGGCTGTCGACACTCGAGGAGCCGAATCAAAGCCGGCAGGCACTCCGAGTGCCACTCAAAAGCCCAGGCCCACGGCGTCGCCCTCCCGGAATGCACAGACCGACGATCTTGGAAAAGTCTGCTCAGCCTGAATCGCTCGAGCGCTCGCGCATCGCGCGTCGGAATCCGCACGCTGCGTCGGATCGCGAGCTGCGCACGGCGTGCTCCGCCGTGCAGCAGCGCGATATCCCGACGCAGCGTGCGGAGACCGGCGCGCGATTCCGCGACGCTCGCGAAGCTGATGACAGGATGATCGGGTGAAGTCCGCTGAGGATCGAGGGCAGACCGCTGGGGATCGAGTCGGCACAGCCTGGCCCGGGGTATCGGTCGTCATGCCAGTGCTCAACGAGGAACGCCACCTCGAGGCGGCGATCCGTAGGGTGCTCGATCAGGACTATCCGGGGGAGCTCGAGGTAATCCTTGCGGTCGGGCCCAGCAGCGACCGAACGCGCGAGATCGCCAATGCGCTTGCAACGGTCGAGCCGCGGATCCGAGTGGTCGACAACCCAGCTGCCCGTACGCCGGTGGCCCTGAACCTCGCCATTGCCGCGTCCCAGCACGGGATCATCGTGCGGGTCGATGGACACGGTGAGCTGACCGACGGCTATATCAAAAAGGCCGTCGAACTGCTCGACGAGACCGGTGCGGCAAACGTCGGCGGTGTTATGGACGCCCGCGGAACCACCCCGTTCGAAGAGGCTGTCGCCGTCGCATACACCACGCGACTAGGTCTGGGCGGCTCGGCCTTCCACCTCGCCGAGTCGCCTGCGGCCGAAGCTGACACGGTGTTTCTCGGGGTCTTCCGAAAGGATGCGCTGGTCGCCGTCGGCGGCTTCGACGAGAGCATGCATCGCGCACAGGACTGGGAGCTGAATTACCGGTTGCGGACCAGCGGCCACAAGATCTGGTTCTCCCCGGAGCTGCGGGTGACCTATCGTCCGAGATCCACACTCCGTGCGCTGGTGAAGCAGATGTACGAGACCGGGACGTGGCGGCGCGAGGTGGTCCGGCGCCACCCGGAAACGGCTACTGTCCGCTACTTAGCCCCTCCGCTAACCCTGATCGGCGTGCTGGCCGGCTCGGTCGGAGGGCTGCTCGGTGTCGTCTTCGACTCACGGCTGCTGCGTCTCGGGTTCCTCGCTCCGGCCGGCTATCTGGCATTGATCATTGGTGGCTCGTTGATCACGGCGCGAAGCATGTCCGCGGCGGCGCGGCTGCGGCTACCGCTGGTGTTGGCCGCGACCCATCTCGCTTGGGGGGCTGGCTTCCTGGTGGGTCGAACATCGCGGGCTAGAGCAATTTGACATTATGTCTTAACAAAGTGAGAATCTAGGTATGCCGCT
Source organism: uncultured Actinomycetota bacterium (assembly GCA_963744455.1). GTDB lineage: Bacteria > Actinomycetota > Actinomycetes > Propionibacteriales > Propionibacteriaceae > Microlunatus. The sequence continues at coordinate 82,880 of CAVUTQ010000006.1, read as the reverse complement.
TGTCCGGATCGATGTCCAGAAGGGTCGTACGCCTGAAGAGCTCCGCAAACTGGCCGACACCATCCAAGACGTCATGCTCGATGTCTTTGCAGCTCCGCCGCGTGATCGCTACCAGATCATCACCGAGCACGACAAGGGCCACATCATTGCCGAGGACACCGGCCTCGGTCTGGAGCGCTCGGACGCCATCGTGATCATCCAGATCTTCCAACAGGGCAGGTCGAACGAGCAGAAGGTGGCCATGTACGCGGAGCTGGCGAAGCGTTTGGAGGCCGAATGCGGCCTACGCCCCGAAGACTTGATCATCTCAGTGATCGCCAACAGGCATGCCGACTGGTCATTCGGTTTGGGCCAAGCCCAGTTCGTGAACGGAACGCTGCACTCACCAATTTAGCCATTCATGACCATTTGTCTGTACAAAGTCTTGACACCATAGACTGAGGCCAATACGTTGCTTCGAGAGCCACCATGCGGCCCGATCTCGACCTCAAAGCTGCGAGCGTCGGAAATCGCGCGCCGCCGCACGGAGGAGGAGCGAGCGGAGGCGCTTTTTCTCTGCGAGCGACGACGACGGCGGCGGATCCAAAGCGCGATGCGCGAGCAGCTCGAAAGAAAGGAGAGCGATGAGTAGCGATCCTCCCAACCGTCCGGATCCACAGAATGAGCCGCCGCTGGAGGTGCTCACGTTTGGTCGCAGTGGTGTCGACATCTACCCGCTGCAGATCGGCGTCGGGCTCGAGGACGTACAGACATTCGGCAAGTACTTGGGGGGCACGACGGCCAACGTAGCGGTGGCTGCAGCCCGCCTCGGCCGGAAGGCCGCGATCATCACCGGCGTGGGTGATGATCCCTTCGGCCGTTACGTTCGCAATGCACTTCGCGAGTTGAACGTCGATGATCGTTACGTGGTTACCAACACCGAATACGCAACGCCGGTGACGTTCTGTGAGATCTTTCCGCCCGACAACTTCCCGCTCTGGTTCTACCGCAAGCCCACGGCGCCAGACCTGCAGATCAAACCGTCGGACATCGACTTTGATGCGGTACGCGCCACCCGCCTGATGTGGCTGTCGGTGACCGGCCTGAGCGAGGAGCCGAGTCGCGAGTCACACTTCGCGGTCCTGGAGGCCCGGGCGCGCAAGCAGTTCACTGTGCTTGATCTTGATTACCGCCCCATGTTCTGGGATACCCCGGCGCACGCCACCGAGCAGGTGCAGCGAGCCCTGCCACATGTGACGGTGGCAGTCGGTAACCGCGAGGAGTGCGAAGTCGCGGTCGGCGAAACTGAGCCGGAGAAGGCGGCCGATGCTTTGCTGGACGCCGGTGTCGAGCTGGCGGTGGTGAAGCAGGGCCCGAAGGGGGTGCTGGCCAAAACGAGAAGCGAGCGAGTCGAATCGCCGCCGATCCCGATTCAGCCGTTGAATGGGCTCGGTGCCGGCGATTCGTTCGGTGGCTCGCTATGTCACGGACTGCTGGCCGGTTGGCCATTGCAGAAAGTGCTGCAGCGCGCCAACGCCGCCGGTGCCATCGTGGCCTCGCGACTGGAGTGCTCGACGGCAATGCCGACCGAAGCCGAGATCGAGACGTTGCTCGCTGGCGGAGATCCCAACGAGCATCTCGCAGACTCGCTGGCCGTCCACTTCGCGACTGTGCCCGCCGCGAGGATTGGGAGTGCCCGATGAGCACCGTGACCGACGCGGCGTCGGGGACCCAGTTCGCAGGCTCGATCAGTGAGCTCAACGAGATCCGCAGCCGCGATCCAGGACGGATCAAGCGGCTGCTCGAGGCTCGGCGAAAGCGGGATGTGTTCGGGCCAGACGGCAAGCTGATGATCGTCGCGTGTGATCATCCGGCGCGCGGCGCCCTGAGCGCGTCAGGCAGAGCGACCGCGATGGCAAGCCGTACCGACCTCCTCTATCGCCTCGTGACAGCGCTGACTCGACCCGGCGTGGACGGCGTGCTCGCCACCGCCGACATCGCAGAGGATCTGCTGCTGCTGGGTGTCTTGGAGGAGAAGCTGGTTTTCAGCTCCATGAACCGTGGCGGGCTGCAGGGCGCGGCCTTCGAGATGGATGATCGCAATACCGGCTACGACGTCCGGGGGACGATCGACGCGGGCTTCGAGGGCGCAAAGATGCTGCTGCGGATCGATCTTGACGACCCCGGCACAGTGGCCACTCTGGAGCAGTGCGGTCAGGCGGTTACGGAGCTCAACCGGGCCGAGCTGGTCGCCATGGTGGAGCCTTTCATCTCCAGTCGTTTCAGCGGCAAGATCGTCAACGACCTCTCCGCGGACGCGGTGATCAAGTCGGTGCACATCGCGCAGGGTTTGGGCGCCTCCAGCGCGTACACCTGGATGAAGCTGCCTGTCGTTCATGAAATGGAGCGGGTGATGGATGCGACAACGCTGCCGACGTTGTTGCTTGGCGGCGACCCCGACAGTGCCCCTGACGAGACCTACGCCGCGTGGCAGGCCGCCCTCGCGCTGCCGTCGGTGCGTGGCCTTGTCGTCGGCCGCACCATGCTGTATCCAGCCGATGACGATGTCGCGAAGGCGGTCGACACGGCTGTCTCGCTCGTCCGATGACGATCATGGAGTCGCGCTACCTGCTGCGGTCCGGTTCCACCGGGTCCGGTGCGTACGAGGTTGAGGTGACTCCGGAGTCGGCGGGCTGGGGCTACTCCTCGTTGAAGATCATCTCCCTGGAGCCGGCGGACAGCCACCGCTTCGAAACTGGGTCCGATGAGGTGATCGTGCTGCCGCTCAACGGGTCGGTCGCCGTTGAGGTCGACGACACCCGCTGCGAGTTGGACGGCCGGCCATCGGTGTTCGACGGGCCAACCGACAGCGTCTACGTGGGCCCGGGTCAGGCGGTGACCCTGCGATCGGCAGGCGGCGGGCGTTTCGCGCTTTGTGGCGCTCGTACCCAGTCGTTCCTCCCGCTGCGCTACCTCGCGGCATCCCAGGTGCCGGTCGAGCTGCGGGGTGCCGGCCAGTCCAGCCGCCAGGTGCGCAACTTCGGCACGCCGGAATCGCTGGACGCTGCCAAGATCATCGCCTGCGAGGTGATCACTCCGGCTGGCAACTGGTCCTCCTACCCGGCGCACAAGCACGACCAGGCGAGCGAGACGGAGTCGGAGCTGGAAGAGATCTACTACTTCGAGATCGCTGCCGGGCCGGGCGGCCAGCCGGGTTTCGGGTTCATGCGTACGACTTCCTCGCCTGGGCATGAGATCGATGTGCTGGAGGAGGTCCGTGATCGGGACACCGTACTCGTGCCGTACGGGTGGCACGGCCCCTGTGTCGCGGCGCCCGGCTTCGACATGTACTACTTGAACGTAATGGCCGGACCGGGTGCCGAACGAGTCTGGAAGATCTCCGATCATCCGGACCAGGCTTGGGTACGCAGTACTTGGGAGACTCAGTCCGTCGATCCGAGACTCCTTCCGCAGACTGTCGAGGAGGCTTGAGCATGCCGAGACACGCATCCGGACTGACACGTGGCGCAAGCGCTGGTGAAGTTCCTCGGCGCCCAATACTCCGAATCCGACGGCGAGGAGCAGCGAGCTCTTCGCCGGATGCTTTGGGATCTTCGGGCATGGAAACGTTGCCGGTATCGGCCAGGCACTGCTCCAGGCCGAGCTGGAAGAACCCAACGCCCTGCGGTACATCCTGGGTCGCAACGAGCAGGCCATGGTGCACACCGCAGTCGCGTACGCCCGGATGAAGAACCGCTTACAGACCTACGCAGTCTCGACCAGCGTCGGACCTGGCGCCACCAACATGTTGACCGGCGCAGCATTGGCCACCATCAATCGGCTACCGGTGCTGCTGCTGCCGGCGGATACCTTCGCCGACCGCAGCGCTTCGCCGCTGCTGCAGGAGCTGGAGCTGCCCGACTCAGGCGACGTCACGGTGAACGACGCTTTCCGGCCGGTCTCGAAGTACTTCGACCGGGTCTGGCGCCCCGAACAGCTGCCTGCCGCGTTGCTTTCCGCAATGCGTGTGTTGACCGACCCGGCCGAGACCGGTGCGGTGACGCTGTGCTTCCCACAGGACGTTCAGGCGGAGGCGTACGACTGGCCCACTGGCCTGTTCGAGAAGAGGGTCTGGCATGTAGCCCGGCCGCTGCCCGAGCGATCTGTCCTGGAGGCGGCTGCTGCGATCATCAAGTCGGCAAAGCGGCCACTCGTCGTGGCAGGCGGCGGTGTCATGTATTCCCGCGCGCAGGATTCGTTGGCGGCTTTCTGCGAGGCGACCGGCATTCCCGTCGGGCAGAGCCAGGCCGGCAAGGGGACCTTGGTCTACGACCATCCGCAGTGCCTGGGGGCCATAGGCTCCACGGGCACCACAGCTGCCAACGCGATCGCCAGCGAGGCGGATGTGGTGATCGGTATCGGCACCCGCTATTCCGACTTCACGACGGCTAGCCGGACAGCCTTCCAGAATCCCGACGTGCGGTTCGTCAACATCAACGTCGCCGGGATGGATGCGATCAAGCATGCCGGGCTTGCGGTGCAGGCCGACGCCCGGGAAACACTCAGCGCCTTGCTGCCGCTGCTTGAGGGCTATCAAGTCGACCGAAAGTATGCCGAGACGTACAACGAGTTGAACGCTGCCTGGGAGGAAACGGTCGAGAAGGCATACCTGCCGTCCGACTCCAAACGCAGGGGCCGACGGCCAGCTCACCCAAAACGAGGTGATCGGCATGGTGAACGAGCTGTCCGACCCCCGCGACGTTGTCGTCTGCGCCGCCGGATCGATGCCTGGCGACCTGCACAAGCTGTGGCGGACCCGCGACCCGAAGGGCTACCACGTGGAGTACGGCTACTCCTGCATGGGCTACGAGGTCGCCGGCGGGCTCGGGGTACGACTTGCCTGTCCGGACCGCGATGTTTTCGTCATGGTCGGCGACGGCTCGTATCTGATGATGGCGACGGAGCTGGTCACGGCAGTCCAGGAGGGCATCAAGATCATCACGGTCCTGGTGCAGAACCACGGTTACGCATCGATCGGCTCACTATCGGAGTCACTGGGCTCACAGCGGTTCGGCACCAGGTACCGGTATCGGAACCCGGAAACCGGGCGGTTGGATGGCGACAAGCTGCCCGTCGATCTTGCTGCCAACGCCGCGAGCCTGGGCGTCGAGGTGATCAAGACGACGACAGCCGGCGAGTTCGCCGAAGCGATCAAGGCCGCCAAGTCCGCCGACCACAGCATCGTGATCTACGTCGAGACCGATCCACTGATCAGTGCTCCCGATTCAGAGTCTTGGTGGGACGTCCCGGTCAGCGCCACCTCGACGCTCGAGTCAACCCAGCAAGCACGCAAGACCTACGAAGAGCACAAAGCCACCCAGAAGCTGTTTCTGTAAGGAGGGGTACGTGTCATCTGCGATCACGATCGGTACCGCGCCGGACTCGTGGGGAGTCTGGTTTCCCAGCGATCCCGAACAGGTGCCTCCGGAGGTGTTCCTTCGCGAGGTTGCCGAGGCAGGGTATGAGTGGATCGAGCTCGGTCCCTACGGATATCTGCCGGCGGATCCGGTTGAACTGTCAGAGCAGCTCGACGCGCATGGGCTCGGAGTGCTGGCGGGCACCGTCTTCGAGCATCTGCACCGCCCCGATTCATGGGACGCGGTATGGACGCAGGTGACCGACGTCGCGGCACTGACCCAGGCGGTTGGCGGCAAGCACATCGTGGTGATTCCCGATACCTGGCGCCATCACAAGACCGGGGAGCCCGTCGAGAGCCGGGAACTCACCACTGAGCAGTGGAAACAGCTGACCACCGGCTTGGACGAGCTCGGGCGCAGGATCCTTGAGGAGTACGGGCTCCATGTGCAGTTCCACTCCCATGCCGACAGCCATGTCGGCTACCAGCCGGAAATCGAGCGACTTCTCGAGTCGACCAACCCCGAGTGGCTCAACCTTTGCTTTGACACCGGGCACATTGCTTACTACGGCGGTGACTGCCTCGAGCTGATCGAAAAGTATCCGGACCGAATCGGCTACCTCCATCTCAAGCAGGTAAGCCCCGAGATCGTCAGCAAGGTGCTGGATAAGGACCTCTCCTTCCCGGAAGCGGTGCGGATGGGCGCGATGATCGAGCCGCCGCTGGGGGTTCCCGAGATGCCGCCGCTGCTGGAGGCGGTGTCGGCCTTGGACCGTGACATCGAGGGCATCATCGAGCACGACCTCTACCCGTGCGCGCCGGACCTCCCGCTGCCGATCGCCAAGCGGACCAAGGCCTATCTCAGTTCCTGCAGCGGGGCCAACATCGAGTTTCGGAGGCAGCAATGAGCGATGAGCTGAGAGTCGCCGTTCTCGGCGTCGGCATGATGGGTGCCTTCCACGTGGATGCGCTGAGCAAGCGGGTGCGCGGCGCCAAGGTCACAGTCGTCAACGACTTCCTCGCCGACAAGGCGGCAGAGGTTGCGGGAGCGGTCGGAGCACGCGTGGAGGCCGATCCGATGGCCGCCATCAATGACCCAGAGGTGGATGCGGTACTCATCGCGAGCCCTGGTGCCGCCCACGCGGAACAGCTCAGTGCGTGCCTGGATCGGGGCATCCCGGTGCTGTGTGAGAAGCCGCTGACGACCGACATCCACTCCGCGTACGCGATCGTGCAAAAGGAGAAAGCGCTCGGGAAGCAGCTCATCCAGGTCGGCTTCATGCGGCGCTTCGATCCTGAATACGTCGCGCTGCGGAAGTTATTGCCGACGGTGGGCTGGGCAAGCCGCTCTGATGGTGCATTGCGCCCATCGCAACCCAGCGGTCGGTGATCATTTCAACTTCCGAGTACATGATCAGGGACTCCGTGGTGCACGAGGTCGACTCGGTCCGGTTCCTGCTGGGTCAGGAGCTCACCAGCGTCGAGGTGATCAAGGGCGCTGCCACGGTAGCGCACCGCACGGCACCCACGACCCGATGCTGGTGATCTTCGAGACAGAGTCGGGCGCGATTGTCACCGTGGAGATCTTCGTCAGGACCGGCGTGGCGTACGAGGTACGCACCGAGGTCGTCGGCGAGAAGGGCAGTGCCTTCATCGGCCTGGACCAGAACCTGCAGGTCAAGTCCACCGATGGCCGGTGGGGCGGGAAGATCACGCCGAGCTTCCTGGAACGCTTCGGCCAGGCGTACGACATCGAACTGCAGCGGTGGGTGGCCGCCGCCAAGGCCGGAACCATCGACGGCGCAAGTGCCTGGGACGGCTATGCGGCCGTTGCGGTCTGTGAGGCAGGCGTGCTCGCGCTGCGCAGTGGCGCCAAGGTCCATGTCCACCTCGCTGGTGGCACCATCGCATCCATCGAGCCTGAGGAACCGCACGCCGGGATTCAGGCGCCCGACCTGGAGGGAGCCTGGCCGTGAAGCTCGCCCTCGATCCCCAGATGTTCTACTCGAGCAGCTCGGTCTACGAGCTGCCCGACATCGTGGCCAGCCTCGGCTTCGACTGGATGGAGCTCTCGCCCAAGGCGGATTTCGTACCGTTCTTCAAATACCCGCGGATCGACGACGCCGGGGTCAAGAGACTCAAGAAGCTCGCCAGTGACGCCGGGGTCGGCATAGCGTCGGTGCTACCGGTGCTGCGCTGGTCAGGTCCTGACGAGGACCAGCGCCAAGCCGCGGTACGCGCCTGGAAGCGGGTCATCCAGATCACCGTCGACCTCGGGGTCGAGGTGATCAACTCTGAGTTCAACGGCAGGCCGGAGGCACCGGAGACAGCCGAGGCTCACTTTCTGAAGTCGATGGACGAGCTGCTGCCGATCTTCGAGCAGGAGGGGCTCCAGCTGATCATCGAGCCGCACCCGGACGATTTCATCGAGGACGGGCTGGAGGCGGTGCACCTGATCCGGGGCCTGAACAAGGACTGGCTCGGCTTCCTGTACTGCACCCCGCACGCCTTCCACCAAGGCCACGACCCGGCAACGATCATCGAGGCAGCCGGCGACAAGGTTCGCTACGTGCATCTTGCTGACGCCTGGAACCACCTGACATCGAGCGGACTGCGCTACATCACCAATCCGCCCGGTAATCCAGCCCGGGTGCACCAGCACATGGAGATGGGTATGGGCGAGGTCGACTACGACGAGGTTTTCGCTGCACTCGCCGCCGTCGAATTCGACGGGGTAGTCAGCAGCTGCGTGTTCGGGTGGGAGCAGGACGCGCGCGGCGTCTCGGAGCGCCAGCGTGACAAGGCACTCGCACTGATTGGCAAGCATTTCGGCACTGACGCCGTGAGCAACGTTCGCTCGAGCAAGATCACCAACTGATCATGATCATCCAGCAGCACTCCAGCAGCAGCATCAGATAGGAACAAACCATGGCAACGACGCTCTACCACTGGAAGTCGGGGGAGATCTTCGAGGGCAACAGCGGGCGCTTCTCTGACGTCACGAACCCGGCAACCGGTGAAGTAACTGCGCAGCTCGCGCTCGCTTCGGAAGACGACGTCAATGAGGTCGTCGCCGCGGCGGCAGGCCGCGTTTCCGAGGTGGCGGGACACCTCTTTGACCAGGCGCACCCAGGTCCTGTTCCGTTTCCGCGAACTGCTGAATGCGGAGAAGAAGGAGTTGGCGGCGATCATCACCTCCGAGCACGGCAAGGTGCTTTCCGACGCGCTCGGAGAGGTTACCCGCGGCCAGGAGGTCGTCGAGTTCGCGTGCGGCATCCCGCATCTGATGAAGGGCGGCTTCACCGAGAACGCCTCCACCAAAGTCGACGTGCACTCCACACGGCAGCCGCTGGGCGTGGTGGGAATCATTTCTCCGTTCAACTTCCCCGCCATGGTGCCGATGTGGTTCTTCCCGATCGCCATCGCCGCTGGGAACACCGTGGTGCTGAAGCCAAGCGAAAAGGTGCCGACGGCCGCGCTCTGGGTCGCCGAGCTTTGGAAGGAGGCTGGGCTTCCCGACGGTGTCTTCAACGTGCTGAACGGTGACAAGGTAGCCGTGGATGGGCTGTTGACGCATCCTGATGTGCAGTCGATCTCCTTCGTCGGATCGACCCCGATCGCCAGATATGTCTATGAGACCGGCACGACCCACGGCAAGCGCGTACAGGCTCTGGGTGGCGCCAAGAACCACATGCTGGTGCTGCCGGACGCCGATCTCGATCTTGCTGCCGACCAGGCGGTGAACGCCGGCTACGGCTCGGCGGGGGAGCGCTGCATGGCGATCTCCGCGGTGCTGGCGGTGGGCGACGTCGGTGACGAGCTGGTGGCCAAGATCAAGGAGCGGACCGTCGGGCTGCGGACCGGTGACGGCACCAGAGGCTGCGACATGGGTCCACTGGTGACCGCGCAGGCCCAAGAGCGGGTTTCGGGCTACATCGACGCTGGCGAGGCGGCGGGCGCCACCGTGGTCGTGGACGGTCGGAAGCCGAGCGTCGACGCCGATGGCGACGGGTTCTTCGTCGGGCCGACGCTGTTCGATCATGTGACGACCGACATGAGCATCTACACCGACGAGATCTTCGGACCCGTGCTGGCCGTGGTCCGTGTTGACAGTTACGAGGAAGGCGTCAGGCTGATCAACGACAATCCGTACGGAAATGGGACAGCGATCTTCACCAACGACGGCGGTGCCGCCCGGCAGTTCCAGAACGAGGTCAAAGTCGGCATGATCGGCATCAACGTGCCGGTTCCCGTGCCGATGGCGTACTACTCGTTCGGCGGCTGGAAGAACTCGTTGTTCGGCGACACCCATGCCCACGGCGTCGAAGGCCTGCACTTCTTCACCCGCGGCAAGGTGATCACCACACGTTGGCTGGATCCCAGCCACGGCGGACTGAATCTGGGGTTCCCGCAGAACGCCTGAAGTCGACCGCATGGTGCGTTTCTTGTCAGGCGGCTCGTCCCGTCGGTAGTGGTTCGTCGACGCATCGGTAGTGTTCGGCGTCGGGCATGGTCCAGTCGACGCCGTCGTCGTCTCGGAGGGTAGGCGTGCCAGGCGAAGGTCTTGGCCCGGTGGTGTCTTCGGCAGAGCGGATCCATGTTGGTGGCCGGATGTCGGGCCGTGGGGCCATGGTTCGTGGTGATCAAGGTCGCAGCGGTCGGCGGGCACGGTGCAGGTGGGGAAGTCGGCAGGTTCCGGCTCGTATCTTGATCGCTTGCGCTAGCCGGGCTGAGGGGTGGCGGCCGAGTTCGGTGGTGTCGAGGAGTCGGCCGGCATTGTCGGTGAGCAGTCGGGTGAACAGCATCTGGTCGCGGTTGTCGGGGTCGAGGGCGTCGGCGATCAGCTGCTTGAGTTCTTCTCCGGGGATGAATCCGGATCGGTCGGCCAGTTCGCCTGGCGTGTCGTTGAGCGCCGAGCAGGCTGGCCAGCGGCACCACGACCCCGATGCGGTGTTTCTGGGGCCGTCTCACCAGCTTGGGTGCTGCATCGGGCGGCGGTGCGACGCCGTGTCGACCGGTTCGCCGATGGGTTCGCCGTCGCCGTCGAGACGTTGCAGCTGGGTGCCGAGCAGTTCGCCGGTGTCGGGGTCAATGTTTTCGACTTCCAGCCAGTCGGACTCTTCTGCGGTTTCATCGTCGTCGTTGTCGTGGTCGGGTTGGTCGAAGGCGAGCCGGCCGAGCAGCAGGTCGGCGAACAGGTCGGCGCGGCGTTGCTGTTCGGTTCTGGGATCGTCAGCGCCCAGGCTGCGCGCCACAGCGGCGAGCATGCCGTCGATGGCGGCGGCGTCGGCTGCGGAGACTTCGCCGGTGACATAGCCGATGCCGTCGGCGCCTTGTACCACGGTGACCCGGCGTTCGGCGAGAGCGCGGCGGTGCCGCTGCTCGAAGGCCAGTGGTTCCAGTTGCACCACGAGCCGCAGCAGCCACACCGAGAGTTGTTTCGGGGATCTGGTTTGTGCCGCATCCACCGTCTGCTCGTCGATGGCTGCGAGGGTGGAGGCTTCGGTGACCCGGCGCGCGACCCGATCGATCACCCGGATCTGGTCGGCGTCCAGCTCGCCGCGTTGGAAGGCTTCCCAGACGGTGGGCAGGCCGGCGGCGAGCCGGCGGGACCGGGCCAGCAGGCAGCGCACCTGATAGGGCTGGTCGCGCAGCATCAGCGCCAGTTCATCGGCCACAAACTCACCCGGCTTGGCCCGCTTGATTCGGGGCAAACCAGAGGTTGCGGCAGCGGCGGTCTCTTCCGCGATCCGCGCATCGGCGTACCGCACCGCCGCGCCAGCTAGCCGCGCCAGCGCGGCTGCCGCCTCCCGGCGTGCATCCGCCACCGCCTCATGGGCAGTAGCCGTATCGCCTCGATTGTCCCCCGTCATGAGTTCATCGTGACAGCCACCACTGACACTTTTCGAACGTGTGAGCGATTAGCCGGGAGCCGCTCATCCCATTTCCGGCAGGCTGTACCCAGGTTGCTCACGCTGTACACGGCATGCACACCATGTACAGCGTCAGCATCCCACGCAGCGTGGGATGTTGACAGAAGAAGGAGGTGGTCCGGCACAAGCTCGGGGCACCTCAAGTTGTGACGCGTTCGCTGTCGGCGATCCGAGTCACCTGGTCGGCGTCTCCACCAACAACGACGACCGCTGATCCGCCGGTGACCAACGCGGTCACTATGCCGTCACGGCAGGTGGCCCAGGGATCTCCGGCCCGGACGAGGCGCCGCACCGGCGGACCGTCGACATCACCAAGTTCTGCCTGAGTCAGGGTGCGCTCGGCATCCACCCAAGCGGTCGCGTTGGGCTCCGGTGGGTAACCGAAGTACTTGTCCGCATGACTTCGCACCTCGATCGCGTAGTCGCGAACGCCGTCCGGGAGCGGCTCACCGAATCCAAACCCGAGCGGGTGCAGCGCGCAAGCGAAGATCTCACGTTCTGCATGACCTTGCCAATGGCGGCCCGTCACCACCGCCGCTGGTTGCGACCGGTCGGTGAGGTCGACCACAAGCCCGACCTGCCAGCACGCCAGCTGCCAGACCGCAGTGAGCCAGTGGCCGGGTGCCTCCACCGCGAGCGGCATGCTGATCGCGTCACCCTCGCCGGCGGCGACCTCGTCCACGAGCAGGTTCGAGGTCTTGTCCACCCAGTTGCTGAACGAAATCGCCGACAGTTCGGTGCGCGCACCCGATCCGAGGTCGTAGAAGGTGAACAGCGGGGCAGACCCGTCAAGCCGAACGCGCTGCCGCAGTCGCTCAGGCAGGAGTGCGGTCATGGCGCCAGCGTAGGAGCTTGCGGCCTCCCGGGCCGCCCGGAGGCCGCTACCCTTTCCGCATGCGTTACGTGTTGATCATGGCTGGTGGATCAGGAAAGCGTCTCTGGCCACTGTCTCGGCAAGACATGCCCAAGCAGCTGTTGCGAGTAGTCGGCGGCAAGAGCCTGCTGCGGATCGCGTACGAACGCCTGGAGGGCATCGTCCCGCCCGACCACGTGCTGGTCTGCACCGGTGCCGACTACGCCGATCTTGTCGCCGCCGAGCTCCCTGAGGTTAAGCCGGCGAACATTCTCGGCGAGCCGGAGGGTCGTGACTCGCTGAATGCGGTGGCGTGGCCAGCTGCAGTGCTGGCAGCGCGCGACCCCGATGCAGTTGTCGCGGTCGTGACCTCGGACCACATCATGCATCCGATCTCCACGTTCCAGCGCGCAGTCCTGGAAGGCTTCGAGGTGGCCGAGGGCGCCGAGGACTTTCTGGTGACATTCGGGGTGGTACCAACAGCCCCGCACACCGGATATGGCTACTTGCGGCGGGGTGAGGCGATCGCGGGTCGCTCCGAGGTGTATTCGGTCGTCGAGTTCAAGGAGAAGCCTGATCGCCCGACGGCGGAGCAGTATCTGGCCTCCGGGGAGTATTGGTGGAACTCCGGCATGTTCGTCTGGCGGGCCCGCACCTTGCTTGATCAGCTAAATCTGCTGCAGCCGAAGACGCACGATGCGGTAGTGGAGCTGGCCGCAGCACCGTATCGACTGTCGGAGATCTATCCCGAGCTGCTCAAGATCAGTGTCGATTACGCCGTGCTGGAGCCGGTATCGCGGGGGGAGGGCAGTGCTCGCGTGGTCGCCGTGCGGCTGCCGATCACCTGGCACGATGTGGGTGGCTTCGCAGCGCTCGGCGAGCAGCTGCCGCGTGACGAACACGGGAACGCCACCCAGGGCGTCGCGGTATTAGTCGACGCGCGGGACAATCTGGTGATCAACAATGCTGAGAACGGCCGGGTCGTTGCCGTTGTCGGGCTCAGCGACACCGTGATCGTGCAGACCCCGCAGATCACGTTGGTTTGCCCGATCTCCGAGGCGGAGCGGATCAAGGAGCTGCTGGCCGAGGTCACCAACCAGCTTGGCGGCGGTTACGCGTAAGCGGACCACAAAGCTGTGCCGCGTGAGCAGTCGCTCAGCGGCCACAACGCTCAGGCGCCGCCTGTTTGCAGTCTTACGCGCCGTTCGGCTCCGGCGAGTTGGAGGCCGGGTACTTGGCCATGAAATCCTTGATCGCAGCACCGCTGACATCGCTACACGCTTGCCGAACACCCTTCTGCTTCGTGGCGTCGCCAGGGTCGTTCGGGTCAGCTGTCCAACGCGTGATCACGACGTTCTTCCCAGCCGGGAAGCCGGTGCCATCGGCGTCGGACCAGGGTGCCGCAATGAACTTGTCCGCAGGGTTGTAGTCGTCGCTGCCAAAGGTCTTCGCGATCCGCTCCAGGTTCTGGATCTGCTCGCTCGGGGCGTCGGCGCGGTACCAGACAACGGTGTAGCCATGCTCCAGGTTGTGCACCAGGGTCTCCACCGCGGGGCGATCGGCTGCGGCGTAGAAGTGCTTGGTGAAGGGGGCGGGAGCGGGGTTATGCGTCCCGGAGTCCGGCGGCGTCTGGGCGTAGTCGACCTTGGTGCCCTCGGGAACGTGATCTTGGTTGCCGGTAGCCGCCTGTTCAGCAACCGGGTCGCAACCTGCGGCGGCAAGGCTGCTGCCGAGGTCCTCGATCGCTCGCGTTACGCGCGCGGTAGTCGTCAACGAAGAGGTAGACCGGGTACGCCAACAGCGCCAGCGCGAGCACGATGCAGATCACCAGCAGCCGGATAGTCCGGGTGCGCTGTTCCTTCTTCCGGGCGGCTTCCAGGGAGGCCAGCTTGTCGCGGCGGCTCTGTGGCGAGGACGCGGTCTTACTGGAAGTCCCGCCCTTGGGCGCAGCTTTTTCGTCGCTCTTGGCTTTCGCCACCTGGTCTGCTCCTACCGATCCGTCTCAGGGAGTGGCGAGTCTATCTCGGTCCGCTGAGGGTCATCTGTCAGTAAGTCGACAGACATAATGGCACGCATCAGGTCTGCGGCTTCCTGGCCCAAGGTGGTCCCGGCCAGTAACCGGGAAGTTCGTTCCGCGCGATCGAGCGCTACCAGCTCCTCATAGCGATGGTGCTGCCCAGTGGCCACCAGTGCCGCGGCCAGCACCGCCTCCTGGCTGCCAAAGCCGAACATGTCCTCGGCCGCGTCTCTGAGCAGCCCACGCGCATCTGACTCGGCCTGCCCCAGCAGCTGGCCAAGGCCGCGGACCACGGCGACCGGACGTCCGCGCAGCTTGCCTTTCACCAGGTCAGCGGCTGCGGCCAGCTCGTCGGCGACAGCCACGACAGTCACCTGCAGCTCGTTTCCGTACGCGTCCCGGGCGCCTGCGTAGTCTTCCAGAACCCTGACACCGCAGACACCGATGGCGTGGTCGGTCTGGCCCGTCCGCCACGGCCTTCCGGCGGTGTCGGAGATGATCACTCCCAGCCGAAGGCCGGTTGCGGACGCCAGCGCCTCGCGGAGATCCGCTGCGCTCCCGTCCGGGTCGCGTGGCAGCAGCAGGATGGACTCCGGCGAGAGGTTCGACCTGTCGATGCCGGCCGCGGCGATGGTCAGTCCGTCGTGGGTACGGACAATGCGAGTCTCTCCGCGCCGGGCAACCGTGCGCCTGGTCTGGGAGGTGATCAGCTCGCTGCGCCGTGACGCCGGCTCGATGCGGCCCTGGGACTTGCTGATGATCTTGGAAGTGACAACGATGATGTCGCCCTCGCGGAGCGGGCCGAGGGGATCAGCGTCTATTGCAGTAAGGATCGCCGTTACAAGATCAGTGCCTGCTGCCACTTCACCGATTCCGCCAGGTGCGAAGATCGTGATCACAGACGACTCGTGAGGCTGCACCGGATCGTCCGCTCCAGCAGGGGCGATCATGACGTGGCGGACTTGATCGCATACGTGACGAAGGCGCCCGTGCTCGCCGGGTCCCGCATGATCAGATCGGTGACGACGGCCCGCAATCCGCCACGCTCGACGCGCTCGGCGGAGGAGGCGTCGGCGGTATCCATCGCCCAGGCGTCCAAGACACCGCCACGCGACCGGGCGCCGTAATGCAAACCCACGGCGGCAGCGTCGACATCGACTCCGATGGCGGGCAACAGCCGGTGAGCCATTCCCAGCACCGGAGAACCGCCGATGATGCCTGCGAACCCCACGACCGGGGCGGGCGCACGCCGCAAGGCGTCGCGCAGGCCTGGCAGGGCAAGGATCGGACCGATGGAGACCACCGGGTTGCTCGGCGCGACCAAGATCAGGTCGGCCTGGTCGAGCGCATCGATCACACCAGGTGCGGGTCGTGCGGTCTCCAGGCCGACCAGGGTCACGGCAAGCGCGTCAGGATGTGCGCGAAGCCGCACCCAGTACTCCTGGAAGTGCACAGCCCGCCGTTGACCTGTCGCGTCGGGATCGGCAATCGTCACATGCGTCTCCACCCGATCGTCGGTCATCGGGAGCAACGTGAGCCGCGCGTCGCGGGCCAGCCAGCGGGAGCACAGTGCCCTGGTCACCTCCGAGAGCGGATACCCGGCGTTCAACATCTGGGTCCGCACCAGATGGGTGCCCACATCGCGGTCGCCAAGAGAGAACCAGGCCGGCTCGACGCCGTAGCAGGCCAACTCCTCCATCACCCGCCAGCTCTCGTCCTCACGGCCCCAACCGCGGACCGGATCTCCGCCCCCGCCGAGGGTGTACATGATCGTGTCGAGGTCTGGGCAGATCCGCAAACCGTGCAGGGTGATGTCGTCGGCGGTATTGGCAATCACTGTGAGTTCTGCGGTCGGGTAGGCCCGGCGTACCCCGAGCACGAACTTTGAGCCACCGACCCCACCAGCCAAGATCGCGATCTGCACCGGACCAGTGTTGCAGTGTTCTCTCTGCTCGCGCGGCGCCCCGGGAAGCTGGTGTCGTCGTCACTCTTCGCGAAACGCGGTATTGGATTTGCTCACTCCGCACGCAGGCGCGTTCCGCTTATCGCTCCTCCGATCACCAGCGGGCGCCTACCGACGCTCGCAGAGGCAGTGTTCTCTCTGCTCGCGCGGCGCCCTTTCGGGTCGTTACGCTGAAGGTGTGGAAAGTCTCATGCGGTTGCGGGAGCCTGCGGCTTGGGTCGCCCTGGGAGCCCTGGTGCTCAATCTTGTGCTGGCCGTCGTTGCGATGGCGACCTACCCGGGCCCGCTGGCCAATATTGGACTGACGCTGAGCGCCCAAGCTGCAAACCCCGTGCCGTTGATCGCACTGGCGGTCCTGGTGAGCTTCTGCGTCCTGCGCGAGCGTACCGCTCATGCGCGCCTGCTTACGCTTCTCAGCCTCATCGCCGGGGTGCTCGCCGTGCTGTTTGGCCTTGGTCTCGCGTTGCTAGGACTTGCCGCCGAGCCCACCCCGGTTCTCTGGGCGCTCGCCGCCATCGTGACGCAGGTGATCTCCGTCATTGTTGTCGTACTACTGATCAAGCTTTTCCAGCTCCAGGCCGTGCCCCGCAGGTTGCCAGCGGGAATCGGGCTGCCGCCGTACCAGGAATCGTTGCCGGCGGCACCGCCGCCAGACCAACGGCTGCAACCAACGTGGCAGCCAGAAACGGCCGCGGGAGCGGTGTGGCGCACCGCGGGCGAAGCAGCAGCTGGTGCCCCCGCAGCTGGTTGGGGCACAGGGGCCACGCTCAGCGGCCTGGCAGCCGATCCCCACGCAGCCCAATGGGCCCCAGGCCCAGGGCAGAAATGGGCCCCAGCCCCAGAGCAGGTTCGCCGACGACCCAGCCATCCCATCGACGGGACAACCACCAGCAGTGGACTGGTGGGGCCGCCCACTCTCCTAGACCGGAGCTTTCACGCTCGAACTTGTACCCAATATCAGGAAACGACTTGACTTTCCGGTATTGACAGGCATGTAATTTCATCAATGTCATTTGCAGTCTTCTGCTGATCCGGCGGAGCCGTACTCACATGAGTTGCTGCATAGCCAGGGGGCACCCAGTAGCGGGTGGCAGGTGCATACGGCGCAAGCCAGATCGGTACGGCCCGCGAAGTCGTATCGGTTGAGGGGTTTTCAATCATGCGGGTCGAGGAGGCACAGCCACATGTACGAGCTGAGCGGCACCAAGGGGGGTGCACTGAGCTGGCAAGAGCGCGCACTGTGCGCGCAAACCGACCCAGAAGCGTTTTTTCCGGAGAAGGGTGGGTCGACGCGCGAGGCCAAGAAGGTCTGCTTGTCCTGCGAAGTGCGCGGCGAGTGCCTCGAGTACGCACTGGCCAACGATGAGCGCTTCGGCATCTGGGGCGGTCTGAGCGAGCGGGAGCGTCGAAAGCTCAAGAAGCGGGCTGTATAGCCGAGACGCATTGTCGAGCACTTAGCGGACTCGCGTAAAGTAAGGGGCCGCCCAACCGGGCAGCCCCTCTTGCGCGTTGCGGGGGCCCGATTGGTAATCGGGGGTTGCACAGGATCTGATGGATAGCCACATCACCCTGACCGGTTCGTACGAGGACCGACCAGGAAGCTCTGGCGCCTGGCCTGAGCTGATGCCGGTCGACGTCGACGATTTCGGGCTCGACGAGAACCCGTGGGCTTGGGCTGACTTTCCCGAGGAAGACCAGACACAACGGGTCGACGTTGCCGGCGCCCACGTCACAGCCGTCCTCGTCACCTTCGACGCGGCACGTTGGCTGCCGGCCACTCTGGAGGCACTGGCGAGGCTGGACACACGACCCACCCGACTGATCGCGATCGACAATGCGAGCACTGATTCGACCAGAACGCTCTTGGACCACGCGGCCGACCAGGGCGTGCTGGACGCGGTCTATGAAGGCAGTCGAGAGTTCGGGTTCGGCGCCGCAGTCAAGGCGGCCCTGGACTTCGACGCTGCCAACCTGCAAGATGACGCCGACACGATCGGCTTTCGGGCGGTGTCGGCGCAGGACTCGCATTGGCTGTGGCTGCTGCACGACGATGCCGTGCCGGCGCCTGACGCGCTCTATCAGCTACTAGCGCATGTGACCACCGATCACAGCATCGACCTGACAGGTCCCAAGCTGCTGCTGCCACGACGCCGGCATGGCGGCCAACCGATCAGCGAGGTCGGCGTCAGCATCTCCGGCACCGGTCGCCGCGAGCTCGACCTTGATCTGGACGAGATCGATCAGGGGCAGCGCGACGAGCCCCAGGACCGGCTCGGCGTCTCTACCTGCGGAATGCTTGTCCGGGCCGACGTCTGGCAGGAATTAGGCGGCCTGGACCCGGCCCTGCCGGTCTTCCGGGATGGCGTCGAGTTCGGCTGGCGCGCCCACCTCAACGGTTACCGCGTCGTCACCACACCGAGTGCGCAGTTCACTCACCGCCAGGTCGGCCGCGCCGGGCTTCGTCCTCGGGGCCTCACGGGTCGCCGGCCGGGCAAGGTTGACCGGCTGCTCGGCATGCTGGTGGTGGCCGGTCACGCCTCGAGCAAGATGCTTCCTCTGATTTGGCTCCGCCTGATCTGGAGCTGCGTGGTGCGCGCGGTGGGTTATCTGGTTGGCAAAGTGCCAGGCCGAGCGCTCGATGAGATGCTCGCACTCGGCTCCTTTGTCGCTCATCCGGGTCAGCTAAGTGATCTGCGCAGGCGGACGGCCACCATCGAGCCGGCGCCTGGCACCAGTGAGGTAGTTGAGTCGCTACGACCGCCCTGGTGGAGCGGCTTGCAGTCTGGTGTCGACGCGTTGACCGGTGCCGCATCGCAGCGTTATCGGTTGCTGGCGGGCGATTCCGATGTGGCCTCGATCGATGAGCTGACTGGCGACGACTTCAGTTCAGCGGCCGATGACCGCCCGAAGAACCTCTGGCTCAGCCCAACAGCGCTGATGATGGCCGTTGCCGTCGTGGCAAGTCTCATCGCCGCTCGTAGCTTGTTTGGCAGCGGCTCCCTCGTCGCTCCAGCCTTACTTCCCGCGCATGACAGTGTCATTTCCCTGTGGCGTACCGTGATCAGCGCGATTCCGGGCGCGCCTGCACAGGTGACACCGCCTTGGGAGGCGCTCACGGCGCTCGGTTCAACGGCAATGTTCGGCCAGCCCGAATGGCTCACCACGCTGCTGTTGTGCGGAGTCGTGCCGTTGTCGCTGCTCGCGGCGTATCCGCTCGCGCGGCGCGTGATCAACGACCGCAGAGTGCGGCTCTGGGTCTGCGGCACCTACGCCCTGCTTCCAGTGCTGCTCGGCGGCACGAATCAGGGCCGGCTGGCGCTCAGTGTGGTCGCCATCGGTCTGCCGTTGCTGGTCATGGCGGCGCGGGCGCTGGTACTGCGCCGCACGCGAACTCCGGAGGCGTGGCGCGGCGGCTGGGGGGCCGGAGTGGTGCTGGTGGCCCTCGTCGCGTTCGAACCCTCCATGATCATCTTTGCGCTGCTGGTCGGGATACTCGGAGCGATTGTGCTGCGGCGCAGCCCGCGCAAGATCGGCCGAATCGGCATCGCGCTCGGAGTGCCGCTGGTCGTTCTGCTGCCGTGGTGGCCGACGGTGATCTTAGCGCCGGGACGGCTGTTCGTCGGGCCCGACTCGGCTCTAGGTGGGGTGACCCCCGCAGCTTCGGTGTGGCAACTGCTGCTCGGCCGCGACGTTGGCCCCGGCCTGCCGCCACTCTGGGTGGGCGCTGTCGTCTTCGGCGTCATCTGGATCGTCGCGGTTCTCGGACTCGCCCGCCGTCCAGCTCGCCGCGCGGTGCTTGCCGCGTGGGCCGCCGCGCTGGTCGCTCTCGGTATGGCTGTCGTGTTATCCAGATTGGTGGTCTCGGTACCCCCGGCCGGCACCGAGGTGCGGCCCTGGGTTGGCAGCTACCTGCTGCTCGGCTTCGCAGCCTTGATCATCGCCGGTGGCATGGGCCTCGACGGATTCTCGGTGGACATGAAGGTGCGCAGCTTCAGCTGGCTACAGCCAGCCACGGTTCTCGCTGGCATTGCGGTCTGCCTGGTCAGCGTCGGCGGTGCCGCCTGGTGGGTGCTGGCTGGCGCCCACGGCCCGATCGAGCGGGCTCGGCTTGATGCCATTCCGCCATACGTGATGAACGCGATGAAGTCAGACGCGCGACCGCGGCTGCTCGCCATAGACCTTTCCGACGGCACTGCGCGCTACTCCGTGCTCGCCGATGATCACCTCCGGCTCGGCGACGCCGATCGTGGCTTCACCTTCGGCGGCTCGGTATCCGCGCGCGAGCAGGTCAATGACCTGGTCGTACGCCTCGTTGCCGGAACCGCAGACTCGGATATCACCCCTCAGCTGACCGATCTCGGCATCGGCTACGTCTGGGTGACCGGGGCAAGCGAGGACGCCAAGGCCCGGATCGACAACACACCAGGGCTGGGCACTGCCAGCG
Organism: uncultured Actinomycetota bacterium; assembly: GCA_963744455.1. Lineage (GTDB taxonomy): Bacteria > Actinomycetota > Actinomycetes > Propionibacteriales > Propionibacteriaceae > Microlunatus. Next base: position 62,275 of record CAVUTQ010000006.1, on the reverse strand, counting down.
GAAACGAGCGCGGGATCGTGTGGAAACTGGAACCGGCAGTGGCGCGCACGGTGATCGTAGACGGGCCAGCACGGCTGCCCGTCGGCCAGCCGCCTGCGCCGGTGCCGGCGGGAACTCCGGAGCGGCAACTTCAGGTCGGCGAGGCTGCCGACGTGCGGTGGCGGGCCCAGCTGGACGGCCAGGCTCTTGTTCCGGTTGCTGATGGGTGGCAGCAGGTTTTTGCGCTCCCTGCAGCCGGCGGGACAGTGACATATGAGTTGCCATCCCTCATGCCATGGCTGTTGCCAGCTCAAGTGTTGGTCCTGCTGGTGGCGGCGGTGCTCGCCGCTCCAGCTATCCGACGGCCGGAGGTGCGTGATCCGGCCAAGACAGCCCGGCGCGCCGCGACCCTCTCGGAGCTTGCCTGATGTCTGATCTTCAGCTGCGTAGGCTGAGTTTGCCACGCCGCCGGGCCACAGCGCTTGGTGCGGTCCTGCTGGGTCTGCTGTTGCTCCTTGGCGGGGGAACGCTGCTCGGCCAGGAGGGGTCCGCCTCCGATACCAGTCGCATCCCGCTGGTCGGCCGCACCACGACAATCTGTACCACTTCGGCTCAGCCAGGCCGCGAGCCAGCAGGAAAGACCGAAGTCTCCGCCGTCTCGATCCGAGAGGCACCGGATCGAGACGGCCTGCTGGCGGGATCGACGCTCAAGTCGAAGCCATTGGAGCTGAAGCTGACCGAACCTGGAAAGGGTGCTCAGCAATCCGGAGTCACCTCCCCGGTCGTGATTTCTGCTGACGGAGTCATGGCGAGTACCAGCAGCGCGGTGATCGTTGGCGACGTGATGGAGGGCCCCGAAGTCGGGCTCAAGGCAGCGCCGTGCCTGGCTCCGGCAACCTCGCATTGGTTCTCCGGCCTGGGCGCGACCGATGCCGATCGCACTGATTTGATCTTGAGCAATCCTGACGACGCTCAGGCCCAGGTCGATCTTCGGTTCTACGGTCGAAGTGGTCGGGTTGTGGTGCCTGGCAGCCCTGGGGTCCTGATCAGGGCGCACGAGTCGCGTACGGTTTCGCTGACCAGCCTGGTGGACGCTGAGGGCGCGATCAGCGTGGCCGTGCAGGCGAGTCACGGTCGGGTCACCGCAGTGGCCAAACGGTCCCAGACCAATCAGCTCAAGCCCGCTGGTGTCGACTGGCAGATCCCATCAGCGTCGCCGAGCACCGTTGTGGTCATACCGGATGTGCCGGAGGGCGAAGGGGGTCGCCAGCTGGTCGTCACCAATCCCGGTCCTACCCGGGCAAGCGTGGCGGTGCAGATCCTCGGATTCCAAGGACCGTACGAGCCGAGCGGAGCCGCGTCGCTCGACGTTCCGCCTGAGAGCACTGCAACCGTGAGCCTCGAAGAGGGTCTGGCGGACCAAGCGGGCGGCGTCAAGCTGACCAGTAACGCGCCGGTGACCGGGGTGGTGATCTCCACTAGCAGGCGCAGCGGCGCCGGAGGAGACCTGGCGGTCCAGTCAGCCGCGGTCTCGTTGATCCGAACCGGAGTCAGCGCGCTTGCGACCAGCAACATCGCCGATAGTCAGCTGATCGTCAGCAATAGCGGAGACGGCGACGCACAGATCACTTTTGAGCTATTCAGCTACGACGGCGTCACGCTCCGGACCGACGACATATTGCTTGCACCGAACAGCACTGCGACAAGGCGGTTGAACTCGCCTGCGCCGTCCTACGTCGTGGTCAAGGTGCCTGACGGCTCCTCGGTGGTTGGCGGCGTGGTGCTCACCCAGCCGGACCGAAACGTAGCTGGGTTGGCCACTATTCCGCTGGTTTCACCCGACCTAGCCAGCCGGGCGCCAGCGACCAGACCTGACTATGCGGTAGGCCGGTAAGCCTTCCCTGGAAACGCATCGCGGTTCAGCGAAATGGCCCCACACTCGGGCTCTTGGCCACGCTGGCGACGTGTTTCCAGGGACTCGCGATCCACAGGATCCCTGCTCCTGGCCGCTGCCATCCACAGATCCCGACCGCTGGCGGCAAAACGCGCTCGTCGCCGCGGGCTGGCGGGTGCTGCGTTTCACAGTATCGATGTTGCGCGATCACCCTGAGGTCTTCATCGCGGCGATTCTCGACGCACTCCACTGAAAACACATCACGGTTGACCCCAGAACTGCCTAATGCGTGGCTTGGATGCTCGTGAGTGATGCAAAACCAGGGCAGCTCAGTCGTCCTCGGCCCCTGCGCCGTCGGGGTCAATCTCCTCAACGCTGCGCCCGGTGAGCGCAGAAAGCTGTTCAACAATTGTGCGGTAGACAAGGATGCGGAGGCCGCGTCGGCTCACAGCGCGATGCTCCAGCGGCCTGCGATAGATCACAACCTGGCCCGGCTGGTCTGCTGTGGCCTCAAGCGCGGCGGCAAGCGGCACCTGGTCGCCAGACCAGGCCATGTTGAAATGGGGCACATCCTCGATCCCGAACGTGATTCCAACGAGGACGTCTGGACACTGTAGTCCCACCCGGTCGACGGCATCATGTACGGCCTCGCTGAAGAAGTCCGCCTTGCTGGCTGGATGTGGCGGCTGTGCCCGACGCACAGTCAGTGCGTTCGGCAACGCCAGAGGTCCGCGAAGTCCGCGGCCGTGACGGTCACGACGGTGGGTGGACACGTTGGCACTTTAGTGTCCTGCGCCAGGAATCCGCCACAGATGTGCGCCGTCCATGCGGCGCCTCGCGGCGTTCTCCTCGGTCGACATACGACCCGGTATCCCTCCCTCGTCGGCCTTGCGAGGCATCCACCTGAACGACGCACATAAGCACCGGATTCCCGGCGCAGGACACTTGCCTGACACGGCAGCGCTTCCCACGATCGAACCCACGCGCGGAGTAGCGTCGGGCAGGTGAGGTCGCGCCGGTGTTCCCGAGCAGGCTGCCAGCGTCCGGCGACCTCGACTCTGACGTATGCCTACCGAGACTCCACAGCGGTCCTCGGTCCGCTGGCCAACCAAGCGGAACCACATTGTTATGACTTGTGCCAGCAGCACGCGCAGACTCTTTCGGCGCCGCGCGGTTGGGAAGTGATCAGGCTCACAGTTGAGGAGCAGCCGAAACCAAGTGCCGATGATCTGCTGGCTCTCGCCGACGCGGTGCGGGACGTGGGGCTGTCCTACGATCCCCCAGCCGGAGCGATCATGGAGCCTCCGGGGAGGCGCAGCGGCCTCATCGAGCTGGCGCGGCGGGGACATCTGACTGTCCTCGCCGATCCTGGAGCGGGCTGACGCCGGTCACGGGGCGCCGACCTGACAGTCTAGGATTCTCACTCGATGATCAAGCCGGCGATCTTTAAGGCAAACGACATTCGGGGAATCACTGAGGGCTCTGACCCGGAGTGGGACGCCGCTGGGGCGTACGCAATTGGTGCCGCTGTGGTTGAGGTGCTAGATCTCAACAGTGGCCCCGGAGCGCTCGTGGTGGGGCGCGACATGCGGACCAGCAGCCCACGGATGGCCGCTGCCTTCATTGATGGCGTGCTGAGCCGCGGTGTCAACGTGGTCGACATCGGTCTGTCCAGTACCGACCAGTTGTGGTTCGCGTCAGGTTGGCTCGACCTACCCGGAGCGATGTTCACGGCCAGTCACAATCCAGGTGGGTACAACGGGATCAAGTTCTGCCTGGCAGGCGCGAAGCCGATCACTTCAGCCGCATTGGCCGAGATCGCCGATCGTGCCAGCGCCGCCGAGCCCCTGCCAGAGGTGGCACCAGGGCAGCGCTCCGAGCAAGACCTGCTACCGGCCTATGCCAACTACCTGCATTCCCTTGTGGATCTGGGCGGCATCCGCCGGCTGCGGGTGGTGGCCGACGCCGGCAACGGGATGGCTGGATATACCTTGCCGGCGGTACTCGGCGGTGACGATCTTGAGTTGATCGGCCTGTTCCTCGACCTTGACGGCACTTTCCCTCATCACCCGCCGAACCCGCTTGAGCCCGAGAACCTCCTCGATGCGCAGGCGGCGGTCCGGGATCATGCAGCTGATCTTGCTCTGGTCTTCGACGGCGACGCGGATCGTTGCTTCATCATCGACGAGCGCGGCCACGTGGTCAGCCCGTCGGTCATCACCGCAATGATCGCCAGCCAGGAGCTGGCCCGTGAGCGGGGCGCCACCGTCGTGTGCAACAAGATCACCTCGCGGGTTGTGTCGGAAGTCGTCTTGGCCGAAGGCGGCAAGATCGTCATCAGCAGAGTCGGTCACACCTTCGTGAAGGCCGCCATGGCCGAGCACAACGCGATCTTCGGCGGTGAGCACTCAGCGCACTACTACTTCCGCGACTTCTGGGGAGCTGACACAGGCATGCTCGCGGCTCTGCATGTGCTGGCTGCGACCGGCCATTCGGACCGGCCGCTGTCAGAGCTAGTGGCTCGCTTTGACCGGTACGCCGCTTCCGGAGAGATCAACAGCCTCGTCAGCGATCAGCAGATGATCATGGATCGAGTGGCGGCGGCCTTCGCGGGCCGCGGCGAGCAAGATCGACTCGACGGGCTGACCGTGTCTGGGCCGGACTGGTGGGTGAACGTACGACCCAGCAACACCGAGCCGCTGCTCAGGCTCAATGTGGAAGCCGCCGACCGGGAGAGGATGGAGGCGTTGCGTGATGAGACGTTAGGTTTGATCCGCGCATAACGGAGTCGAGTTGAGGAGGAATGAGCGTGGCAGTCGATCTGGCGCCTGAGCTGCTGGAGATTTTGGCCTGTCCCAACTGTCATGGAGCACTCGCTGTTGATCATGATCGCGACGAGCTGGTATGCCTGGCGGCGGACTGCGGCCTGGCCTATCCGGTACGGCAGCAGATTCCGGTGCTGCTGATCGACGAGGCTCGCCGGCCCAGTTCTCGCGTCGATCGTCCTGGCACCTCGCCCGGTCGGTGATGTCTGTCTTCAACGATGCCTGGCTGGAAGATCAGAAGGCGATAGCCGGGGCGGATGCGATCCTGCGCCGGCTGGCTGAAGCCGGAGCCCGCGTCCGACGTGAGGCCGCCGACTCGGCCGAGCCTATTGGCCTGCTGCAAGGGTTACCGCGGCCCAGGGCGGTCATCGCCGCGGGGACCGAGGCCCGCTTCATCCGGGCGATGCTGGAACCGGTGTGCCCAGTCCCGTTTGTGGCTTGGCCGACCCACGGCCTTCCCGGCTGGGTCGGCGCTCTTGACCTGGTGGTCGTCATGGCGAGCGAGAGCGCGCCGGCCGGTCTGATAGCAACCGTGCACGAGTCGGTACGCCGTGGTTCCCAGCTGTTGATCGCATGCCCCCGACCCTCGATGATCTTCGAGCACGCGGCCTCCCGATCCACGATCGTGCTGCCCACCGCAACCGCCGACCCGTTAGCCGCAGCGATCGTGGTTCTGGACGGATTACATGCCACGCAGCTCGGACCGGAGGTCCATCCGCAGCTGGTCGCCGACGCCATGGACAAAGTGGCGGAGGAGTGTTCGCCGTTCGCAGATGTTTCGGAGAATCCGGCGAAGGATCTTGCCATGGGTCTGGCCGACGCCCAGCCGCTCGTCTGGGGTGGCTCGGTACTCGCCGCGCGAGCCAGTCGCCGGATTGCTGAGGCACTCCGGGCTGCCAGCGGTCGCGCCGCGCTCGCTGCCGATGCCGATGCGCTGCTGCCGATCTTGGAGTCCACGGCCCCGCGCGACCCTTTCGCAGACCCATTCGAGGATCAGATCTCAGTTGATCGACGACCGACTCTGGTGCTGCTCGATGACGGAAACTCTGAGAGCCTGATCCGTACTGATCATCAGCGCCTGGTCACATCGGCTGAACGCAACGACGTACGCGTCTGTACGATCGCGCACTGGTCAGGCTCCGATGTCGAGCGGTATGCAACCTTGCTGCAGACAGGCATGTTCGCCGCTGTCTACCTGGCCGTCGGCCTAGGGCGCAGCCTGGAACGGTGACCGCGCGCCAAGTTCGATACCACAGCGCGTTTGTCAGAGGTAGCCATCGAGCCGGATGCGGCACGTGTCTGGCAGGATTCACCTGTGAGTGCCGAGGGCGGAACCAGGGCGGTCATCGCGGCCCTGATCGCCAACACGTTCATCGCAGTGACGAAGTTCGGCGCTTGGTTACTGACTGGAGCCTCCTCCATACTGGCGGAGGCAATTCACTCGGTAGCAGACGCTGGCAACCAGGTCTTGCTGCTGGTCGGCGGCCGGCGCTCCCAGAAGGAGGCCACCGAAGCGCACCCCTTCGGCTACGGTCGGGAACGCTACATCTTCGGCTTCATCGTCTCGGTCGTGCTGTTCAGCGTCGGTGGCCTGTTCGCCCTGTACGAGGCGTACCACAAATGGCATGAGATCCAGGAAGGCCACCCGAACGAGCTGCTGGAGAGCAGGTGGTGGTGGGTTCCATTGGTAATCCTGATCGCCGCGATCGTGGCCGAGAGTCTCTCATTCCGGACTGCCATCAGGGAGTCCAACAAGACCCGCGGCAAGCAAACCTGGAGCAAGTACATCCGCGCCGCCAAAGCACCGGAGCTGCCGGTGATCTTGCTGGAGGATTTCGCCGCGCTGGTGGGTTTGGTCTTCGCCCTGTTCGGTGTCGGGATGACGCTGTTGACTGGCAACGGGATCTTCGACGTGATCGGAACGGTCATGATCGGTTTGCTCCTCGTGGCAGTGGCGATCGCTCTAGCGATCGAGACCAAGAGCTTGCTGCTTGGTGAAGCGGCCAGTCCAGAGGCTGTCGTACGGATCGAGCGGGCGCTGGCAAGTACGCCTGGCGTCGAGCGGGTCATTCATATGAAGACGTTGCACCTCGGTCCAGAGGAGGTGTTGGTCGCGGCCAAGATTGCGGTGGGACCACAGTCGAGCGCCTCGGAAGTCTCGGAGACGATCAATCGAGCCGAGGTCAACATTCGCGAGAAGGAGCCGATGGTCACCGCGCTTTACCTCGAACCCGATATCTACGACCCGAACCATGTCCCGGCTCCGCGGCCCGAGCGGCCTGCCGCTCCGAGCCACTGAAGTGAGCACTTCCTCGACGCAGCGTCGTCGGTCACGGCGTACGCTTTCCGACGGCTGCTGCATGGATCAGCGCACTCCCAGAGCGATGAAGATTCTTTGGAAGTCAGCCACCTCCCATAGGCTTCCACTCATGGATTTTCGCGTTGCCGATCTAAGCCTCGCCGAGTTTGGCCGCAAGGAGATCAGACTGGCGGAGCATGAGATGCCGGGACTGATGGCCATGCGCGCCCAGTACGGCGACTCCAAGCCACTGGCGGGGGCCAAGATCGCAGGCTCACTTCATATGACAGTGCAGACAGCGGTGCTCATCGAGACCCTGGTGGCTCTAGGCGCCGAGGTGCGATGGGCAAGCTGCAACATCTTCTCCACCCAGGACCATGCGGCTGCGGCCGTTGTCGTCGGGCCGGACGGTACGCCGGACGAGCCCCGGGGGGTGCCAGTATTCGCTTGGAAGGGCGAGACGCTGCAGGAGTACTGGTGGTGTACGAGCGAGATTCTCCACTGGCCAGATGACGAACTGGCCAACATGATCCTCGACGACGGCGGTGACGCCACGTTGCTCGTCCACGAGGGTGCCGAGGCGGAGAAGGCCGGGGAGGTGCCGGACCCGTCGCCAGAGGACTCGGACGAGCGGCGCATATTCCTGGAGCTGGTACGCGAGTCGCTGGCCGAGGGACGCTCCTGGATACAGATCGCGAATGCCATCAAGGGCGTGACTGAGGAGACCACCACCGGCGTACATCGCCTGTACGAGATGCTGCGCGCCGGCTCCCTGATGTTCCCCGCCATCAACGTCAACGACTCAGTCACCAAGTCAAAGTTCGACAACCGCTACGGCGTTCGGCATTCGCTGATCGATGGTCTCAACCGTGCCACCGACGTATTGATCGGCGGCAAGGTCGCTGTTGTCTGCGGCTACGGCGACGTAGGCAAGGGCTGCGCGGATTCACTTCGCGGACAGGGCGCCCGCGTGATCGTCACCGAGATCGACCCGATCTGCGCACTACAGGCAGCAATGGATGGGTTCCAGGTGGCCAGCCTGGAGGAAGTGCTTGACATCGCCGACATCTACGTCACCGCGACCGGCTGCCGTGACGTGATCACCGCCGACCAGATGCGACGTATGAAGCACCAGGCGATCGTTTCCAACATCGGGCACTTTGACAACGAGATCGACATCGCCGGATTGGCCGCACTGCCCAACGCAACCAAGATCAACATCAAGCCTCAGGTCGACGAGTGGCAGTTCACTGAGAACGGTGCCGAACCGCGTCTCGGCGAAGCCGAGCCCGGAAGACACACAGCATCATCGTCCTCAGCGAAGGCCGGTTGATGAATCTGGGTAATGCGACTGGTCACCCCAGCTTCGTGATGAGCAACTCCTTCACCAATCAGGTGTTTGCGCAAATCGAGCTCTTCACCAAGCCTGAGGAGTATCCGCTCGGCGTCTACACCCTGCCTAAGCATCTCGATGAGTCCGTGGCCCGACTGCACCTGGACGCACTTGGTGTGCACTTGACCGAGCTCACTCCCAAGCAGGCCGACTATCTGGGCGTCCCGATCAGCGGGCCGTACAAGTCCGACCACTACCGGTACTAGGCGACGAACCTCACGAGCTTGCTATGAAGATCGCGCTCGAGCACCGCACGACCTACAAGTTCGATCGGCCGATCGCGATCGGGCCGCACGTCATCCGACTGCGTCCGGCGCCGCACTCACGCACCCCAATCGAGGCCTACTCGCTGACGATTTCCCCCACCGACCATTTCATCAACTGGCAGCAAGATCCCTTCGGGAATCACCTGGCACGAGTGGTCTTCCCGAGCAAGGCCAGTGAACTCGACATCACCGTCGGGCTGGTGGCCGACATGGGGGTGATCAACCCCTTCGACTTCTTCATCGAGGACTACGCCCAGAGCTATCCCTTCCACTATCCGGACGAGCTCGCGGCCGACCTCAAGCCGTACCTGGATACCCCTGCTTCCGCGCTTGGACCGCGCTCAACCAATGGGTCGCAGCCAGTCGCCACGCCGCCGCCCGACGGCCAGCCGACAGTGGAGTTCCTGAGCGCAGTGAACGCCGCCCTCTACCACGATGTCGCGTACTCCGTCCGGATGGAAGCCGGCGTCCAGACTCCAGAAGAAACCCTTACGCAGCGAATCGGTTCCTGCCGTGACACGGCCTGGCTGCTGGTGACGGCCCTGCGGCAATGCGGCCTGGCGGCTCGATTCGTCTCGGGCTACCTCGTCCAGCTCGCACCTGACCAGCCGAGTCTGGATGGCGCGTCCGGCCCAACGGAGGACTTCACGGACCTGCACGCCTGGGCAGAGGTCTACATCCCGGGGGCCGGCTGGATTGGGCTCGATCCCACGTCCGCACTTTTCGCCGGGGAGGGCCACATTCCACTGGCTGCCACGCCCCATCCGGCATCCGCGGCTGCCATCACAGGGGCAACCGAACCGTCGGTGACCACGATGGAATTCGCCAACACCGTACGGCGGGCACAGGAGGAACCGCGAACCACCTTGCCGTACACGGCGGCTCAGATCGATTCCCTCCAGGCGTTGGGGGAGGCGGTCGACGGTCGGCTGGCGGCTGCGGGTCTTGAGCTCACGATGGGCGGTGAGCCCACCTTCGTGTCGAGCGACGATATGACCTCAGCACAGTGGACGGTCGCTGCGGACGGCCCGGAGAAGCGGCAGCTGGCCAACCGGCTGGCTGCGGCGCTGGCCGATCGCTTCGCGAAAGGCGGCCTGGTGCAGCGCAGCGAGGGCAAGTGGTATCCCGGGGAGCCGCTGCCACGCTGGCAGATCGGCCTGATCTGGCGAAGCGACGGCGAGCAGCTGTGGAGTGATCCTGCACTGCTGGCAGATCCATTCGATTCCGCGAGATCAGATCCTGACGCCGCGGCGTCAGCCGAGCGGCTGGCCCGGAGCATGACCGCAGAATTTGGACTGCCGGAGGACCAGTTGCAGCCGGCCTTCGAAGATCCGCTGGCGCGGCTCGTTGCGGAGGTCAGTGAGCCGGCTGGGCCCCGTCCGACGCTTGATCCAGAGCAGCCGGATCAACAGCTGGTCAGCGACCTGGACCGAGCTGAGACTGAACCGGCGGCCTGGGTGCTACCCCTGGTGCCGGCATGGTTTGGCGAAGGGTGGGCGAGCCCGGCCTGGAGGACGCGACGAGGTCGCCTTGTGCTGATTCCCGGCGACTCGCCAGCCGGCTCGCGGCTACCGCTCGACGCACTCTCGTGGAAAGATCCCGAGTTCGCTGGCGAGGAGTCCTACACCAAGGCCGGACCATCGCTGAGCGTGGCGGTTGGTCATCCGCGGGCCGTGGTGGTCGATCCGGACGACGCCCCAACGCGTACCGCGTTGGTCGTGGAAGCGCGTGGCGGCTTCGTTCATGTGTTCCTGCCCCCGTTGGAAAGGCTGGAAAAGTTCGTCGAACTGGTCGGGCTCGTCGATCGGGCCGCGGCGCAGACCAACACTGCCGTCGTGCTGGAGGGCTACGGGCCACCGCCCGACTCTCGGATCAAGACCTTGCTGATCACTCCCGATCCCGGAGTGATCGAGGTGAACGTCCATCCAACCTCCAGCTGGGCCGAGCTTTCCGACCTGATCCAGACGCTCTACAGGATCGCCCGCGAGCAACGGCTTTGTGCCGAGACCTTCGCTCTCGACGGGCGGCACAGCGGCACGGGCGGCGGCAACCACCTGACGCTCGGCGGCCCCGAGCCGATGCGATCACCGTTGCTCCGGCGGCCGGATCTGCTGGTGAGCATGATCACCTTCTGGCAGCACCATCCCGCGCTGTCCTACCTCTTCTCAGGACGTTTCGTGGGACCGACCAGTCAGGCGCCTCGGGTCGACGAGGGTAGGCCGGAGACGCTTTACGAGCTGGAGATCGCCTTCGCTGAGATCGATGAGCTGGCCGACACCGAGCACCGGCCGTGGGCGGTCGATCGTGCGCTGCGCAACCTGCTCACCGACATCACCGGCAACACACACCGCGCCGAATTCTGCGTCGACAAGCTCTACAACCCGAATTCGATGCGCGGCAGGCTGGGGCTGCTCGAACTGCGCGGATTCGAGATGCCACCGCATCCGGACATGGCGTTGGTTCAGGCACTGCTGGTTCGTGCGCTGGTCGCCCGGTTTGCCGAGGAGCGGTATTCAGCCCCGCTGGTCCGCTGGGGGACCGCGCTGCACGAGCGATTCCTGTTACCGCATTTCGCCCTGGCTGACATCGCTGAGGTCGTCACCGATCTGCATGTCCATGGCATCGAGTTCGAGCTGTCCTGGCTGCTACCGTTCGTCGAATTCCGGTTCCCCCGGATCGGCGTGACCAAGATCAGCGGTGTGGAACTGGAACTGCGGAGCGCTATCGAGCCATGGCACGTACTGGGTGAGGAGGCGGCCGCCGGGAGTGCTGCGCGTTATGTGGATTCCTCGACCGAACGGCTGCAGGTCGCCGTGCGCGACTTCCTGCCCGAGCGGCATCTGCTGACCTGCAATGGGCGGCCGGTTCCGTTGACGGCCACTGGCACACCCGGCCGCTACGTGGCCGGTGTCCGCTACAAAGCCTGGAAACCGTGGTCATCGCTGCACGCGACCCTCGGGGTGGACACGCCGCTGGCTTTCGATCTCATTGATCGAGTGAGCCGCCTCTCACTCGGTGGCGCCACCTACCATGTCGTGCATCCCGGCGGTCGCTCGTACGACCATCCACCGGTCAACGCGTCGGAGGCTGAGGCGCGCCGCGCCCGACGCTTCGAGGCGATGGGCCACACGACCGGGATGATCGATCTTGAGGCGCTGGATGCCCAGCTGACAAATCGCTCGGCGGGCGACGATGAGTTCCCGCTGACGCTGGATCTGCGCCGGCGAGTGCCACGCGCCTGGGGATTCAGGAGCTCTCAGCCTCGGGACGGTACATGACTGTCCTCAGTCGATATCTGGCCACAGCGAGCCAGTCGCCCACGGCAGACCGGGAACCGGCATTCGACGAGTTCGCGGCTGTGGACGGCACGGTACGTCAGGGCTGGTCATCACTGCTGGACGGTCTCGATGAATTCGCCGACAAAGAACTGTTGCAGGCGCAGCGCGAGGTGGCCCGGCTGCTCGCTGACGACAACGTCACCTACACCCCGAGTCCGGCGTCAGCGATCTCAATCGCAGACGAGCCGAACGGCCATAGTCTCGCGGCCGGGACGCCGACCGGCCTGGTGGAGCCACAGCCGTGGCGGCTTGACCCCCTGCCGCTGATCCTTGATGACCGCGAGTGGGCAGGGCTCGAGGCCGGTCTGGTGCAACGAGCTGAGCTGCTGGATGCGATCATGGCGGACCTGTACGGTGCCCGGCGGCTGCTGGCGCGGCGCCTCGTCCCGGCGGCCGCGATTTTCGACCACGACGAGTATCTGAGGCCGCTCGTCGGCAGCGAGGCGGTGGCTCACCAGCGACTGTTCCTGATTGCGGCGGATCTTGGGCGCGACGGCAGCGGGCAGTGGAAAGTCATCTCAGATCGCACTCAGGCGCCTTCCGGTGCCGGATTCGCCATGCAGAATCGTCGTGTCGTTTCGCGGGTCATTCCGGATATCTATCATCAGGCCAACCTGCATCGGCTGACCCCGTTCTTCCAGGCGATGCGCCTCGCCCTCATTGATGCGGCGCCCAGCGCGGTCGAGGACCCGCGCGTCGTGGTGCTGAGCCCTGGGACGCACTCTGAAACCGCCTTCGACCAGGCCTTCGTTGCCTCCTTGCTCGGCTTCCCGCTGCTCGAGGGCAGCGATCTGACGGTTCGTGACGGCCGGGTATGGATGCGAGTTCTTGGCAAACTCGAGGAGGTCGACGTGATCTTGCGGCGCGTCGACTCGACCTGGATGGACGCGCTCGAGCTGCGTCCTGACTCGCGGCTTGGGGTCACCGGACTCATGGAATGTGTCCGCCAGGGCACCGTCAGCGTGCTGAACAACCTCGGATCCGGGGTGCTCGAGAATCCCGCTCTGCTCCCGTTCCTGCCAGAGCTGTGTGAACGACTGCTCGGCCAGTCGCTGCGGTTGCCGTCGGTTGACACTTGGTGGTGCGGCGACGAGGCCGCGTTGAGCCACGCGCTGAATAACCTGGACTCCCTCGTGATAAGGCCCATCAGCCGGGGTCACGGCCGCAGCGTGCGTGGGGCCGCGCTGAGCACCCGACAGCGCAAGAAGCTGGCAGACAGGATCAAGGCTGCGCCGCACCGATTCGTCGCGCAGGAGGTGTTGAATCTCTCGTCCGCGCCGACCAGCGAGCAGGATCGGCTGGTACGCCGCAATGTCGTGCTGCGGTCGTTCGCCGTCCGGAGCGGCGCGTCGTACGCCGCGATGTTGGGCGGCCTCGCCCGAGTGACCGATGACACCTCAGAGCGGCGTGGCGTGCTCGTCACCGAACCCAACGGCCAGCTCGCCAAAGACGTCTGGGTGGTCAGCACCGAGCCCGTTGCCGCTCCCAGGATCGTCGCGCGCATTCGAGCCGACGAGGAGGCGGAGTTCGTGCCGGCCATGTCGGCTTCGATCGCCATGGTGCCCCGGGTATTGAGCGACCTGTACTGGTTCGGACGGTACGCAGAACGCGCCGAGGACTTGCTTCGGCTGCTGCTCGCTGCCCGTACGGTTGCCATCGAGACCGACCTTGATGTGACGAACGGGCGAGCGCTGGAGGTGCTGCTGCAGGCGGTGACCCACGCCAGCACCACTTACCCCGGTTTCCTCAAGCAACAAGCCGAGATGATGCCGGAGTTCCGATCACTGCTGCTGGATCGCCATCGGACCGGTACGGCCGCTCAGTCCCTGGGGGCGCTGTCGATGGCCGCACAGGGCGTCCGCGACCAGCTCTCCGAAGACGTCTGGATGGTGCTGGCCGACATCGAGCGCGCGCTTGCCGCGCTTGCCGACAATCCTTATGACCAGGGGCTTCAGCTGACTGACGCGAGCGAGCGCGTGCTGTCCGGCTTGCTTGCGCTGGCGGGCATCGCGACCGAGAACATGGTCCGCGATCCCGGGTGGTACATGCTCGACTCCGGTCGCGGGCTAGAGCGCGCACTGCAGATCCTGACGCTGCTGCGGGTGACGATCTGCCGAGAACGGGCACCAGAGACGGATCGACTGGTGCTGGAGGCGGTGCTCATCGCAGCCGAGTCGATCGTGACGTTCCGACGCCGCTATCGCACCCGATCCGGGGTCGACGCGGTGATCGAGTTGCTGGTGCTGGATCCGTTCAACCCGCGCTCGGTCGCCTTTCAGCTGCAGCGGATCAGAGCTGACCTCCGTACGCTGCCCAACACCTCACCGACGAGTCGACCGTTACGGCTACTGGACGCGTTGGTGGAACGCGTACGCATCGCCGATCCGGTAGTGCTCGCTGAGTCCGCCGATGGCCGTCGGGCTCCGCTCGAGGAATTCCTTGTTGGGCTGCAACATCAGCTGCGAGGCTTGTCGGGAGCGATCCGGGACCATTACCAGCAGCCGCCGCCAACTCAGCGGCCGATGTTTCGCAGCGACGCGTTGGGTGGCACGGCATGACCACCTACCGCATCGAGCACCGCACCACCTACAGCTATGACTCCGATGTCACGGGGAGCTACGGTCTGTTCCATCTCCGCCCGCGTGATCTGGCGTGGCAGACCTGCGTAGCCAATGAGATCACGATCGAGCCCGAGCCGGCTGACCTGTTCCGGCACATTGATCTCTACGGCAACGCCAAGGGCTACTTCCATGTCGTCGAGGCTCACACCAGGTTGATCGTCACGTCGATCAGCGCGGTCGAAATCGGAGTGAACGAGCTGGATCCGGAGGCACTGGCTGTGCCATGGGAGTGGACCCAGCCTCGCTTGCGGGACCACGACAGCGAAGCATGGGAAGCGATGGACTTCACCCTCCCGTCGCCTTATGTTGACGTCCCCCCGGCGATCGAGCACTATGCCAGACAGTCCTTCCCGGCTGGACGCCCGATCGGCGAAGCCGCGGTTGAGCTGATGCAGCGGATTCACCAGGACTTCACGTACAAATCAGGCTCGACCACGCTGAGAACCAAGATCTCCGACCTGCTGGAGAAACGGACCGGGGTGTGCCAGGACTTTGCGCACTTCATGGTGGCCTGCTTGCGCTCGCTGGGCCTGGCTGGTCGCTATGTCAGTGGCTACCTGGCCACGGGGCCGCCCGCGGGAAAGCCGCAGCTGGTCGGGGCGGCCGCTAGCCATGCTTGGGCCGGTTGCTGGATTCCGGGTGCTGGCTGGCTGTACCTCGACCCGACCAATGACCGGCTCGTCGACGACTCGCACGCCACCGTGGCCTGGGGTCGCGACTACGGGGATGTGCCCCCAGTCAAAGGCGTGATCTTCACAGAAGCCAAGAAATCCAAAATGGAGGTCTCGGTCGACATGTCGGAGGCATAGCTGTCCAGGTGCAGCCGGTCGACCCGACTGATGTTCGCAGCGTGACCACTGGCAAAGTGGCCGACCGTGCGTGCTTTTCACTGTCAGGTCTGCGGTGCTGAGCTCTTTTTCGAGAACTCCGTGTGCGTCACTTGCGGCACCGCGGTCGGGTACTCCCGCGAGCAAGGCACCATGGTGGCAGTCAGCTCCGATCGCCCCATCTGCGCCAACCTCAACCGCTGCGGATGCAACTGGATCGCCGATCCCGCGTCGACAGCCGGAATGTGCTTCAGCTGCACGTTGACAAGGACGCGGCCAGCCGATGGTGACACCGTGGGGCTCGGGCAGTACTGGGTCGCCGAGGCCGCCAAGCGCCGGCTGATCTTCTCACTCGATGATCTGCAGCTTCCGATCAAGGTGAGCGACGGCTTCGTCGGTCTTGCTTTCGACCTGCTCTCCAGCGGTCAAGGGAAGATCATCACCGGCTACCAGAATGGCATCATCACCCTTGACCTGGCCGAGAGCAACGACGCGCACCGCGAAGCGCTCCGGCAGAGCATGGACGAGCCGTACCGTACTGTTCTTGGCCACTTTCGCCACGAGATCGGTCATTACTACTGCGAAGTACTCGCCCTCAGCATCGATCGCCGTGAGGAGTTCCACGCGTTGTTCGGGGATGAGACGACCTCTTATGAGGAGGCACTGCAGCGCCATTATTCGACCGTGTCAGGCTCAGGGCTGGCAGGACCGCTTCATCAGTGCCTATGCGACTATGCATCCACTCGAGGACTTTGCGGAGGTGTTTGGGCATTTCTTGCACATTGCCGACACGCTCCAAACGGCGCAGGAGTTCGGGCTCATCGCAGCCGAGGAACACCTCGATCTGGCCCAGGCTTCCATGGCTGAGGTGATTGCCCGGACCTGGTTGCCGCTGACCAAGGCCTTGAATCAGATCAACCGGAGCATGGGCCGTGCCGACCTCTACCCGTTCGTCCTGGCGCAGCCAGTGATCGTGAAGCTCGCCTTCGTTGCCGACCTGGTCGCCCACGCGAACTCCCTCAATAACTGACGCTGGTTGCTCAGCTTGCGGCGTGTCGCGGCCGCGAGATTAAACGCGCGTCAGTTTCTTGGGGCCGACTCGCGCACGTCGATCGCCACTGAGCTGGATGTCTCCACACGTCCAAGCGCCGTCCACAGATTCGTGTTCGCCCTGCACGATGAGCAGCCGGCGTCCGCATCCTCTCGACATGAAGGCTCGCTCAGAGGTCGACTTGCTCGTTCGTCGTGGTGGCGGGTTGATCAGCCGGCGAGAGCACCCGAGCCTTGCCAACACGATGGCGTGGCTCGTGAGGCAAGGAAAGCTCGTGTCGGTGCTCCCCGGTATCTATGCGCCGCCAGATTGCGTACGCAGCGTTGAGGTCCTGATGCGTGCCGTGAGTCTTCGTCACCCGGACGCTGTGGTCTTTGGGGCCGCTGCGGCTAAGGCGTCTTTCTGGCCGGAAGCACCGGTCAGGACGATCGAGGTCGCCGGATCAACGCGGCTGGCGAGTCGCCCGGGTTACAGCTTCAGCCGGCGCCACATTCCCGCAGAGCTGGTCATCGAGCGTGCTGGCCTGCGCTACACGGCCCCCGCACTGACTGCCATCGACCTTGCCACTTTCGAGTGCGCCGACGCGATCGATCTTGCGCTCCGCACACGAGCGGCAACCCTCGGGGGGATGTACGAGGCTCTTCGTCTGACTCCGAACCGGACCGGCAACCAGGAGCGACTCAGGCTGCTCATCGACTCCCGGAATGAACCCTGGTCAGCCGCCGAGCGTCTCGCCCACCGGATTCTGCGCGGGGCGCGGATCACTGGCTGGAAGCCGAACTTTCCGCTGTTTCTGGAGGGCTGCCTCTATTTCATCGACATCGCATTCCCGCACCTCAAACTCGCTATTGAGATTGATGGCCGGCTTCACGAAGAGGATGAGGACCTCTTCGAATCGGACCGATGGCGGCAAAACGCTCTGGTCGCCGATGGCTGGCGGGTGCTGCGCTTTACCTGGCGGATGCTCAAGGAGCACCCTGAGGTCGTCGTGGCTGCGATTCTGCACGCATTGCTCTCAAAAAGTGACACTGGTTTGAGGCGCAGGGCTTGATCCGCCTCTGCGATCGAAACTGGTGTCAGAAAATGAGGGAACTCAGCCGCGCGGCACTATGAAACTGGCTAACTCCGCGCGACCCTTGCCGAGTTCGGCCCACGGTCCAGGCACGTTGACGACAGCAAGCGCGCTGGTCGGGAACTTACTGTCCATCTGAGTCCAATCCGGCGAGTCCGTTCGGACGCAGAGGTGCTCGACGAGGTCGGGGATGCCGGGTGCATGGCCCAGCACGAGCACGGTGTGGATCTCGTCAGGAACGTCGCGGATCAACGTCAGCAGCTCGGGCACCCATGCGTGATAGATGTCGCGGAGGTACTGAATCTCGCCGGCAGTGGCACCGCCTGCCTTGGCGTATTCCCACGTCTGCTTGGTACGCGTCGCGGTCGAGCAGAGCACCAGGTCAGGACTCAGCGATCGCTGGCTGAGCAACCGGCCGAGCGCCTCGGCGTCTCGACGCCCACGCCCGGACAGTGGCCGCTCATGATCATCGACGTCGTAATCCCACGAGGACTTGCCGTGTCGGACGAGCACCAGCGTCCGCCCGTTGTTGACCTCGGACTCCATGGCGTCAGACTAGAGGTACGGGCCGTCGAACGGCAGGATTGGTCGACTCGACTTGTCAGAATCCTGTTGACCTGTAGCGGACAGGGTTCTGACCAGTCAGTTCTTGTCGTCGCCTGGCTTTAGTGACTCCCAGATCTCCTTGCATTCCGGGCACACCGGGAAGCGCTCCGGGTCACGGCTGGGTACCCATACTTTGCCGCAGAGTGCGACCACGGGGGTGCCCATCACCATCGCCTCGGTCAGCTTGTCCCTGGGCACGTAGTGAGAGAAGCGCTCGTGGTCGCCCTCCTCAGTGCGGTAGTCGGGGCGCTCCTGGGTGCGCTCGTCGACGATGGTCTGGGCGCCGGGACTCAGTTCCTGACTCACGTTGGCCAGTCTAGACAGCGCCGAGGGCAGCGAGCAGGCTCACACAATCGAAATTGACCTCGAGTCGGCTTGAAGTGATGAACTGGTGAAATGGCCACGCAGCAGACCGCGCGCGACGACACCGAGGTTGCCACGCCCAAGGTCTCCCAGCGTGCGCTCACGATTGGGCTGTGCGCCACCATCGTCGCCATCGCCTTCGAGGCCATCTCGGTGGCGACCGCGATGCCGGTGGCAGCCCGCGATCTCGACGGACTGAGTTACTACGCCTGGGCGTTCTCGCTGTTCTTGATCGGAATGCTGTTCGCCACGGTGGTTTGTGGCCGGCTCAGCGATCGGATCGGCCCCGCCAAGCCGCTCTTGGCCGGACTTGTGATCTTTCTGGCCGGGCTCGTGGTATCAGGAACGGCTCAGCATATGGCCCAGCTGCTCACCGGCCGGCTGGTGCAGGGACTGGGCAGTGGCGCCATGAACGTCGCGATCTTTGTCTGCGTCGCGCAGGCCTACAGCCTTACCCAGCGTCCCAGGATGTTCACCTACATCTCC
Organism: uncultured Actinomycetota bacterium; assembly: GCA_963744455.1. GTDB lineage: Bacteria > Actinomycetota > Actinomycetes > Propionibacteriales > Propionibacteriaceae > Microlunatus. Next base: position 43,255 of record CAVUTQ010000006.1, on the reverse strand, counting down.
ACTGCCTGGGTTCTGCCGTCGTTCGTCGGCCCGCCGGCTTCCGCATGGCTGACCGAGCACTTGAGTTGGCACTGGGTGTTTCTCGCCGTCATTCCTTTGGTGCTCTTCGGCGGAGCAATGGCGTTGCCGAGCCTGCTGCGCATGATGCGCTCTTACCAGCCGATCACTACCGATGCTTCAGCGGCCTGCGCCATTGTGGGCTGCGGGCCTCCTGGCGTTGGCCGCAGCCGCCCTGCAGCTGGCTGGTCAGCGGCTGGACTGGATCGCGCTCGGGCTGGCGATTGGCGGCCTGACGGCGCTTTTGGTGGCGTTGCCGAGATTGATGCCGCCGGGCTTCCTGAAATTCCATCGCGGCCTCTCGCAGGTCATCCAGACCCGGGGTCTGCTGGCCGGCGCGTTCCTGGGCGGCGAGGCCTTCGTACCACTCATGCTCGTCGAGCAGCGCGCGGTTCCGCTGTTTCAGGCGGGGGCCGTCCTGACCTTCGGTGCCGTTGGCTGGACCACTGGTTCCTGGCTGCAGTCCCGGCCGTGGTTGCGTATCCGGCGTGACGTGCTGATTACGCTCGGCTGCTGCTCGGTGGCCGGCGGGTTGGCAGTGGTGAGCGTGATCGCTTTCGTACCCACGATTCCGTACGCCCTGGTAGCGGTGAGCTGGGTCCTCGGTGGCCTCGGTATGGGACTTGCGATATCCAGTACCTCCCTGGCAACGATGAGCCTGTCGGCGGTGGGCGAGCAGGGCCGCAACGCCTCGTCCCTGAATGTCTACGACGCTCTCTGTGCCGGCATATTCGTCGGCGTCGCCGGAACGGTTTTCGCCGCGCTGCACTCGAGCGGCAACCTTGCCTTGACCTTCGGCCTTGTCGAGTTGTCGATGGCAGTTGTTGCCCTCCTCGGAGTCTTCACTTCGCTGAGGATCGGCGTGGTGCGTAACGAATTCGCGCCACATTGAGCGGCGGTAGGGCGTTAGATGCCCGGCCTATACGGGAGTCGAACGCGTAGCGAGGGCCTCGAGCGTGGCGCGGGCGCCGCGGGTGTGCAAGGAGTCGAGTGCATTGAGGTACGGCTCAGTGAACGCCGGCTCGCTGGCCAAATCTCCGAAGAGTTCCCGGTTCTTGACGAAGGCCAGCGGGTCATCGCGTTGCTGAGCGGCAATCCCCTGCAGGGTGTCCGCCAGCCGATCGACCACCGTGATGGGCTCACCCCGCTCGTCGACGCCTTCGGCATAGCGGGCCCAACTGGCAACCACCGACGCCGACAGCGAGACATCCCGATCGGCGGCAAGATTCTCACGAATCACTGGCAGCAGCCACTTGGGGATGCGATCCGAACTCTCCGCACAGAGCCGGGCGACGGTGTCTCGCACCGCTGCATTGGAGAATCGTTCGATCAGCTGCAGCTTGTACGCGTCCAAATCGATGCCCGGTACCGGCGCCAGGGTGGGCGTGGCTTCTCTGTTCATGTAGTCCAGCAGGAAGTTGGCGAACAACCGATCCTGCGCGACCTCGTGCACCAGCCGGTAGCCCGCGAGATAGCCGAAGTAGCACAGCGCCTGATGGCTGGCATTCAGCAGCCGCAGCTTCATCAGCTCGTACGGCACGACGTCCGGAACCACCTGCACGCCAACGTCCTGCAGCGGCGGACGACCGGAGGAGAAGTTGTCCTCCAGCGCCCACTGCGTGAACGGCTCACAGACCACGGGCCAGGCGTCTTCGACGCCGAAGCGTTCGCTGATCTGCATCCGGTCCTCATCCGTGGTGACGGGGGTGATCCGGTCGACCATGGAGTTGGGGAATCGGACGTTGCCCTCCACCCATTCGCCCAACTCCGGGTCCCGGAGCCGGGCGAATGCGGCGAAGACTTCCTGCGCCACGTGACCGTTGCCCTGGATGTTGTCGCAGGACATCACCGTGAAGGGCTCGATCCCCCGAGAGCGCCGCCGCACCAGTGCCTCGGTCACCAGTCCGAACGTCGTCGCGGGGACTGCTCCAGGAGCCAGGTCCGCCTGGACGGCCGGGTTGCTTGCGTCGAACTCACCAGTCACCGGATGGAAGTTGTATCCCCCTTCGGTGACGGTGAGCGAAACGATCCGGGTCGAGGGATCGGCCATCTTCTCGATGACCGCATCAGGATCGTCCGGCGCGTAGAGGTACTGCACGATCGATCCGATGACCCGAGGCTCCCAGCTTCCGTCCGGCGCTTTCTCGACCAGGGTGTAGAGACAGTCCTGGGACTGCATCGCCTCCTTCATCTTGAGGTCGAACGGCATCACGCCGACGCCACAGATGCCCCAGTCCAGTGCCTTGCCCTGCTCCATGAGCTGGTCGATGTACATCGCCTCGTGCGCTCGGTGGAACCCACCGACACCGAAGTGCACGATGCCGACCTTCACCTGTGAGCGGTCATAGCTCGGCACTGGAATGGAGAGTGATCCCAGGTTGGCTTGGTTCAGTGCAGTCATCTGAACCTTGCCTTACTTGACGGCACCGAGGGACAGACCCTGCACCAGCTTGTCTTGTGCGGCGAAGCCGGCGATGATCACCGGCAGCGAAACTATCGTCGCCGCTGCACACACCTTGGCCAGGAACAGACCCTGCGAGGTGACGAAGCTGGTCAGATACACCGGCGCCGTCCCCGCGATCACGCTGGTCAACGTGTTGGCCAGCAGCAGCTCGTTCCAGGCGAAGATGAAACAGATCAGCGCGGTGGCTGCGATCCCGGGGGAGATGATCGGCACGATGATGCTGCGCAGCGTGCGGATCAGGCCGGCGCCGTCAATCGCCGCTGCCTCGAAGAGCTCGACCGGGATGTCGGCGAGGAAGGACCGCATCATCCAGACCGCAATCGGCAGGTTCATGGCCGTATACAAGATCAACAGGTAGTTGATGTTGTCCAGCAGGCCGAGATATTTGGCGAAGATGTAGAGCGGCAACAGGCCGGCAACTGCGGGCAGCATCTTGGTGGACAGGAAGAAGAACATCGCATCCGTCCACTTCTTGATCGGCTTGACCGACGAGCGCGTACGCCGCAGGGATCGCCAGCAAGATCACAAGGATCGTTGAGACGATCGATGCGGTCGCTGAGTTGATCAACGGCGGCCATGGGCTGGCTCCCGAGGCTGCACCGAAGAACTCCCGGTAACCCTCGAGAGTGAGCGGGGCGAAGAAGCTAGGCGGGTTGGTTGATGCGTTGACCTCGGAGTGGAGGCTGGTCAGCACCATGAAGAAGACCGGGAAGACGAAAAGAATGCCGATTGCCCAGGCGGCGATGCCAGCGATGGTATTGCCGCGTCGTGAGCCGAGGCTGGGGCCGCGTGCGCTGGATTTCTTACGCTGCGCAGCGGTCTTGCTGGGGGTGGGAGCGAGTGCGGTGGTCATCAGGACTCCTCGAACAGGGTGGATACGGTACGCAGCAGGAACGTGGCGATGGCGATCGAGAAGATCACCACGACCACACCTTGTGCGGAAGCAAGACCGTAGTTCTGCGCGCTGTAGAGCGTTTCGTAAACGGTGAAGGGCAGGTTCGCAGTGCCGAGCGCGCCGGCCGTCATGACGAACACCGTGTCGAAGGTCTGTATGACATAGATCGAGCCGAGCAGGCCGCCGAGCTCCAGATAGCGGCGCATATGGGGCATGGTGATGAAGCGGAAGGTCTGCCAGGCACTCGCACCGTCGACATTGGCCGCCTCGAGGATGTCACCTGGGCGGGACTGCAGCCCGGCCAGCAGGATCAGGGTCATGAACGGGGTCCAATACCAGATCAGCTGCACCTCGATCGCCAACCGCGGGAAGTCGGTGATCCAGTCCGGCTGTAGGGGGATGCCGACCATGGTGAGCAGGCCGTTGAGCAGGCCGTAGACCGGGTTGTAGATCGCGTGCTTCCACAGCAGCGCGGCGGCAACCGGCACGATCAGGAACGGAGTGATCATCAAGGTGCGGACGATCCCGCGGCCGAAGAACTTGCGGTTCAACAGCAACGAGATGCCGAGCCCCAACGCCAGGGAGACGATGCACAACGGTCACGGTGAGCACGATCGTGAACCCCACGCTTGATCGCAGGGCCGGATCAGTGAAGACCTGCACGTAGTTGTTGAGCGTCCCGAAGGCGATCTCGTTGGGATAGTTGGCCTCCCAGTTCATGAACGAGATGATGAACGTCGCCACGAACGGGATCTGGGTCAGGATGATGGTGAAGACCAATGCCGGCAGCAGCGGGAATCGTCTGACCCAGCCCTTCTTGTCCAGCCAGCGTTCATTGAAGGGCGGTTTCGGCTCCTTAGCTTTCTTGGCTGCTTTGGCTTCGGCCTTCGTGTCGAGGGGCGTCGCCGTTGTGGTGGCCATGTGCGCCATGCCTCCTTATCAGATGTGAGGTGAGCTGTCGAGGAGGGCGTCCAGCGCTCTCGACAAGTTTCACCCCAGCGTTTTCTGTTGTCGCTTGTGATCTTGGGCTTCGGCAGGCTCAGCCGCACCAGCTGTGCTGCTGAGCCTGCCGAAGTCATCAGAGCTGTTACTGGCCCTGGTACTTCTTCGAGACAGCTTCGGCCAGCTTCTGCCCGTTGTTGAGCGCGTCGTCGACGCTCTTCTTGTCGGCGATCACACCCGAGATGTCCTGGCTGACCTTGGTGCCCAGGTCGGTGAACTCCGGGATGTCGACGAACTGGATACCGACCGTTGGCCGCGGCTGGACACCAGGGTTGACCGGGTCGGCAGACTCGATCGCCTTGAGTGTCGCCTCGCCGAAAGCTCCGGCCTCCTTCTTGTACTCAGGGTTCTCATAGGTCGAGATGCGCTTGCCAGCCGGCACCGTTGCCCAGCCGTCCTGAGCACCAACCAGTTCCTCATACTTCTTCGACGACGCCCAGGAGATGAACTTCCAGGCGTTGTCTTGCTTGGCGCTCTTCTTCTCGATCGCCCACGCCCAGGTGTACAGCCAGCCGGAAGCATCGGTCAGCTTGACCGGTGCCTGCGCGTAGGCCATCTTGCCCTTCACCGGGGAATCGGGGGCCTCCAGGCTGCCGGCAGCCGATGTGGCGTCGTACCACATCGCGACCTTGCTCTGGGTCGTCGCGGTCAGGCACTCGGCGAATCCGGCCTGTGCCGCACCGGCCTCACCATGCGCCTTCACCAGATCGGTGTAGAAGGTGGTCGCTTCCTTGAACTCCGGAGCATTGACCTTGGCCGTCCAGTCCTTCTCGAACCAGGTGCCGCCGAAGGTGTTGACCACCGTGGTCAGCGGCGCCATCACCTCACCCCAACCCGGCAGGCCACGCAGGCAGATGCCCTTCATCCCGGATTCGGCACCGTCCAGCTTGGCGGCCGCTGCTGCCACCTCATCCCAGGTCGGGGTGTCCTTGATGGTCACGCCCGCCTTGTCCGCGACATCCTTGCGGTACATCAAGAACGAGGACTCGCCGTAGAACGGCTCGCCGTAGAGCTTGCCGTCCGGACCCTTCAGCGATTCGGTCATCGACGGGAAGATGTCGGCCTGGTTGAACTCCTTGTCGTCCTTGTACGCCTGGATGTCATCCATGGACCACAGCCAGTTGTTCTTGGAATAGAAGGGGATCTCGAAGTTCGACAGCGTCGCCACGTCGAACTGGCCCGACTGGTTGGCGAACTCCTGCGCCGCCTGGTTGCGCATCTCATTCTCCGGCTTGACGGTGAAGTTCACCGTGATGCCGGACTCTTTCGTGAACTCGCCGGCGTGCTTCTGCAGCGCGAGCATCTGCGGGTTGTTGACCATCAAGACGTTGATCGAGTTGTCAGCGCCGCCACCGCCGCCACCGCCGCCGGCTCCACCGGCTCCGGCACAAGCGGTGGTTGCGACCAACAACGCGGACAGGCCTGCGGCCGCCGCTACTTTCTGATTCCAGCGCATCTGGAGTCATTCCTTCCTGGTGTCGTCCCTATGTAGGGGTCTGACGGCCTAGCGGCCGTTCGTGAGCTGGTCGCGCAGCCACAGGAAGAAATGCTGGCTGCACGCGAGAGTTGCATACTGACGGTGCTCGGACCCGACGTCCGATCCTGTCGTTGCCAGTGATGCTGAGCGAGATCAGATTCAGCGCATGAAGGGTCGCGGGCTTCGGCCGATCCCGGTCGGAACTCGCGTCGACAGGCCGAACGGCTCGGCTGATGAGCCGCTGCGACGGCCTGGCGTTCACACCTGATCTCACGCTGATCAGTAGTCCTTGCTGAGACACGCTGGCTTCTGGGTCCCCGTCGTCCATGTATAACGCAAAACCCCCCGCTTGCCCACTCTTGTTGCAAAGGAAGCCCGAATCATTTCGAAACTGCAACAAGTTGTTGGCATTAAGTGGTGAAGAAGGGCCCGGATTTCGACTGGATCGCTGGGATTTCAGGCTGTTGATCATCGATCGTCAGCCGCGTTGACCTGGGCTTCGGGAACCCGACACTACGATGAAGGGGTGTCTGACATCCCCGTAGGCTCACCGCCGGCGCCTCCCGGACGCCACGCCGCTCCGAGCGGTTGGTACCCGGACCCGGTGAACTCTGCTCAGGAGCGTTACTGGGACGGCTGGCAGTGGTCCCGCAACACTCGCCCAGGAGCAGGCTCGCCGACCGCCGGCTATGGCCAGGCTCCGTACGCGCCCTACCCCCAGCCCAATGTGACTCGGCCCGTCGGCTACCCAACACCGCGGGCGGGTTCGGTGCAGGCGACCATGACCGCGGACGGCGTCCCCCTCGCGTCGTGGTGGTGGCGGGTGCTGGCAGTGCTGATTGACAGCATGATCACTCACCGCCATCGTCACCGTGATCACTTTCCCGGTGTGGCGATCGCTGTACGCGACGCTGGTCAGCTACTTCAATGCCGTACTGGATGCCCAACGGTCGGGGGTCACACCGCCAACGTTGAACCCGACCGATCTGATCTCTGGTACGAGCCAGCTGATCGTGACTTCGGTGACGCTTGTCGTCGGGCTGGTCTACCACGCTGGCTTTCTGCGCTGGAAGTCGGCGACACCTGGCAAGCTGATCTGCGGGCTGCGTGTGGTGCCGGTCGATCGCGGGCGTGACCCGGGTCCCCTTGCGTGGAACTCGATCGCCATCCGTGCCGCAGTCTGGGTGCTGCCCGGCATCAGCTCATTCCTGGGCTTCATCACCCTCGTGGACGTGCTCTTCCCGCTCTGGCAGCCGAAGCGACAGGCACTGCACGATATAGCCGCGAAGACACAGGTCGTGCGGCCTCGCTGAACCGTCTTGGGTCTCGACTCGGTCACAGTTCTGCGGACGAAACTCCCGAAACCGCCTAAACATTGCGGTGCACCTGACTATATTGAGCCGAGGTCGGAGCGTTCGGGGCGCTCCTACCCGTAACCTTCGGGCGCGGGGGCCAGGTCCGATGAGGTTTTTGTGCTGCGTAAGCTTTTGCGCTCAGCTGCCGCCTTGGCGGGACTCATCACATGGGTTGTCGTGGCGGCATTGCCGGTTCCGGCAGTCGCTGAAACCACTGACGGCACGTTAACGGTCGTCGTCAACCGTGACCTTGACGGGAACGGAAACTACGACAGCATTCTCGATCAGCCACAGCCGGGCATAGGGATTGCTGTAACCGACGCCAGTGGATTCCGCGTCAAAGGGGTCACCGATCGTGACGGCACCTTCGTCCTTCCCGCAACAAGCGACCTCAAAGGTGGCCGGTACTACGTCGTCGCGGAGATCCCGCCAGCGCTCTCTCATCTCACGCCGGTTCCAGAAAGCAGCACATTCCAGCCGTTGAGTACGACGGTTGACGTGACGTCGGAGGACCAGACGGTGCGGATGGGTGTTGCCGCTGGTCGCACGTCCACTGAGACTCCACAGCCTGAACCGAGGGACGTGTCGCGCAGCTGGAATCGGTCCGAGGTTGCCCGATTCGCGGTCGGCGACGTGGTCTGGCGAGACGACAACCGGTCAGGCGTCCAGGACGCGGGGGAGTCGCCCGCGAGTCGGATCAGCGTCCAACTGCTCAATGTCGAGGGCGAGATCGTGGCCTCGACGATGAGCAGCCCGTCGGGACGTTACGTGTTTGACAACCTTCAGGCCGGCACCTACTCGGTGCGGTTTGCAGGCGTGCCGGAAGAGTTCCGGCTGACGCCGGCTGGCGCCGGTGGCCTGCGTGCCAGCGACTCCGATCCGGACTACTCCGGTGTGACTCCACCTTTCACCCTGGGGGTGGGGGAACCCAATGTTCGAGCTACTGCGGCAGCCGATGGGGTGGCAGCGGCGTATATCAATCCGACGATCGATGCCGGCATCACCCCGCTGCGGTATGCCGTGGGTGACCGGGTCTGGCTCGACCTGAACAGCGATGGCGTCCAGCAACCTGACGAACCGGCCGCAGCGGCCACTGTCTCATTGCGCACTGTCACCGGCACCGTCGTGGCCATCACGACCACTGATGCGACGGGCCACTATCAATTCACTAATCTGCGAGGCGGTCGTTATCGGCTCCAGTTCACACATCTGCCAACTCACCACGTCTTGACCGGGCGGGCGGCAGGGATGGACTCGGCGCTGGACTCTGACCCCGATCCTGCGACGGGACTGACCCAGGTCTTCGCGCTGGCCCAGGGTGCGCCAAATCTGGTGCCGGTTACCGGGGTGAATGCCGCGTCCATCGACTTCGAAAATCGGACTCTGAACGCTGGCCTGGTAACGAGATACTCAATCGGGGCCAGGGTCTGGCTCGACAACAACGGGGACGGGGTACTCGCTCCCGGCGACGGCGGCGTGCCGGGAGTCACCGTCCAGCTCCTGGGCAGCGACTCACAGGTCCTCGCCACCGAAGTGACCTCTCCGACTGGCCAGTACTCCTTCGCTGACTTGCCGGCCGGCACGTACCGGATCCGATTTGGCAAGGTGCCCCGCGGCCTGATGTTCACCTGTCAGGATGCCGGCGACAATCCAGCGATCGACTCCGATGTCGATCAGGCCGGAGAGACTGCGGTCTTCACGCTGGGAGCTGATAGCCCGGCTGATCTCAGCATCGATGCCGGCCTCACGTCGCCGGCGAACTATCGTGGCGCGCCAGGTTCGAGCGGGCCTCCCGTCAGTGCCGCGCGGTCGGCCGGCGGCGTCGCTGGGCAGATCGCAATAGTCGGGATAGCGCTCGCGATGGCCAGCACCAGCTGCCTCTTGGTAGCTCGGCGGAGGCGCAAGGTCTGACCGTCCCGTTGCGCTGTCCCTAGCTCGCCGGGAGCTCTCCGCACAGTGTCAGGTCACTGATCGCCTGCTGCACGTGCTCGATGCCGAGGCGACGCACCCTGCGGCGTACCCGAGACTGCGTCGTCTGGTCCCAGTTGGAGACAACGGCGCCGATTCGATCATGGTCGTCGAGTCGCAACAGCTCTGCCGCATCATCCAGGCCCGTCCCAGCGACCAGGGCCTCAACCGCCATCAGCAGGGACAACCAGTCGCCGTTGCGCGAACTTGTGATCTTGAATGGCAGGTCCGCTTCGATCAAGATCGACAGCTGTTCGACAAGTTGCCGCGGTCCGGCGGCGCCTGCAGCGATCTTGCCGTAGAGACCGGCGGCTTCGATCAGCTCGACGGCGGCCTTCCAACCTGGTGCGTACGGCAGCTCGATGAAGACCGTGATCTCAGGCCCCAGCTCCCCGGCGGCCGAGACCACCCGGGCCGCGCTACCAGCAAGATCATCGAGATCACGCAGGGTCGGTTCAACTGCCGCAATATCGATGCCCGGCACGTCGCGGCCGGCTAGAGCAAGCAGTCCGCCGGCGCCGCCGCTGGTGATCACGCTGACCGGGACGCTGGCATCGGGTGGTATCTGTCGAGCGATTTCGGTGAGTCGCCGGTCTGGCACGACCAACGTTGCGAGCAGACTCCGGTACGCACCGCGTAGCTCACCGTGGCGGGCGAGCACCGCCGACACAGGAGTCTCCGGTCGCCGTACCAGGGTCTCGTCGTCCAGCAGGCTGTCGAACAGCTCCATGACCAGCAGGCTACGCAGTCTATTTTGGAGCTGCTCGCGCATCGCGCGCATGGATCCGCCGACTTCGTCGTCGCTCGCAGAGGAAAAGCGCCTCCGCTCCCTCCTCCTCAGCACGGCGGGCGCGCGATTTCCGACGCTCGCAGCTGTCCGACAACCGACACAAGTCCGAAATGAGTCAACAGGAGCCCAAATCGTGAGCCCGTTCCCGCAGCACGAGGTCGCCGAGGCGCTCGCCAAAGTGCGCGCAGCGTGCCTGGCGCTGCCGGAGACGACGGAGCGTCTGAGCCACGGTGGCCCGGCATTCTTCATCCGGAACAAGAAGTGCTTCGTGATGTTTCTCGACGACCACCACGGCGACGGGCGGCTAGCGATTTGGTGCGCCGCGCCCGACGGTGTTCAAGCGGATCTCGTCGAGACGGATCCGGAACGCTTCTTCCGGCCAGCGTACGTTGGCCATCTCGGCTGGCTCGGTGTTCAGCTTCTGGAAATCGAGGATGCCGAGCTCCGCGCAATCTGCCGGGAAGCATTTTGCACCGTCGCGCCTTCGAGCGTGCTCAAGATGCTGACCGGCGACTAGCTCTGCTGTCTGGGTCCGGGTCAGTAGGTGTGGTAAGGACTCGTTGTGTCAGCGCCGGTGCCAACGAAGAGAGTTTCGATGACCGGTTCGCCGCGCGACATCTTGAGCGCCTCAAGTGGAAGCTCGGCGCGGGAGCGCATGTGACGTTGACGCATGGTCTTCAAGCGATTCTTCTCCAACAATCTTTCCTGCGTCTACTAGCTGCACCAGCAGCGGCCGGTCGTTGCTGTCACCGGTTGGCGGAACACCAAGGCCGATGATCTCTGCTTGCGCCGTACCCTCCTTAGATAGCCGTCGCAGGGCGTACTTGCGACCGCCGACCGAGATCTTGTTCACACTCTTCTTGGCCACGGCCACCATCGGTGCGCCTACGTCGTCGGATTCGGCGCGCGCCACCAGCTTGTAGACGAACTCGCACGTGGGGCGGCCGCTGCCGGTGACCAGCGCCGTGCCGACACCGTAGCCGTCGACGGGTGCTCCCGCGAGAGCGGCGAGGGTGAACTCGTTGAGGTCGCTGGTCACAATGATCTTGGTTTGGGTCGCACCGAGCGAGTCCAGCAGCTCGCGGACCCGAGTGGCCAGCAGGCCAAGATCGCCGGAGTCGAGTCGGATCGCGCCGAGCCTGCCCTCGGTGAGCTCCACCCCGGTCTTCACGGCCTCGAAGACGTCGTAGGTATCCACGAGCAACGTGGTTCCCTCGCCCAGTTCGGCGATTTGTGCCGCGAAGGCCTCCCGCTCACTAGCGTGGAGCAGGGTGAAGGAGTGTGCCGCTGTGCCGCGCGTCGGTACCCCGTAACGCCGGCCCGCCTCCAGGTTTGAGGTCGACGAGAAGCCGGCCACGTACGCGGCCCGCGCAGCCGCCACCGCCGACAGCTCATGGGTCCTGCGAGAGCCCATCTCGATGCACGGCCGATCGCCTGCCATTGCGGTCATCCGGGAGGCGGCGGATGCAATGGCGGAGTCGTGGTTATAGATGCTGAGTAGCAGGGTTTCCAGCACGACGGCTTCGCCGAACGTGCTCTCCACGATCACTATCGGAGAGCCTGGGAAATAGATCTCGCCCTCTGGATAACCCCAGATGTCGCCCGAGAATTGGAAGTCTGCCAACCAGTCGGCCATGCCTTGGTCGACCACCTCGCGGTCGAGGAGGTACCGGAGCGACTCCTCGTCGAACCGGAAGCGTCTTAGGGCGCGCAGCGCCCTCCCCACTCCGGCGACAACTCCATAACGGCGGCCCTCAGGGAGCCGACGCGCGAAGAGTTCGAAGACGCATCGCCGGTTTGCGGTGCTGGCCCGGAGCGCAGCACGAACCATGGTCAGTTCGTAATGGTCGGTCAGTAGGGCGGTGGTCGGAACCTCGCTCGGTCCCCAAGCCGCCGACACGGCCGGAGCTGCGTCCGTGGCGGTCACAGCGTCAGCCTAGCCACGCGGCGTGAGCGTCGGTATCGCGATTCGCCGGCCTTCGGCGCGATCCGGAACGCCCATGAGCCGGCGCGGGAGTCGGTAATGAGCGAGATGCGCGAAGATCCACGGTCATTGCAAGAATGGTTCTTATGCCTGACTCCGACGGCGAGAGCCTGACACCAGCTGGCGGAACGGCCATCGCCGAGCGCCCAGTCGATGAAGTCCTGGCGCAGACACCGTGGGTCACCATCGTCTGGGATGACCCCGTCAACCTCATGTCCTACGTCACGCATGTGTTCGTGACCTACTTTCACTACACCAAATCAAAGGCCGAGAAGTTGATGCTGCAGGTACACACGACGGGTAAGGCGATCGTCTCGAGCGGACCGCGCGAGGCTATGGAGCGCGACGTCACCGCCATGCACGAATACGGCCTCTGGGCAACCCTCGACAAGTCGGACAAGTGAGTTTGCGTCGCGTGTGGAGGATATCGGCTCATCGCGATCGCGCGACCGCATGCTCGCGTCGCGATCTGCAGGAGGAGCGACGCGACCTGTGCGAATGCCGCTGGCTCTCCGTCGAGCTCGCTCGTCCGACGAATCCGCGAGACGGCTGGCTACGCTGGCGACCAGGAGCAGCGAGCGCGCCGAACCGAGCTTGACGAGCGAGGCAATCCAGTATGAAGAAGTTCCACCGTAGGCGAGGCATGATCGTTACCCAGCTCAGTGCGTATGAGGTGGAGCTGCTGTCCTCCTTGATCATGCAGCTGATCGAGCTGGTCTCCGATGGCGAGCCGGAGGGCTTCGCAACGACACCGGAACCTGCTGACCCCTTCGAGGAGATCGTCAAGGGCCTTGAGGGCAATCCGGATGAGCCAGAGGAATCAGAGGACCCGGTGCTCAAGCGGCTGTTCCCCGACGCATATCCACATGACGTCGCGGCTGCTGCAGATTTTCGTCGTTTCACCGAGCGCGGCCTCAAAGCGACGAAGGTCGCCGAGGCGCGCGTTGTCTTGGAGAGGCTCGCGGCCACCGAGCTCGGAGCCCATGATCTCAAGATCCCGAGAGAGGAAGTCGAGAGCTGGCTGCGGACCTTGACCAGTGTGCGGCTCGCGGTGGCGATCCGGCTTGGCATCCGCGATGCCGCTTCTGCTGACGAACTGGCGGCGCTTCCGGACGAGGACCCGCGCAGCTTCATGGTGAGTGTTTACGACTGGCTTGGTTTCGCCCAGGAAACCCTCATTTCGGCGCTCTGAACACGATTCTGGAAGGCGGTCACAACATGGCGAGGTACGCGCTGAACCAGGCCGCAGTAGACAACTGCCGCCGGCTGATCGACGCCAAGCAGTACGTGCTGAACAGTGATTGGGGTGAGGTGCAGCCCCGCGCCGATGCCGAGAACGCGTTTCTGGAGCGCCACTCGTGGGAGGAGTACGCAGCTTGGCATCTTGGCCTCACCGAGGGCGCCTCTGACGAGACGAAGGCCCGCTACGCATTCGTGTACGGCGACCTGCGACGCGTGCACCGTACGGCCTTGATCGCTTGCGTCTATCGCGCCTCAGAATGGCGGCACAAAGAGATCGAGCTCGCGGCCCACGATCTTTTGCAGCACCTGGACGCCACCTCTGGTTAGTGGCGTGTCACTCCGGCACGATGCAGCTGAAACTGAAACCGACACCACTGTTGGGTATCTCGAACCGTCCACCGCTAGCGATGATCATGGTGTCGTCGAGGTATGCCTCCTCAGGCGCTGCGCCATGCAGGACCAGCACGAAACGCTCCCGGATGAATTCCGGATAGCCGTCACCACTCACCCCGGCGTTGAGCGTCAGTTCGGCGCCGGCCCGGGCAAGGGTGAAGGCTGTTCGATATCGAGCACCTTCCAGGGCGGCGAAGGTCAGCCCGTCGTCCTCCTGGAGCATCGACTGATACACACCATCCGAAGCAGGCACGAACAGATGCAACTCCACCACGGCCGGGTGATAGCCATAGGTGGAATCCGGTGCCTCCGGCCACATCGGAATCACCGCTCCAGCGCGCGCATAGATCGGGATCCGGTCCATGGGCGTGGCAACCGTCACGAATCGCCTGCCTTTCGACCAGTTCCCCGGTGTGCCAGTCGTACCAGTCACCGGCGGGCAGGTAGACCTGGCGGGCGGTGATTCCCGGCCCGACGACTGGTGCTACCAACAGGTCGGTTCCCAGCAGATACTGATCATCGATGTCACGGACCGTTGCATCGTATTGATAGTCAAAGATCAGTGGCCGCTGCACCGGTTCGCCGGTTTCAGAGGCCCTGAGGAAGCAGGCATACAAGTAAGGGAGCAAGCGATAGCGGAGCTTGATCGCGGTGCGGACGTGATCTTGAATGACATCACCGAACGCCCAGGCGTACTGGTCGACATTGCCGATCTCGGAGTGGTTTCGACAGAACGGGGTCAACGTGCCGTACTGCATCCAGCGCAGGAAGAGCTCCGCATTCGAATTGCCCTGGAACCCGCCGATGTCGGCTCCCACGAACGCCTGCCCTGAGATTCCGAGGCCCGATCCCATCGCGATACCCAGCCACAGGTGGTCCCAGCGGGACTGATTGTCGCCCATCCAGTTGGCGGCATAGCGCTGGATGCCGGCAGAGCCCGCGCGCGAGAGCACGAAGGTCCGCCGCTCGGGCATCGCGTCCAACAGCCCGGCAGTGGTCGCCATTGCCATGAGCAGCGCGTATTGGTTGTGGTACCGCTGATGTGAGGACTCTCCGCGACCAAACCGCATCGGCATGGCATCGATGTTTCCGGTGGCCGGCTCATTCATGTCGTTCCAGATGCCCGCTAGACCTGAGTGCACGTGTGCCGCATTGAGTTCACCCCACCAGGTGCGCGCCTGCTCGGTGACGAAGTCGGGGAAGGCAGTGTTTCCCGGCCAGACCTGGCCAATGTAGAGATCGCCTCCTTCGGTGCGGCAGAGCACATCACGCTTGACGGCCTGATCGAAGATGGGGTAGCCAGGATCGAACTTCACACCAGGGTCGATGATCGTGATCACCCGGAAGCCCTGCGCATCAAGTCGTTTCAGCATGCCGGGCGGGTCGGGAAACCGGTCGGTGTCCCAGGTGAAAACGCGATAGCCGTCCATGTATTCGATGTCCAGCCACACGGCATCACAAGGGATGTCGTTGTCGCGGTGCCGCTGTGCGATGGACTCGACTGCATCCTGGGTGTAGGAGAACCAGCGGCACTGGTGATAGCCGAGCGACCAGATCGGTGGCGGTGCCGTACGCCCGGTGAGCCAGGTATAGGACTCCAAGATCGAGGGCATGTCGGGTCCAGCGAACACGTACTCGGTGTACTGTCCGCCCTGGAAGACAATCCGGTACTCCTCGTCGTAGGAGAACTCGTAAGCGCCGCGATATCCGTTGTCTACAAAGGATCCCGCCATGCTGCCACCGGGATAGGACTGGTGGTAGAAGAACGGGATGCTGACGTAGTAGGGATCGAACTCGGCGCTGCGAGGATCCCCGCGCGGATCATCGGCAGCCTTGTCGGCGGTGAACTCCAATGTCTCCGAGGGGCTCAATACGTCGGTGTTCCACATGGTGAAGTCGCGGCCCTTGCGGTTGTGTCGCCCGGACTTCTCGCCCAACCCGAAGATCGCGTCCTCCTGACGGCAGCGGCGTCGGACCGTGAAGGAGTCGTTGAGTGTCGCGTACGCCCAGTAGCGTCCTTCGGAATCCTGGGCGGTCTCGATCACCGGCGACCCGTCGCTGCGGTGTACGTCGATCCGAAATGGATCCAGCCAGAGCGATGCGGTGCAAGCGCCAGTGATCAACTGCACCCTCTCCGGGTCCTGTTCGACTCGGAAATCAATGGGTGAGGCAAGTGGGTCGACGCAGACCGCGAAGGTCGGAGACTCGTCGAAGACACCGCCGCGGCTGATCTTGATCCGCAGTACGTCAGCGCGTACCACGTCGATCCTCAGCTGTTCACGGTGCAGCTCGGCCAGGATTCCCGTTGCCGTCTGATTGACCGAGTCGACTCGTTCCCAGCGGATGTAGTTGTCAGTGTTGATCATCGTCCCTCTCTGATGTGGGTGTGGATAGCTCCACGATGAGAGCACGGTGGTCTGACAGTGGCAGTGCAGGCGCGCTGGTGGCGCTCACGTCCCCCAGCCGGCCTCGTATCAGGATGTAGTCGAGCTGGCGATCGGGTTTGTCGACCGGGAAGGTGAAGTGCCTGGCTAGCGAGCGGTAGCCGGTGATCTGTTCCGGTCGGCTATCTGTCATGTTGAGATCCCCCATCAAGATCACCGGTTCCTGCAATGGCGCGAGATCTCGCCGGATCCGCCGTAGCTGGACCCGCCCCCAGCCAGGCACATAGGACAAGTGGGTGTTGGCAACAACGATCAATCCGGCCGGAGTACGTAGACGTCCGATCACCGCCGCTCGCGGCTCGTCTTTCACGATGATCATTTTCCGGGGACTGCGCAGGTGAAGCGGCACGCGCGTCGGGATTCGCGGTAGCCGGAGCACCTGCCAGGCATCAGCTGGATAGCGCGAAAGCAGGGCAATTCCATAAGACGCAACTCCGGGAAGATCGTTCTCCGATGCCGCGATCCACGCAGTGTCCGGCGTGCCCGACAGCGCGGCAGCGAATCGATGCGTCACAGCACCCATCGCATCGGCGGCCACCTCCGTCAGATCGGCGAGATGGGAACGCGGTTGGTCACGGTCGACTTCCTGGAGCGCCAAAATGTCAGCGTTCAAGAAACGGATAGCATCGGCCAGCCGATCAAGATCGACCACCCCGTCGTCGATCGAGCGGCCGTGCAGGATGTTGAATGTCGCCAACCGCATGGGAAGAAGGTACCCACCATCGTCGAGCAACCACCGCCGCTGTCCGACACAGCCGATGAGCCGCTCCTTCGTACGGCCCTCAAACGCTCGGCGTCAGCTCTGAAGGCCGACGGCGTCCTCTTCGCGCTGGGCGGCGGCTACGCCCTCTGGGTGTACGGCGGGCCGGAGCCCAGTCACGATGTCGATCTTGTTGTGGCTGAAACCGATGTCGAGAAGGCCGCTCATAGCCTGGCGGGCGCCGGGCTGCGGATCGAGCGACCGCCCGAGGACTGGCTGTTCAAGGCCTACTTCGAGGACAGGACCGGGCCTTCAGACGAGCCCGCGCTTGTCGACGTGCTGCATCGCCTGGCAGGCATGCCAGTCACCGAGTCGCTGCTCCGCACTGCGCGTGAACACGAGGTGCTCGGCGTGCGAATTCCGGTGCTGCCAGCTACTCCCATCATGATCGCCAAGCTGCAGTCGCTCTCCGAGCACTACTGCGATTTTGCGGCCCTGCTGCTGGTGGTACGTGCCGTACGGGAGCAGCTCGACTGGACCGAAATCCGCAAGGCGACGCAGGACAATCCCTTTGCGGAGGCTTTCCTCCTGCTGATCGAGCGCCTCGGCATCATCACCCCCTTTTGATTTAGAGCTGCTCGCGCAATGTTTGATTGCTCGCTCCGCTCGCGAGGATCGCGCTTTGAAGCCGCTGCCTTCCTCTCTCACTCGCAGACGAAAAGCATGTCTGCTCGTTCGTTCGTCCAGGACAGCGGCGCGCGATCCTGGGCGCGTTGCGTCCCACTCTGGTCTCAGAGTCCGGATGTGCCGGCCGAGGTGGTGCATCGCCTCTAGTCTGACCGCCGTGCTGAAGATCGCCCGCGAGCACGTCGAGGCCATGATCGCCCACGCTCGGAAAGATCATCCAGACGAGGCATGCGGGGTGATTGTCGGGCCGGAGGGCTCCGACGTGGCGACTCGGCTGGTCCGGATGATCAACGCCGACCGCTCGCCGACCTTCTTCCGCTTCGATCCGCAGGAGCAGTTCGACTTGTACAAGGCGATGAGCGCGGCGGGGGAGGAGATCGTTGTCGTCTACCATTCGCACACCTCGACTGAGGCCTATCCATCGCGGACCGACATCGCGCTCGCCTCTGAACCGCAGGCTCATTACGTGCTGGTCTCAACCGCGGAGTCGGGTGGTGCCTCAGATGGCCCGGTCAGCGTACGCTCCTACCGCATCGTCGATGGTTCGGTCACCGAGGAGCAGATCGACGTCACGGAATAGGCCTGGAAGGCCAATCGTTTGGCAAGCGTAGCCAGGCACCCATGTGACACAGGAGAGACTCGATGTCAGTAGAGGTGAGGATCCCAACGATCCTCCGTACGTTCACCGGCGGCGCGAAGGCGGTGCACGGAAAGGGTGCGACCCTGCAACAGGTGCTCGATGACATTGAGGCACACAACCCTGGGTTGAAGGACCGGATCGTCGAGGCGGATACGTTGCGCCGGTTCGTCAACGTCTACGTGAACGACGAGGACGTCCGCTTCAGCGGTGGACTCGATGCCCCCACCACGGATGGGGACGTTGTTGTGGTCCTGCCCGCTGTTGCCGGCGGCTGAGGCCGTTCATCCATGGTGCGATACGCCTCGCTTGCCGAGTCGGTCGGCCATACCCCCCTGGTAGGCCTGCCCCATCTGTCGCCGAGCAAGTCGGTGCGGCTCTGGGCAAAGCTTGAGGATTACAACCCGACCGGTTCGATCAAGGACCGGGCGGCGCTCTCCATGATCAAGGCTGCTGAGGCTGACGGGCGATTGACGCCTGGCGCGACGATTCTCGAGCCGACAAGTGGTAACACCGGCATTTCGCTTGCGATGGCGGCCAAGCTCGGCGGCTACCGGCTGATCTGCGTGATGCCGATCAACACCTCGGCCGAACGCAAGCAGCTGCTCGCGATCTGGGGCGCCGAAATCGTCTCATCACCGGCCGAGGGTGGTTCGAACGAGGCCATCCGGGTGGCCAAGCAGCTCGCGGCAGAACACCCCGACTGGGTGATGCTCTACCAGTACGGCAATCCAGCGAACACCGAAGCGCACTACCTCACGACGGCGCCGGAGATTCTGGAAGATCTTCCTGAGGTGACGCACGTGGTCGCCGGGCTCGGCACCACCGGAACCCTGATGGGAGTGGGCCGCTTCTTCGCCGAGAAGAAGCCTGATGTCAAGATCATCGCGGCCGAGCCGCGGTATGGCGAGCTGGTCTATGGATTGCGCAACCTGGAGGAGGGCTTCGTCCCCGAGCTGTATGACCCGTCTTATGTCACCTCGAGGTTTTCGGTGGGTTCCCGCGATGCCGTCCGGCGCGTCCGCGAGCTGCTGGAGCACGAGGGCATCTTCGCCGGGCTCTCTTCAGGAGCGATCGTGCATGCGGCATTGGCGCAAGCCACCAAGGCTGTCCACGCAGGTGAGTCCGCGGACATCGTGTTGATCATCGCCGATGGCGGCTGGAAATACCTCTCGACGGGCGCCTACACCGGTGACCTCGACGCCAGCGAGGATTTCCTCGACACCCAGGTCTGGGCCTAGTTTTTGGGCCTGTCCGCTCGCGGATCGCGCCGGGAACCTCAGTCGTTCGTCGGATCTGGCGAAACACAGCTGAATGCCGGCTTTCTCGCTCGCGAGATGTGTTTCGCCATCTCCTCCTGCACTCCTGAGGGCGCGATCTGCCGACGCTCGCGAACTCGTCGACTCGCTGTGATGGCGAAGGCCCGCGGTCATCACTTGTAGGCTGAGCGCTCGTGGCGGCTGATACTGACGCTCCGATTGGCATCTTCGACTCTGGATTCGGCGGGCTTACGGTGGCCCGCGCCGTCATGGACCAGCTGCCACACGAGGACATCGTCTACCTGGGCGACACGGCACGTGCGCCGTACGGCGAGCAGCCGATCGCCAATGTCCGCGAGTACGCGCTGGAATGCCTTGATCACTTGGTCGAGCAGGGCGTCAAGATCCTGGTCATCGCCTGCAACTCGGGCAGTGCGGCGGTGCTCCGGGACGCCCGGGAACGCTACCCGGTGCCCGTGGTGGAGGTGATCTTGCCGGCGGCGCGCCGGGCGGTCGCTGCCACCCGGTCCGGTCGCGTTGGTGTGATCTGTACTGAAGCGACCGCCACATCGCAGGCGTACGACGATGCGTTCGCCGCAGCTCCGCATATTGAGCTGCACACCGCACCCTGTCCGCGCTTCGTGTCCTTCGTTGAAGCGGGGATCACCGGCGGCCCCGAATTGTTGGATTGTGCAGAGGAGTACCTGAAACCCTTGCAGCAAGCCGATATCGACACGTTGATCTTGGGCTGCACACACTATCCGCTACTCACCGGTGTGATCTCGTACGTGCTGGGTGACAACGTCAGCCTGGTGTCCAGTGCCGAGGAGTGCGCCAAGGACGTCTACGCGGCACTCACCCGGCGCAACCTGACCCATGATCAGCCACGTGATGCCGGCTACCGGTTCTTGACCACGGGCAACCCAGAGGCGTTCGAGGGCGTCGGGCATCGACTGATGGGCGGTCTCGTTGTCGGTGTCGAGCAGTTCGCCTGATCACCATGATGAAACTGACGATCGTCGGCTGCAGCGGCTCACTCTCCGGACCCGACTCGGCAGCCTCCAGCTATCTGGTGCAGGCGCCGTACCAGGATCGGACCTTCTCGCTGTTGCTCGACCTCGGTCCCGGCGCAATGGGTGCGCTCTACCGCTACCTTGACCCGCGTGAGCTCGATGCCATCGCGCTGAGCCACTTGCATGCCGACCACTGTCTGGACCTGTGCGGCTACTACGTTGCCGCGCGCTACTCGCCGACTGCGCCATGGCCGCGACGCCCGGTTTTCGGCCCCACCAATGCCGCATCGCGGATCGCCCAGGCGTATGAGGTGCCGGGTGGCGACGGCGGGGTCAGCGAGGATGGCCCATCCATCGCCGAGCATTTCGACTGGCGTAGCTGGCAGCCCAGCCAGCGGGTCGGGCCATTTGTCGTCCGGACCGTCCGGGTCGCTCATCCGGTAGAGGCGTACGCGATCCGAGTCGAGGAGGACATCCCTGGCGGAGGGGCCATGGTGTACTCCGGCGACACAGGCCCGTCCGAGGCTCTTGTACAAATCGCAGACGGCGTGGAGTTGCTGCTCGTGGAATCGGCCTTTCTCGACCATCCCGGCAATCCCGATGGGATGCACCTCTCCGGCGCCCAAGCCGCTGCGATCGGGCAGGCTGCCGGTGTTGCTGCGATTGTGCTCACCCATATTCCGCCGTGGTACGAACCCGATCGTGCCCTGGCCGAGGCAACACCTCACTTCGACGGTCCCGTCTCACTCGCGAAGCCTGGAGCTGTGTGGGACATCGCGTGGATTAGGCTGAGCTCGGTGACCTCTCGAGCCGACGGACGCAGCCATGATCAACTTCGGGAGGTCCGGTTCACCCGGGGATGGCTGAGTCAGGCGGAGGGCTCGGTGCTCGTGGAGTTTGGCCAGACTCGGGTACTCGTCGCGGCCAGTGTGACCGAAGGAGTTCCGCGCTGGCGTAAGGGCTCAGGGCTCGGCTGGGTGACCAGTGAATATGCGATGCTGCCGAGGGCGACAAACAGCCGTACGGATCGGGAGTCCGTGCGTGGCAGGATCGGCGGCCGCACGCACGAAATCAGCCGGCTGATCGGTCGCAGCCTGCGCGCCATCATCGACTACCAGGCCCTCGGTGAAAACACCATCGTGCTGGATTGTGACGTACTGCAAGCCGATGGTGGCACCAGAACCGCCTCGATCACCGGCGCCTACGTTGCGCTCGCGGACGCGGTCAGCTGGCTCCGCGACCGCGACTTGCTGACAGCTGAGCCGTTGACTGGCTCCGTTGCGGCTGTGTCGGTCGGCGTGGTCGACGGCATCCCCTTACTGGACCTCTGTTACACCGAGGACTCGGCGGCTGACACTGACATGAACGTCGCGATGACCGGTGATGGAGCCTTCATCGAGGTCCAGGGAACAGCTGAGGGCACTCCGTTTGACCGGAAGCTGCTTGACGAGCTACTCGATCTCGGCGCCGCCGGGTGCGCACAGCTGACCGAGCTGCAGCATGCCGCCCTTGCTTCGTGATGACGATTGAACACTGTGGGCTGAGCTTGTCGAAGTCCGCCGAATACGCCCTTCGACAGGCTCAGGGCGCATGACACGCCAGCAGGTCGTGCTGGCCACCAGGAACGTCGGGAAGCTCGCCGAACTGCGGCGCATTGTGGCAGCCGAGGCGCCGGACATCCAGATCCTCGGATTGGCCGACGTCGCTGCGTATCCAGAGCCAGCCGAGACCGAGCGCACCTTCGAGGGCAATGCCGTCCTCAAGGCTCGGGCTTGTGTCGCAGCCACCGGCCTGCCGGCCCTAGCCGACGATTCGGGACTTGCGGTTGACGTGCTCAACCAGATGCCCGGCGTACGGTCGGCGCGCTGGGCAGGACCCGGTGCCAGTGACTCGGAGAACAACGCACTGCTGCTACGCCAGCTGGAGGACGTCCCGCCAGCCGAACGGACTGCGCGATTCATCTGCGCCATGGCGCTGGTGCTGCCGGACGGTGTCTGAGCACGTCCGTCTGGGTGAGATGCGAGGCCAGCTCGCTGTCAGTCCAGCAGGTCATTATGGGTTCGGCTACGATCCGCTGTTCGTGGCCAACGGGCACACGATGACCAACGCCGAGCTTGAGCCATCACTCAAAGATGCGATCAGCCATCGTGGGCGCGCCGTTCGTGCCATCCTGCCCGTGCTAGTAGCGGAACTGCGCCGGCTGGAGCCTGTCGCTCCATCGGCCAGCTCAGCTGAGATGTCGTTGAACAGGAGGGATGAGCTGTGAAGACCTATCTCGACCTGCTGGACCACGTCCTCACAGCACGGCGCGGAGAAGAGCGACCGGACCGGCACCGGGACACTCAGCACCTTTGGCTACCAGATGCGCTTCGACCTGCGTCAGGGGTTTCCGCTGCTCACGACCAAGAAGCTTCACACCAGGTCGATCATCGCTGAGCTCTTGTGGTTCATTCAGGGCTCGACCAATGTCAAGTGGCTTCACGAGCAGGGAGTGACCATCTGGGATGAGTGGGCAGATGCCGACGGCGAGCTTGGCCCTATCTACGGCTACCAGTGGCGATCCTGGCCGACACCAGGCGGCGGCCATATCGACCAACTCGCCGGGGTGATCAACTCCATCAAAACCGTTCCGGATTCCCGCCGGCACATCGTCAGTGCGTGGAACGTCGCCGACCTCGGCGACATGGCGCTGCCACCCTGCCATGCGATGTTCCAGTTCTATGTGGCACAAGGCCGGCTGTCCTGCCAGCTCTACCAGCGCTCAGCCGACGTATTCCTCGGCGTGCCGTTCAACGTTGCCTCCTACGCATTGCTGACCCACATGGTGGCTGAGGTGTGCGACCTGGAGGTCGGCGACTTCGTGCACACCCTGGGCGATGCACATCTGTATCTGAATCACCTTGCCCAGGCCAGGTTGCAGTTGAGCCGTGCACCACGCCCACTGCCTAGGCTGCGCTTGAATCCTGGCGTCAGCTCGATCGACGACTTCACCTTCGAAGACATCGCGATTGAGGGATACGACCCCCATCCGGGTATCAAAGCGCCGATCGCAGTGTGATCATGCCCGAGATCATCGGGATCGCTGCGGTCGCTGCCAACGGCGTCATCGGTGCCGGGAACGACATACCGTGGCGGATTCCGGCCGACTGGCAGCGGTTCAAGACCATGACGATGGGGCATGTGCTGATCATGGGCCGCAAGACCTACGACTCCATCGGCCGGCCGCTGCCTGGCCGGACGACATTTGTGATCACGAGGGATCGGATGTGGCGTGGCGACGGCGTTCGTGCGGTGCCTTCTCTCGACGAGGCCTTCGACCAGGCGATCGCAGTTGGATCCCCAGACGATCTTTGTAGCCGGCGGAGGCGAGATCTACCGAACGGCCTGGGACCGGCTCACCGGTCTGGAGATCACCGAGGTCGAACAGAACCCCGATGGCGAGGTCACTTTTCCGCTGATTGATCCGGACGAGTGGGTCGAAACCGTCCGGGAGCCGCACGACGGTTACAGCTTCGTCAGCTATCGCCGCAGATCGCAGAAAGAGTCCGCTCTTTGAGCGTCTCAGCGTGGTCGCCTCGGAGTGCTGGACAGGTGCCCTCTAGAATCGCGGCGCTGGGCCGCACTCGTTAGGCCGCACTCGTTAGGCAAAGGGGAGCCACATGAGGGAACCGTCGTTGGCTGCAAAACTGGGCGCCGAATTCCTTGGGACGTTCTTGCTGGTGTTCATGGGATGTGGAGCGGCGATCCTGGCTGCCACGTTCCTCACTGATGACGGCGTGCAGCTCGGGATCGGGTTCCTCGGGGTCTCGCTTGCATTTGGCCTGTCCGTGCTGGTCGGCGCGTATGCCTTTGGGCACGTCTCCGGCGGGCATTTCAACCCGGCCGTCAGCATCGGTCTGGCGATCGCGAAACGGTTCGAGTGGAAGGGCGTGCTGCCCTACATCGTCACTCAGATTGTCGCGGCGTCGGTCGCTGGTGCTGTGCTGTTCGCGATCGCGAACGGCAAGCCCGGGTTCAATGCCGTGGAGAGCGGCTTCGCCTCGAACGGGTACGGCGATCGATCGCCCGGCGGCTATGGGCTCGTGGCCGGGCTCATCATCGAGATCGTCATCACCGCGGTCTTCGTGTACGTCATCCTGGGCGCCACCGATGACCGTGCCCCGAAAGGTTTGGCGCCAATCGCGATCGGCCTGGGCTTGACCGTGACCAACCTCGTTGCCATTCCGGTGACGAACGCGTCGGTCAACCCAGCCCGCTCGCTCGGAGTCGTCTGGTTCGCAGGCACCGCTGCCATCAGTCAGGTCTGGTTGTTTATCGTCGCGCCCATCATCGGAGCGGCGATCGCTGGTGCCACGTACGCCCTCATCACCGGAGCTCCCAGCGCGGACGTAGGTGTTGCCCAGAATCCGGAGCTGGAGGAGAGCCAGGGCAGCTCCGGGTAACGAGCCGGATCGGATGCGGACTTCGAGTTGGCCCGGAGCAATCAAACCGTGAGCGGGCTCGAGCCCGATCCACAGCGAGCGGAGCGAGCAAATTCAACACAGTGCCGAAGGAGGGATTCGAACCCTCACACCCGAAGGCACAGGAACCTAAATCCTGCGTGTCTACCAGTTCCACCACTCCGGCTGTATTTAATTGCTTCGCTTCGCTCAGCGCGGATCG
Organism: uncultured Actinomycetota bacterium; assembly: GCA_963744455.1. Lineage (GTDB taxonomy): Bacteria > Actinomycetota > Actinomycetes > Propionibacteriales > Propionibacteriaceae > Microlunatus. Next base: position 18,226 of record CAVUTQ010000006.1, on the reverse strand, counting down.
CGCTCTGAACCCGCCTACTTCGTCGTCGCTCGCAGACGATAGTGCGTGTCTGCTCGCTCCTCCTCAGCACGGCGGCGCGCGATCCGGGAGTCTACAGATGGAGATCCCGCTTGAGCTTGTCGACGTGGCCGGCGGCTTTGACGTTGTACTGAGCGACGGCGATAGTGCCGTGCCCCTTCTGGTCGACATCGATGACGAAGGTCGAGCGGATCACCCCTTGGATGAGCTTGCCGTAGAGCAGCTTCTCCCCGTACGCGCCGTAGGCGTCGAGCGTCGACCTTTCCGGGTCTGACAGGAGGGGAAAACCGACCGACTCCAGCTCGCGGAACTGGATGAGTTTCTCCTGAGCGTCTGGCGAGATTCCGATCACTCGCAGCCCAGCGGCGTCGAGCTCGTCCATCGCCGCCGTGAAGTCGATTGCCTGGGTTGTGCAGCCCGGTGTCATGGCTGCGGGATAGAAGTAGACGATCACACGCTGTCCTCGGAAGTCCGCGAGCGAGACGTTCTTGCCGTCGGCGTCGGGCAGGGTAAAGGCGGGCGCGGCGTCGCCGTCGCTGAGCCGAGTGGTCATGCAAGAACCCTAGCGGTCCACCCAGCAGCCCTGGGTTGCTGCCGCTGCGCTGGTAACGGTTGGTCTGCAATACGCTGTGGATTCGGGACGCCTCGGCCGCCGGTCGGTGCGCAGAACTGTGCTAGGGAGGGTACGTGTCCAGCAACGCTTCGCAGCCCGCTTCTCAGCCCACCCGTACGCCGTCTCAGATTGAGGCCGATCTGGGTGCCACCCGGGACCGGCTGGCTGCCTCGGTCGAGGCGCTGATCGACCAGGTGCATCCCAATCGGATCAAACAGCGCCAGATCGACAACGTGAAGCGTTTCGCGAATACCGAACTGGAGAATGCCAAGTCCAAGGTCTTCACTGCCCGTGGCGATCTACGCATCGGTCGAGTGGCAGCCGTGGCTGCTGCCGCCGCCGGCGTCGTTGGATTCTTGTTGATCATCCGCTCCATCGTGCGACGTGGGAGGAGCGACTGAGTGGTGGCCGAGCTAAGCGGCCGCGAGAACGTCGGTGGTCTGGACGAGGGTGGCCTGCCGATTCGCATGCTGCACGATCGGGTGCTGGTCTCGACCGACAACGAGCCCGGGGAGCGACGCAGTAGCGGCGGAATCCTGATCCCGGCGACAGTGGCAATCGGACGCCGGCTCGCCTGGGGCGAGGTCGTTGCGGTGGGAACCCATGTCAGAACGGTCAAACCCGAAGATCGCGTGCTGTTCGACCCCGAAGACCGTGCCGAGGTTGAGGTCAGAGGCAAGGACTACGTTCTGCTCCGGGAGCGGGATCTTCATGCTGTCGCCGCCGAGAGGCTCCAGGACGGGAAAACCGGCCTCTACCTATGAGTCGCTCTTCCCAGAGCGAAGCCACGTGTGCTATGCGCCTCTTATAACAAATCTAAACGTAACGTGAGAGAAGTAGCGCTTTTGTGTCAGATTGCCTCTAGTGTTTCGAGGTGGCACCAACGAATGGGTGTCCTCTCTACAACGAAGTGAGGCGTGTATGACTTTCGTTCGTCCCGCGCGCCGCGTACTCATCGCGGCCGTATCATTGAGTGCCCTGTTCGTCGCCGCGGCGTGTGGTGGTGGCGGCGGTGGGGCCGCACCCGAAGGCGGTGGAACGGAAGCCGCCGCAGCTGATTTCACGCAAGCAAGGTGACATCGAATTCTGGGCCGGCAAGGACAACACCGGAAACACCGCGAAGGTGATCGAGCGCTTCAACGCGCAGCACCCCAACGGCAAGGTGACCTTCCACGAGCTGCCGGCCAGCGCCGACCAGCAGCGGCAGCAGATGATCCAGAACTCACAGATCAAGAACCCCAAGATGGGTGTCGTGAGCATGGACGTGGTGTGGACCGCTGAGTTTGCGGCCAAGGGCATCGTCGAAGCTTTGCCGCCCGAACTGTTCCCGACCGACGGCTTTCTGAAGCCGGTTGTGGACAGCGCGACGTACTTCGACAAGCTCTACGGCTACCCGAACTCCTCTGACGGCGGCATGCTCTACTACCGCAAGGATCTGCTTGACAAGTACGACCTGCAGGCGCCGGTGTCTTTCGATGAAGTGCCGGCCATGTGCGAGAAGATCAAGGCGGGCGAGAACAACTCGAAGCTCGAGTGCTACGCCGGCCAGTACAACAAGTACGAGGGCCTGACCGTCAACTTCGCTGAAGCGGTCAACTCCGCGGGTGGCGTGATCGTCGGTCCGGACGGCAAGCCTAACGTGGCCACGCCTGAGGCAGAGAAGGGTCTCCAGCTCCTGACCGACTGGTTCGCGGACGGCACCATTCCCAAGGGTGCGATCACCTGGATGGAAGAGGAAGGGCGGGCCTCGTTCCAGGGCGGTAATTTGATCTTCCATCGGAACTGGCCGTATGTGTACTCGCTGGCGTCGAAGGACGATGGCTCGTCAAAGATCAACGGCAAGTTCGAGGTCGCGCCGCTGCCTGGCTTCGGCGCTACGGGCGTGTCAAGCCTGGGTGGCCACAACTACGCGATTCCCAAGTCTGCTGACAACAAGGGGACAGCCGCTGACTTCCTCAAGTTCACAGCGTCCGAGGAGGAGCAGAAGCTGAACACCATCGCCAGCGCGGCGGCGCCGGTTTCCGCGTCTCTCTACGCCGATGCTGAGCTCGTGGAGAAGTACCCCTACCTGCCAATCCTGCTCAAGTCGATCGAGACCGCCCAGCCACGTCCGAAGGCTGTGGAGTATGGTGACGTCACCCTGGCGATCCAGGATGCCGCCTATGGCGCGCTCCAAGGACAAACTGAGCCAGCTGCGGCCTTGCAAGCACTGCAGGCGAAGCTGCAGACTCTGATCAAGTAGTTGGTGTTCGCAAGGTTCCCGGCGCAGCCTGGTGCTGCGCCGGGAGCTCAGCGCCTTTCTCGAAGGAGGTAGCCGCATGGCGACAGCCACAGCGGGACCACGGAGTCTGCCGGCCACCGAGGGCGATGGCCATAAGCATAAGAAGAACGCGCTGAGCGATGGTCAGGCCCGGCTGGCCTGGTTGCTGCTGGCGCCTACCCTGATCATCATCGGCGTGGTGGCCGGCATCCCGGTCGTCCTGTCGATCCGAGAGGCCTTTTTCCAAACCAACGCCGGCGTCGATCCCAACACAGGACTGATCGCCGCGGGTGAGTCGTTCGTCGGCCTACAGAACTTCACTAACGTCTTTGCTGGCTTAAACCCGGTAACGGGTTCCTACGGCACCATGGATCGCTTCTGGAACGCCTTCCTCAATACCACCTTCCTCACCATCGTCTGCGTCATTTTGGAGACCATTATTGGCGTGGCGATGGCCCTGATCATGGCGAAGGCCTTCCGGGGCCGTGGCCTCGTCCGAGCCGGCATCTTGGTGCCATGGGCGATCCCGACCATCGTTACGGCGCTGATGTGGAAGCTCATCTTCGACGAGCAGGGCGTGATGAACCGGGTCCTGGGCACCCAGATCCTCTGGCTCGCCGATTCGGGGGCCTCGTTCTGGGCGATCGTCATTGCTGATACCTGGAAGACAGCTGCGTTCATCGGCCTGCTGACCCTCGCTGGGCTGGGGACCATTCCGGCCGAGGTCTACGAGGCGGCCAAGGTCGACGGGGCCAGCACTTGGCAGCAGTTCGTCCGGATCACGCTGCCGATGGTCAAACCGACGCTGGTCGTGGCCGTTCTCTTCCGCACGCTCGACACGCTGCGCATGTTCGATCTGCCATACGGCATGATCGGACCTGGCAAGTACCGGGTGGAGACTCTGTCGATCTTCTCCTACCAGGAAGCCACGCAGACCCGGTACGGTCCCGCTGCGGCGTACGCAATCGTCTTGTTCATCTACGTGCTTCTCGTCGCCTTCCTGTTCGTCAGGATTCTGGGGGCTGACGTGATCGGTGACGCCGATGTCAAGAAGAAGAAGAAAAAGAAGGGCGATGACGAACCGGCGGGCCCGCCGGCGACAGCTCTGGAGATGGCGGGAGGTGCGCACTGATGTCCACCACAACTGCTGAAGTACGCGAGGAACACCTCAGCAAAGAGGAGCTCGAGAAGCTCGCCCACCCGAAGAGACCCCTCCGCCAGCGCGTCGGCGTGGTCATGTCCTATGTCGGGATGGCCGCTATCGTCCTTTACTGCATCATCCCGTTCTATTGGATGGTTGTGTCCTCCCTGCGGCTGCCCGGCGAAGGTCGGAGCACCGAGTTCATCCCATCGCCTGTCTCGCTGGATAACTACCAGGCCGTGTTCTCGCCAGTGAACAACTTCGGCCGCTCACTGATCAACTCGGTCATTGTGGCCGGCAGCACGACGATCCTGGTCTTGCTGTTCGGCATCGTCGGAGCGTACGCGCTCGCTCGGTTGAGGTTCACGGGCAAGGGTGGGGTGCTCTGGCTGATCATGGCCTGCTCGATGTTCCCGCTGGTCGTATTGCTGCCGCCGCTGCTGAAGATGTTCTCCTCGACGGCGCCATTCACCTGGTTCCCCTATTGGATTAACACCTACCAGTCCGTCATCATCCCCGGGTTGAGCTTCGGCCTCCCGCTTGCGGTGTGGAATCTGACAGCCTTCTTCAAGCAACTCCCGGTCGAGTTGGAGCAGGCGGCGATGGTCGATGGCTGCACGCCAGGGGTGGCATTCCGCAAGGTGATCCTGCCGCTGGCAGCTCCGGGCATCTTCACGACGGCGATCATCGTGTTCATCGGTGCCTGGAACGAATTCCTGCTAGCCCTGACCTTCCTGCAGGATAAGAACATGCAGACCGCCACTGTGGCGATCAGCAAGTTCACCGGTACGACCGGCTTTGACACGCCGTACGGCACCATCATGGCGGCCGGTGTGGTCGTGACCGTTCCGCTGCTCGTCGCGGTGCTCATCTTCCAGCGCCGCATTGTCTCCGGCCTCACCGCAGGTGGCGTCAAGTAGCACTACCGAACCACCAGTTGACAGATCTGGCGCAGCCGCAACGCAGCGGCTGCGCCAGATCTGTGTTTCGGCAGCTCGGATTGAGCACGGCGTCAGCCGTCATCGATGATGGCCGCGGGTATGTGCGCTGAGCCTGTCGAAGTCGGGCCCATAAAGTATGTGCGCGGCCCGTCGAGCCCTTCGACAAGCTCAGGGCCCATAAAAAGGGTCAGATAGCCCGGACGTGCAAACCGCCGTCCACGGGGAGCAGGGTGCCAGTCACGTAAGCAGATTCGTCGCAGGCCAGGAACAACGCAGCGTTGGCGATGTCCTGGGCCGTACCCATCGCGCCGGTCGGGCTCTTCGCCGCGCGTTCGGCTCGCACGGTCGACTCGTCTTCTCCCTCGGACAGCTCGCGGTAGACCAGCGGAGTGTCGATGAGCCCGGCCAAAATGGCATTGACGCGAACACCGCGGTCGGCGTACTGCATAGCCAAACTGCGGGTCAGCTGATTCACAGCGGCTTTCGACGCCGCATAGGCGGGATAGGCGTAGCCGGTCCAGCGGATTGAGCCCGTGGAGGAGACGTTGACCATCGAGCCACGGGTCTGCACGAGGTGCGGCAGAGTAGCCTTCGCTCCGACAAAAGCGCTGTCGAGGTTAATCGACACGGCCTCGCGCCACTGGGCCAGAGTCAGCTCCTCCGGGCCGCCAAGGCGGACACTCCCCACATTGTTCTGCACCACGTCGAGCCGACCGAACGCCTCTAGGGCGGTATCCACCGCTGTCATCACCTGCGCCTCGTCGAGCATGTCGGCAACCAAGGGGAGCGACCGGCCGCCAGCCGCCGTAATCGCATCCGCGCTGCGCTGAGCCGAGCTCGGGTTACGGTCCACCACCACGACGTTCGCCCCGTGACGGGCAAAGGTGGCCGCGCAGGCGAAACCGATGCCGACGACGTCGCGCGGTCCGGCGCCAGCATGGCCGCCACCGAAGACGATCGCTGTCCGACCGGTCAGTCTTCCGTTGCTAGTCATCCCTCGAGACGTTACAAGGTGATCGCTCGACCCCAAGGCACGATCGCCAAGCTGAAGCCAGCCACATATTTACAGCGACCAGACAATGCCAATAAGGTACAGCCAAGGTTTCACTTCCTTGTTAGGTAGTGGTGCCGCCCACGAGCAGGAGTGTGGTTACCATGCCCGCTGGTGTACTCGAGTACCTGTGGTTCCGAGATAATGATCCGTGGTGGGCGACACTCTTGCGGGCCGTGGCGCTGATTGCCCTCGTGGTGCTGTTCGTCATCAAAGGCATGCACAAAGTGCCCTCAGGCAGCAAGGCGCTACGGACCCGGTTCAACAAAGTCGTGCACTACCGCCGGGATACGTACGACCGCCTGGGCTACACAATCCACGGCCGCGGTGAGGCCAAAGTGACTGGTCCGGGCCTCGTCATCGGCATCCCTTTCGTGCACAACGTCATGATCGAATCGGTGACCGAGCAATTCTTGAACTTGCCGCCGCTGATCCGGCTGCAGCCCTTGCGTGAATTTGCCTCCCAGATCAATTTCCAGGTCGTCGACCTGGAGAGGGCTCTGGTTGGTGTCGCCGACTACAAAGGTTCGCTCGTCAACAGTTGTGCATCGGTGGTTCGGCGCCTCGTCAACCAGACAACCCTCAGCGACGATGACATCTCAGCTCGCGTGCTGGCCGACGAATCGCTGCAGCAGCGCGCGAGCGACTTGGGCGTCAAACTGTCAGAGCTCAATGTGTCGACCTCCAACCTGACCGAACCGGCCCAGTTGGCTCACGCGTTCAAGCAGGCGGGGATCGTCCTTGGAGGCAGTCCGGCCGCCATACTGGCGGCGCGGACCGTCAAAGGTGCATCTGGCTCGGCAGCACTGACTGCGGTCGATGGTGATGCTGCTCCGGCTGCTTAATGCCGCTTCCGGCGTCAGCCCGCCGTCGCTTCGGAGATCAGCGGTAAGCCGCTGAGGAGTTGTTGCAGGTGTATCACCTGTCGGGGGATGAACTCGGCGATGGTGAACCCGACGATGTCCGCGGCTCCGTCGACGTCGGTGATGATGCGCCGCACCTCGGCGCTTGTGAGCCCGTCCGGTTCGGCGCCAAGACCGAGCACGATTTCGTTGCTGTCGATCGTGTCGACGTCGAAGTGGATGGCAACGCGTGAGCAGGCGCTGGCTGCGATCCAGTCGAGCAGGGGTCGAGTGGATTCGCGAAGCTCGTTGGGGCTGAACGACTGGATGCCCCACTCGGCCACATTCGGGAAGTCGTCATCGCTCCACGAGTGCAGCCCCACCAAGGCGACCCGCTCTGGCGAGACAGTCGCCGGAAGCAACGCCAGCACGTCGGGGTCACCGTGACCGGTGAGCGCAGCGACGGCCATCGCGTGGTAACCCGGGTACTCACTGCTTGGGGTGCCGACGTCGGGATGCGAGTCGATCCACAAGATCGCCAGATCGTCGCCGTACCGGCGAGCGAGCTCAGAGAACGGCGCCACGCTTACCGAGCACTCGCCTCCGAAGGTCGTGATCCGCGCCGGATCATGCTGGCCGATGACCTCCAGGGCGGCTGCCAGCTGCTCGAGAATGATCGTCTTGGCTTCGACACCGTCGCGTTCCTCAAGGCCGGCGTCGGACATGGTCACCGGCACCGTCGCGGTGGGGCCGTCGTGTGGCGGCAGGACCGCCTGCAAGGACTGCCGAGCCCACCGCATACCCACGACGGGCGACATCGAGCGGGAATTCGGGAGCGAACTCCTTGACACTGGATGTGCCGCCGCCCTGCCACTGGGGCCAGATGAGGCGGAGATTGACGCCGTCGTGGACGGAGCCACCGGTCGGCGACGAACTGGGGTGGGTCATTGATTCAGCCTTAGGATGGGAGAGAGCTGGTGCGGGCATGTTGTATGGCGTGATGATGTGGATATTTGATGGCCAGGAGTAGCCGGCACCTGGCAGCGCGTTGTGCGCCTGCATGATCGCGTAGCAGGCCTGACGCATGTCTTGCTTGAGATCGTGGTGCAAGACGGCTGAAATCCGGCCGTCGCGAAGAAGCCGCGTGTTGTCGTGGTCCAGGTCGTGGGCGATGAAGACCGAGTAGGTCCGCCGCTTAGCGGCAAAAGCTTGGATGATGGCCATGTTGCCGCCGCCGATGGAGTACACCGCATTGACATTGGGGTTGCTGTCCAGGGCAACCAAGACGAGACCACGCATTGTGTCGTCGAGCCCGTCGCTGTTGTCGATCTCGATCATGGCGCGGTCGGGGTAACGAGCTCGCATCGCGCCATGGAACCCCATCTCTCGTTCTTCCTCGCCGCGGAAGAATTCTCGGCTCAAGGTGACCAGCACGTCTCCCGGCCGGTCACCGAGCCACTGGCCCATGAGATATGCGGCGGTGGCACCCGCAGCTCGGTTGTCCATTCCGATGTAGGCCAACCGCTGGCTGCCGGGAAGGTCGGTTACGAGTGTCACGACCGGGATTCCGGCCCGAATCAGTCGCCAGCAGGCGGTGATGATCTCGGGTACGTCGGGTGCCTTCAGGATGACTCCGTGTGAGCGACGGGACTGAATGCGGTCGAGCGTTGCCACCAGGTCCTCGAGGGGACCGGTTTCGCGGAAGTGAAAACGAGACCGCACAGCGGCCGGTCGCAGCGAGGGCAACTCGGCTTCCAGGGCGTTGCGAACTGCGGAGGAGAACCGTTGTGGTGCCTGCATCACAACGTCGATGATGAATGTGCGGCCGCTAAGGCGTAGCTGCGACTGCTGCCTGTCGAGATCGGCGATTGCTTGATGCACCTCCCGTATTGTGCTGTCGCGCACTTGGCCCCGATTGTTCAGCGCCCGGTCCACGGTGCGTTCACTCAGTCCGGCCTGAACGGCAATCTCGCGGATCCGGTAGGGATGCCCCACAGCTGCTCCTGGCGGATTTTTGGCGGTTTTATGGCATTGACTCGGCGGTTCTCCATCCTAGGATGACATCCATCGATCGAGACGCACCCCTTGGATCGGCCGGCGCCAGATTCGGTCGCTGGTCCCACACCACCCTCGCTCCCAAGCCGTTGGGCTGTTGCCTAACCACGACCCGGAGGAACGTTTATGGATCTGACACCCATGCTGATTGGAGGGGACTGGCGTCCGGCGATGCGAACCGGGGAAACCGAGAACGTCACGTCACCGTACGACGATTCGGTCATTGGCACCGTGCCGGTGGCAGGACCGGACGACGTCGAGGCTGCGCTGACGGCAGCGGAGGCGGGAGCCGTACGGTGGCGTAATACTCCGGCGCACGCGCGGATGAAGATCTTGCTCCGGGCGGCTGAGCTCGCGGATCAGCGAGCCGGCGATATTGCCCGGACCATCAGCTCTGAAGTCGGCAAGACGATCACCGAAGCAACTGGGGAGGCGTCTCGGTCCGGGGAGATCATCCGGCTGGCGGCATTCGAGGGTACTCAGCTGTACGGCGACACGCTTCCGCTTGATGCCAATCCAGGAACCGGCCCAGACAAGATCGGCTTCACGCTGCGCCAGCCGTGTGGTGTTGTTGTCGCGATCTCGCCGTTCAACTACCCAGCTTTGCTGGTTCTGCACAAGCTCGCCCCGGCATTGGCGGCAGGCAATGCGGTTGTCCTCAAGCCGGCGCGCACCACCCCCTTGACCGCGCTGGCGCTGGCCGCATGCTTCGTGGACGCGGGCTTGCCTGACGGCGTGCTCTCCATACTTACTGGGCCTGGTCGGGTGTTGGGCGACCTGCTGGTGAGCGACCCGCGGGTGCGCAAGATCTCGTTCACCGGGTCGACAGCGACTGGCGAGCGCATCACGCGGCTGGCTGGGATCAAGAAGCTATCCCTCGAGCTCGGGGCCTCTTGCCCAGTGATCATCATGCCGGACGCCGACCTCGAGCTGGCATCCAGCGCGGTTGCCGCCGGTGGGTACATCAACGCGGGCCAGGTCTGCATCTCTGTTCAACGAGTCATTACCCACCCGGCGGTGAGCGGCGACTTCCTCGACGCGCTGGTGCCCAAGGTTCAGGCCATCCGAGTGGGCGATCCGTCCTCACCCGAGACCGGCTTGGGGACACTGATCACCACTGGCGAAGCCGAACGGGTTCGGCAGTCGATTGCAGCGGCGGCCGCAGCCGGAGCGCGCGTCCTCACTGGTGGGGACCGAGACGGCAGCATGGTGTCGCCCACTGTGGTCGCCGAGGTGGACCCGTCGTCTCCGTTCGCCCAGGACGAGCTGTTCGGCCCTGCCGTGGCGGTGACTACCGCTGAAGACTGGGAGTCCGCGGTTCTGCAGGCCAACGGGACGGCGTACGGGCTGGCCGCGGGAATCTTTACCTCCGACGTCACCGGCGCCGTCCGTGCCATGCGGGAGATCGACGCCGGCAGCATTCACATCAACTGGACCCCGCTGTGGCGCGCGGATCTCATGCCGTACGGCGGGCTCAAAGGCAGCGGAATCGGCAAAGAAGGACCGCGATGGGCCGTCGAAGAGATGACGGAGCTCAAGACGGTCATCCTGCACGGCCGGCCCTGGTAGGCAAAGGAGTTTGATCATGGGCAACATGTCCCGAGGTACGGTGCGGCTCACCGTTGCACAAGCGCTCGTCACGTACCTGTCCCGGCAGTATTCGGTGGCGGATGGGCACCGCCGTCGGCTGATCCCGGCCGCGCTGGGGATCTTCGGCCACGGAAACGTGGCCGGACTCGGCCAAGCATTGGATCAGCTCAGCGACGCGCTGCCGTTCATTCAGGGCCGTAATGAGCAAGCGCTCGTACACATGGCATCCGGCTATGCCAAAGCGACGCGACGGCACGCGACGTTGGCTGTGACGGCGTCGATTGGCCCCGGAGCGATGAACCTGGTGACCGGAGCTGCCTTGGCGACGGTCAATCGGCTGCCGGTGTTGTTGCTGCCAGGAGACACGTACGCGACCCGCCGGCAGGGCCCGGTATTGCAACAGTTGCAGCACCCCGTTGAAGCAGATACGTCGGTGAACGATGCACTCCGGCCGGTCTCCCGGTTCTTCGACCGGATTAGTCGGCCCGAGGCGCTGTTGACAGCGTTGCCGGCGGCGATGCAGGTGATCACCGATCCCGTGGACACCGGCGCAGTGGTGCTGTCGCTTCCGCAGGATGTGCAGTCACACGCCTACGACTGGCCCGTGGAGTTGTTCGCCGAACGCGACTGGGTGATCCGGCGGCCGCTGCCGGACCCGGAGGAGGTCGACGCCGTCGCCAGGCTCTTGGCCGCTGCGGAAAGGCCATTGATCATCGCCGGGGGCGGGGTCATCTACTCCGGGGCTACCTCCGAGTTGGGCAAGCTGGCGGGTGCTGCGAGGATCCCAGTCGCAGAGACGTTCGCCGGCAAGGGTGCGGTGCAACAGCGGGCGTGGTGGCAATTGGGTGGGATCGGGTTGGAGGGTACGCCGGCCACCAATGAGCTGGCCGCCGACGCCGACTTGGTCCTCACGGTCGGATCCCGGTTGACCGACTTCGCAACAGCCTCCCAATCCTTATTCCGAAATCCCGATCTTCGGTTCGCCAGCATCAATGTGGATGTGCGGGATGCTGGGAGGCTCGGTGCGACTGCAATCGTGGCGGATGCGAAGCGGGCCTTGGCCGCGCTGACCCAAGCCGTCGAGGATTCCAGGATCAGCAGCCCTACGAAATGGCAGCGTCAGGTCGTCGCCCGTAACGATCAGTGGTTGCTTGAGCGCGCAGCCGCTCTGAATCCTGACACGGCGTTCGACAAGACGGCTGTTCCAGCCGACTCGGATGTGGTGACCAGCACACCAGCAGTACTCACGCAGGGCCAGATCATCGGTTTGCTACAGGAGCACGCCCGGCCGGGGGACACCATCATCGCGGCAGCGGGTGGGCCGCCGGGCGATCTCCAAAAGGTATGGGACGCCACCGAGCGCCGCTACTGCCACTTGGAATTCGGTTTCTCCTGCATGGGCTATGAAATCCCGGCGGCGCTTGGGGTTCGGCTGGCGGTTCCGGACCGAAGCAAGCGGGTGCTGTCGTTCATCGGAGACGGCACATTTCTGATGGCTCCGACCGAGCTCGTTACCGCCGCCCAAGAGCGGTTGCCAGTTACTGTCGTGATTTCGGAGAATCACGGCTACCAGGCGATTCACCGGCTGCAGATGCTTCGCAACGGGCAGGAGTTCGGCAACGAGTTCCGCTATCGAGACGACGCGCTCACCCTCGGTGATGGGCAATCAGCAGGCAACCCGGCCCGACTTGACGGCGAATACCTCCGGGTAGATCTCGTTCAGATAGCCAGCGGCTTGGGAGCGCGCGCGGTCCGCGCAACCACCGCGGCGGAGGTCCGTGACGCGCTGACTGCGACCCGCGACCATGACGGGCCGGTCGTCATTGTGGTCCCCGCCATCCCGCATGCCGAGCTGCCTGGTGCTGGTGTCTGGTGGGATGTGGCCCCCGCTGAGGTGTCCGACCAGGAGGCGGTTGCCGAACTTCGAGCTGAGTACGAAGCGGGCCTAGCCTCGCAACGGTGGTTCGGATGACGACCGTGGATGCCGCTGGTCGGGTCACGTCTCCGTTGAATCGCGGCAAGCTACGCAGCAGCCTCGCTGCGGGCGAGCTCACTGTGGGCACGTTCCTGGGAGCAGCCTCGGCGGTCACTGCAGAGGTGTGTGCTGCGGCAGGCGTCGACTGGGTGTTACTTGACCTCGAGCACGGTGCCGGCGGCGAGGAGCAGGTCGGTCCAGTTGTCGTCGCGGCCGCCGCGTACGGCGTGCCGACCGTAGTCCGAGTCGAGTCCACGGCGAGGATCCGGCTTGGCCGAGTGCTTGACCTCGGCGCGGCCGGTGTCATGCTGCCAAGGCTGGACAGCGTTGCCGATGTCGCCGCCGCGGTGCGGCACCTGCGTTATCCACCTGAGGGCGATCGCGGTGTGGCGACCTACAACCGAGCCTGCCGTTTCGGACTCGACCCGGCTGCCCTTGAACGCGCCAACACCGAAGTCCTTGCGGTCGTCCAGATCGAGTCTGCTCGGGCCGTGGAGCAGGTGGCAGAGATTGCCGCACTCGAGGGAGTCGATGTGTTGTTCGTTGGCCCGCGAGACCTGAGCCATGACCTCGAGGTGCCCGGCGACATGGGTGCACCTAAGTACTTGGAAGCTCTCGACCGGGTGCGCAACGCAGCGCAACGGTTCGGCAAAAGTTGTGGGCTACTGGTCCCAGACGGGGGAGCAGCGGCCGAGAAGCTTGCAAAGGGCTGGACGTTCGTGGCCGTCGGCTCCGATTCCAGCCTGTTGGCTACCGCCCTCACAGCGGAGCTCATCCGCACCCGGACCGGAGGTCAGTCATGACCAGTGCCAACGGCGGCACCATCCACGAGTTGGGCGTCGGCCTGATCAGCGTCGGTTGGATGGGCAAACTGCACACGCGGGCGTATCAGGCCCTTCCAACGATCTATCCGGAGTTGCGTCTGCGGCCTCGTCTGGTCCATGCGGTGGATACCGCGCAGGACAGGGCTGAATATGCGCGGAACGTCCTGGGCTATGCCAAGGCGAGCACGGACTATCGGGACGTACTCGCTGACCCGGACGTCGACGTGGTCTCTATCTGTGCGCCCACTGGTCTCCACCGGGAGATCGGGGTCGCAGCCGCCGATGCCGGCAAGCCGTTCTGGATCGAGAAGCCGGTCGGACGTGACGCGAAGGAGGCTGCTGAGGTGGCTGCGGCCGCCAGCAGGAGCGCCGTCGTCACGTCGGTCGGGTACAACTACCGCCATGCGCCTGCGGTGGAACGCGTACGTGAACTGGTGATTAACGGCGACTTCGGCCGGATCACCAATGTCCGCGCCGTCTTCTTCAACGGTTACGCCTCCGAACCGAAGGGCGCTTTGTCGTGGCGGTTCATCCGAGACCTCGCCGGCTTTGGGGCCCTCGGTGACCTATTGAGCCACGTCGTAGACCTTGTGCAGTACTTGCTCGGGCCGATCAGCGAGGTGAGTGCTATCACGAGCACGGTCTACACCGAACGGCCGATTCTTCCCATGGGTTCTGGCACACACTTCGCAGTCATCGAGGACGGCGAGATGGGAACGGTGGAGAACGATGACTATGCCGCGGCGCTGGTGCGTTTCGCACCTAACTCTCGGGCAGCGGGGGCGGTGGGCACGCTGGAGGCTTCCCGGGTCATCGTCGGGCCCCAGTGCGGCCTCGGCTTCGAGATATATGGCACCGAAGGCTCGGTGACGTGGAACTTCGAGCAGATGAACGAATTGCGGGTGTGCCTCGGGCGCGGTGGCCCGCACTACGGCTACACGACCGTACTCGGTAACGCCTACCTCGGCGACTATGCACACTTTCAGCCGGGTCCGGCCAACAGCATGGGCTACGACGATCTGAAGGTCATCGAGGCGAAGAAGTTCCTCGCTGCGGTGACGGGCGGCGAGCGTCGTAACTCCACTGTCGACGACGCCCATCACGTAGCTGAGGTCATCGCCGCCGCCGCCGCTTCCTCCGAACGTGGGACGTGGCAGCAAGTCCCAGCGGTGCCGCGTGCGACATTCGGCGAAGACCAGGCGGCAACCGCTACGGCGAGTGGGTGACGTCGTGGCTGTCGACCGTCCGGTTGTCGTGGCACTTGGCGCGGTCGATCCGGCGCTGGTCACTGGGGTCCTCGGCGAGGAAGTTTCGTTCGTCGCCGAACCAAGCGCGCACGACATCGCCGATGCCGTGGGGGCGATCGTCCGTGCTGACGTCGTCGTCGATGCCGGTTTTCTCGCGCGCGCCCCACGGCTGCGTGTCCTCGCACGCACCGGTGTCGGTGTCGACCTCGTCGATCTCCCGGCAGCATCGCCACGAGGCATTCCGGTCGTCATCACGCCTGGCAGCGGGACGAGAGCTGTAGCCGAAGGGTGTGTTCGCGCTGGCCCTGCATCTCGTCAAGCGATTGTCGATCGACCGACCTCGTGCGGCAGGCCGGTGGGCGCGAGCGCGGTCAGGCTCGCATGGCGACCTGGACGGCGCGACGATCGGCCTCATCGGCTACGGGCGGATCGGGCGCGGGTCGGGGAGCTGGCGGCGGCATTCGGCATGCGCCTGCTCGCCTATGACCCGGTGAGCCCGCCGCCGGCGGAGATGCATCTGCCGACGTGGGGGAGCTCGCGTCGGCAAGCGATGTCCTTCGTTGCACGTGCCACTCACCGCAGAACCCATCATCTGGTGGATGCCGCATTTCTGGACCGCGTACGGCCGGGAGCGTCCTGGTCAACTGCGGCCGCGGCGGGTTGCTCGATCTCGACGCCGCACTCGCGCGCTTGAGTCCGGGCGGCTCGCCGGGATCGGCCTCGATGTCTTCGATCCGAACCGCCCTCGCATCACCCGCTTTTCGACCAACCCAACGTCGTACTCACCCCGCACGTGATGGGTCTGAGCCGTCGTGCGACGGCAGCACGTTCGCCGACGCCGCGCGCGGTGTCGTCGACGTGCTCGCCGGCCGCCCCCGGCCGCCGTGGCCAACCCCGGACTGGACGACCAATCGCCCGGTCGAAAGAGGTGCGCACATATGATCCGCCATGACCACTTCTCGGAGCGGATCGCCGCAGCGCCCATCTCCTGGGGTGTCTGCGAGGTCCCCGGCTGGGGATACCAGTTGGTCACCGCAGCGTGCTGACGGAGATGCGCGAGGTCGGGCTCGCTCGCCACCGAGCTCGGGCCGGACGGATTCCTCCCCGACTGGTCCGTTAGCGATGGCCGGCGTGCTGTCCGAGCACGGCTGCGGGCCGTCGGCGGATTCACGCCTGTGCTGCTCCATGTCCCGGCCACGACCCCTTCCCGGAGGTCGAGCGCATTCTCGACGGCTACGCCGCATCCGGCGCAGGTCCTCGTGCTGTCTGCCGATCAGCGGCCTTGACGGCTACGACACCCGGCCGACGCTCGACGACGAGGGATGGCGGCTCCTGCTCCAACCTGGACCGGGTGGCGGCTGGCCGCAAGCCGGCGTATCGCGCCGTCCTGCACCCGCATGTCGGCACGATGGTGGAGAACGGCGACGAGGTACGGCGAGTGCTCGACGGATCGTCCATCTCGTTGTGCCTCGACACCGGCCATCTGCTCATCGGCGGAACCGATCCGGCGAGCTGACCCGGCAGGTCCGGCGGATCGCCCACACGCACCTCAAGGACGTCGATGCGGGGATGGCGGCGAAGGTGCAGGCCGGCCGGCTCAGCTACACCGAGGCGGTCGGGCAGGAATGTACCGCCCGCTCGGCACCGGCGATGTAGACATCGCCGCGATTGTCGCATCTGCGAGCACGAGGTACCGCGGCTGGTACACGCTCGAGCAGGACACCGTCTCACCGAGGAGCCCGTGGGTCAAGGGCCCCTGGCGGACGTCCGGCCAGCGCCGAATACCTCAGAATGGTGTTGCGTCGTACCGGATGACGGCGATCGGGTGCCCATAGCTCATCTGAAGATCTCGCTCCCATAACTGCGACCCCACGCATGCTCAGCCCCGCCGCCGATATCGGCCGGCTGAGGCGGTACCTCCGCCTGCCCACCACCCAGAACGCCATGGCCACCCCCAGCATGAAGCCGAAGTCGTACCAGTTGCCGTTGTTTTGCACCTCGTAGATGTTGACGTCTGGGTGAACAGCGAGATCAGAAACGTGATCGGACTGATCAGCCCCTGCCACAGTCCTAGCCAGAACCCACGGGCGGGGTCCGAGCCGGTATCGACCATCTCGTTCGGTCCGGCGGCACACGCCGACAACATCAGCACAGCCAGAGCCACAACCAGCACGAAGTACCTACGCGTCTTTCGCATTCGACCACCTCCACTGCCAGTAGAAGCCACTGCCCGTACTCCAACAAGGGGCAATCTGCGAGCGGGGCAAGATTAAGCAGCCACCGCACGACGGTGCCATGGTTGGGGTTGTCGGGCTCCCACTTGACGCTACGTGTCGAGCGTCCTGTACCAAGACCCCGACCCGGCATAGGGGTCGCGGGCGAGCGGATCGATTTCGGTGCTGGTGGACGGGAGGGATGATGCCTCAGGAACAGGCCCGGCAGATCGCGGGACGCTTCGAGCGATGGTTCGAGGTGGAGGTTGTCCAGCCGATGGCGGACTTCCAGGATCCGAGCCAGGAGTGGCGGCGCCTGTTCTCTGAACTGCTCGGGACCTTCTTCTTGGTGCTGGTCGCCGCCGTGACGGGATGGTGGTCAGTCGCCACGCCTTCCCCGACCCATCAGTCGTACCGCGGCCGTGGTCGCGCCGGGGCTGATGGTGATGGCCGTGGTCTTCTTCCATGGGGAAGGTGTCCGGCGCACATCTCAATCCTGCGGTGAGTCTGGCGTTCTCGCTGCGAGGGGACTTCCCGTGGCGGCGCGTGCCTTGGCTACATCGTGGCCCAGTTCGTCGGAGCAACGCTCGCAGCCTTGTTCCTTCGGTCCGTTGTCGGCGTGTCCGCGACGTTCGGTTCTAACTACCCCGCAGCTGGGTACTCCTCCTTCGACGCATACCTGATGGAAGCGGTTCTCACCCTGGGTCTTGTGAGCGTCATCCTCGGGACGGCATCGGGCGCGCAGAATGTCGGCGTGATCGGCGCGCTGGGTGTGGGCGCCTACATCGCATTAGCGGGCTTGTGGGGCAGCCCGATCTCCGGCGCGTCGATGAACCCCGCACGCACGTTCGGTCCAGATCTTGTCGGTGTCGACTTCACGGCCTATTGGGTCTATGTCGCTGGGCCGCTGACAGGAGCTGCGATCGCGGTTGGCTTCGCGTTCCTGCTTCGCGCGTACGGCGGTGGCCGTAGTGGGTCCGCGGCGGCGCAGGGGGATCTGGGTACCGAGGTCCGTCGTCCCGAGCAGGCATGAACGACCCATTCGCCCCTGGACTTATGGACCACCGAACGAACGCTTCCACCACAGCTACCTCAAGCGTTCACAAGGCGACCTTCCGCGTGAACGTGAGGTGGGTGACGCCGCTTGGCGAGGACACCGCCTCGATGTTGTCTGCGTCCTCGAGGGCCTGCAGGCCGTCCCAAACGCGGACACCCCGGCCCAGCACGATCGGGACCTGGACGAGGTGCATGTGGTCGACAAGCCCGGCTGCGACGAAGTCGCGCACGACGGTGCCCCCGCCGCCGATCCGGACGTCCAGGCCATCGGCTGCTTCTGCGGCGGTCTCCAGTGCCTCGGCCGGGGCGGCGTCGATGAAGTGGAACGTGGTGCCGCCTTCCATCGCGATCGAGGCGAGCGGGCGGTGGGTGCAGCCTGAAGGTCGGGGTGTGGAATGGC
>CAVUTQ010000005.1:0-73854 GCA_963744455.1 uncultured Actinomycetota bacterium | reverse complement strand
CTTGAAAACACCTACGCGTCGAGCACCCCGCGATCGGTGAGCCACTTGCGGAAGTCCTCCGGTGTTCTTACGCGGTCATCAATGACTGCGGGTAGATCTCGGAGCCACCGATCTGATCGGGGTAGCTCGGCCGCCGGAACCATACGTCTTTGATCCGCAGCACAGCCGCACGCTGCTCCTCGGTTATTGAGTCGCGCAATGCCTGATGCCACGCGGTGACATTCTCGTGAGGATCGTGCAGCCACAGTGTGAGGTCGAGACGCCAAACACTGCCGGCACGGTCTAGCAAGAACGGGACGTGATACCGCTCTTCCTTGGCAAGACCGGTGGGGCTGCGGTCACCCCGTTCGTCTCGATAGTCGAACCCGATCACCCCTGGAAGCTCCATGGCCCGGGAGATCAAGCGCAGGACATCTCGTGGGCTGTAATCGGCTCCGACGAGCAGACCATACATCGAGATCGCGCCAGCACATAAGTTGGAGTGTAGCTTCCCGTCACCTCCAGAGGCTTGATGTCAGAGAAGATTTCCGATCGGTCCAGCTCGTCAAGGAGCGCGGCCGCCTCCACCTGGAGCGCCATCTGCCTGGCTGCAAGCTCATGATCGCTGGCTGGGGCTTGCAGGTGCGCGATGCTAGCACCGCCCGCGTTGTTGATCTTGGTCGGTTCAGGACAGGGTCGATGAATGCTGCGGATGCCGCATGTCGCCGTGCGGCACAGATTGTCAGAGGGGTCGCCTAGGGTAAACGTATGTTCGATTCGGGGGTGGAGCTGCCGGCTGTGGGCGCTGGACAGTTGGTGGGGCTGATCGAGCAGAATCACGCCGAGCTGAAGGCGGCGGAGTGCCGGATGTTGCAGCTGGCCTGCGCCTGGGCGGATGCGCATTATCTGGACTCGGGCAGCGAGGAGTATCAGCCGCTGATCCAACGCGCCTGCGCCTGGGGCGGTGAGGGCACACCGGAAGTATCGGAATATTGCGCCGCGGAGTTGGGCGCCTTGCAGGGCACCGGGATGGCGGCGGCTCGGGCGTTGATCGCTGACGCGTTGGATTTGCGGTATCGGCTGCCGCGGTTGTGGGATCGGGTGTTGACCGGTGGGGTGCGGGCCTGGCAGGCCCGCAGGATCGCCGAACAGACCCGAGTCTTGTCGTGGGAGGCGTGCGCCGATGTTGATCATGCGCTCAGCGACTTGGTGGGGATGATGCCGTGGCCGCGGTTCGCCACAGATCTTGTCCGCGGCCATCTTGGAGGCCGACCCGGCACTGGCCGCGGAGCGGGCCGAGCGGGCCCGCAGCACCCAAGATGTGTTCAGCTTCGACTCTGAGGACGGGTTGAAAACCATTGTGGCGAAGGCGGCGGCAGGTGATGCCATCTGGTTCTTGGCGACGGTGAACCGGATCGCTGAGATTCTCGCGGTCCGCGGCGACACCGATCCGATCGGGGCCCGGCGGGCCCGCGCCGTCGGGATTCTGGCGCGGCCGGCTGAGGCGCTGCGGCTGCTCATCGAGCACCAGCACGAGCCCGCGGCGAGTCCGAATCGAGCTCCACCTCCGAGGCGGAACCGGCAGGTGAGCCCGAGCCCAGCTCCTACGAGCCGGCAGGCGAGCGCCGAGCCCAGCTCTACCGCGAGCCGGACCCGACATGGGAGCCCGAGCCCGCGTCGGAACCTGAGCCGGATGATCATCGGTCGTTGTCGCTGACGGTGCCGCCGGGGTTTGACGCATCGGCGGCGCGGCCCCGCGTTGTGCTCCACTTCCACCTTTCCGAGGCCGCGCTGCGTACCGGTCACGCGCTGGTGCGGCCGCAAGACGGCGGCCCGCTCACCCTCGATGAGCTGGTGGAGTTCCTGGGCCGAACCGGATGTCAGGTGCGGATCCTGCCGGTGCTGGATCCGACCGAGGTAGCCCCGGTCGATGGTTATGAGATACCGCAGCGGCTCCGGGCCGCGGTTCGAGCCCGCCAGATAGCCGACGTCTTCCCCTTCGGCACCTGTCTCAGCCCAAACATGGATCTTGACCACACCGAGCGGTATGTGCCGATGGATTACGGCGGGCCGCCGGGTCAAACCCGACTGGGGAACCTCGGCCCGATGGCCCGCCCCAGCCATCGAGCAGTCACCCACGGAGGCTGGGCCAAACACCAGCCCGAGCCGGGCTATTTCGTGCACCGCTCACCATGCGGGTACGTCTACCTGGTCACCAACCAAGGCACCCTCGCCCTCGGCCGCACCGACTTCAGCGCAGCCGTCTGGAAGGCCTCAAAGCCGAAACCAGCCGAAATCGCCGCCTAGGTGGCGGCGACCTGCGGCTTGTCAGATTCCACAGGTCCTAGACGGTGACGTCGACCGTTCGCCTACTGCTGATCGCGACGAGTGGGGCCGCGATCATGAGCAGCGCTGCGAGCAGAAGCATCAGACCGGTGAAACCGATCGGAAGCTGAGCTACGAGTGGGCCGCACGAGGCTCCGGCGAACACTGCCACGCCGTTGACCGCGAGCGCCCCGGCGCGAGATGAGCCACCGCGACTGCCAACGAGCGCGATGACCGACGGCACAATCGTGGCGATACCCAGGACGAAGACCACGCTGGAAATGATGAGCGCCCACGGCGCAAAGACGGAGAGGCCCTCAGCTGCGAGCCCTGCCGCGGCGATCGCATAGCCTGCGACGGCGACCCGGGTGGGCCCGTAACGTCCGACGAGCCAGCCGGCGAGCGGTGCGAGCAACATGGCCGGGAGCGCGGCGAGACGCACCAACAACACGCCGCCTTGGTCGAGTCCGAATCGGGTCTGCAAGAGCGGACCGAGGGCGGCGTACATGGCAACGAAACTCAACAGAACGGGGAAAGCGGCGGCGTTGATCAGCGTAAGCTCTCGCCGGACCGCCAGCGCGCCGAGCTCCTTGTACTTCTGGCCCAGGCTTACCGGGCTCCCGCTGCGGGGCGGTTCGCGCAAGATCATCGCCATGGCGATTGCCGCGACCACGAACGCTGGCGCTGCCAGGCCGAAGACCCAGCGCCAGCCGAGAGCTTGCGCGACCGCCTGTGCATAGACCTGGCCGAGAATGCCAGCCGACAAGAAGGCGGTCGACATTGCACCGATCCCGGTGGAACGCCAGCGCGGCGGAAGGGCCTCGCCGATGTAGGCCAGAGCGACGGTGGCGAAGCTCGCCGCCAGGAGACCCTGGATGCTTCGTAGCACCGCCACCATTGGCAGGGAGGACGCCGCCGCCAAGCCTGCAGTGGCGACCGCCAGCACCACCATCCCCGGGACCATGATTGGCTTGCGTCCGTAGCGATCGGACAGCGGCCCAAAGATCAGAAACCCCAGCCCGTAGGCCAGCGCGTACGTCGTTCCCACAGCCGCCGCTGCGGCCCGCCCACCACTTCCATGCACCTCGGCGATGACCGGTGCGAGTGTGATTGCCAAGTAGAGCTGAGCCAACACCAGCAACGCTGAACCGACTAGTACGGTCAGCGGGGCGAGAACCGGCGCCTGTTCGCTACCGGCCTCCGCGCGCGCTCGTGGTGTCATGAACCCCCGTTCACGATCATCGCAGCCACACCCGGAGCGTGAACAGAGTTGGGCACTAGCTCCTCTGCTGCGGCCCACACTCTGTCGCCGCGACCGGCCAGACTGGGGCTGTGGATGGTGAAGCGAATGTCTTCGGTACCGAGCTGCAGGCCTGCGGTACAGACCCAGTCACGGGCTTTTATCGCGACGGCTGCTGCAGCTCTGGGCCGGACCAGGCCCGCCATCTGGTGTGCGCCGTGGTGACGGCGGAATTCCTCGCGCAGCAGCGCAGCGTCGGCAATGACCTGGTCACGCCCGTGCCGGACTTCGGCTTTCCTGGACTGCAACCCGGTGATCGGTGGTGTGTGGTTGCTGAACGCTGGGCTCAGGCTTATGAGGCGGGCGTAGCTCCACCAGTGGTGCTCTCCTCGACCAACGCCCGAGCACTCGAGGTGATCGATCTGCCCGTGTTGCAGCAGTACGCAGTTGATGTTCCCGAGGATCTCAGCTCCTTGGAATGAGGGACCCGGATGCGAGATGCTGATCATTTCCGCCACCCGATAGGAGGACAGGCGATGGGAGGAGTGAAGGTCGCCGCGGTGCAAGCGGCGTACACCCTGATGAATCAAGAGGCCTGCGTGGACAAGGCGGTCAAGCTGTTGCATCAGGCGGCCGCCGAAGGGGCCGGAATCGTGGTGTTTCCCGAGGTCTTCATCCCGGGCACCCCGATCTGGATCGACACTGTACCGATCTGGGAGGGCGACGGCGATTGGTACGCGCTCCTGGTCGAGCAGGCCGTCGTAGTGCCTGGCCCCGCGACCGACACTCTGGCCGCCGCCGCCCGCGACGCCGGCACCTACCTGGTGATCGGGGTGGACGAGCGGGAACTGCACGGCACCACGATCTACAACGCCACGCTCTATTTCGGACCCGACGGCACCCTGCTCGGCAAGCACCGCAAGCTGATGCCCACCGGCTCAGAGCGCACCGTGTGGGGCATGGGCGACGGCTCCACGCTGCCGGTCATCGATACTCCGTACGGGCGGCTGTCCGGGCTGACCTGCTGGGAGAACTACATGCCGCTGACCCGGTTCTACGTCTACAGCCAGGGCGTGGACATCTGGACCGCACCCACCCTCGCCGGCGGTGACGCCTGGATCGCCACCATGCGGCACATCGCTCGTGAGGGCCGCTGCTACGTCGTAGGCGTCAATCCCTGCGTGCACGTCGACCAGATCCCGGCCGACTTCCCGCATCGCGACCGAATCAGGCGCCCCGACCAGGATGAGTGGGTCGAGCCCGGCAACAGCGTCATCGTCAACCCCGACGGCGTCGTCCTGGCAGGGCCGGCCCGGCACGAGGAGACCATCCTGTACGCCGACATCGACGTCGCTGCCGTGCGGGCCGCACGCCGGTATTTCGACCCGGTCGGCCACTACCACCGGCCCGATATATTCCAACTCCACGTCGACACCAGGGCTCGCCCCGCGGTCGTCCTCCGTGAGACGTCCTCCGACTTGTCAGAACCCAGTTGAGCTATCGGTCAACTGGGTTCTGACAAGCCGGATCCGCCCATGCCGGCATCCCGGGCTCGGATAATCGCCCCCGACCGGTCGGCGACGTGCAGCTTGGCGATGATGTTGGAGACGTGGTTGCGTACGGTCTTGCTGCTCACCCCGAGGCGCCGGGCGACCGCCGCGTTGTCACGGCCTGCGGCCAGCAATCCGAGCACCTCGTGCTCCCGCTCGGTGAGCTGCGGGAACGGCGACGTCGCAGCCGTCCGGCTGAAGTGGCTGAGCATCTGGGCGGCGATCCCGGCGCCGAAGAGCGCCTCGCCGCGAGCGACCGCGCGGACCGCCGCAACGATCTCGTCCGGCCCTGATCCTTTGAGCGTGTAGCCGTACGCCCCGGCGCGGAGCGCGGCGAGCACGTTCTCGTCGTCGTCGTACATGGTGAGGATGAGTGCCCGCGTCGACAATCCCGCCGCCCGAAGCTGTCCGCAGACCCACAGCCCGTCGCCATCGGGCATGTTGAGGTCGAGCACGGCCACATCAGGCCGGTGTTCAGTCGCGGCACGTACGGCCTCCCGACCCGTGGTGGCAACCGACACCACGGTCAGGTCCTCCTCCGCGTCAAAGACCGCCCGCAGCCCGCCCACGAACACCGGATGATCATCAGCGAGGATCAGCTTGATCAACTGGCCCTCCCAGACTCAGCGGCAAACTCGCGGCGACCACCGTTCCACCTTCCGCGGGCGACAGCACTGACAGCGTGCCACCCACCTCGGCCGCTCGCTCCCGCATCGATCGCAGCCCGACCCCGGGTGTACGGTCCGGCTTCAGGCCATGACCATCATCGCGCACCGACAGCTCGACGGCGTCGCCACCGACCAAGATCGACACTGTGCAGCGCGTCCCATCGCTGTGGCGTACGGCGTTCGTCATGGCCTCGACCGCGATCCGGTAGATGGCGGTCTCGATCGCGGCCGGCAGCGGGCCGCGCGTGATCCGACCCGGCGACGTCGATCTCCATCTCGCCTGCCAGAGCTGCAGCCCGGGACCGCACCGCCCCCAGCAGGCCGAGTTCGTCCAGGGCCGGCGGTCGCAGCGCCTCGACGAGACGCCGTACGTCCGCGAGGCTGGTTGTGACCTCAGCGTCGATTTCGCCCAGCAGCCCACGAGCCGGCGACTCCGGCGGAACCTCGCGCGCCGCCAGCCCCGCCTTGAGACGGATGGCCGCCAGCGTCGGTCCCAATCCGTCGTGGAGATCGCGACGCAGCCGGCGCCGCTCATCCTCCCGCAAGGCGACAACCTCAGCGCGCGACCGGAGCAGATCCTCATGCAGCCTTACGGCCTCGACCGCGGGACCCACTTCACGGGCCAACGAGCGAATGAGCTCCAGATCGGCAGGCTCAAGCGGATCGTCGCGGCCGCGGTCCGAAACCCGCAGCCGACCGACTCTGTCTCCATGGTGCGTGAGCGTCTCAGAGTGCACAGCGCCCACCGGCGCACCGTGTTCGGCAGCCAGCCGAAACTCGCCCGCCCCATCAGCGAGGTCGATCGCGACATATGGCAGCCGGAGCGACTGAGCAACGGTCTCCACCACAACGGGCAGCACCTCGCCCGGCAGCATTACGGCCTGCATCCGTGTCCCGAGGCGGGCCAGCACTCCGGCCGGGTCGTCCCGGTCGCCGTACATCAGCCGGTTCACGGTGCGTTGTGCCACGTTACGCAGGGGCGCGAGCGCGAGCGCGGCGGCAGCCGCGGCGATCGCGGCAGCGACCGTTCCGGAGAGGCGAAGGCCGCTGACGAGCACCGCGACGAGGGCCGCGTACCCGGCGACGAGGATGGCGACCAGGGAGACATACACCAGGGACCGGTTGGCCAGCCGCTCGATATCGAACAGCCGGTGCCGGCGCAATGCAACCGCGATCCCCACCACGAATGGCAGCGCGGACAGGCCGATCGCGCCGGATGGCAGTAGTTGCTGACCAGTGATGAGCCGTGGCAGATGCCACCCGGCGAGGCCGAGCGCACCCGCCGCGATGACGCCGCCGGCCACCCATCGCAGCCGGCTCCGGGTCAGCGGCTCGCGACTGCGCCGGTATGCCAGGATGCCCACCACCCCGCCCGTCACCAAGGTCGCTGCGACCAGCAGTGTCTGCCCGGCGTACACGACATCGAACCACCGCAGGGCGTTTGGGGCGAACACGGCGGCGGCGCCCATCCACGCCAGCATCAACCCGAGGGGCGCGGCGTAGGCCACTGCCAGCACGGCTCGCCTCGGCCGCAGCGCCGGATCGTCCCCCGGTAGCTGCAGTCCGAAGGCGAGCACTGGCCCCCAGGCGAACGAGTAGGCGCCGATCACACACAGGTTGTACAGCCAGAACACCGGTCCGCCGGTCCCCAGGGCGAGCGCGGGAATGCCAGCGACGAATGCGAGAGTGCTACCGAGCAGGCCGGCAGCCGCGATCAGCAGGGGAGTGGTCGACGGCTCCTCGGGTCGCCGCAGGAACAGCGCGGTCGCCAATGCGGCCAGCGCAAAGACGAAGACAAGGTTCCCCCACCCGGCCAACAGCAGCGGGTACGGGTCTGTGCGATCGACCCGAACGATCACGCGGGTGGTGCCATCCCGCACGATGTCGTAGGCGAGTTCCGCCCCCGGCTGCGGGCGCGCCAGGCCGCCCAGCCCTTCGGCGAGCCGATGTCCGGCGATCTCGATCACGACATCGCCGGTCTGGAGTCCGGGACCGTCGACGGGGCTCGGTACGTCGGCGACCACGCCGTCGACCCGATACAACGAGACGACCGTGCCGTCTGACGGTGCGTCGAGCCGCACCGCGACAGCGATGACACCGAGCAGCACCAGTACGACTGCAACGAGCGCTGGCACCCGGCGCGTGAAACTCGAACGCCAGGCGCGGCGCTGGGCCGCCTTCACCGACGCCGACGCGCTCACGACTCAATTCTCATGGTGCTCACAGATGAGTACCAAGAATGAGTGGTTCCACTGATTCGTTCGGGGTCGAGCGTTTCTACGGTGCTGTTA
This sequence comes from uncultured Actinomycetota bacterium, assembly GCA_963744455.1. Lineage (GTDB taxonomy): Bacteria > Actinomycetota > Actinomycetes > Propionibacteriales > Propionibacteriaceae > Microlunatus. The sequence continues at coordinate 65,801 of CAVUTQ010000005.1, read as the reverse complement.
TGGCGGCCCAAAGAATCCCGGTCGGAACGGGACATCGTCCCGTGACAGTGGGACACCTCCCCCGTGAGCCTGGCGACATGCTGACTGAAACCTATCCTGCGCGGCAGCGGACCGGCGGTCCGGTGCTGTGGGCATTGACCTCCGGCATTACCGGGCTGGTGGCCAACGTGCTGCTCGTGCTGTTCTTCTTGCTGGCCCAGCCGTTCGGTGTCAGTGGTCCACTGGCGGAGGCGGGCCAGGACTTCATGTGGCTTGGGAGCGCCAACGACTTGGTGATCGTCGTGCAGTTCCTGACGTTCATCCCGGTGGCGCTGACCTTGCGCAGGTGGCTGCCACCCACGCGCTCGATACGGATAGCGACGGCTGCGGCGGTCGGGGCGATGATCGCGGTCGTCATCTTGCAGTTACTGCTCGTTGCCGGTGTCCTGGAGTTCGACGTCCAGGTCGGGTTCGTTGTGGCAACGTTCCTGGTGGTCTACGCCTGGGTCATCGCGGTCAGCTCGACCGGCCACCGCCACGGCACTCTGCCGCGATCGGTCACCCGTTTCGGTCTGCTGCTCGGAGTGTCCCTTCCGGTGGGTCTGATCATTGCCGCGGCCGGCCTGCTCTTCCCCTCGGGTTCGCCAGCCCAACTCGCCTTCGTCATACCTGGCGTGGCCATCGCGGCCATCGGCTGGTTGGGCCTTGCGGTGTGGCCACTGGTCTTAGCCCGTCGTGTATTTAACAAGCCCCCATCGCACTCCGCTGCTCAAGGGAAAGGAATGGCATGAGAACTGCGTACAAGGTGCTCGCGTACCTGGTGGCCGCCGAGGTGGCTATTCAGGCAATGGTGATGGTCTGGGCGGTTGCCGGGCTCGGAGTGTGGGTCGAGGGCGGCGGGGTGCTCGACAAGTCGGTGATCGAGGGCTCGCAGGGGGGTGGCGCGACGCCCTTCCCTGAGGTGTTCGGCTTCCTCGTGCACGGCATCAACGGGACCTTCATTGTCCCGGGAATAGCGCTGGCGCTGCTGATCGTGTCCTTCTTCACCAAAGTGCGGGGCGCGATCAAGTGGGCAGTCATCGTGTTCATACTCGTGGTCGCGCAGGGCCAGATCGGCTTCCTCGGTCATGAATTCGCCTTGGCCGGTGCGCTCCACGGCCTCAACGCGCTGGCGCTGTTTGCCGTTGCCCTCTACGCGGGTCGTCGGATACGCACCGCGTCACCCGAGAGGGTGTCGCGCCTGCCGAGGAACCGGTCGCGGCCTCGGTGACATGACGAGCGTCGGATCGGAAGGAATCTGCCCATGAAGGCAGCGCGCGCCGCCGCCGTCCTGACCTGGGTCTACGCCGCTTGTTTCGGGATTCCCGCTATTCCGGTGTCCTCTTTCCTGCTGACCAACGGGTATCTGCCGACATTCTTCGGTCTCTTCGATATGTACGGCGGCCCCTGGTCGTCGCGCCTCCAGGCCGGCACCTTCGTCGCACTGCTGGTTGCGTTCCTCCTGGTGATTGTGGTGGCGGCCTGGTCAGCCTGGTGGGTGTGGCAGGGCAGGAAGGTCGGCATGCTGATCAACCTCGCCATCCTGCCGTTTGAGGCGGTCTTCTGGCTGGGCTTCGCCTTGCCGTTCCCCTGGCTGATCGGCATTGCGCGGGCTGGATTGCTTGCGATGGCGTGGCGGTCTCTCGATGATCCTCAGAGCTCCGGCCCGACACAACCGATGGAGACAACCCGCCAGGCGCACCGGCCTGATCTGCGATGAGCTCCGCGCGCGCCCGGCGGGCGCTGCGGTTCGCCCTACCCGTCCTGGCAACTTTGGCGATTGTGGCGCCGTTGGCGTGGATGTGGCAGGCCAGCCGGTTGCCTGGGGTGTACTCGGTGATGGAGATGGGCTACCACGACTACGGCGGTGGCGCCCAGCCAGATCCCAGCGTCGGTGGGCACGGCGGCCACGGGGAAGGCAATGGGCAGCACCATCATTCGGGGCCAGCACGCTCGATCACCGACCTGGTTGCCGACCCCAGCAGGCCGGCCGATGTACGAGTCGAGCTGGTCACCCGGCAGCAGATGCTGAGCATTGGTGGCCGCTCCATTCCCGGATTCACCGTCAACGGCACCTCGCCTGGCCCGGAGATCCGGGCCAGACAGGGTCAACTGGTTGAGGTGCGCCTGCGCAATGAGTCGGTCGCGGCCGGCGTTGCGCTGCACTGGCACGGAGTCGACGTCCCGAACGCGATGGACGGTGTCGCTGGGGTGACCCAAGACGCTGTGCCGGTCGGAGGTGAGTTCATCTACCGCTTCGTCGCCGACCGGGCCGGCTCGTTCTGGTATCACTCCCACCAGGTCTCCAACCCCCAGGTTGCCGGAGGGCTGCTGGGGTCGCTGATCGTGACACCGACCTCGGGCATCGCCCAACCGGTCGACGTGTCAGCGATCGCGCACACCTACGGGGGTGTCCGGACCATCAATGGCAAGGCCGAGGACCTTCGGGTACCCGCGCGACCCGGCCAGCGGGTCCGAGTCCGGGTCACCAACACCGACAACGGCCCGATGAAAGTCTGGACCAGCGGCTCCTACCGGCTGCTCGCCACAGACGCCACCGAGGTGAACCGACCAAGCGACATCTCCGGCCGCGAGGTGACGCTCACCGCCGGCGCCCGAGCCGACCTCGAGGTGAAAGTGCCGATGCGCCCTGAGCCTGTCGAAGGGCGTGCTTCGACAAGCTCAGCACGCAGCGGCACCCCGGTCCGGGTGCAGCTGTCCAAAGCGACCGCGGTGGTCATCGGACCAGCAGGCGCCGACGTACCCGTGCCGCCGCAACCGCGCGAGGAGTTGGACCTGCTGACCTACGGCTCACCGGCCCCTCTCGGCTTCGACCCAACACAGGCCAACCGCCGGTTCGACTATTCGATCGGTCGTCGGCCCGGCTTCGTCAAAGGCCGCCCGGGGATGTGGTGGACGATCAACGGCCACCTCTATCCGAACGTCCCCATGTTTGTCGTCCGCGAAACAGACGTGGCGCTGGTGCACATCAAAAACCGCAGCTCCGAGGTGCATCCGATGCACCTCCACGGCCACCGCATGGTCGTGCTGGCCCGCAACGGCGTGGCGGCCACCGGAAGCCCCTGGTGGGTCGACTCACTCAACGTCGCAGCCAACCAGACCTACGACGTCGCATTCGTGGCCGACAACCCCGGCATCTGGATGGACCACTGCCACAACCTGAAACACGCTGCCGACGGGATGGTCGCGCACCTCATGTACGAGGGATTCGACACCCCCTACCGCATCGCAGGACCGGCGGACAACCGGCCAGAATGAGGTACGCCCAGCACATCCCTCAACCACTCGGGTACGGGGTGAGCAACTGGTCGACGGGCGCATAGTCGTCGGTCAGCACCGCGGCATCGCCGGTCCACGTGGTGAGTTCGGCACCGGTGATCACCGCCCAGTCGGCGCCGCGTTCTGAAATCTTGCCGGCGATCGAGGCGACGTTGAAGGGGGCGTTGGACGCGATCACGACCAGGTTGCCGCCGGCTTTCTCCCCATGAGTCAAAGTGTCGGTCTCGGTGGCGAGCGCGACATGATCAAATGTGTCAGCCAGCGTCGCGACTTCGGCACGTGCGAACGCAAGCCGGCCGTAGTCGAGGAGATTGATCACATAGATTCCATCCTCGGTGAGCACCCGCGCTACGTCGCGCACCGCCTCGCGCGTGGTGAGGTGCCACGGCACGCTGACGCCGCCGAAGGCATCGCCCAGCACCAGATCCCGGCTGTCATCGGCAAGCCGGCGCAAACCGAGCCGAGCGTCCTCCACACGCACCTCAACGCCTTTGCCGCTCTCGAGTCCGAACTGCTCGGTGTCGATCTTGACAACGCCGGGGTCGATCTCGGACACCAAGCTGGACGTCCCAGGGCGCACTTGCTCCAGGTAGCGCGGCAAAGTCAGCCCGCCACCGCCGATGTGATACACCCGCAGCGGCTGCCGATCCGGGTAGGCGGTGTCGATCACCGACGCGACGGCCTTGGCATAGTCCCAATCGAGATACGTCGGCTCGTCGAGGTCGACGTAGGAATGCGGTGCGCCATCGAGCATGAGCACCCGCCCGGAGGCTCGGTCGGGGTCGGTCACGACCACAGCGCAGTGGTAGATCGTCTCCACATCGCAGCCGTCGGGTGCTACCGCGACGGCACCGCCGCCTATGAGCACCAGAACCGCCGGAGCTGCGGCCGATCGCCAGCCGCGTACCCGGAACTCGAACACCGCCGCAGCGATGACGAGTATTGCTCCGAGACCGATCATGATGGCGCTGATCGGCAGCCGCGAGATGAGTACGAAGCCGGTGACGACGGTGCCGACGATGGCTCCCGCGGTGCCGATCGCAGAGAGCCTTCCGACGACGGTACCGGTCTCGTTGAGGCTGGTCAGACGCAGCTTCGTGACCATCGGCGTCACGGCTGCCAGGAACGTGCCGGGCACGATGATCGCGAACGTGGAGACCAGCATCAACACCGCGCCGCGATCGAACGCGCCCGCCGCGCGTACGGCGAACGGGGTGGCCGCAACTGCCACCCCGGACACCGCAAGCAACGGACCCAGCGCGCGGCGCGGCGGCATCAGGTCAGCGACCCGGCCGCCAACCCAGGAACCCATGGCAATCGCCGCAAGCGCAACGCCGATGACCAGCGTGCTCGTCTCCAGAGTGAGCCCGAGGTACGGGGCCAGCAGCCGCAGCGCAACCACCTCGACGACAAGCACGCTGGCCGAGGCGCCGAAGACCAATGCCGCCGCGGCGTACCGACCCAGCTCAGGCGACTCCGGACGTGAAACGACGATCTTGTCCGCTTTGCTGCTCACCGCTGGATCATGCCACGCGCCAGACTAATTAGGGCTTGACTTATATAAGCTACAGATAATACCCTGAGTCCAATTCAGGTAGCAAGGTCATTTGATGAAAGGGCAGACGGATGGCCGAAAACGTCACCAAAGCGACCGCCAGTGCGCCCGGTGCGGGCGTCGGGTCGACGAGGACCCTATTGATCTGTGGCATCGTTGCCGGCCCTCTCTACATCGTCGTGGTCGTCCTGCAGATGCTCACGAGGGACGGGTTCGACATCAGCCGGCACCCGGCGAGCATGCTGAGCAACGGTGACCAGGGATGGATCCAGATTGCCAACTTCGTGGTCAGCGGTCTGCTGTTGTTGGCGGGGGCTATCGGACTGCGCCGGGTGTTGGGTCCGGCGGCGGGCGTAGGCGGTATATGGGGACCGCGACTGCTTGGCGTCTTCGGCGCCGGGATGGTCGCCGCGGCCTTCTTCTCCGCCGACCCAGCCGACGGCTTCCCACCGGGGACGCCAGCCGGCCCGCCTCAGAGCATTAGCTGGCACGGAATGGTGCACTTCTTCGTCGGCGCAGTCACTTTCCTCGCACTGATCGCCGCGTGCTTTGTGTTCGCCCGGCGGTTCGCCACGACCGGCCACCGCGGCTGGGCGGCCTTCAGCACGGTGACCGGCGCGCTCTTTCTGGCGACTTGGCTCTTGATCTTCGCGCTGCAGGGCGCTCGGGGAGCCAATGTCGCCTTCGCCGTCGCAATCGCACTCGCGCTGGTATGGACCTCGCTATTGGCTGCGCACGAGCTAGCCGCCGTCATCGCGAGTCCCGGTGATCTCCAGCTTCGCGACATCGAACGCGGCCAGCACGAGCGCGCTGCTGCTCAGGAACCCTGAGGTAAAACGCCAGGAGCACGGCAGGTCCTCAAATTGCTTTACAGCAATATTGCCGATGAGGCATACTAGGCGAGTGAGGTCGAGTCTGTTCGAGGTCGTGGTGGAGCCGAACCGTCGGCGGATCCTCGACCTGCTTCGCGACGGCGACCGATCGGTAAACGATCTCGTCGATGTACTCGATATCGCCCAGCCCACCGTGTCGAAGCATCTCAAGGCGCTACGCGAAGCCGGCCTCGTCGTCGTTCGGCCCGACGCCCAAAGGCGGTGGTACCAGCTTCGATCGGAGCCGCTGCGTGAGCTCGACGCGTGGCTCGAGCCCTACCGAGCAGCGTGGTCCGCTCGCTTCGACGCGCTGGCGCGCCACTTGGACCAGAAGGAGGAGCTATGACAAGCCTGACAAACGATGAAACCTCGATGGGTGAGGTGCTGCGCGATGGCGAGCGCGTTGGACTCCGGTTCGTCCGGCGGTTCGCCCATCCTGTCGAACGCGTCTGGTCAGCCATCACCGAGTCCGACCAGCTGCAATTCTGGATGCCTTGCGACATCGTCGGCGAGCGTCGCGCCGGCGCCGATATCAAGCTGCCGTTCTGGCCTGCGCACGTGGAGAAATACCAGCTGGAGGAGACAGCCCACGCGGTCGCATCGAGGTGTGGGACCCGCCGGCGGTGTTCCAGTGGACCTGGGGTGGCGACATCCTCCGGTTCGAGCTGAGTCGCACCGACGGGGGCACGACGATGACCTTCACCACCTGGCTAGAGTCGGCCGACCTGGACGGCGCATCGGACGCAGCCGGCGGCTACCACGTGTGCCTGGACTTCTGCAGGTTCTCCTCGACACCGGCTCAGCACCTCCACTCGTCGAGGGCGAGGAAGCTGCCCGACGCCTCCAACCGGAATACGCGAAGCGACTCGCTGTGGGCTAGTGCTCAAGCGCCCCAGAGCCGCTAGCCGAAGATCAGAGCTCCCGCGCAACGCTACTGCCAGGATTACTTCGTGCCTCCTTGGCGGAACCGTCGGCTGAGCCCGTTATGACCCGCCGTTTGACGCTCGTGCTCGTGTTGGGGCTCTGTGCGGTAGCGGTCGGCATCGCAGCTGAAGCTGCCCGATTCGCCTGGGAAGAGCCGGTGCTTTGGCTGCCCGATCTTGTCGTCGGCTGGGCCATGGTTGCCTGCGGGTTGATAGCAATTTGGCGCCATCCAAGCGGTACCGGCCCGCTCTTGGTCGGTGCGGGGTTCACCTGGTTTCTCGGGAACTTCGCCGCCCTCGACTCGCCGTCGCTTGCTTGGCTCGCCGCGCACGCTGTCTACCTGCATCGTGGCGTGCTGATACACGCTGTGCTGGCGTTCCCTGGTTGGCGCCCGCCGACCGTGGTAGGTCGTGCTGTCGTCGTCATTGGCTACGCCGTCGTCACTCATCGTGCCCCTCGCCCGAAGCGCCGTTGCCGTCTTTCTCGTCAGCGCAATCATGATTGCTGCGGCGTGGTGGGACCTTCAGGTCGCTCTCGGACCCTCCCGCCGGATTCAGGTGATCGTTCTCCGAGCGGCCATCTGGCTCGGAGTCGCGTTGAGCGGCGCTGCGCTGGCGCCGCTAATCGTCCAAGGGGCCGTAGTCGGTCGGGTCGTCCTGTTGACGTATCAGGTGGCCCTCCTTGCACTCGCCGTCGGCCTGCTGGTCGCACTGCTGCTCTCGAGCTGGGAGCGAACGGGTGTCTCGGACCTGGTGGTTGAGCTCGCTGTTGGCCGCGCCAGCTCAGTGGCCGCCTCACTCGCTCGCGCTCTGGGAGATCCCACATTGCAAGTGGGCTATTGGGTACCCGAACGCGGCGGTTATGTGGACGCGGCTGGACAACAGATCATCCTGCCCGGCCTTGAGTCGGGTAGGGCAGTGACGCCCGTTGAGTGGGAAGGCACGCGCATTGCTGTACTCATCCACGATCCCGCGATCGGAGCTGCCACGGGCCTTAGGCGAGTCAGTCTCAATGGCGGCCGGTCTAGCAGCCGCCAACGCCCGCTTGCAAGCACAAGTACGCGATCAGCTCGCCCAGCGTCCAGGCATCCAGGCGTCGGCTGGTTGGGGCTGCCACCGACGAACGCCGACGGCTCGAGCGCCGGATGCGCACTGGGGCCGGCCGCCGGCTGAGGAGGCCGCCGAGCTACTGAGTGCCGCGGACGATGTCGTGACCTCACTCAATGAGAGCGAATTGGCCGCGACGATCAATCATGCGCGATGGCGGCTTGGCCACACACGCGATGAGATGGCTGAGCTGGCTCGAGGCTCTATCCCGCGACGCTCGCCGAGCGCGGGTTGGCGGCGGCCTTGTCGGAGTTGGCTGAGCATCGCGCAGTCCCGGTCAAGCTCACTGTGTCGGCCGTCGGCGTGCCCGCAGACGTCGCCGCCGTCGCGTACTTCGTTGTTGCTGAGGCCCTGTCCAACGTGGCCAAGTACGCCGAGGCAAGGACAGTCACTGTCACGGCGGAGGTGCGGGACGCGAGATTGGCGATTCAGGTGAGTGACGACGGTGTGGCGGCGCTGATCCCGAAAAGGGATCGGGCTTGCGCGGCCTTGCCGACCGAGTGGCAGCGCTCGACGGCTCTTTGCAACTCGACAGTCCAGTCGGCACCGGCACGCGGCTGGCCGCCGAGATTCCTCTCGACGGCCCGCCGCACCAGCAGATCAGCGGACTTTAGTCAACTGTCGTTCGAAGAAGAATCGAAAACCCGACTCGTAGCTTTCCGGTTCTCCGATCTTGAGAGTAAGCGATTTGCCGTCGAACGACCAGGCCAATTCCCATCGCCATAGCCCGGCTCATGCAGGACCAAATCCTTATCCGTGGAGGTGTAGGTTCCTTCGCTTCCTATGACATCGGGCTGGTTCTTGCAGTACTCCCACTGCTCCCACTGTCCGTCTCGCAGCTCCAGCCTGATGTGGGCACCGTCGGACTTCAGCGCGCAGGGGTCGTCGAAACCCAGACGCAGCGCATCCTGCTTAGTACCCATTGCCGTATACGTTCCTTCTGGAACTCCCTTGTCGCTGCCTTGGTCGACGCTGAACGCCCACATGCTGTCGCTTCCGCAGGAGCAGTGATCCCCGCCTTCAGCGCGCGGATCTGAGTGATTAACGCCGCCGTTTGTGGATCGGTCTCAAGCTGGTCATAGACCGGCTGCGCTGCGGCTTGGAGAGCGCGGACATCATCGTCTGACGCCTGCACCACTCGGCCACCTCCGGAGCAAAACGGTCCGGTGTCCTCCGACGCTGGCAGCTTCTCAAGGACATACGTCTCAGTGCGTTGCGCTGCGGCACGCAGCGCCTCCTGCTGCGAGGCATCAAGCTTGTCAATCGCCTGCTGCCCGGCGAACAAGGTGTCAACCTTGGGATAGAAGATCAGGTTTCCGGTCACCACTGAGCCCTGAAGGGCCGGCGCCAGCCCCAAGGATGCATCGACACCTGTCAAGGTTCCATCACTGACCGCCTGTCGGTACGCGTTGCCGTTGAGGTGGACTGGCTCGGCGCCGAGTGCCCTGATCAATGCATCCGACGCATTGGAGGTAAGCACCCGGATCCGCGCCCCTTTGAAGTCTCGCGGCGACGCCAGTGGCTTGCGGAACCCGACTGGGTGCCTGAACTGATCCGGGTACAAGCCCAGTCCCTCAACCTCTGCGGACTTCAGCCCTGCGAGCATCTCGCCGGCCATCGGGCTGGTCACCACTGCGCTCAGACAGCTTGTTGTTTGTGATCAGGAATGGTGCCTGTAAGGCCTGCAAGCTTGTGACGCCTTCCGTGTCCCACGCCCGGGAACCAATCCAGCCGAGGTCGAGCGCACCCGACTTCACCTTTCTCGCGATTGCCTGCTCCGGGTCGATTGATCCCTCGCCAGCGTTCCAAGCTACGTTAAGGCGTATCGATCCCTTCGACAGCTCAGCAACCTGATCGACGAAGAACTCAACTGTCGGAGTTGTCGGGCGCCCTTGAGGGTCAGTAACCCCCATGACGAGGGTGACCGTCGAGGTCGAGCCACCAGCCTTGTCACCCGGTGTACCAGATGCTGCGCTGCATCCTGCCACTGCGAGCGCGAATGCGACACCAATCGTCGCTACCGCCCATCCGCTTCTCGATCGCATATTTCATCATCCCCTTCCCGTAGAGATCGCTTCCTCCAAGACGCTCGGGGCGGCTCTTCCCGCGGGCATGGGACCTAGATCCAGTCTTATCGCCGGACAAGTTGTAGCTAGATACAGTCGCGACGACGTCACTGCATCCGATCATCGGTGCGACAATGCCGATGTGCGCGTCCTCACTCGCGTGACGGTAGCGCTCGCCATCGTTCTTGCTGGCGCCACAACGCTACCTGCATGGCGGAGCATCCCGTGGGTCACCACGTACGGCGCCACTTCTCCGATCGCGATGGTGGCCCAATTTGCCGCCGGCTTGGGGTTGATCGCGGCTGGGCTCTTGTGGGCCGTGGATCGGCCGACCGAGCGTACAGGTCTGCTGTTGGCACTGGCTGGGACTGCGTGGTTCATGCCGGTCTGGGTCGGCTGGCACAACGGGCCGGCCGGGGTCCGCACTGCAGCCATGCTGATCCAACCTGTCTTCCTGCCGCTGATTTGTCATGTCGTCGTGTCGATCAGCGGCGGGAGAAAGCGACTGCGTGTGGCGATCCTCTTGCTCTATCTCCTGGCCGCAACCCTCACCATTGCTCTGCTGCTCGTCACCGATCCGCTCACCGATCTTGGTTGCTGGAACAACTGCACCGACAATGTGTTGCTGGTGACATCCCAACCGTGGCTTGCGCGGATGCTGGCGGGCACCTGGACTGCAGTCTCAGTTGCCGCTGGATTGACGCTTGCAGTCGGCAGCCTTTGGCATCTTCGGACGGGGACCCGTACCGCCCGTCGCTTGACGGGGCTGGTGACTGTTCCAGCAACTGTGCTTGGTGTCTTGCTCGCGGCACACGGGATCGCCCTCGCTGCAACTCTGCCGGAGAATCCAAATGATCCCCTGTATGCCGCGATCTTCCAGCTCGAGGCCTGGTCAGTCGTTGCGCTGGCCGCCGGGGCGGCGAGCGGAGTGTTACGGGCCCGATGGGCAAGGCGAGCGATGACGAACCTCGCCAAGGAGCTCGGTGCTGCCCCGAAGCCGGGATCACTGGCACCGGTTCTCGCTCGCGGCACCGGGGATCCCACTCTGGAGGTCGCGTATTGGCTGCCCGACTCCCACCGGTTCGTGAACGGGTTCGGCGAGGAGGTCCTGGTTCCCGCTCGCGACAACCGTCGGGCGATCGCCCAGATCGTCCGTGAGCGAGAGCTGATAGCAGTCATCAACCACGACCCCGCGCTGGTGGACCCCAGAGGTCTGGTGCAGGCGATCGGTCCAGCAGCGAGAGTGGCGATCGACAACGAGCGACTTCAGGCTGAGTTGCTAGCCCAGCTCGAGGAGCTGAAATCCTCCCAGGTGCGGATTGTCCAGACCAGTGACGCCGAGCGTCGTCGCCTCGAACGCAACCTGCACGACGCCGCTCAGCAGGCCGTCCTGGCACTCTCCTATGACGTCCGGCTGGCCTTGGCGGCTGCGCGCAAGTCAGGACGCCTCGACGTGGGTCAGCTTTTGGAGCGCGCTACGACGGCTATCCAGCACGCGATAGACGAGCTGCGCCAACTCGCTCACGGCATTTATCCAGCTGTGCTAACCGACTACGGTCTCAGACCGGCCTTTGCCAGCCTGGCCGCTACGGCACCCGTCCGGGTCGAGATCGGCGATGTCGTAGGCGCCCGGCTGCCGCCGCTCGTTGAGCGCACCGCGTACCTCGCGGCCGCCGACGTCATCGATCAGGCTGCCAGTGCCGGAACCGACGAACTCACAATTGCTGCGGAAACATCCGGCAGCAATCTTGTGGTCGAGATCCGGGGCGCCGACATCTCTCCGACAACGGCGCTGTCGGATCGCCTGGGAGCTCTCGGCGGACAGATCATTCGAGGTTCAGCGGTTCTCCGCCTGGAGATACCGTGCGGGTAGTTGTTGCAGAGGACGTCATGATCACCCGCGAGGGCATCGTGCATTTGCTTCGCGGAGAAGGCTTCGATGTCGTCGGGCAGGCGAGCGACCTAGATGGCCTACTTCGTGCTGTCGCCCTGGATGCGCCCGACGTGGCGATTGTGGACATCCGGATGCCGCCGACCCACACCGATGAGGGCATTGTCGCCGCGCACCAGATCCGCTCAGAGCACCCTGAAATCGGAGTCCTGGTCCTCTCCCAGTACGTCGAACCGACGTACGCGCTACGGCTGTTGGAGGAGCACCCCGAAGGGATCGGCTACCTCTTGAAGGAGCGAGTCTTTGACGTCGCCATCCTGGTCGACACTCTGCGCCGAATCGCCGATAACGAGACGGTCATTGATCCGACCATCGTCGCTCGTCTGGTGGGGCGCTACCGGAGACAGGATCCCTTGGACAAGCTGACCGAGCGGGAACGCGAGGTACTGGGCTTGATTGCCGAAGGACTGTCGAACGCCGCCATTGCCCGTCGCCTCGTGGTCACAGAACGGACTGTGCAGGCACACACGACCCAGATTTTCCAGAAGCTCCAGCTCGAGGCAAATCCGGACTCACACAGGCGCGTAATGGCCGTCGTCACCTATCTTCAAAACCGCTAGTGGCGTCGGTTGGAGCGACGTTGGTATGGAGCCTGAAGCCACCACCCACTGTGGCTGCTGCAAGCTGGCACATTTAGGTTGGTGCCAAGCGGACCGTGTCACCCGGTCCTTGGCAGTCTCGGCGTGACCACTGAGCGGTCCGACCGGCGCTTCCCCAGGAGGGCGCGATGGGCATTCTGAGCAGGGGCTTCCGTGGACGGAGGCGGGACAGCAGCCAGAAGCTGCCGCCGGGCCAGTACCTCACCAACGACTTCCCGGTCCTCTCGGCCGGGCCGACTCCGCGCATACCGCTGGATGCCTGGGAGTTCACCGTCACCACAGAGCTGGGCGAGAGTCATCGGTGGAGTTGGACAGAACTGATGGCTCTACCTGCGGACTCGGTGACGGTCGACGTCCATTGCGTGACGCGTTGGTCCAAGCTCGAAACAGCCTGGCGCGGGGTCTCCATCGACACCCTGCTCGCCGACATCGAGACCGAGGCAGACTTCGCGCTGGCCCACAGCTACGGCGGTTACAGCACCAACCTGCCGCTGGAGGATCTGCTCGACGGTAAGGCCTGGGTTGCCTATGAGTACGAAGGGGAGGAGCTGGCCCCCGAGCACGGTGGACCAGCCCGACTGCTGGTCCCACATCTGTACTTCTGGAAGTCGGCCAAGTGGGTTCGCGGTATCGAGCTGATGCCGCAGGACTCCCCCGGCTTCTGGGAGCAACTTGGCTACCACGACTACGGCGACCCATGGCGCGAGCAGCGGTACCAGGGGGACTGAAGGTCCGCCGCGCCTGGCGGCCTGCCCACGTCTTGGAACGGCGGCCAGAGACCGAGAGCGCTTCCACTCTGGTTCTCGAGGTGGCCGAGTGGCCCGGACATCTGGCGGGGCAGCACATCGACGTACGCCTGACCGCAGACGACGGCTATCAGGCGGCCCGGAGCTACTCGCTCGCCGCGCCTGCCGCAGGCAACCGCATCGAGATCACCGTGCAGGAGGTGCCCGATGGCGAAGTTTCGGGCTACCTCGTCGAGGACGCCAGTTCCGGTGACACCGTCGAGGTGCGGGGACCGGTCGGCGGTTGGTTCGTGTGGAAGCCGGAGGACAGCCGGCCGGTGCTTCTGGTGGGGGGCGGGTCGGGCGTGGTACCGCTCATGGCGATGATTCGGTCTCGCGACGGAGCCAGCCCGACACCCTTCCGGCTCATCTACTCCGTGCGCACTCCCGCAGATCGGATCTATGATCCTGAGCTTCAGCGTCGTGGGACTCAGGACAGTGGGCTCGACATCACCTTTCTTTACACGCGCAAGGCGCCCGTGGGCGAAACGCGCCCGGCCGGGCGGATCACCGCGAACGATCTCATCACGTACGGCTGGCCCGCTGACTTGGAGCCGAACTGCTACGTCTGTGGGCCTACGCCGTTCGTCGAGACGGTGGCGGATCTGCTCATCGACCTAGGGCACAACCCGACGCGGATCCGCACAGAACGGTTCGGGCCGACTGGCCCATGATCATGAGGTGGCTTAGAGATGAATGAGCAAACGGCGGTTTACGACGGCAACACCTTGGCGGGTCCGCTGTCGGAGGTGTTTGCCGTTGAGCTGACGACGGCAGCCGGCCGATGCCGCAGCTGCGGCACAACCTCACAAGTGGCCACGCTCCGGGTATACGGCCCCGATCCGGGGTTTGTGGGACGCTGTCCGCATTGCGAGGACGTTCTGCTGCGGCTGGTCCGTACGCCAGACGCCCTGTGGCTGGACCTCAGCGGGGTGTCCGCACTGCGGATCCCGATGCCAACCAACTCAGCTGCGGAGACAGACCACTAAGCTTCGACGCTTTCGTTCGCCTGGTGTTAAAGCGCCTGTGCCATCCTCTCGTAGACTCACACGACTCGGCGCACGCGAGTCATCTGAAGAGGAGCACACCATGATCCGCGAAAACTTCCGTGAATACCTACAGGAGCTCATCCGTGACGGCTACACAGTTCGCCACGACGAACATGGCTCGGACCCGGATCTGATCGATCCGGGCGGCAATCCGATCGAAACGTGGCGCGCCGACTATCCGTACGAGGAGCGGATGGACCGGGACCAGTACGAGCAAGAGAAATACGCCCTCCAAATCGAGCTCTTGAAGTTTCAAGACTGGTCACAGGAGACCGGTGCAAAACATGTGATCGTGTTCGAGGGTCGCGACGCAGCCGGCAAGGGTGGCACGATCAAGCGGTTCATGGAGCATCTCAATCCGCGTGCGGCCCGCGTCGTCGCCTTGACCAAGCCGACCGAGACCGAGCAAGGCCAGTGGTACTTCCATCGCTACGTCGCCCATTTACCAACCGCTGGGGAGATCGTGCTCTTCGACCGCTCCTGGTACAACCGGGCTGGGGTCGAGAGGGTGATGGGGTTCTGCTCCGAGGAGGAGTACAGCCAATTCCTCCACCATGCACCCCTGTTTGAAGAGATGTTGGTCGAGAGCGGCTTTTCGTTGACGAAGCTCTGGTTTTCGGTCACCCAACAAGAACAACGCACCCGATTCGCCATCCGTCAGATCGACCCGGTGCGGCGCTGGAAGCTCTCGCCGATGGACCTCGAATCGCTCGACCGCTGGGACGACTACACCAAAGCTAAAGAAGCGATGCTGCTGACGACCGACACCGACTACGCGCGCTGGACATCCATCAAGAGCAACGACAAGAAGCGTGCCCGGATCAACGCGATGCGCTACTTCCTTCACCAGTTCGACTATGACGACAAAAGTCCAGAGGTCGTCTACGCTGCTGATCCGCAGCTGGTCCAGCGAGGACGCGATGCCGTCGACTAACCAAGATCTTTTGCTGGCCCTTGACAATCACCGTTAGCTCATGTCCCGAAACTCAGCTGACAACTTGTCGATCAGCGCATCAAGATCAGGATCCACCCGTTGTCGCGATGGATCCTCATCGTGCCAGGCAATGATCTCCGGTGCGGCCTGCTCGAGAGTGATCGTCGCGACATAGTCCGGCACCACACTGCGCAGCTTGGAGTTGTCGAAGATCATCGAGTGGGCGCTGTCTCCGAGCAGCGCGGCACCCCAGTACGGGTCGGCCGCAGCGATCACGTCGGACGGCACGTGAACGATCCTCGGCTCGGCGCCGGCTGCTCTTGCCATGATCGCGGTGATCTGATTCCAGGTCAGCACGTCGTCGGAAGTGATCTGGAATGCCTCGCCAATGGTTCGGGTGTTGCCGAGCAGCGGAACGAAGCCTCTGGCGAAGTCATCGCTGTGCGTCAGAGTCCACAGCGACGTGCCGTCGCCGTGCACGATGACGTCCCTGCCCTCCCGCATCCGCTGCACGACTGTCCAGCCGCCGTAGTTGGGCACGGCGGTGCGGTCGTACGTCTGCGATGGCCGCACGATCGTCGCCGGGAAGCCCTCATCCCGATACGCGCGTACCAGCCGGTCTTCGCAGGCGATCTTGTCCCGCGAGTAGTGCCAGTAGGGGTTGCTGAGCGGGGTGGACTCTGTCACCGGCACCCGAGACGGCGGAGTCTGATAAGCCGAAGCCGAGCTGATGAAGACGTACTGGCCAATCCGCCCTCGGAATCGCTCGAGGTCGGCCTCGATGCGGTCCGTCGTGAAAGCCACCCAGTTGACCACGACGTCGAACTCCCGCCCACCCAGCGCATCTTGCACTGAGGATGGATCGCGTACGTCGCCCTGCAGGATAGTCACCTCGGCGGGCAGCGGTCGGAGCTTGGTGGCGCCGCGATTCAGCGCGTAGATGTCGAGACCGCGCTGCACCCCCAACCGGCAGCACGCCGAGCTGATGATCCCGCTGCCACCAATGAACAGAACCCGGAGCGCGCTCACCGCGGGAGCCTAACCACGCCTGCGCGACGAGCCGATCCCGGAGACCCTCGAGAGGCCATCGACTGCGGCGACCTCGTCAGCCGTCAGCTCGATTCGCGCGCCGGCGGCGTTCGCCACGATGCGTTCGACGTGAGTCGACTTGGGGATCACCACAAAACCGTGCGCTATATGCCAGGCGACGATCACTTGCGCGGGTGTTGCGTCGTGCTCGGAGGCGATCGAGACCAGCGTCGGGTCGCTCAGGTTACTCACCTTGAACGGGCTGTACCCCTCCAGCACGACTGCCCGTTGCTGCAGCCCTGCCACCACAACTGGGTCGTAGATCGACGGCCCCCAGCGGATCTGGTTGACCTCAGGTGTCACTCCTGTTGCACCGGTCAATTCGTCGATCTGGCCCAATGAGTAGTTGCTTACGCCAACCGCCCTTGTCAGGCCGTCTTGTCGCGCACTGACGAACTGCTCCCAGACTCGCGGCGCGGCCCGACCGTTGGGCGGCCAGTGCACCAGCCAGAGATCGACGTAGTCGACGCGCAGCTTGGTGAGGCTCTCCTCGAGGGTCCGGCGCTCCCGACCGGCATGATCAGGCGGCAGCTTGGTGGTCACGAACACCGATTCCCGGGCAAGTGTGGACGAAGCCAGAGCCTTCCCGATGCCTGACTCGTTGCGGTACGCCGTCGCAGTATCGATATGCCGGTATCCGGCCTCGAGAGCCTGGGCGGTCACCTGCGGCGCAGCAGAGTTGCTGATTTGCCAGGTACCGAATCCGAGCAACGGCATGAAACCGTTGCTCAACGCCGCGGCCGGATGTGCGTAGTCGTTTGTGGTCATGATCGCACGTTATCCGAGCCGCTGCCTCACTGAGTCAGATGCGGGCCCTCCCATTTTCCGCTCACGCGACGCAATTCAAAAAAACACCCATCCCGGTAGCGCACGACGCCGAATAGCTGGCGTGGATAACGCCAGGAATCAGCCGGTACGCCGCAGACTCCTCGCTGCCGACTGCTTCGCTGCTCATCTCCGCCGGCGCCCTCGCTGGCTGCAGTGCGCAGGCCGAGTCGTCGGCGACGGCTCCGACCGCTACGACGTCGGCGCTCGCAGGTCCGGTCATCAACCTGAGCTCACTGATGTTCAATCCCTCGACGACCACCGTCCCAGCGGGCACAACGATCACCTGGCGCAACGATGAGCCGATCACCCACACGGTGACATCCGGACGCTACGAAGGAGTCGATAAGACCACCGGCCTGCGGTCGGAGCAATATCCGGACGGCACGTTCAACGCCGAACTCGGAGGAAAAGGCAAGACATTCAGTTTTACCTTCACTAAACCCGGCAGTTACACCTACTACTGCGACATTCACCAGGGGATGAACGCCACGATCGTGGTCGTCGCCGATCCCACATCCACCGAGGGCGTTCAAAAGTAGCAGAACTATTTCGTCGCCTTCTCAAGCTCCGCGCAATTGCGCATATCCAGAAAGGTTCATCATGAACAAGAGTTGGGCTCGCTTTTCCATTTCCGCCGCGGCGGTACTTGTCCTCGCGGCCGGTTGCAGCAGCGGCACGGGCTCCCCGGCAGGCGTGCCAGGTCCTGAGATGGCGCCGTCCTCCGTCCCGTCCGCGCCCATGACTCACTCACCAAGTCACTCACCGACCACCTCCGCCGTGGCTCCAGATGCGACCGAGGCGGCCGCGCTGCGGGCGACCCTCACCAGCCTGTTGTCAGATCACGTCTGGCTGGCCGGAAATGCGTTGGATACCGCAGTGCGGAAGCAGGGTGATCTGAAGGATCCGCAGGTCGTCGGCGCAGTCAAGGCCCTGGACGCGAACTCGGTCGCACTGGCCAAGACACTCGGATCGGTCTACCCCGATGCTGAGAAGCCGTTCCTGGCCTCCTGGCGGCAACACATCGGATTCTTCGTCGACTACACCCTGGGCAAAGCCACCGAAAACGACAAGCAGGTCGCCCAGGCCAAGGCCGATCTTGATGCCTATCGCACCTCATTCGGCCAGCTGATCAACTCCGTGGTCCCCGAGCTGCCAGCCGATGCGGTCGCCGAAGAGCTGATCCCGCACGTCGACTCCCTGTTCGCCGCAATCGACGCCAGCGTGGCCGGCAAAGCCGACTACCAGACCAAGCTCAGCAAGGCCGCTGACCACATGGTCATGACTGCTGAGATACTCGCCGGCGGCATCGCGAAGAACCAGCAGCTCAGCGGCGACGTCGATGGCATGGCCTCAGCCGTTCGAGCCACTCTCACCAGCCAGCTCTCGGCTCACGTTTGGCTGGCCGGAAATGCGTTGGATACCGCAGTTCAGAAGAAGGGTGATCTGAAGGATCCGCAGGTCGTCGGCGCAGTCAAGGCCCTGGACGCGAACTCGGTCGCACTGGCCAAGACACTCGGATCGGTCTACCCCGATGCTGAGAAGCCGTTCCTGGCCTCCTGGCGGCAACACATCGGATTCTTCGTCGACTACACCCTGGGCAAAGCCACCGAAAACGACAAGCAGGTCGCCCAGGCCAAGGCCGATCTTGATGCCTATCGCACCTCATTCGGCCAGCTGATCAACTCCGTGGTCCCCGAGCTGCCAGCCGATGCGGTCGCCGAAGAGCTGATCCCGCACGTCGACTCCCTGTTCGCCGCAATCGACGCCAGCGTCGCCGGCAAAGCCGACTACCAGACCAAGCTCGCGGCTGCAGCCAGCCACATGCCGATGACCGCGGCAGTCCTCACGAGCGGCATTGTCGCCAACAAGAACATTGCGTCGTAGAACCGAAAATATCCTGCCGGCCGGGCCATCCACCCGGCCGGCGGCCCATTCAGTCAAGCTGAGTCCTAGGCGTTCGCTGGAGATGTGGTCACCGGCATCGGCTGCCCACGTCACTGCCTATGAGTTTGAAGGCGTGGTGCGTCTTTCCGGTGCGATGGGAGTAGACGACCCAGGCGAGGCTCAGGGCTTCCAGCCAGCGGGCGCTCTCAATGCCACCCATGTCGACCACCGGCCAGCCGAACTCCGCCAGCAGGGTCGTCACGGTCTGCTTCGCCTCGTCGCTGTCGCCAGCGATGAACATATCCGGCGCACCGCCGGTCAAGCTTGGGTTGATCATGACGTCGGCTAGTACGACGTTGAGGCCCTTGACGACGTACGCGTTGGGGATCAGCCGCTGGATGCGCTCGCCCAGGGAGTCGGTGGTGCCGACGAACAATCCTGGCCGCCCAGAGGAGAAGTCAAGCGGGTCGCTCGCGTCCAGAACGATCTTTCCCGTGAGGTTCTCGATTCCGGCAAGCCGTATGACATCCTCGGCGGCTCTGCCGTTGACCGACAAGATGACCAGTTCGCCGAACTGTGCTGTCTCCGCGAAGGTTCCTACCTGAGCCTCGGGACCGGCCTCGTGAAGCCATCCGTGCAACTTCGCTGGGGTGCGAGAGCCGATCATGACTGGGTGACCTTTTGCCAGGAATCCCGTGGCAAGAGTCCTCCCTGCCGGACCCGATCCGAGGATGCCGATCTTCAAGGGCTGAGTCATGATCGTCTGCTACCACCGGTAAGGCTGTGGGCGAAAGTCGGCGAAGCTGTCGTCAAGGTAGTACGGGACGGTTACCCCGCCGGGCGGCACGATCTCGTCGATGCGCTTCGAGAGCTCGTTATCGATCGTGATGTCGAGCGCGGCCAGCTGGCCGGTGAGCTGATCGAGGTTCCGGGGGCCGAGGACGATGCTGGTGATCCCCTGCCGCTGCAGCGTCCAGGCCAGGCTGAGCGCCGTCAAGGTGACTCCGGCCTCCTTGGCGCAATCAGCGAGCGCCGCCACGGCGTCCTCGGCCTGCGGCGTGAAGTGCTTCGCGCCCCACGCATTGTCTGGTGAAAGCCGCGCGCTGGACGAGGCCGGCTGCCCGAGATATTTCCCCGTCAGCAAGCCACCGGCCAGCGGCGACCACACCGTCAGCGCGGTGTCGTGGGTGAGAGCCGCGGGAATCATGTCGCGCTCCGCGCGACGATCCAACAGGTGATAAGCGCTTTGTTCCACCACCAGCCGATTGATCCCCAGATCGTGGGAGCACCACAACATCTCGACGAGCTGCCAGCCGGATGCCCCTGACGAACCCAGGTAGCGGATCTTCCCGTCGCGGACCAGGTCATCGAGCGCACGCAACGTCTCGTCGATCGCGGTCTGGGTTGACGGGCGGTGAATGTAGTAGACGTCGATGTAGTCAGTCCTGAGCCGACGCAAACTGGCCTCACACGCGGCGATCACTGTTCGGCGCGAGGTACCGCCGGAATTCGGGTCGTGGCTATCAGTGGGGACAGAGAACTTGGTGGCCAGGATCAGGCGATCACGCTCGGCGCCGATGAGGTTGCCGAGAATCTCCTCGCTCCGGCCCGACGCGTACACGTTGGCCGTGTCGACGCAATTGACACCGGCATCGAGGGCGCGGTTCAGGAGTCTTGACGCTTCGGTCTCGTCGACCTTGCTGCCGAACTCCATCGCTCCCAGGGTGAACGGGCTGACCCTCAGCCCGGTACGCCCGAAGGGCCGAAGGTCCATGCTCATGCCAACCTCCCGTGCGTAGCTGCCTCCGTCACGTCCTATTACAGCCTCGCCTGGACCCGAAAGCGCTGCTACGGCACGCGCGTACCGTAATGCACAAATGCCAATCGAATGAGGCGAAAGGAGCTGTCCTGGTGAGCCCCACTTCCGGGCAGCCGTTCGTCCGCCTAGAAGCGGTCTCGAAGTCGTACGGCAGCGGTTCATCCAAGCTTGCTGTGCTCGACGAAGTCGAACTGGACCTTCCTCGAGGTGAAACCACAAGCCTCGTCGGCCGATCCGGAAGCGGGAAGTCGACCCTGCTGTCATTGATTGCTGGGCTGATGCGTCCCGATGCTGGACACATCTCGATCGGCGGGCAGCAGCTGGATCAGCTGGATGACGACGACCGGGCTAGCCTGCGCGCCGAGCGGATCGGCTTTGTCCTGCAGTCCGACAACTTGATCCCGTTTCTGACCGCTGTTGAGAACGTGGAACTTGCCATGGGCTTTGCCGCGGGCCGCCGTTCCACCGCGCGGGCTCGAGAGCTGTTGTCCGAGCTTGGACTCTTGCACCGGATGGATCACCTTCCACGACAACTCTCCGGCGGCGAGTCGCAGCGAGTAGCGGTAGCCGTCGCTTTGGCGAACGAACCGGATCTGCTTCTTGCCGACGAGGTCGTCGGTCAATTGGACTCCACGACGGCCGCCGGCGTCATGGAAATGATCTTCACGGCCTCCCGACAGCGCAATGTCACTGTCTTATACGTCACTCACGATGAGCAGCTCGCCCGCCAGGCGCACCGCGCGCTGCGCCTCACTGATCACAAGGTTGTCCGAGCATGAGCGTCGACGCCTCCATCACCGTGGACTCGGTGGTCGTCGAGCACCAGACCTCGAGCGGTCCGGTACGGGCACTCGATGAGGTCTCCTTCACAGTTGACAGCGGGTCGAGCGTGGCGATCACCGGACCGAGCGGTGGGGGCAAGTCGACACTGCTTGGAGTGATCGGGGGCCTCGCCCGGCCCACCTCGGGAACCGTGCGGATCGGCGATTCGCAAATCTCGGAGCTGTCCGAGAGTGATCGCTCCGATTTTCGACGTAGTCACATCGGCTTCGTCTACCAGGCGGACAACCTGCTCCCCTTCCTCACCCTGCTGGAGAACGTGGGACTTCAGCTGGCGCTCAACGGAACGACTTCGGGAACGGGGAAATCGCTGGCGATGCTCGCCAACCTCGGCCTCGCTGGTCTGGCCTACCGGCTACCCGACCACCTTTCGGGCGGGCAGCGACAGCGAGCTGCTGTGGCCCGGGCGATCGTGCACCAGCCGAAGATCATTCTCGCCGACGAGCCGACAGGCGCGTTGGATACCGCCAACGCTGCCGGGGTCATCGATCTACTGCTGGACATGCACCGCGAGATCGGCGCGACGTTGATCATGGTGACCCATGACCGCGACGCCGCCGGCCGGTTGGAGCGGCAGATCCAGCTCCGCGACGGACGTGTCTCATGATCGGCAGCTACGTCTGGCGCGACCTTCGCCGCAATCCCAGACGCAGCCTCACCGCCCTCGCCGGGATGACACTCGGGATCGGTCTCTTCTCGGCCGTGCTGTTCTTCATCGACGGTTCCTCCGCGACCATGACCGCGCGCGCGATTGCTCCCATCCCCATCGACATGCAGCGCGTCCTCTCAGACCCACTAGGCAATCAGTTGCGCCTCACCGAGCAGATCACTCCGTCGCGGCTGCAACCGGGCCAGCGCGGACACGTCACGCTTGTCTTGGTGAACAACAGTTCCCACCCGGCCAACGAGGTCGTCATCAGGGACGAGCCCACGCCTCCGTTGAGTTACGTCCCGAACTCGATGCTCATCGACGGCACTCGGATGCCGGATTCCGGGGGAGACTTCCCGCTCGCTCAGGGAGAGGCCAAGCTGGGCCTGAACCTGGGCACTGTGCCGCCCAAATCCAAGATCACGCTGGCCTACGACGTGGTGGCCGACTCGGCCGTGGAGTCTGTACCCTCCCTGGGTCCGAGCGCGAGCTTCTCCAGCCGCGAGATTGGTGTCCCGGTCAAGGCCAACACCTCTGAACCACTCAGCCTTGCCGAGCTGACCCGACAGATCAACCAGATACCTGGCGTTGCCCGGGCCGAGCCGCTGTCGTTCGTGGATCTCGATCCCGGCTCCCTCTCGGCGGGCTTGCAGCGGCCCCCCGAAGCGGTCCGCGTCTTTGGCTTGGACAACACCTACCTCGAGCAAGACCCATCCATCCGGATCGTCAACGGGTCTTATGAACCGGGCTCCGGCTTGCTGAGCGCCGAGGCGGCTCGGGCCTTGTCGATCAGTCCTGGCGGTGTTGTGCAGCTACGGGTGCCCGGCATGACCCAGCCCCTCAGCGTACGCATCAGCGGCATCACCGATGTATCGCAGGCGAAGTCCCTGTTCTACAGCCGTGAAGGAAAACAACTCGAGCAGTTCGACTACGTACGCAACTCGGTGATCCTCGGGCCGGAAGTGTTCTCGAAAACGATCATCCCGGCTTTCCGGAACGTGACGACGGCACCGGGCACGATCCTGCGTAGCCGACCGATCCTCGAGGTTGACGTATTCGCAGTGCGCGATCCGCTGGACGCCGATCCCGCAACGGCGCTAACCCAGACCAAGGTTGTCGCCGACGCCGTCAATGCCGTCGCGCCCGGTCAAGACGTCTTGATCGACAACATCTCCAATGCGCTCGAGGTGGCCAGCGAGGACGCCCGAACGGCCAAGCGCATGTTCGCCTTCCTCGGACTCCCCGGTGCACTACTGGCGGCGATCCTCACCGCGTACGCGGGCGGCGTGCTGGCCAGCGCGCTGCGTAGGGAACAGGCGATCTTGCGGATCCGCGGTGCCAACCGGGATCACCTGCTCCGCATGCATGCGCTGCGCACCCTTGCGCTCGCTGCCGTCGGGTCATTGCTCGGTGTCGTGCTTGGTCTCGTTTCGGCCGCCATGGTGCTATCGCCCGATGCCCTGGCGAGTGCCTCTCCGGTCAGCCTGTTGGTGTCCGCTTTGCTCGGTGCAGGCGTCGGATTCCTCACCACAGGGGTCGCGCTGTACGCGGCAGGCCGCCGCGCGATCACCCACCAGATAAGCGACGAGCGAGCGCAGCTGGCGTCACGACCGCCGCTGTGGCGCCTTCTCGGGATCGATTTTCTGATCTTGGGAGCCGCCGCAGCTGTTGCGTGGTACCAGCGCCGCCACGGCGGTTTCGAGGGTGTGCGCGGATCGGTGTACTTCGGCCGCTCAGTGGTGCTGCGCCAGTATTTGGTGATCATCCCGATCGGGATCTGGCTCGGTGGGGTCCTGGTGCTGGGCAGGGTCGTCGAGCGGCTGTTCGCGCATCTGCCGCTGCCACGCCGACACCGGTTCGGCCGGCCCCTCAGGGGTCTCCTCACTCGCAGCATCCGCCGCCGCTCCTGGGCCGGGGCCTCGGCGGTGATCATGGTTGGCTTGATCGTCGCCCTCGGCACCAGCGTGGCGTCCTTCAGCGCATCGTATGACCAGGCGAAGGCTCGTGACGCCAGGTTCGTGGTGGGTTCGGACGTACGCGTCACGCCTGCCCCGATCAGCGCTCTTGATCATCCACCGCAGTACGCCGACGACCTCAAGGTCCCCGGCATCCAAACGGCAACGCCTGTGGTGTACGGACTGCTGAACGCACTCGTGGAAAGCGAACTGAACGAGGACGCCGGGAACATGGCTGCGGTCGATCCCGCCGTTTTCGGACAGGTTGCTCCGCTCGTCGATTCCCATTTCGTCGGGACGACAGCGGCCAGCGCAATGGATGCCTTGCAGCGTCAGCCGGACGGTGTGTTGCTTGGGGTTGAGTTCGCTGATCGCCTCGATGTGGAGCCTGGCGACGACATACAGGTGCTCTTCGCACGGGCCACCCAAGATCAGCAGCTCGCCGAGATGAAGGTCATCGGACTCTTCGAGCGCGTTCCCGGCTTCCCGGAAGGCGTGGACCTTCTGGTCAACATCCAACGTCAGATGCAGCTCATCCCCTCGACCAACGCCACGTTCTTCCTAGCGCGAACGACCGACCCGAGCGATGCCACCCTGGATCGAGCCGTCGCCGGACTGCATGAGGGGCCCGGCTCGACCGATGCACTGCAGATCGACACCCGAGCAACCGCGCTCGACAAGGATCAATCAAGCCTCGCGGCGCTGAACATCCGCGGCCTGCTCACCCTCGACTCTGCTTATGGCTTGGCGATGGCGGCGACGGCGATCACGATCTTCGTATTCGGGCTGCTGCTGCAGCGGAGGCGTGAATACGTCACTCTGCGCGCCCAGGGGATGCGGATCGGAAAGATCCGCATCCTCCTGGTCACCGAGTCAGTTGGGGTTGCCGTAGTCGGAGCCGCCATCGGGGCGCTCGTCGGCGCCGGTATGGCGTACTTCCTGGTGACCGTGCTGCGGCCGCTGTTTGTGCTACGCCCGGAAGTCGTCTGGCCGCGGGCCGACATTGTCGTATTGGCCACGCTCGTCCTAGCTGTATCGGTGATCGCCTCGCTGGCGGCCACCACACTTATTCGTCGCCTACCTCCTGGGGAGCTGTTGCGTGATGAGTAATCCTCGGTGCTATCGTCTGCGAGGTGGTCGCGTCACCACCGCTTCCGCCGTAAGGTCTTCACCGCTGCCAGTGCGCTCGTTGCTGTATCCGTGGTGACTTCCTGCAGTGCCGGAGCGCCGCCGGAGACAGCGCAATCGCCGAGCCCGACGCCATCGGCGGTGACCACCACCTCCTCGGCACCGTCGCCAGCGCAGCGACCGCATCTCCCAAGGCGAGCGAGACGCCCGTACAGAAGGCCAACGCCGACTACAAGAAGTTCGACCCGAAGGACTTCGGGGAGCCCACCGGCGATCAGAACAGTTGGTTTCCGCTGGTACCAGGTACTCAGTCGCTGAGAGATGGCTCGCTGTATCGAGGAAGTAGGAAGCTAACCCACCAGCGACGCATCACCATCACCGATGTCACGAAGGTGGTGAACGGTGTCCGTACGGTGCTGGTTTTGGACCAAGATCTCGACGCGGGCCAGGTCAGCGAGACCGCAATCGACTACATGGCTCAGGACAAATACGGCAACGTCTGGTACCTCGGGTCGTACACGGAGATCTACGAAGGCGGCCAGTTCGTCAACGCCGTCGATGCCTGGCTTGCCGGCAAGAAGGGACGCGAAGCCGGGTGTCTTGATGCTGGCTGACCCGAAAGAGGGCATGAAGTTCGTCGAGGCTGCTACTGGGCGGGAGACCATTCGGGCCGAGGTCGCCAAGGTCAACGATCGGAAATGCGTGCCGTTCAAGTGCTTCAAGTCTCTGGCGATCCTCGAGGACGGCAGCGAGTTCAAGTATTACGGCCCGGGGGTGGGGCATATCGCGACCGAGCCCAACTATTCCGGCGGCGAGCAGGAGAAGGAAGAGCTGATCAACGTCGTGAAGCTGTCACCCAAAGGCCTCGCCGAGATGAGTGCCGAAGCAATCAAGTTGGACAAACACGCCCGCCAAGAGGCCAAGAGCGTGTTTGGTAGTTCTGAGCCGGCGGAGCGCCCCTAGGTCCATCTCCACCACACCGTGTGCTGCTGCGTACCAGGAGTTGACTTCCACGTTCGAGATGTGTTTAGATCGATCTAATCGGATTTAGATCGATCTAAGTCGATCGGAAGGTGCAGCAGCCATGGCACGTGTGACGCTCATAGATGTGGCACGGCACTGCGGTGTCTCCCGGGCCACGGTGAGTCTGGTGCTGAATGACAGCCCACTGGTCGCCACAAAGACGCGTGACCGCGTCCGCCAGGCCATGTCTGAGCTCGGCTACGTCTATAACCGCGCCGCGGCGTCCCTGCGTACCCAGCACAGTGACGCCATCGGTGTGGTGCTGACCAACATCACCAACCCCTACTTCGCCGAGTTCGCCAGCCGGCCTCCAGGACACCCTGACCAGCAGCGGCACCGTCCCACTTCTGGCAGTCAGCGGGGAGGACCGCGACCTGCAGCAGCGCCTGGTCAAATCACTTGTCGAACGCAACGTGGATGGCATTGTGCTGGTACCTGCTCATGGCACCACGCCGGAGGATCTTCCGGATCTGCTCGGCACGCCCCTGGTGTCTGCTGGCTCGGCGCCTGGACGGCATGAATGTCGATTACGTGGGTGCACAAAACCGCGATGGTGGGTACGCGGCTGCGGAGCATTTGTACAGCCACGGCTGCCGCCGAATCGCTTTCGTCGGCGGCTTCACCGACTCCTCGGCCCGCCAGGAACGCGCCAGCGGCGTAGCGGAGTTCCTGAACGACCACGGCCTGACTCTCAACTCGGAGTATTCGGTGGTATGTGAGCCAGCCCGACCGCAGGCACGGGAGGCGGCGATGCGGCTGCTCACCAAGGATCCCGACGCCGACGGCCGCCATGTCGACGGAATTGTCTGCTTCAGCGACGTGGTCGCCTTCGGTGTTCTCGACGCGATTGCCGACATGGGCCGCAGCATCGGATCGGACGTCCGGGTGATCGGCTTCGACGACGTCCACGACGCCGGCCTGAACCGGCCCTCCTTGAGCAGCATCGCTGTGCCGGCCCGCGAGACCGGCCGTCGCGCCGGCCAGCTCGTACTGGACCGCGCGGCGGGGTCGACGGAGCCGACCGTACGCGAAGAGTTCCCAACCAAGCTGGAGCCGCGGGAGACCTGCGGCTGTCCCCGGCCCAACAACTAGCCTGAATCGACTTCGGAGAATCCACACAGCTATGCGAACCGTACCCGTGCTGACCGGCACTGAAGCCGCCCAGCTGATCGCGGACTCCGCGGTCATCAGCATCTCGTCCTCGTCCGGACTTGGTTGTCCCGACGCCGTCCTTGAGGCGATCGGGCGGCGATACGCCGAGACCGGTTCTCCGGCAAACCTCACGACTCTGCACCCGATCGCCGCCGGGGACATGTACGGCATCAAAGGCATCGACCACCTGTGCCGGCCCGGGCAACTGCGCCGCGTGATCGCCGGCTCCTACCCCTCCGGCGGCTCGAAGCTCGACCCGCCGCTGATCCGCCGACTGATTCACAGCGATCAAATCCAGGCCCTCAACATCCCTTCCGGAGTGCTGTTCCAGATGCATCGGGCCGCCTCCACCGGGCAGCCCGGCGTGTTGACCGAGGTCGGGCTGGGCACGTACGCCGACCCGCGGCACGAAGGCGCCAAAATGAACGCCGTCACCGACGACTTCGTCCAACTGATGCAGGTCGATGGCAGCGACTACCTGTTCTACCCGGCGGTCCACGTCGATGTCGCGATCATCCGAGCCACCACAGCCGACCCCCACGGAAACCTCTCCTACGAGGAGGAGTGCAGCACCCTCGGGGCTCTCGACCAGGCCTACGCCGCACACAACAAGGGCGGCATTGTGATCGCCCAGGTCAAGAGGCTGTCCGAGACCCAGCTGCCGACTCAGGCCGTCCACATACCTGGCATTCTCGTCGACGCGATCGTGGTCGACCCCGATCAGATGCAAACCACCCAGACCTTCTATGACCCGGCCTTGTCCGGTGAAATACACCGGGACCTCGACGACATCGAACCCGTGGAGTTCGGCCTCGAGAAGGTGATCGCCAGACGGGCCGCGGCCGAGCTGCAGGTCAACGCCATCGTCAATCTCGGCTTTGGGATCTCCGCCGCCATTCCCCGGGTGCTGCTCGAGGAGGGACACGCCGACGACGTCACCTGGGTGATCGAGCAGGGCGCGGTGGGCGGCTTTCCGGCCACCGGGTTCGCGTTCGGGTGCGCACTGAACCCGGAGGCGCTGCTGCAAAGCATCGACCAGTTCACCCTGTTGCAAGGCGGTGGCTTCGACGTTGCCATGTTGTCGTTCCTGGAGGTATCGGGCGCCGGCGATGTGAACGCGTCCTACCTTCCGGCGCGGCCGCACGTTACTGCAGGCGTAGGCGGTTTCAACGACATCATCACCCGCGCACCCAAGATCGTTTACTCCGGCTACTTCACCGCCGGCAAGAAGAACATCAAGATCGCCGACGGCCAGCTCAAGATCATCTCCGACGGCGCCATCGCCAAGTTCGTCCCTGAGGTGGCCCAGATCTCCTTCTCCGGTGAGATGGGCCGCAAGCGTCGCCAAGAGGTCCTCTATGTCACCGAACGCTGCGTCATCGAGCTGACCGAGGCTGGACTGACGGTGATCGAAATCGCGCCCGGAGTTGATCTTGAGACCGACGTCCTGGGCAAGGCCGACGTACCGCTGCTGGTCAGCCCCGACCTCCGGCTGATGTCTGCTGCCCTGTTTCAGCCCGAACCAATGGGATTGATCTTGTCTCGTAAGCCGTCTCGGATCGCCCACCAGCTCACCCCCCACCGATGAGGAACCCAACCACCATGCCCGCCACCCACTACGACTACGTGATCGTCGGCGCCGGCGCCGCCGGCTGCGCCGTAGCCAACCGGCTCTCCGCCGACCCCAACACCACCGTGCTGCTGCTCGAAGCCGGCGGCAAGGACTGGTCCCCGTTGGTTCATATGCCCGTCGGGTTCACCAAGCTGAGCGGGCCGCGCTACAACTGGGAGTTCTCCACTGTCCGGCAGCCGGAGCTGAACAACCGGGAGATGTGGTACCCGCAGGGCCGCACGCTGGGCGGCAGCACCTCGATCAACGCGATGATCTACATCCGCGGCCAGAAGGAGGACTACGAGGCCTGGGCGGAGCTCGGCAACAAGCACTGGGGCTATGAGCAGGTGCTGCCGTTCTTCCGGCGGGCCGAGGCAAACGAGCGTCTCAACGACCGTTATCACAGCAGCGTGGGCGCGGTGAACGTCACCGAGCAGGTCCAGCACAACCCGTTGAGCAAGGCGTTCGTCCGTGCCGCCCAGGAGCTCGGAGTCCCCTTCATTGCCGACTTCAACGGCGCCGTCCAGGAAGGCGTCAGCTGGTACGACGTCACCCAGAAGAACGCCCGCCGTGAGAGCACCGCCGTTGCTTACCTCAAACCGATCCGGTCGCGAAAGAATCTGACAGTCCTCACCCACGCGCTCGGCCGCAAGATCATCGTGCGGAATGGCCGGGTCACCGGTCTGGATATGTTGATCAAGGACAAGCCAGAACATGTCGAGGTCGATCGTGAGTTGATCTTGAGTGGCGGCGCGGTCAACTCGCCCCGGTTGCTGCTGCTGTCAGGGATCGGGCCTGCCGATGAGTTGCGCCAGCTTGGCATGCCCGTCGTTCACGACCTGCCCGGCGTGGGCAAGAACCTCCAAGATCACATGGACGTCTACCTCACGGCCGAAACCACTCCGGTGAGCTACAACTCCTCCGACCGGCCCGACAGGGCAGCGCTGGCCGGCCTGCAGTACATCACGACCAGGACCGGGCCGATCACCGCCTCGGTCTGTGAGGCCGGGATGTTCGTGCGCAGCACCCCGGACGTGGCCACGCCTGACATCCAGATGCACGCGTTGCCCGCGTACGTGATCGATCACGGCCGGATGCGGGTCAAGGGCCATGGCATGACGATCAACACCTGCCATCTGAGGCCCCGCAGCGTCGGCTCGGTCACCCTGCATACGCCCAACCCGGACGACCCGCCCGCGATCGACCCGGCCTTCCTCACCGATCCGTACGACTGGGAGAAGTCGCTGGAAGGGTTCCGCTGGGGCCGGGAGATGATGCGCAGCAAGGCGTACCAGCCGTTCGTGATCAAGGAGTACCTGCCGAGCGCGGAGGTCAAGACCGACAAGGAGATCCGCGAGTACGTCAAACAGTGGGCCAAGACCGACTACCACCCGGTCGGCTCCTGCAAGGTAGGCGACGACGATCTCGCGGTCGTTGATCAAGAGCTCAAGGTCCACGGTATGGATGGCCTTCGGGTGATCGACGCGTCGATCATGCCCAAGCTGATCAGCGGTAACACGATGGCGACCTCGACCATGATCGGCGAGAAGGGCGCCCACCACGTGCTGCGCGGCCTCACGCCGCCCGACCCGAGCGACGGTCCGGTATGAGCGAATCTATGATCCCTGAGCCCGTCGAAGGGCGCGCTTCGACAGGCTCAGCGCACATGCCGGCACCGGCGGATGTCGGCATGATCAGCGTCGAGGTTGACACCGTCGCCACCATCTGCCTGGACCGGCCGGCCAAGCACAATGCGCTGACCCCGGAGATGCTGGAGCAGCTCGAGCAGATCTTGATCGGGCTCGACGCCGACCGGGATGTGCGGGTCGTCCTCATCACCGCGGCTGGGAACCGCTCCTTCTGCGCCGGTGCCGACATCAAACGCTTCAAGGTTCTACCGCCGCTGGACATGTGGGCCCGCTGGACCCGCCTTGGGCACCGGGTATTCGACCACCTCGCAGGGTTACGGCAGCCCACCATCGCCGCCGTTTCCGGCAATGCGTATGGCGGCGGCTTCGAGCTGGCCCTGGCCTGCGATCTGCGGATCCTCGCTGACGATGCGACGCTGGGCCTGACCGAGGTCGGCATTGGCACCCTCCCCGGCTGGGGCGGCACCGGCAGACTCCGCGATCTGGTAGGCGCCGGCCGGGCCAAGGAGTTGATCTTCACCGGCGAGCCGCTGCCCGCCGAGCGCGCACTGGCGTGGGGGATCGCCAATCAGCTTGCCCCCAAGGCAGAGGTGATCAGTATTGCCCGCGCCCTGGCAGTCAAGATCGCCGAACGGGCGCCGATCGCGGTACAGATGGCGAAACAGGCCATCGATGCCGGCGACGGCTTCCGATCGATGGAGCAAGTCAGCTCAGCCGCCACCGCCTTTACCGAGGACGCTGCCGAAGGGTTCGCGTCCTTCACCGAGAAACGCGACCCGCACTACCGCGGTACCTGAATCCATCCGTCCAGCACCCACCAGCACCGACCGAAAGCATTCTCATGACAACGATCACCAGCACCGCCCCGGCCACCATCACCGCCAAAATATGGCCAAACATCATCGACGGCCGCGAGGTCGGCGGCGGAGGCGAGGAGGTGCTGCGTGACAGCCCGGCCCATGACATCCGCGTCGCCAGCTACCACAGCGCCAGTGAGACCGATGTCGATGCCGCCGTTACCGCAGCCCACAAGGCCTTTAGCGACGGTGACTGGCCGCGAACCTCCGGTGCGGAACGGGCCGCACTGCTACGGCGCGTCGCCGCACGGATTGAAGCCGAGCGCGACGAGCTGGCCTTGATCGAGACGCTGGAGTCCGGCAAGCCCATCTCGCAGGCGAGGGACGAGGTGTCCAGCGCGGCGGGCATCTGGTACTACGCCGCCAGCCTCGCCCAGCACGCGTACGGTGACGCCCACAACGACCTCGGGCCCAACTACCTGGCCGTTACAGTCAAGGAACCCGTCGGTGTCGTCGGAGTGATCACGCCCTGGAACTTCCCACTGTTGATCGTGTCCCAAAAGCTGCCATTTGCACTGGCGGTGGGCTGCACAGCCGTCGTCAAGCCCAGCGATCTCACACCAGGCACGACTACCCGTCTCGTTCAGATCTTGTACGACGAAGGGCTGCCCAACGGCGTTGTCAACCTCGTCCACGGCGGTGGCGACGTCGGCGGCTGGCTGTCGAGCCACCCAGGCACCCACATGACCACGTTCACCGGATCCACCGGCGTCGGGCGAATGGTTGCCCAGGCTGCCGCCAAGGACCTGAAGAAGGCAAGCCTTGAGCTGGGCGGCAAGAATCCGCAGGTGGTCTTTCCCGACGCCGACCTCGATGCGGCGCTGGAAAAGGTGGTCTTCGGCGCGTACTTCAATCAAGGCGAGTGCTGCAACGCCGGATCGCGACTCCTGGTGCACGCCGACGTTGCCGACGAGTTCACCGAACGGGTCGTGGAGCGCGCGCAGGATGTCATCGTCGGCGATCCGCTTGACTTGGCCACCAAGGTGGGAGCGCTGATCTCTGAGAAACATCTCGGCGTGGTCAGCGGCTATGTCGATCTTGGCCAGCAAGAGGGCGCATCAGTCGCGATCGGCGGCAGCCAGCTCGACTCCGACCGCGGCCGCTACTACTCCCCCACCGTGCTCGCCGGCGTACCCAAGACCGCCCGAGTCGCTCGGGAAGAGATCTTCGGGCCCGTACTGTCGGTCGTCAGGTTTGCTGATCTTGCCGAGGCCGTGGAGATCACCAACGCCACCGGGTACGGGCTCAGCGCCGGCGTTTGGAGCCGGGACATCGACACCGCCCTCGGCTATGCGCGGGCCACCAAGGCCGGGACGGTCTGGGTCAACTGCTACATGGACGGCTTCCCCGAGATCTCTTTCGGCGGCTATGGCGCTTCGGGCATCGGCCGGGAGCTCGGCCGCACCGCGATCGATGAGTACATCGAACACAAGAGCATGATCATCCGTACCGGCGCCCAGGCACCTTCCTGGGTCGGCGGCGTCGGCGAGAAGTGAGGTAAGGACCCATGTACTGGGCATCCCGCCGAGTCAAGGAGCGCCGCGCCTTTGCTTTCAGCGAGGCGACGAAAGCGGCGGCCAGCACCGCCCTCGAGGTCGCCGCCGGCAAGGTCTCGCGGCTGGTTGCCGACTACCCGGACTACTTCCCCCTCTACACCGACCATGGCCGCTGGAGGCATGGCAAAGAAGCCTGGACCAACTGGTGTGAAGGCTTCCTGGGCGGCCAGATGTGGCTGTTCTATGAGCTGGGGCTCGGCGAGGACTGGAGGGCCCGCGCCGAGCACTACAGCAAACTGGTCGAGGAACGTCAGTATGACGATCAGGTTCATGACCTCGGCTTCGTGCTTTGCCCGACCTGGAAGAAGTGGTGGGAGCTCACCGGCGAGGACACCGGCCGGGAGGTGGTCATTCGGGTGGCAAGACCATGGCCACCCGATTCAACAGCAAGGGCAGGTTCCTGCGCTCGTTCCTGGCTCCGGACTCGATCTTCATCGACATCATGATGAACGTCGGCATCATTGCTGTGGCAGGTCTGGAGACCGAGGACCAGCACCTGCTCGACATTGCCGAGCAGCACTGTGAAACAACGCGTAAGTATCTGGTGCGCGGCGACGGCTCGACCAGCCATGAAGGCATCTTTGATCTTGATACCGGAGAGTTTCTGCGTCAGACCACCCAGCAAGGCTGGCGCAACGACTCCTCCTGGGCGCGCGGTCAGGCCTGGTCGCTGTATGGATTCACGTCGATGTACGCCCTGACCGGCAACCCCCACTGGCTAGCCACCGCCCAGCTGAACGCTGACTACTGGCTGGAACACATCCGCGGGCAGGACCCGGTGCCGCCGAATGACTTCGACGAGCCCCATCCGGTACGCCGCTGGGAGTCCTCGGCCGCCGCCTGCGCGGCGGGTGGATTGATCATGCTCGCTTCTCTTGCCGCTGATGATGATCAAGCGAAGCGCTACCACGCTCAGGCCGAGGCCACCATCGCGCGGCTGTGCGAGCCGGAGTTCGTCGCCCACGAGGACGCCTGGGAGGGCGTACTCAAGCACGGCTCGTACCACGAGGCCAAACTGCTCGGCGTCGACGAGAGCGTCATGTGGGGCGAGTACTTCTTCGTCGAAACCCTTGCCCGGGTGGTGCAGTCACCATGACGGCGACGATCAGCCGACCGCCGCTCAGCGAGCGGCTTATCACCGGCAGGGTGATCGCGGTGCTCCGCGCCTCGCACGTCGCCGCCCTTGCCCCGGTGTGCGACGTGCTCGTCGAGGAAGGCATCCTCAGCCTTGAGCTCACCCTCACCACCCCCGACCTGCTCGGCGCGCTCGCCGACCTCGTCAGCCGCTACGCCGACACGGCTGATGTCGGTGTCGGCACCATCCTCACCGAGGCGGACGCCGAACGTGCCATCGAATGCGGCGCGCGGTTCCTGGTCACCCCGACCATGAACCTGCCTGTGGTCAGACTCGCCGTCCAGCGCCAGATTGCGGTCTTCCCCGGCGGCCTGACTCCGACCGAGCTCGCCGCCGGCTGGCACGCCGGCGCGACTGCGGTCAAGATCTTTCCCGCGCAGACGGTCGGCGCGGGGTATCTCAAGCATCTGCGAGGTCCGTTTCCTGAGCTGCAGGCCAGTCCCGTCCGGCGGGGTCGACCTCGACGCCATCCGTGAGTGGCTGGCCGCCGGCGCGGCCGCGGTGAGCATCGGCGGGCCGCTGCTCGGCGACGCCCTCAAAGGCGGCGACCTGGACGCGCTCCGCGACCGCTGCCGAGCCGTCCGTGCGGTGGTTGGCGAGACGGTGCGCTCATGACTTCGCCACCGACGGTGCTGACATTCGGCGAAGCCCTCGTGGGCTACGCCAGCGTCGAAGACAACCTGCGGGTCGCTACGCAGTTCGTTCGGTTTGCCGGTGGTGCGGATCTCAATGTCGCAGCCGGCCTCACACGGCTTGGGATTCGCACCATCTGGGCAAGCGTCCTTGGGGACGATGCGCATGGCGACTACCTGGCCGACGCCATCGGTCAGCTAGGGATCATTCCCTTGGCACGCAGAGCCAGCGGCCCGACCGCTTTGATGTTCAAAGCCGGCGGAGCAAGCGGCGACCCAGAGGTGCTGCAGATCCGGCATGCAAGCGCATTCGCACAGTCACGCCGAAGCATTGCTGACCGACGATGTCTTGTCGCTGGAAGGGGTCCAGCATCTACACCTGACCGGCATCGTGCTGGGCATCTCCCCAGCCACTCGGGTTGCCGCGTTGACCCTGCTCGACGCTGCACTCAATGCCGGGCTGAGCGTCTCCTTCGACCCCAATATCCGCCCCAACCTCTGGCAGCACGTCGACGAGATGCGCTCCATGATCAACACCGTGGCTTCACGCGCCACTGTGGTGATGCCGGGCCTCGCGGAAGGACAGTTGCTTACCGGTATGAACGAGCCCGACGAAATCGCCCAGTTCTACCTGCGGCGCGGTGTGCCTGAGGTGGCGCTCAAGCTCGGCGCAGCGGGCGCCCGCGGCTGGACCGCCGACGGGGAGAGCGACTCAATCCCGAGCGTTCGTCGTCAGCACCGGTCGACACCGTAGGGGCCGGCGATGGCTTCGCCGCCGGCTATCTCGCCGCCTTTCTCGGCGGCGGCAGCCTGCAAGAACGAGTTGATCAAGGCGCAGCCGTCGGTGCACTGGTCACGACACGCCGTGGCGACCTCGCCGCCATGCCCACCCGTACCGAGGTCGACGCGTTGCTTACCCAGCCCGCCGTCCCTGCGTGATCATGGCACAGGCCCTACCACGACCGCCGCTACGCGAGGGTGCGCTGGTCAATCCTGATCAAGAAGACGTTGACCGCCGATGTGGTGATCATTGGCTCCGGCATGGGTGGTGGCACTCTTGCTTGGGCGCTGAAGGACACAGGCCTGGATGTGCTGATCATCGAACGCGGCCAGTTCCTGCCAAGAGAGCCGGAGAACAGCCAGCCCGATCACGTGTTCATCAAGAAGCGTTACGTCACGTCGGCGCCCTGGTATGACGCCAAGACCGGGCAGCCGTTCCAGCCGGGCGCGTATTACTGGGTGGGCGGGAACACCAAGATGTACGGCGCATGCCTGCCCCGCTTCCGCCGCAGCGACTTCCACGAGAGGGCCCACCACGACGGCGTCTCTCCCGCATGGCCGTTCAGCTACGACGACCTCGAGCCGTTTTACGCCAAGGCCGAAGAGCTGTACCAAGTGCACGGCGCCATCGGGGAGGACCCGACCGAACCCGAGCACTCCACTCCCTACCCCTATCCCCCGCTTAGCCACGAACCAGAGATCGAGCGGTTGGCGGTACGTCTCCGCCAGCAGGGCCTGCATCCGTTCCACATGGCCAACGGCATGCACCTGCCGTCGATGGTCGAACGGCGCGCTGACGCCACGGCCGATGGATCTCCCTCTGTCTACCGGCAACAAGAGCGATGCCGAGAATCGGGCAGTCAGGCCCGCCCTGGAGTCACCGTCGGTGCGGCTGCTACTGGGCGCGTACGTACGCCGGTTGCATACCAACACCGGTGGCTGACACTGTCACCGCGGCCGAAGCGGACGTAGCGGGGCGCACGGTCAGGATCGAGGCCAGGACCTTTGTCGTGTCCGGCGGAGCGGTCAACTCAGCTGCCTTGTTGCTGCGCTCGGCCAGCGACCAGCACTCCGCCGGCCTGGGCAACTCTTCGGGGCTGCTCGGCCGCAACTACATGGTCCACAACAGCACCTTCTTCCTGGCGGTCAACCCTTTACGCCGCAACGACACCGCCTGGCAGAAGACTCTCGGGCTCAATGACTGGTACGAACCCGGGCCGGACACCCCGTACCCACTCGGCAACCTCCAGATGCTGGGCAAGCTGCGGGCGCCGATGGTCAAGGCGGCGCGCCCCTGGGCGCCAATGTGGGCACTGAAGATGGTCACCGACCGGAGCCTCGACATCTACCTCACCACCGAGGACCTGCCCCGGCCGGACAACCGGGTCACGGTCGACGGCGACAAGATCATGATCAGCTGGACTGCGAACAACCTCACCCCGCATCAGGAGCTGGTCAAACGGGTCAGCCGCGCGGTCCGTAAGGCCGGCTATCCGATCGTCCTCACCGAACGCATGGGCATTGCCACAAACTCCCACATGTGCGGTACCGCAGTCGCCGGCACCGATCCGTCCGCCAGCGTCCTGGATCCCAACTGCCGCAGCCACGATCTGAGCAACCTGTTCGTGGTCGATAGCAGCTTCTTTCCGTCCTCGGCTGCCCTCAACCCAGCCCTGACCATTGCCGCCAACGCGCTGCGAGTCGCGCCCACCATCGCCGCCAGCACTCAGTGACGGGCGGTTCTTGGGCTGACCGACGGCTCACAGGATCATCGTCCCAGAAGCTGCGTCAGGACCGACCTCGACCGCGCCGGCACGCTCCGGTGGGCGGACGACGAGAATCACGACGCTCACCAGCAGAACCCACGCTGGAAACACGAGTTGTGTCCACCGCTGGCTCGCTGCCGCTACCAGTAGGACAAGGGCGATCAGGTATCCCAGGAATGAAACCCAGCGCGGCAGGCCGGCGGTCCGGAGCCCGACGGTACTCACCGAGATCGTGAACACCGCAGCCATTCGCATGGCATAGACGGAGATGAGTCCCTGGGCAGTGGTCTGGCCGTACACGAGGACGGAGGTGTCGACATCCGATCCGCCGACCATCGCCAAGACGCTGGTCGAGGTGGCAGCGCCCGTAAACAGCATCGCCAAAAAGAGCAGCCCGCTGCCCATGAAAACGGTGGAGAACAACCGATCCTCGATCTCGCCGAGCTGCTCGCGTACGACGCCGATGAACCACAGGAAGGCGATGCCGGCAAACGGCACCAGGCTGAGACTGAGCCGGATCAGGCTGCGCTGCTGCGCATTGGCCTCAAGCGTGTCAAGGCCGCCTTCGGAGAGCGCGATGCGCAGCATGATCATCGCCGCCAGGAGCAGCACCCCGAAGAGAATTCCCGCGACCGCCGCAGAGCGCCGAGTCCGGAACCGAGCGACCAGACGAGGAGGCGTGTCAGTGGTCACATCGCTCACCTCCTGGGATCTGGCACAAACGTGCCACGCAGGGTCGCGGCTACGCCTCACCCGAACCGGGTGAGATCTGGTCGGGTGAGGGGGTCGGTACGGCGACCACGGGACATCGAGCGTGACTGAGGCAGTGGTGACTCGTCGAACCGAGGAGGATCTTGCCGAGGCCGACGTGCTCACCTGTCCCGACGACGAGTAGTCGAGCATGCTCTGAAGCGCGCACAAGGACGTGCCCTGCCCGACCAACCTCGAACTCCAACACCCAATCCGACGGCGGATCGATCTCAGAGAAGAGCGCGCTGATCATTGCTCGATAGTCGTGCCCGACCTCGTCGTATTGCCCAGCGCCAGCGGCTCGAAGCACCGGGCGCCCGTCCGCATGCACACCAAGAGGCCAGTCCACGACACTCACCGCGCGCAGGCGAGCGCCCGTGAGCCGCGCCTGCTCGGCAGCCCACCGCAGCGCGGCCTTGGCTGGAGGGGAGTCGTCCAGGCCGACCACGATCTCAGAGTTGTTCATGTTCGGTCAGATATCTATCAGCCGGCGCGCCGAGGCAGGCCAGAGGGGTCGGCGCGGGGACCGAAGCCCTGCGCCGATTTGCATCCGTCACTCAGTCGCGGATCGCTGGCGCGAGCCCGTCCAGCGGCAGTCGTGCACGCACTTCCCATCCGTCGCCTGTCGGCCCGGCGGCGGCGGTTCCGCCCAGTTCCTCGGCCCGCTCCAAGATCGAACGGAGCCCGACCCCTGGAGTCCACGAGGTCGGTGGCCTGCCGTCGTCCCGGACAGTGACCGCCAGTGTTCCGTTCGCAGTGATCATGACCAGGCAGCGACGGCCTGCCGAGTGTGTCAATGCATTGTTGATTGCCTCGCTGGCGATCCGGTACGCCGCCAGCTCGACCGCCGGTGACAAGGCGGGCAACTGCTCGGGAAGCTCCATCTCCACCTTGATCTGCCCCTCCTCACCGGCGGGCAAGCCTGCCAGTCGCTGCTTAATGGCGCCGACCAAGCCGGCGTTGTCGAGCTCGATCGGGCGCAATCCGTACACCACCCGCCGTACGTCGTCGATCGCGCTGCGGAGTTCAGTTCGGATCTCGTCGAGCAGCCGCTCCGCGGCGGCCGGATCGGTGTGGACGAGGTTGGAGGCTGCATCGGCCTGAAAAGCGGCGCTGGTCAAGATCGGACCGACGCCGTCGTGAAGCTCCCGCTGCAACCTGACCCGCTCGGCGGCTGCAGCCTCGACTGTCGCCGTTCGGGCCTGCTGGACCTGCTCGCTCAGGGCTGTGGCGTGGAGTGCAACGGCGAGCGGAGTCGCGATGAGCTCGAGCGTACGACGGTCTGCGGCGTGTAGCTCGCGCTCGCCCCGCCGCAAACCGATAATCATGGTCCCGACCTGCTCGTCTCGGTACGTGAGGGGCAACTCCGCCGTCGGATACTCCTGCGGACGTCCCGGCCGCGGCGATCTCGTTTCCGGCGGGCGTCACCGCGCAACGAGATCCACGGCAACCGCAAGGCATCGCGGGTCTGCTCGAGCACGCCGGGTAGGTCGTCATCGTGACGCAGCCCTTGGCCGATCTGCCACGCCGTCAGCGCAGGGTCTGACCGGGTGCCGTAGAAGGCGCGGTTGATCATCCGCTGCACAAGCGACCGCACTGGTGCAAACAGGAATGCAACGATGATCGCCGCGGCGACGGAGACGCTTCGCTGGGCATTCGATGGCACCAGCAGCGTGAGACCGGCGACGATTCCGACGTACGCCGCGATGATCACCGCAATAGTCAGTCCGTACAGCAGGGTCCTGGAGAGTACGACGCGGATGTCGAACAGTTGATACCGCACGACGGCGATCGCGAGCGCGATCGGGATGAGCACCACCGAGAGCAGCAGCAGGATCGGACCGTCCCCGGTCAGGAAGCGCTCCACGTTGAGCGCGAAGATGATCAACAGCGCGAGGATCAACCACATCAACTGCCGCTTGGTTCGCTCGTCGCCTCGGATGAAGCGCCACACCAGCGAAAAG
Source organism: uncultured Actinomycetota bacterium (assembly GCA_963744455.1). Lineage (GTDB taxonomy): Bacteria > Actinomycetota > Actinomycetes > Propionibacteriales > Propionibacteriaceae > Microlunatus. The sequence goes on along the minus strand of CAVUTQ010000005.1, from coordinate 25,574 downwards.
ATGACGAGCAGGTACGCGGCATCGCCGGCAATCCCGGCTATAAGGACGACCGGCTCCGGCATCTCGAGCCCGATCGAGAGGATCGAGTTGGCCTCCGGAGAGTCGCTGAACGACGATCCGTCGGAGAGTACCCCTGTCACCGCCTGGAATGCCCCGCCCAACACGATCAGCCAAGCCACCCACACCCACCTTCGGTTCGGCAGGTGTCCGTCGGGGAACAGCAGCAGTGCGAGCGGGAACAACAGACCAATGCCGAGTTGCCACGGCCCCGTCGAGAATGTCGACAGGAGCCGGATCGCGGAGGTCGGCCAGTCGGCGTTGAGGCCGAACACCGCAATCATCGTCGCGGCCGCAGATATCAGGTGACACAGACCAGCGGCCATGAGCAGCGGCCCGACGACATTGCGCGTCAGCCAAGCGACCGGTAGCCCCGACGCCAGGAATGCCAGCCCAATGACCAGGTTGGTCAGCGTGTAGCTCTCGACGAGCCTCTGCCAATCGATGCCACTTGCCAGGCCGAACCCGAGGGTCACACCGGTCAGCAGTGTCCCCGCTGCCACGGCGACGACAACCGGCCAACGGCTCCAGGCGTGCTCAGTCACGGCGGCCCAATCCGGCGTCCTTGGCGATCACGACGGCCTCGGCGCGGGTAGCAACACCCAGCTTCAGGAAGATCGCCGAGATGTGATTGCCCACGGTCTTCGGTGAGAGCCCGAGGCGATGGGCGATTGCCGAGTTGGTCGCCCCGGTGGCGACGATGTCGAGCACCTCACGCTCCCGCGGCGACAGCGGGGCCAGCGCCGGAGCTTCGCGGTCGACGGTGATGGCGCCCAGCACGCGGCCGGCGACCTCGCTGCTGAAGATCGCATCACCGGCGGCAACAGCGCGGATGGCGCGTTCGATCTCCGCCTGTTCGGCGCGCTTAAGCAGGTATCCACGGGCACCGGCCCGCAAGGCGTCAGCGACCAGCGCGTCCTCGTCGAACATGGTGAGCACGAGAACCGCGGTTTCGGGTAGCCCTTCACGATGCGGCGCGTGGCCTCAACGCCGTCCACGCCAGGCATGCGCAGATCCATGACGACCACATTTGGCCGGCTGAGGCCGACCTCGCGTACCGCCTCTTCGCCGGTTCCCGCCTGAGCGACGACCTCGATGCCGTCGAGCGTGTCGAGCAGTGCCGCAAGCCCGCGCCGTACGACCGGGTGGTCGTCGGCCAGCAGGACCCGGATGGGCGTCGCGTCCGGCGCCTCGGCGGGCGTCATGTCTCGATTATGAAGCGGATGCGGCGGAGCGTCTGGGGGCCAGGCCCTACTGGCGCCGGGACATTTCCCGGCCCGAGTGCCTGAGATTCGGGGTACGGCCTCAGGCGCTGAGCGGGCGCAGGTCGGAACGTAAGCGGGGACAGCATCCGTACGCCCAACTGGAGGACCACATGACCGCAACTGTCAGTTCCCCGAGCACACGCTCAACCCGCCCACGTAAGGTCCGCGACGTCAGACGGTTCCGGCGCATTGTCGCGGCTGTCGTCTTGCTGGTGCCGGCGACAACTACCGCCATCGGCAGGCTGCTTGTGACCGACGACAGAGACACCCGAATGGCGCTGGACCTGGTCGCGGCCGTCCCGGATCGTCAATTCACGCTCACCCTGCTCAGCTTCTTTGCCGTGCTGACGTTCATTCCCGCGTTCCTGGCGGCTGGGCGGCTGGCCGGACGTCGCCGACCGGTGCTGACCATGATCGCGCTCGGCGTCAACCTGGTTGCCTACGCAGGCGCGTGGGCGTTCCCGGCGCTGAACAACATGTACTTCGCGGGGTCCCAGCTTCCCGTCGAACAGCGGGACGGCGCCGCCGCCCTCATCGACGCGATGTGGGCCCACGGGTTTTTCGGGATCAGCATTATGCTCCTGTTCTTCGGCCACAGTGTTGGCGCGATCTTGATGGGTCTCGCGCTCAGAGGCAGCATCCCTACCGCGGGATGGGTCGCGATGATCTTGTCCCAACCCGCTCAGGTGGCGTTCGAGGTTTTCCCATTGCCAGTGATTGACGCTCTGGCTTGGGGCCTGATGGCCCTGGCACTCGCCTTCTGCGCAGCGGCTGTGCTCCGCACTCCGGACGACGAGTGGGATCTTCCACCCATGTCGCGACTTAATGCCCCATCACACAGAGAACTATGACCACCAGATGACCGCCACCATGCTCGCCCAAGCACACGCTCAACCCGCCCACGCAAGCTCCGAGACGTCAGACGATTCCAGCGCATCGCCGCGGCCGTCGTCCTGCTGGTACCGGCCACGACAGTTGCCATCGGCCGGCTCGTCGTCACCGACGACAGCGACACCCGAAAGGCACTTGACCTGATCGCGGCCGACCCGAGACGCCAGTTCACGTTCGCCCTGCTCGGCTTCCTCGCGATGCTGACTGTCGTTCCCGCATTCCTTGCGGCCGCGCGGCTGGCCAGGCGTCGCCGACCTGTGCTCACCATGATCGCCCTGGGGTCAACCTGGTTGCCTACCTCGGCGGATGGGCGCTGGGCGCCATCGACAGCATGTACCTCGCAGGAGCCATGCTTCCTGTTGCGCAACGGGACGGCGCCGCTGCCCTCATCGACGCGATGTGGTCCGATGGGCTTGCCGGGATCAGCACACTGCTCATGGTCATCGGCCACGTTCTCGGCGCGATCTTGATGGGTCTCGCGCTCAGAGGCAGCATCCCCACGGTGGGATGGGTCGCGATGATCTTGTCCCAGCCCGGTCACGTCTTCGCCTTCGTCGTCTTCCCGTCACCGGTGATGGATGCCCTGGCCTGGGGACTGATGGCCCTGGCATTCGCCATCTGCGCGGTGACCGTGCTGCGTACGCCCGACGATGAGTGGGATCTGCCACCGCGAAGCTGATCAAAAAGAAAAGATCGTGCGCGTTTGACCCGTGACTTCAAGGCCAACGCGCACGATCTTTCCCTAGGTGGTGACCGACCCTCACTCACCTTGGGGTCCACCCACTGTCTTGAGACGCTCCAGCAAGACCGCGATGGCACGCTCGAGATCAGGCAGGTCATGATCAACAGTGGCTTGCAGAATCGCGTGGGAAGTATCGAAGTAGCGGTGCGCAAGATGATCACGCATCCGCGCGATCTCCGACCATGGTATCGACGGCTGGGTGGCAAGCAACTCGGCTGGCAGGGATTTGACTGCCTCCCCGATCTCCAGCAACCGGATACGAACGGCGTCAAAGACCAGCCCATCGGACAGACCACCGCGACCCAGATGCGCATGGATCGCCTCGATCGCCGCCTGAATGTCTAGCAGCCTTTGGTAGTCGCCCTCCGTCACAGCGCGATCAACTCGTCAGCGACCCGCGCCCTGACGTCTGGCTTGAGGTCAGATGCCGGGATCACATCGACCGGCGCGTCGATGATGGCTTCTAGGTCGGCCCGAAGCCGACCTAGCCCGAACAGGCCCATCGCGGGCGGAAGGTCGGCAAGCAGATCGATGTCGCTGCTGGGCCCCTCTTCGCCACGGGCGACGCTGCCGAAGACCCGAAGATTGGACACGCCATGGGAGTGCGCGGCCGCAACGAGCGCATCGCGACGGCGACGCACTCTCCGTCCAAGCGGCCCTGTCAGTTGGCGCCTTCGGTCCGGTGATTGTCGCAGGCCGATGGTGAGGTCGAACCCGGCAGCTTCGACAAGTGACTCCAACGTAGGAAGGGTGGGCTGCCGGCGGCCGGATTCGTACGCGCTGATGACGCTTTGGGTAATCCCTGCCCTCATCGCGAGCTCAACCTGAGTTAGCCCCGCTTTGCGGCGCGCCAGCCGTACGATCGCTGCCGCGGAACTGGGCGTCATAGGCACATTTGTCACTATAGCGCATCGTACATATATTTCGAGGTCGCAAGGATCTTCTGGACGCCTGTGATCAAAGACGTACCCGTTTGCGCATGAACTGGGTCCGTCTGGACGCTTGTGATCAAAGACGTACCGAGCCGGCCCTGATCTATCGGCCTGCCACGACCAAGTGGCCGGCCAACGGGATGCCGACCGAGCCGTCATCGCCGACGTAGCGCTGCAGGAGATCGCGTGCGCGCTGCCGGAGGGCGTCATACGCCTCCGCGGAGACCATCTCGCCGAGTGGAGTGGCCTCCAGCTCCGTCGTCACGGCGTCATCGATCGATGGATACTTTGCCGTTCCCACGTGTGTGCGAGTCGTCGTCACAGTCATCCCGGCCGACGCGAAGAGTCCTCTCAGGTAGCCGAGGTCTCCGCAGGACCAGTACGTAGTCATCAGCGCCTGCGCCTCCGGACCGGCCAACTCCCCCACCGCAGCATCGAGGGGGCCGTACGCGGGCTGCTCATCCAGACCAGCCGGTACGCAAATGGCGACGACGCCATCGGCGGTCACCACGCGCGCCATCTCCGCGATCGCCTGGGCCCGGTCTGGGAAGAACATCAGCGCCATCTGGCACAGCGCCCGGTCGAACGACTCGTCCTCGAAAGGCAACTCCGCTGCGTCGCCCTGTCGCCACTCAAGATCGGGGCGGACCCGCCGAGCCACGACGAGCATGGCCTCGTTGAGGTCTACCCCGACCACGGATCCTGTCGGGCCGACCCTGTCCGCGGCAGTGCGGGCGACAATGCCGGTGCCACAAGCCACGTCGAGCACACGATGACCGCGATCAACGCCCGCTTCCTCGATGAGGAGCGGCGCCCACTGCCCAAACACCGCCGGAACGAACCTCTCCTCGTACACTTCTGCCGCTTCGAGCGGAATCTGGAACGTCTCTGTCATGCCGCACCAGCGTGGTCGGCAGGCGCCTTCGGAGCATCGGTCAGCTGACCTATTTCCCCGCCAATCAGACGACCGTGAAGCGCGGCCTCGGCCCGATTCCGAACCTGCAGCTTGGTGAGGATGCTGCTCACGTGGTGAGCCACGGTCTTGCGACTCACGAACAGCCGGGCCGCTATCTCCGGGTTCGTCAGCCCCTCTCCGAGCAGCCCGAGCACTTCCTGCTCTCGAGGTGTGAGGATCCCGATGCTTCGGCTGCCGGTCCGCGACGAGACCCCGAGAGTCCGCAGGAATGCCGCGACCCGATCAGCGTCGAGAGTTGCGCCGAGCTGCTGGTACGCCGCCTTAGCGCGACGTGCGTGCTCGATCGCGAGGTCCGGCCGCTCGCCGGCGGTGATCATCGCGAGCGCAACGTGGATCTCCGCCCGCTCGTACGGGAGCCCCAAGTCGGTCCATGCGGTCAGCGCGCTCTCCAGGACTCGGCCTGCCGTGCCGGGATCATCGGTCGCGGCAGCTACCAGCCCACGCGCAGTCAGCGCTCGGGCCACAGCCCGCGCCTCCCCGGTCGCCTCGGCCAAGCGTTCGAGCCGGGCCGCAGCCGACTCAGCCGCGACGGGATCTCCAGCCGCCAACCAAGCTTTCACCAGGAGTCCGAGCGCCGTCCCCAACAGCATCTGATGGCCGCTGAGCAGCTCGAGCCGCTGCTCGAGCAGACGCGCCGCCCCAGCCCCGTCACCCTCGGCGAGCCGGAGCGCTGCCCGGACAGACCCGCCTCCTCGTCGCTCTCGAGCTGGTCGTCCAGCTTCGCCAGCAGCCGCTCCGCTTCCTCGAGCCGCCCCTGCCGGACGCGCAGGCCGACCAGCCTGCTCAATGCGCGGGTGTGAAGACCAGGGCAGTCATCGGCAGTGGCGCGGAGTGCGGCCGCAAGCGCGCTCTCTGCCGCCTGCCACTTCCCCTTCGCGACCAGCACACCGCCGTAGAGCAGCCGGCATTCGGCGTACAGGAACGGGCAACCGTAGCTTTCGATGAAGTCGTCCGCAACGTCGCACCACTGCGCCGCGCGCTCTACGTCGACTGCCAGCTCGCATGCGTTCAACATGTCGCAGCAGACATAGACAACGGTGTCGAGATTGCTGCCCTCGCCGCCGAGAGCCGCCGCCATTGCCTCGTCGATCATTGCGAGCCCGGCGTCGGTGTCACCGAGCCCAACTTTGATACGACCGAGCTGCGACAGGGCAACCAACTCGGTGTCGACATCGCCATCGGACCGGGCCAGCTGCAGGGCCTGCTCGGTGAGGAGTCTCGCGGCTGGTAGATCGGGGTTCTGGTAGGCGCGTGCCAGCCAGATCCAGGCACGCAGCTTGCCGGGTCCGCCAGGCCCGACCAGCCGCTCGGCGCGCGTCAGCCACCCATTCGCGGCGGCGAAGTTCGCGAAGTTGGCCTTGTACACAATGCCAAGCCACGCGGCGCAGCGTACGGCCGAAGCAGTGTCGCTCCGGCGCGCGAACTGCCCGTACGCGCGTACGCAAGCCTCGACACTTGCCCGGTTCTCTCCGAGCCACCACAGCGCTTCGGCCAGGCCGAAGTTTGCTTCTGCGCACTCCTCGGAGGAGAGGACCGCTTCGAAGATGGCGCGGGCCTCTGTCCAGCGTCCGGACTGAAGGGCTGCCTCACCCCGCTCCAGATCGCCGCCGTCGGCCATATCTCATTTCGACTATTAGCCGCGGGGCCACCGACGCACACCAGCGCACTCGTAGACGGCTTCGGTGAGAGCGTGGAACCGGAACGGCGTATTGAACCAGCCGGAGAGCTCGGCCCACAGGTTGGGCGTGTATCCGAAGGCGAGTCGGTGTTCGGGGTCGGCAAACCCCAAGGAGCCACTCGCGCCGGAATGACCAAAGATGCCCGGAACTCCGACGTCGGGCCACATCGGTCCGCCTGGAAGAGCGAAGCCAAGGCCCCAGTCGGTCCGGACGCGGAGGACAACATCACGGCCACTGGCCTGTGGCTGCCTCGCCGCATTCATCAGGTCTGCGCTGATCAGACGCCGACCGTCAACCTCACCGATCAAGGCGGCGAACATCCGCGCCAGTGAAGGCCCGTTGCCCAGAGCGCCTGCGGACGCATCCTCCACGTCGTACCGGACTAGCTCTGCGGCGTCATCGAAGCTGACCGAGGTCCCGGCCAAGGTGGCTTTGTACGAGGCTGAGCGCCGGTTAGCGACACCCAGGGCGTACCGGAACCAGACCGGATTGATCATCGACCGGATCGCCTGGCGCTGGGATGGGCCGATCATCGGCGCCACCGTGTCGTACAGCTCTCGCGGCAAGCCCGATGTACAGGTCGAGTTCCAGTGGTCTGGCCACCTCGTCGGCGAAGAACTCACCGACCGTACGCCCGGTGACCGCGCGGACCAGGCCGCTCAGGATGAAGCCGTATGTCATTGCGTGGTAGCCATGCTTCGCGCCTGGCTGCCACCACGGCCGTTGTTGCTCAATGAGCCGTAGCACCGGATCGAGCGCAGCGGCCTGGTCGTTGCTGATCGGTTCGTCCAGGGCGGCCACCCCGGATCGGTGCGAGAGCACCAGATGAACCGGGATGTCGTCCTTTCCGTTCTGGCCGAACGCCGGCCAGTAGCGCGCCACTGGTTCGTCGAGGTCGATCAGCCCGCGATCGACCAAGATCAACACAGCGGTCGATGCCAGCGCCTTGCCCGTGGACCCGATCGGAGTGATGGTGTGCTCAGCCCAGGGCACGCCACGACCAGGGTCGGCCGACCCGCCCCAGATCTCGACGACAGGTTTCCCGTCGAGATAGACCCCGACCGAGCCACCGATGTCTCGTCCGCTCTCCAACTGTGCCGCGAACACGTCGGCAACCCGCGCAAATCCGCTCTCGCAGTGACCGTGCACTTTCTGCAACGTCGTGATCATCCCCCCACCAGCCAGGAATCAGCTCCAATAGGCTGATTGGCCACCACCACTATTCCTCAAGGAGGCATGGGAGAAAATTAACTCCGAACCTCACAACTGGACCGACTACGTGGTGGTTGGCGACTAGCAGGTCTGGCTTTGCGGGGAGGCCGACTGTCCTCCACGCAGCCCATCACCTTGCCAACGGCTGTCCAGTGCGCGCCGCCTCGATCACTTGCTGGATCGCATCAATTGTCATCTGGGCATGTTCGCTCTTCCACAGCAGCCCCGAATGGGTTGCTCCTTGCATGACCCGATGAATGCTGTTCGTCGAGAGCCCGGCGAGTTCTCCATTGATCTCGGTCCAGACACGCCTCGTCTTATCCTCTGGCGTGGTCGCGCTTACGCACGATCAGCGGGACTGATCCCAAGCTCATTACCGCTCGTTCTTGCTGATACGTCTGGGGCATGGCTCGATATTGATCAAGAATGGCTCGAAAGTATTTCGTCGTGACCCCGAAAGTGTCCATGGCCGCTCCCTGCTTGCGGCGGCAGGTCATCGTAGTCGGCCTGCGGCAGCAGCAGTCTTACTGCGCCAAATGGCGCGAGCCAGCGAGCGAGGGTAATCGTGCGTTCTTCGGCAGCAAGTTCGGCATGTCTCTCCTGTGGAAAACGCGGATCGTCATCCAGTGTCCCGGGGTCGATCAGCACCATGCCGACCACCTCGGCGGGATACTGCTTGGCGTAGACCCGGGCGATTCGGCCTCCGTATGAGTGACCGACCAGCACATACGGTCCGTCGATTCCAGCCCCAGTCAGCAACGCGTGCAGTTCGCGCACATGCTGGTTCATGTCACGCGGCACAGGTCCGCGTTCGCTCCAGCCCATGCCCGCTCGATCGTAGGCGCAGACACGGGTCGATTTCGCTATCTCGGGCTGTACCAGACCCCAACTGGGCGACGAGTTGCCACCCGAGGCGTCCAGAATCACGGTTGGGCTTCCCTCGCCGGTGCAATTGATATGCAGCTGGAAACCGTCAACGGCGACCAATTGGCCGGGAGGCGGGAACGCCTGTTTGTCGTTTTGGGTTGCAACAGCCTGGTATATCAGGCCCGTGACAGCCAGCGTGGCAAGCAAAATGAGCAATCCCAAGCCAATACGACTGACCCAGCGAATAACCCCGGTCTTACGCCGTTTTTCGTTCGGCTGGGCGATATCTTCACCCGAGCGCCATGATGTGTGACGCCTCCTCCACATCTGTTGCGAGTGTTGAGGCTAGGGTGCTGCCCGCCATCCTTCACGAAATTGATCGCTCCTCGCCCCTCGCGTAGTCATCAAGGCGATCATGCCCGTCGCCTGTCAACACCCGAGCAGCGCGCCTCCTCCTGCTTCACCAGCAGGTGAAGCCGCCGTCGACCAGCAGGTCCACCCCGGTGCAGAAGCTGGCTGCCTCGCTGAGCAGGAAGATGGCCGGCCCGACCAGTTCGTCGACGGTCGCCATCCGGCCCAGCGGCGTATCGGCCTCGAACTTGGTGACCTGTTCGGCGACCTCGGGGCGCAGGTTCATCGGGGTCGCCGTGTAGCCGGGACTGATCGAGTTCACCCGGATGCCGCGGTGGGCCCATTCCATGGCGAGGCTTCGGCTGAGGTGAATCACGGCCGCCTTCGAGGCGTTGTAGTGGGCCTGGAGCAGTCCGCGGTTGACGATGGATCCGGACATCGAGGCGATGTTCACGATCGCGCCGCGGCCGTGCTCGAGCATCGCCCTGCTCTCTGCCTGGCAGGACAAGAACACTCCAGTCACGTTGATGTCGATCACTCGCTGCCACTGGCTCAGGGGCATCTCCTCGGCTGGCGCCGCGTTGGCGATTCCTGCGCTGTTGACGGCGAGGCTGAGCGGGCCGAATTCGCTCTCCGCGTCCCGGACCGCATCGGCGAGCATGTCGGCATCCATGACATCGCCGGGTACGGCGATAGCTTCCCGTCCGGTCGCCCTGATTTCGCCGCAGACCTCGTCCAAAGCTGACTCCGGCAGGTCGAAGCAAGCGACATTGGCGCCGGCGGCGGCAAGTCCGAGAGCGATGCCGCGGCCGATACCGCTGGCGGCGCCGGTGACGAGCGCGGTCTGTTGGTCGAGGCGGAAGCTGGGCATGGTCATGGCTGTTTCCTTCGCTTTGATGGTGGACCGCCGGCTCGTACGGCTGCCCGTCTTACGATCTCAAGCTTTCGAGCGGCGCGGCGTCTCGGGACAATCCGTAGGATCAGTCACAAGGCAGGTGGCGTTACGACGGCAGTAGCCGCCCGTACCAGACCCTTGGGAGTTGCCATGTCTGAGCCCGCAACGACCGACAACCATTACCGGTCCGGCCCAGTCCGTGCGCTCGCGCGCCGCCGCCCGATCACCATGTTCCTTGTCATCGCGCTCGGGCTGTCGTGGCCGGTGATGGCCGCTCTGCTGGCCGCCGGCCAGGACGTCTCTCCCGGCATTTTGCTGATGGTGATCTTCCTTCTTGGCGCCGCGACGCTGGTCACCGCGCTGAGCGAGGGCCGCGCCGGAGTGCGGCGACTTTTCGCCGGAGTGATCCGCTGGCGGATGGGCTTGGCGCGTTTCGTGGTCCTTGTGACCGCCATGCCGCTGCTTACGCTGCTGGTCGGCGTGCTGACCGGCACCCTCCAACCGCCAACCGATGGTTGGTTCGCCCTCGTCGGGTCTTACCTTTTCCAGACGTTCATCTTTGGCTTGCTGATCGTCAACTTGTGGGAAGAAACGGCGTGGGGTGGCTTTGCGCAAAGCCGACTCATGGCGCGGCATGGACTACTGATCGGATCGTTGCTCACCGCGATTCCATTCTTTGCGATCCACATCCCCTTGGCCTTCGCCGAACAAGGCTGGAAGGGTACCCCCTGGACAGAGGCCGCGCTGGAGCTCGGGCTGATCGCTCTCGTTGCGCCATTTTTTCGGTACCTGCTTGGGACACAGCTCATCGACTCCGGCGGCAGTGTGCTCGCGATTGGTCTGCTGCACGCCTCGTTCAACGCTTCCGGCGGGATCAGCGCAGTTCCTGGTGGGTGGCAGTACATACCCGCCATGATCGTTTTGACCTTCGCTGTCATCGCGTATCGCCGGTTGCGCGGCCGCTCGTTCGCCCGTGGCTTTGCTCCGGCACTGGTAGCGGATACGACGATCATCCGCAGCGCGAACGAGCCGGTCGGGTAAAACGCGCTATGCCTTGGCGATGGCCAGTTTCCGCTACGCCTTGGCGATCGCCAGCGTTTCGCCCGGCTCGATGCGCGTCGCCAGTGTCTCGGCCTTGATCCAGTCCTCGTGGCGTGTCAGGTCGTCGCCGTCGGGGAGCGTAAGCACGATCCGGTCTGTCAGCTCGAGCCCAGCCTCTTTCCGCATCGTGTTGATTGTGTGGATGAGCTCGTAGACCCGGCCTCTGAGCTCGAGCTCGGGGTCGATCTCGGTATCGAGGGCGACTGACAGCGTTACGTCGTTCGCGATCGCCCAGCCTGCGATCTCCACCCGCTCCCCGCGGATCACGTCGTCGGCGTCGAGCTCCTCACCCGCGACGCGAACGCGCCCGCCACCAATCTCCTCCGCCTCGCCGCGTTCCAGCGCAGCCTTGACCTCGCGTACCTTCGGCCCTAACCGCGGGCCGAGCACCCGCAGGTTCGGCATCAGCCGGACGCTGGCCACGGGCCCTTGATCGAACCCAACCTCATCCACCCGCAGTTCCTCGGCGATCTCGTCCGCATGCTCCCGGGCGAGCCGCGCGCCGCGCACGTATACGCGGCGGAGCGGCTGGCGCAGCTTCACCCCCGCGGTGCCGCGCGCCTCGCGACCGAGCTCGACGATCCGGCGCACCTCCGCGATCTCGGCCAGGAGGCGCTCGTCCGGCCGGCGGACCTCCGGCCAGCCCGCGAGGAAGACACTGGCCGGAGCGCCCTCGCAGGCGTCGGCGACGAGGTTCCGCCATAAGTGATCGGTGAGGAATGGCATGACCGGCGAAATCACCCGCAAGCCTGTCACGAGCGCGTACCAGAGCGTCCGGAACGCCGCCTCGTCGTAGAAGTAGAAGCGCCGCCGCGACCGGCGGATGTACCAATTCGAGAGGTCGTCGACGAAGGACTCGAAAGCGGCGATCAGGCGGTAGGTGAGCTGCTCCTCCAACGCGGCGGTTACGTCGGCGACAAGCTTCTCGGTACGCGCCACGAGCCAGCGGTCGAGTGGGCGCAGCTCGATCCCGACCGGCCCGGCCGCAAGATCCTCCAGCGTGGGCCGGAAGCCCTCGATGTTCCCGTACCTCACGAGGAATCCGACCGAATTCCAGAGCGTGAGGAGCTTGCGCTTGATCTCGTGCGCTGGCCCGTAGCCGAAGTGCAGATCCCGGTCAGGTGGCTGGTCGCAGTACTGCCAGCGCATGACGTCGGCGCCCATGCGCTCGAACGCTTCCTCGGCCGGGATCAGATTCCCCCATGAGCCGTGCATCTGACGCCCATGCTCGTCGAGCATTTTCTCGTAGCCGAGAACTGACCGGAACGGCGCCTTGTCGACAAGACAGACCGACATGAACAGCTGCGAATAGAACCAGAGGCGGATCTGCTCGCGCATTTCGGAGACCCAGTGGGCAGGAAACCAGGTCTCCCAATAGTTGTGATCGGGGAGATCGGCGCCCGTGAGCCCTTTGGCGGCACCGGTCCCGTAGCCGCCCTCGATCCACTCCGGGTTCTGCCAGCCAAGTGTGGAGAACGGCACGATTCCCGCGTCGAGCCAGACGTCGCCGATCTCGGGGATCCGGCGGACGCCCTCCGTTCCGCAGGCCGGGCATCGGATCTCGACGGCGTCGATCCATGGACGGTGGAGCTCGGAAAGCTGGTCGATTCCTGCCGTCGCGAGCTCTTCGAGCTCAGCGCGGGAGCCGACCACGGTCACGTGGCCGCAGGTGCACGGATAAATGGGGAGCGGGAGCCCGAAGTAGCGCCGACGGGAGATGTTCCAGTCGCCCATGTTGCGGAGCCAGTCATCCATCCGCTTGCCGAAGTAGGCCGGCGTCCACTCGACCGTCGCATTGGCCTCGAGCAGCCTCGGCCTCACCTCCTCTACTCCGATGAACCAGTCGTCGGCGATGCGGAAGATGAGTGGCGTGTTGCAGCGCCAGCAGAACGGGTAGCGGTGCGCGTACTCGCCCGCCGCGACCAAGCGGCCGCGCTCGGCGAGATCCGCCACGATCTGCTCGGCCGACTCCGACGTCGAGAGCCCGTGCAACCAGCCGAAGCGGTCGTAGAAGTGTCCTGCCTCGTCCACCGGCATGAGCACGGGGAGGTCGTGTACGCGCGATAGATCGAAGTCCTCCGAGCCGCACCCGGGCGCGATGTGGACGATGCCGGTTCCGTCCTCCATCGTGACCTCGTTCCAGGGGATGACTCGATGCTCAATACCCTGGGCCGCGGGCAGGTGATCGAAGGGCCCTTCGTAGCGCCAGCCGACGAGCTCGGATCCGCGGCGGCGCTCGACGTAGGTTTCCTCGGGGTAGCGCTTGACCGCCACCCACTCTCCGTTCTCTTGGAGGCCGTACTCCTCGTCGGGATGAACCGCAGCGGCAACGTTCGCGGGCAGCGTCCACGGCGTAGTCGTCCAGACCGCGAGGGACTGACCATGCCGGTCGAGGAGCGGAAAACGGACGAAGAGGGAGGGATCTATCCGCTCCTCGTAGCTCCCGACCAGTTCGTGCGCCGAGATGGAAGTGCCGCAGCGGGGGCACCACTCGGTCGACCGGTGCCCCCGGTAGAGCCACCCGCGCTCGTGCACCAGCCTGAGGAAACGCCAGATGTATTCGATATTCGTGTCCGAGAAGGTGTAGTAGTCGTTCCCCCAATCCATCCACTGGCCAAGTCGCTTCGATCCGCGGATGAGGTCCTCCGCCGACCGCGCGACCTTCTCCCGGCACCTTTGTGCGAACTCGGCGAGGCCGTACTCCTCGATCTCGCGCTTGGAGTTGAGGCCGAGCTCCCGCTCGACGCCCACCTCGATCCAGAGGCCCTGGCAGTCGAAGCCGTTCTGATAGCGCTGGTCGAAGCCGCGGAGCGCCTTGTAGCGCTGGAAAACATCCTTAAGGGTGCGCCCCCAGGCCGTGTGTACGCCGAGGGTCTTGTTGGCGGTGACTGGGCCATCGATGAAGCCCCACACCGGGCGGCCGCGATTGTGCTCGCGGAGCCGATCGAAGATGCCGCGCTCCTCCCACCACGCGAGGATCTCCTCCTCGAGCGCGGGATGGTCGGGAACGGGCGGAAGCAACCTGAACATGCGGGAAGTCAGTGTAGTGCGAGGTTCGAGTTCGGCCCCAGCGGATCCTCCCAGCACACGCCTACAGCGAGCCGAATGATCGACTTCAACGACGGAGCCGTAAATTGAGCATCGCGACAACGGCCTCAAGAAAGGCGCCGACATGATCAAGTCGACTCGACTTCTCTGATTTGCACCACGCGCGCATCAGTCGGCGTGCTATTCGAACAGCGCCGGTGTTCGATGCGGTGGTGGGCAAAACCAGCGGAGGAGCTAGGGTGCGAGCTGGGCGATAAAGAACGGCAAGTACCTAGCCAGGCCTGCCAGCACATCTACACACCATATTGATCAGCGAGAGAGGGACCTGCCATGACCCAGACCGCCGCCGCGCCCCAACCACGATCCCGGATCGGATGCGCGCCAGCGTGCTTACCGCGCCGCTGACATTGAGCATTGAGCAAGTGCCGACACCTCCGATGGCCAGCGACGAGGTGCTGATTGAAGTCGCCGCCGTGGGGGTCTGTGGTTCTGACACGCACTATTACCGGCATGGGCGGATCGGCGACTTCGTCGTCGAAAGTCCGCTGATCCTCGGCCACGAGCTGTCGGGCCGAATCGTCGCTGTCGGCGAGGAGGTGCCGGAGACCAGAATCGGTGAGCGGGTGGCCGTCGAGCCACAGAAGAACTGTCGACGGTGCCGAGAGTGCCGAGCCGGCCACTACAACCTCTGCCCCAACATGGAGTTCTACGCGACGCCACCTATTGATGGCGCCTTCGCGCAGTATTGCGTCATCCGGACCGAATTCGCCCACCGGGTGCCCGACTCGATGTCGAACGAGGCCGCCGCGCTGCTCGAGCCCTTGTCGGTAGCGGTCACGACAATGCGCAAGGCAGGGGTCACCCCCGGATCGAGCATCCTGATCGCAGGCGCGGGACCGATCGGGATCATCTGTGCTCAGACCGCACGAGCGTTCGGCGCTGCGGAAATCATCGTGACCGACCTGGTGGCCGAGCGCCGGGAGCGGGCACTGCGCTACGGCGCCACCCGAGTGATCGATCCTCGCGAGACCGATGTCGCTAACGCCGGACTGGACGTCAATGCATTCGTCGATGCCAGCGGGGCACCGCCGGCGGTGATGTCCGGCATCAAGGCGGTACGTCCCGCGGGTACAGCTGTGCTGGTGGGACTCGGTTCGTCCGAGATGACCTTGCCCGTTGAGCACATCCAGAACCTCGAGATCACCGTGACCGGCATCTTCCGCTACACCGACACCTGGCCGGCTGCGATACACCTGGTGGCCAGCGGTGCGGTGGAGCTCGACTCCCTGGTCACGGGCAGATTCGGCCTTGAGCGCGCCGACGAGGCGCTGGAAAGCGACCAAGATCCGTCGAGCCTCAAGTCGGTCGTGTATCCCAGCGGCTACCAGGGAGACGGGAGCTCGTGACCTCACCGTTGTGACTGAGCCCGGACTGGCGCGACGGCTCGGCACCTTCGACGCGGTGATCATCGGGCTGGGCTCGATGCTGGGCGCCGGGGTGTTCGCCGCCTTCTCCCCCGCCGCGGGCGCAGCAGGGGCGGGGTTGCTGATCGGACTTGCCATAGCTGCACTGGTGGCGTACTGCAACGCCACGGCGTCGGCCCAGCTTGCGGCCCAGTATCCAAC
Source organism: uncultured Actinomycetota bacterium (assembly GCA_963744455.1). Classification (GTDB taxonomy): domain Bacteria; phylum Actinomycetota; class Actinomycetes; order Propionibacteriales; family Propionibacteriaceae; genus Microlunatus. Next base: position 9,933 of record CAVUTQ010000005.1, on the reverse strand, counting down.
CTCGGGCGGAACCTACATCTACGGTCGGGAGCGGCTGGGGCCCTGGTGGGGCTTTCTCGCCGGCTGGGGATTCCTCATCGGGAAGATCGCGAGTTGCGCGGCAATGGCACTGACTTTCGCCGCGTACCTTGCGCCAGGTCCATGGGAGCGGCCGATCGCGATCGCGGCAGTGATCATCTTGGCGGCGGTCAACTACCACGGCATCACCCGGACCGCAGCACTGACCAAGATCATCGTTGCGGTCGTGCTTGCCACGTTGGCGCTGGTCGTCGCTGCCTCGCTCAGCGGGCCGAGTACGACAGCGGTTCAGTCCTCAGATCTCTTGGTCGGCGGCTGGTACGGCATCTTGCAGTCGGCCGGTCTGCTGTTCTTCGCATTTGCCGGTTACGCCCGGATCGCGACCATGGGCGAAGAGGTCCGCAACCCGGAACGCACGATTCCCCGCGCGATCTTGACCGCTCTCACCATCACCGTATTGATCTATCTGGTGGTGGCCGCCTCGATCTTGGTTGTCCTCGGCCCAGCCGGAGTCGCAGCGACCCCGGCACCGCTCGCCGCGGCGGTGGATGCGGCGGGCTGGGTGTGGGCCAACGTGCCCGTCCGGCTGGGGGCAGCGGCCGCAGCGCTCGGCGCCCTGCTCGCCTTGATCGCGGGCGTGGGCAGAACCACCCTGGCGATGGCGCGCCACGATGATCTTCCGCGCTGGTTGGCCGCCGTACATGAACGTCATCAGGTTCCGCATCATGCTGAAATCACCGTGGCTGGACTGGTATGTGTGCTGATCTTGTTGGCGGACCTGCGGAGCGCAATTGGCTTCTCGTCATTCGGGGTCTTGCTGTACTACCTGATCGCCAATGTGGCTGCGTACACGCAATCATCTGATCGGCGCCGATTTCCACGCGTCCTGCAGCTGGTCGGGGTGGCCGGCTGCGGGATTCTGGTGCTGACGCTGCCATTGAGAGCGGTGCTTGTTGGAACTGTGGTGTTCGCCGTAGGGATCATCTATCGAGCCATTCGGGTCCGTATTGGACAATCACGACCGAGCTAAGACCACCAGAACGGAGCGACAGAGGTGCACGCCGACGACACAGAGCTGACCAGGAGCCCGGCCGGCTCCGACCGAGAGGGCCAACTCTCCGATCTACTCGTCATCGACCTCTCACGCGCCGTCGCCGGCCCGCACGCGGCCATGATGCTCGGCGACCTCGGAGCGAGAGTCATCAAGGTCGAACAGCCCGGTCAAGGTGATGATGCGCGGAGCTGGGGTCCACCTTTCGTGGAGGGCTCAGACGGCAAGCCAGTCTCCACGTACTTCCTGGCCGCGAACCGCAACAAAGAGTCCATCACGCTCGATCTCAAAGACGCCGACGACATGGCGCAGCTGCAGCAACTGTTGGCGATGGCGGACGTGCTCATCGAGAACTTCAGGCCCGGCACGCTCGCCAGGCTCGGTCTTACGGATCAGGCGTTGATGGCTCTGAACGCGCGGCTGGTGGTGCTGGCGATCAGTGGATTCGGACACGACGGCCCGGAAGGCGGCCGGGCCGGCTATGACCAGATCGCGCAAGGCGAAGCCGGTCTGATGTCGGTGACGGGATCCAATCCGGACGATCCGCAACGGGTAGGAGTACCTATCGCTGACATCCTGGCGGGCGTCTATGGAGCGTACGGTGTCCTCGCAGCGCTGCACGAGCGAACCCGCACCGGCCGCGGCCAGATCGTGCGGACGTCACTTCTCGCTGCCGTTGTTGCCTCGCACGGCTACCAGGGCACCGCCTGGACCGTCGCGGGCGTCCGCGGACAGGCGCGGGGCAACCACCATCCCTCCATTGCCCCGTACGGGCTGTTCCGTTGCGGTGAGGGCGCCGTCCAGATCGCCTGCGGGAACGACTCCCAGTGGCAGAGGCTCTGTACCGAATTCGGGTTGGACGTCGACGCGGGCCTGGCGACCAACCCGCAACGCGTCGAACGTCGCACGGAGGTCATCCGAATCCTCGAAGATGCGTTCTCCTCGCTCGCCGTGACTGAGGTCATCGCTCGTCTGGAAGCTGTCGGTGTCCCAGCCGGGCGGGTGCGGACCATCGACGAGGTTTACGCATGGGACCAGACCAGGTCTCAAGGACTCCTCATCGACGTCCAGCACGACTCACTCGGGCTGATCCAGCTGCCCGGCCCACCGCTCCGCTTCTTCGACGCCAGCGACGAGATGGAAGTCGAAACCACCCTGCAGCACCATCACCCGCCGCCGCTGTTGGGCGCGAGCAACACGAGCCTTGACACCTGGCTCGGCACCGACCCACCGTCGCGTGAACGCTCGACTAGCGGTCGATAACTCCACCGGATTCGGCCGCCCTTGCGTCGCAGCACCATCACACCCCGGCGTTCGGCGTCGTGTCGCGCCTCGACCAGCAGGGTCTCCCCGACTCCAGGCTCCCCCGAGCAGCACGCTCGCCTCAACCCCGACGTCCACTTCGCGTTAGTTACTTGCACTTCGCGCTAGGCGCAACTACCGCGACATGCGGCTAACTAACGCGGAGTGCCTGAGATGGGCTGCATCTTCGACACTGCCATCTCGGATTCTCCGAGACGGAAGCGCGGCGCGGCAGGCCATTACCCTCACCTCGTGCGCATCGCCGTCACTGGTTCCATAGCCATGGACCACCTGATGAGGTTCTCCGGCCGGTTCGCAGAGTCGCTGGTCACTGAACAGCTGGATCGGGTCTCGCTGTCGTTTCTGGTCGAGGATCTGCAGATCCGCCGCGGTGGAATCGCGCCTAACATCTGCTTCGGACTGGCCGCGCTGGGACTGGACCCACTTCTGGTGGGGTCGGTCGGCGAGGATTTCGGCGACTATCGCGCATGGCTGGAGCGGCACGGGGTGCAAACCTGGCCGGTACGGGTCTCAGAGACCCAGCACACCGCTCGGTTCATCTGCACGACCGACTCAGTCAATGCCCAGATCGGCTCCTTCTACACCGGTGCCATGGCCGAGGCGCGCCAAATCGAGCTGCAGCCGATTGCCGAACGGGCGGGCGGCGTCGATCTCGTCGTGATCGCTCCGAACGATCCGGAGGCAATGCTGCGACACACCGAGGAGTGCCGCAGCCGGGGATTCAACTTCGTCGCCGACCCCTCGCAGCAAATGGCGTGGCTGGACGGCGCGCAGATCAAACAGCTGATCGACGGGGCGACGTACCTGGTCACCAACGACTACGAAGACGGCCTGATCACGCAGAAGACCGGCTGGTCGCACAAGGAAATCGTGGAGCGGGTCGGCGTCCGGGTGATCACCCAGGGCACCAAGGGGTCCAGTGTCGAGATCGCAGGCGAGCCTCGACTGGACATCCCCATTGCGCGGGAGGTCGCGCGGGTCGACCCGACCGGGGTGGGCGATGCCTACCGCGCAGGATTCCTTGCTGGGCTTGCCTGGGAGCTGACGCTGGAGCGCAGCGCGCAGCTCGGCTCACTCATGGCGAGCTATGCGATCGAGGTGGTCGGGACCCAGGAGTATCGCTTCGGCGACACGTTCCTGACTCGCTTCGAGGCTGCGTACGGCGCCGCGGCTGCCGATGAAATCGCTCCGCACCTGGGCAATCTCCGGCTGTGAGTGTGCGGCCACTTGGGTAATAGGGTCGGCTCGTGCCGAACAGCCTGCTTATCGTTCATGTCGACATTGCGGTCGTGCCCGAACAGCTTGATGCTTTCCTGGCCGCGACCGAGCAGAACGCCGTCGCCAGTCGCGACGAGCCGGGCATCGTACGATTCGACGTCTTGAGCGATCGCGCCGATCCCACTCACGTCCTCCTCGTGGAGATCTACCGCGACGAGGCGGCTGCCGCAGCGCACAAGGACACAGCGCACTATCAGCGGTGGCGCGACACGGTGGCGCCCATGATGGCCAGACCTCGCGAGGCCACCCGGTATCTCAACACCTCCCCTGACGACTCCGACTGGTAGCCGGCCGTGGTTCGCTTCGATCTCGCAGTTCCAGCCGACATACGGTTCGGGGCTGGCAGGGTCAGCGAGGTACCTGAGGCACTCGCCGAGCTCGGGGTCAGCCGGGTCCTGGTGGTGACGGGCCGGACAACATCCCGAGCCGATGCAATCCGGTCGGCACTGAGCGAAGCCGGCCTCTCAAGCATCGCGTTCGGAGTCGCGACCGAGCCATCGATCGAGCGGGTACGCGCCGCAGTGGAGCTGATCGCCGAAGCAGGCTGCGATGCCGTCCTGGGATTCGGCGGCGGTAGTGCGATCGATGTCGCCAAAGCTGCCGCAGTGCTGGCCACGTCCGGAACCGACCCTCTGGAGCACCTGGAGGTCATCGGCGCCGGCCGCCCGATTCGAAGCCCGGCCTGCCCTGCGTCGCCGTGCCGACCACGGCCGGAACAGGGTCTGAGGTGACCCGCAACTCAGTGCTTTCCGGCGGCGGGGTCAAGGCGAGCCTCAGGAGCCCGCTGATGCTGCCGAAGGTGGCCATGGTCGATCCTGACTTGCTGGTCGGTCTGCCTAGTGCCACGATCGCCGCCAGCGGCATGGATGCGCTTTCCCAGCTCATCGAGCCTCTCCTGTCCCAGCGCGCTAACCCGTTCAGCGATGCCCTGGCCCGGGACGGGATCCGTCGTTCCGCTCGATCATTGCGTCGGGCGTACGAGGAGGGACTGGAGGACGCGGCCGTACGCGAAGACCTCGCCCTCGCCAGCCTGTTCGGCGGGATGTGCCTGGCCAATTCGGGTCTGGGCGCGGTCCATGGCATTGCGGCCGCGGCCGGTGCCCGGCTGTCGGCGCCGCACGGTGCGGTCTGCGCCGCCGTGCTCGCCGCGGCCATGGAGGTCAACCTGCGGGCGCTGCGGGACCGATCCCCCGAACATCCTGCGCTACTGAGGATGGCCGAAGTGGCGACCCTGCTCACCGGCCAGCCCGAAGCAACCCCCGAGAACGGAATCGTCTGGCTGCAAGAGCTAACAGCCGCGCTGTCGATCCCCGGACTGGCCGGCTACCAGCTCAGCGAGGAAGAGATTCCGGCGATCGCAGCAGCCGCTCAGAAGGCCAGCAGCATGCGAGGAAACCCAATCGAGCTGAGCGACTCAGAAGTCATCGAAATCGTTTTTCGTTCGCTGTAAGGGCTTTCAAGCCGCCCGCCAAGGTTCCCATTGCTCAGCAAGCTCGCGACAAATTTCGGCCGCGGCTTCGATAAAGGGCATGAGGGCCGGCGTCGGCCTGCGCTCGGGATGCCAGGCGATCCCGAGCCGTCGGGCTGGGGGCTCTGGGCGGATGCGAAGGATCGCCACATTGGGATCGTTTTCATCAAGGGTCAGCAAGGGCAGCACCGCGTAAGCCAACCCGGCACCGATCAGGCCCTGGATGGTCGGGGTGTCGTCGGAGCGGAAGACGTACTTCGGCGGCGCCGGCGCCTGGCGGAAGGCATTGTCGATGATCTGCCGGCATCCGAGGCTGCGGGTGCCGATCATCGGGAGCTGAGCGATGGCGGCGATGCTTACTGCTCGCCGTTCCGCCTCCGGAGCATTGGCGGGTGCCACGAAAACCATGGGGTCATCAAGCAACGGGCGCACCTGCAGCGGCCCCGTGTCGTACGGGCCGATATCGATGAAGGTGACATCGACATCACCAGTCTCGACGGCATGGATCAGATCGGCGCTATCTCGGGACTCACGCAGCAGAATCTCGATGCCGGGCCACTCGGCGCGGAAGGTGCCCAGGAGTTGCGGAAGGATCTTGGTGCCGACGCTCGGCAGCGTTCCCACCCGCAGCTCCCCTTGTTCGCCGGAAGCCAGCGCCCGCAGGTCTGTGGCCGCGGAATTGACACGGGCCAGGACGGCCCGGGCGTGAGTGAGCAGCAGCTGCCCGGCGGCGGTCAGGCGCACCTGGCGGGGGCCACCTGGACGATCGAACAGCGGCGTGCCGACGATGCGCTCCAAAGTGCCGACCTGCTGGCTTACGGCTGACTGGGTGTAGCCGAGCTGCTCGGCGGCGCCGGTGAACGTACCGTTTTCCACCACCGCGTTCAGCGCCAGGAGGTGGCGCATCTCCAGACCAGCCCAAGCGGCCGGGTATGCAGAACCATTAGCATCCATGATGGAAATCCATTCTAACTTCGTTTGTGCTTATGAATCTACCTCTTCAGAATGAGATGCATTGCAGATTCCCATCCTCCGACTGGATGGACACAGGTGCTTGAGTCAGCTTTAGATGACTTCCGCGGGACGTTCACCGGACAGGTGATCATGCAAGCGGACAGCGCGTACGACGCTGCGCGGGTGGTGTGGAACGCCGAGATCGACCGCCACCCGGCCATGATCGCCCGCTGCCTGAACGCGACCGATGTCAGCGCAGCAGTCAGCTTTGCGCGGCAGCAGGGGCTGGAGATCTCTGTACGCGGTGGGGCACACAACATGTCGGGGTCTGCGGTCGGCGACCACGGGCTCATGATCGACCTAAGTCAGCTTCGTGAGGTCACAGTCGATCCGGCGGGCCGACGCGCCCAGGTCGGTGGCGGTGCATTGTTGGCCGACATGGATGCCGCCACGCAAGCTCATGGGCTGGCAACACCCTCCGGTCTGGTCAGCCACACCGGTGTGGGTGGGCTGACCCTGGGTGGCGGCATGGGATGGCTTACGCGCAAGTTTGGAATGGCTATCGACAACCTCATTGCGGCGGAGATTGTCGTCGCCGACGGCCGGATCCTGCGAGCCGCAGCGGACGAGAATCCTGAGCTGTTCTGGGCCATCCGGGGCGGCGGCGGCAACTTCGGCGTCGTCACCGGCTTCGAGTTCCAACTGCACAAGGTTGGCCCGCTGATCGAGTTTGGGCTGTTCTTCTGGGGACTCGACCAGGGAACGGAGGTGCTGCGCATGGCTCGGGATGTGATCGGCACCCTGCCCCGTGACGTCAACGCGGTGATCGCTGGCCTGAACGCGCCGCCGGCCCCGTTCGTCCCAGAGCAGCATCACTTCCGCCCCGGGTACGCGCTGCTCGTCACCGGGTTCGGCTCGGCCGAGGAGCACGCGGCGGTTGCCGCCAGAATCCGGGAAGCCGTCCCACCGCTGTTTGAGCTCGTAACGCCAATGCCTTATGTCGAGCTTCAGCAACTGCTCGACGAGGCCAGTGCGTGGGGCATGTTCGGTTACGAGAAAAGCTGCTATGTGGAGGGGCTGTCCGACGATGCGATCGCGGTGATAACCGACCAGCTGCCGCGCAAGAGCTCGCCCCAGTCGGTTCTGCTGTTCTACCGGCTGGATGGCGCCTACTCCCAAGTTGGCGATGACGACACCGCGTTCGGCGGTGGACGATCGCCCCGGTACGCGATCTTCATGAGCGGGCTTGCCTCCACGCCGGAACTCCTGGCGCCGGATCGCGCCTGGGTGCGGTCCTTCTGGGACGCGCTGCGTCCGTACGCGATAGGGATCGGGAGCTACGTCAATGGCATGGCCGAGTTCGAGGAAGACCGGGTTCGAGCATCTTATGGCGCGGCCAAGTATCAGCGGCTGGCAAGGATCAAGGCGAAATACGACCCGGACAACGTCTTCCACCGCAACGCCAACATCAAGCCGTCGCTTACTCATTCGTCCACCCCAAGAGGGACCATGACCTAGGCCCCAGAGGACGCTGGTCGGGGCGTAACGTCGCCGAAGAAGTGTGACGAAGGGCATCCGGTGACCAATTGCACCAGGAGGAACAGCGGTTCCGACTTGCGCATTCTGGTAGTCGGCGCCGGGATCGCCGGTCTGGGTGCCGCTCGAGCACTCAGACAGCGCGGGTTCGCTCCCGATGTCGTGGAGCGGGAGTCCGCCTGGGCGCCGACTGGAGCTGGAATCTACCTCCCAGGCAACACGGCACGGGCGCTGCGTGCGCTAGGCCTCGAATCCGCCGTGATCGAACGGGCGGCGCCGATCCCAGACCAACGCATTTGCGACCATCGCGGCGACCTACTAGCCAGCATTGACGTAGCCACCATGTGGCGCGACGTAGGCCCATGCCTCGCCCTGCACCGTGCCGACTTGCACGAAGTCCTGGCATTCCAGGGTGATCCCGTGCCAGTCCGGTTCGGTGTGTCGCCGCGGACATTCAGGCAACAGGACGGGACCGTGACTGTCGAGTTCGACGACGGCAGCACCAGCCATTACGACCTAGTGGTCGGCGCCGATGGTATCCATTCCCAAGTCCGGCAGCTCGTCGTCGGAGCCGGCGTGGTCCGGCCGGTCGGGCAACTAGCCTGGCGCTTCGTCACCGAATGCCCGCCTGCGGTGACGACCTGGACGGTGTTGTTCGGACGTCGTGTCAGCTTCCTGGCAGTACCGATCGGACAGGGCAAGGTCTACTGCTACTGCGACGCGATCCCCAACAGTGCCCCACGGCAGGAGGGGGACGATGTGAGCCGGCAGCTCGCCCGGCTCCTGGCCGGGTTCGCCGGCCCGGTGCCGGTCATCCTCGACATGCTCCGCCCCAACGACGCCGTGTACGTCGCTCCCATCGAAGAGGTGATTCTCGACGAGTGGTCACGCGGATCGGTGCTGCTCATTGGAGATGCGGCGCACGCGACATCACCCAACATGGCGCAGGGCGCCGCGATGGCCCTCGAGGACGGTCTGGTTCTTGCCGAATACCTCGCCGCCGGAGGCGAGGAACCACGGAGACGCTGGCGATATTCCAGGCTCGCCGCCGCCCTCGGACGCAATGGGTCCTCGCTCAGACGCACCGCCGGGATCGCACCCGCAACATGCCACCAACCCTCCGGAACCTGGTGCTGCGCAGATGGGGGCGAAACCCTCTTCCAGGCCAACTACCGCCCGCTTCTCGACCTCCCTATGGCGCGGAGACCATTGAACACCTCGACACCGTTTCGCCGGGGGCTCGGCATTACTGCCGGCCTCGACCCCGAGGGTTGCTCGCGACTTCGCCATCCGCTGCGAGCATCTCGGATACCACTCGCTGTGTACGAACGACGAGCCTGCCTCCCCGGCCTGGAGATGCTCGGACACTTCGCTGCGGGCGCCCCGCAGCTCGAGCTAGGCGTCGGAGTACTTCCAGTCGACAGGCATCGACCGGCCCACATCGCGGCCGAGATCAGCCTCTCGGGCTCGACCCCGCCAAACTCTGGATCGGAGTCGGGTCGGGCCAGCTCCGTGCGCCAATGGACATCATGCGACGGGCCGTTGCCGAGCTGCGGGACCTGCTTCCGAACGGGACGCGCATCGTCTTAGCAGCGATGCGACCGCCGGATGTGCGCTCTTGGCGGCGCGATCGCCGACGCCGTATTGCTCAACTGGATGCTGCCCGCTCATGCGGCCGAGGCCCGCCCCTGGGTGCAGGAAGGTGCCACCCAGGCCGGACGCGCCGCCCCGATCGTCGCCGCCTACGTCCGCGTCGCTGTTGGGCCCGACTCGCTGCAACGGCTTCAGGCCGAGGAAGGGAAATACCGAAACATCAACGAGGCCCATCAAAAACACTTCAACGCCATGAACGTTTCACTCGGCAGCGTCGGTGTCGCCGCAGCGACACGAACGGAGGCGCTCGAAAGCTCTCGCCGTACCAGGCCGCGCTCGACCTACCGATCGCACGACTGGTCGCGGCCCCCGACCTACCCTCGCTTTACACGACAGTAGCCGCCGCCGCACCCTGAGACAGCCCACTGGCCCTCGGGTTAACCACCACCGCCTTGCCAACCACCTGGGCCGGGAGGAAGATCCCCTCATGGTCAAGGCTTTGAGATGCCGCCTGCGATTGCACCGGCTGGGAAGATCGTGAAAACCCCGAGACGCATGAGTGGTATCAAGTCTGTCTCCGTTGTAACGCGTATCGGGATAGAGGTAATGCGGCCCCGGGCGCTGGAGCGGCCGGTATCTCAGGTTCGGGACTCGGCTGATCGTCGGCTCGACGCTGGACACCAGCTATGGCGCGCGGCTCAGGTAGCTGTGT
>CAVUTQ010000004.1:0-59054 GCA_963744455.1 uncultured Actinomycetota bacterium | reverse complement strand
GCGGCCCCCTCACCGTTGACCCCGCGGGAAGCGGAGGTGCTGGCGATGACGGGAGGACAGGCCCATCCGCGAGGTCGCGCGCGCGGTGGACCTCTCGCCCGGCACGGTCCGCAACTACCTCGCGACGATCACCCAGAAGCGAGAGGCCGGATCACGTGCGGAGGCGTACCGGATCGCCCGCGAGAACGGATGGGTCTGATATTCCGCGGACAGCGGCCATGTCCCGAGGTGCCGAGCGTTCACCAGCGGCCCGCCGCGGCCGCGTATACCCTGCCGTGTTGCCGGAGCGTCAGCGGAACTGGCGGAAGAATTCCCGTACGTCGCTGACCAGAAGGTCGGGTGCTTCCATCGCGGCGAAGTGGCCGCCGCGGCTGAACTCGGCCCAATGCACCACCTTGTGGGCGCGCTCGGCGAGGGACCGGATGGTGGTGTCGCCGGGGAACACCGCCACCGCGGTCGGAACCGGTGACGGTGGTTGGGACTGGCCCCAAGTGCGGGCGCCTTCGTAGTAGATGCGGGCTGCCGAGCCAGCTGTGCCGGTCAGCCAGTACACGCTCACGTCGGTGAGGATCAGGTCCCGGTCGACGGCGTCTTCCGGCATGCTGGCGCGCGGGTCGGTCCATTCCTTGAACTTCTCGACGATCCAGGCGAGCTGGCCGGCTGGTGAATCGGTGAGGGCGTAGGAGATTGTCTGCGGCCGGGTTGACTGGACGATGGCATACCCGCTCATGTCACGGCCCCACTTCTCCAGGAGCGCGAGGCGCTCCTGGTCGACTTCGGTGAGGCCGGTCAGTTCGGCCGGGTCGCCCGAGGGGAAGGTGCCTAGGTTGTTGACATGCACGCCGATGACATGCTCGGGGTCGATGCGGCCAAGCTCAGGGGAGACGACCGAGCCGGTGTCGCCGCCCTGGGCGCCGTACCGGTGGTAGCCGAGCCGGTGCATCAGTTCGGCCCACGCACGGGCAACTCGGCTGGTGTCCCAGCCCGGGCCGGCGAGCGGGCGGGAGAAGCCGAAGCCGGGCAGGGACGGGGCGACGACATGGAATGCGTCGGCGGGGTCGCCGCCATGGCTTGCGGGGTCGGTCAGCGGGCCGATGATGTTCATGAACTCGACGACCGAGCCGGGCCAGCCGTGAGTGATGATCAGCGGTAGCGCGCCCGGCTGGGGAGAGCGGACGTGCACAAAGTGCACGTCCTGGCCGTCGATGATGGTCGTGAACTGCGGGAACTCGTTCAGCTGTGCCTCGTGGGCGCGCCAGTCGTAACCGGTGCGCCAGTAGGCGGCGAGGTCCTTCAGGTAGCCCAGCGGCACGCCGGCCTCCCAGCCGGCACCGGGCAGCTCGGCCGGCCAGCGGGTGCGGGCCAGCCGCTCGCGCAGGTCATCGATGTCGGCTTGCGGGATGTCGATCCGGAACGGGCGGATCTCGCTGTCAGATGTGGTAGTCGTTTGGCTCATGCCACGACGCTAGCGGTCATTGCAGTCAGGTCCTGTCCGCCCTGGGTGCAGACTCCAGCTCCTCAGCGGAACCTCATGCTCTGAGAGCCGACGCGCTCGGCGCAAGGGCTGGTGAGTCTCCGCTCTCGACGGCGAGCGAGAGTCAGGCCGCGATTGACTCGACCGGCCCGGCCCGCCGTACGGCACCGGGCGGTGTTCCAATCACGCGCTTGAACGCGCGCGCGAACGCGGCCTCGGAGCGATAGCCGAAGCGTTCCGCGAGTGCGGCCACGGTTGCGCCCTCGCCACGCAGCGCCGCGGCGGCCAGGTGCATACGCCAGCGGGTCACGTAGCTCATCGCCGGCTCGCCGACGAGCTCGGTGAACCGTGCGGCGAAGGCCGACCGCGACATCGGGATCTGGTCGGCGAGCGAGGCGAGGGTCCACGGGCGGCCGGGCTCGCGGTGGATGAGCGAGATCGCGCGGCCGATCTGTGGGTCCCGCAGCGCCCCGAGCCAGCCCGACTTTGCCGCCGGGTCACTCTCCAGCCAGGCGCGCAGCGCCTGCACAACGAGCACGTCGGATAGGCGGGTGATCACGGTCTCGCCGCCGGGACGCAAGCCCTGGGCCTCGAGCGCCATCAACCGCAGGGTTGAGCGCAGCCAGTCGAGCTGCGTCGGGCTCGTCGCTGGATCGAAGGTGAGGATTCGCGGTAGCACGGCGAGCAGCTTGCGCGCGACCGGATGATCGAAGCGCACGGCGCCGCAGACCATGTCGATGCCTTCGCCGCCGCCTCCGTGGCGCAGAATCTCGTAGCGCTCGCCGAGCTGCTCGCGCTCGAGCTCGAAGATGCTCGGCGTCGGCGCCTCGGGCTCACTGCGCAGCCGGTGGCCCTCGCCGTGGGGGACGAGCGCCAGCTCGCTTGCGGCCAGGCGCCGCGGCAGGGCTTCCGGCGCCTCGAGCCAGCAGCTTCCGCCGGTGATGACGTGAAACCACAGGTAGCCCTCGAGCGGCGGCAGCTCGAGACCGAACGGGGCGGTGAACTCGGAGCGGCAGTAGAAGGCGCCGCGCAGCTCGAGGAAGTGCAGCGCCTCGCCGAGCGGATCGGCGGCCGACGGCCAAGGTTCACGAGGCGTCGTCACGCGACCAGCATGACAGGTGCCGACCCGTCCTCCACCCCCAGCTGGACGAACGAGCATGAATCACGGACGTTACGTCATAGAAGGTTCCCATCCGCAACGCCATCCTGGATGAGCTGCAACGATGTCAAACCTAGGAGAAACGTAATGATCACAGTGATGGGAGCCACCGGAAACACCGGCCGCAAGATCACCGAGCTGCTGCTCGAAGCCGGCGAGGAGGTACGCGCGCTAGTTCACTCGCCGGACAAGCTCACCGAGCTCGACGCGCTCGGAGCCAAGACCGTCGCCGGCGATGTCCGCGACGCCGACTACCTGGCAAGCACTTTCGCTGGCGCCGACGCGGTCTACACGCTCACCGCGTTCGACCCGACCCTGCCCGATTACCACGCCGACCAGGACAGGCGCGGCGACGCCATCGCTTCGGCGATCCGCGAGAGCGGTGTACGCCACGTGGTCGCGCTGAGCTCGATCGGCGGCGAGCTGGAGAGCGGCAACGGATTCATCGCCAGCCTGCACCGACAGGAGCGGCGGCTGCGGGCGCTCGACCGCGTCAACCTCATGATCCTGCGCCCCGGCGCCTTCTTCGAAGGCTTCTACGCGGCGCTGGACACGATCCGGCACGAGGGCGTGCTCGCCGACTCGGTCGCGCCCGAGGCGAAGGTGCCGATGACCGCCACCGCCGACATCGCCGCGGTCGCCGCCTGGGCGCTGCGCGAGCGGAACTGGAGCGGCGTCGTAGTTCGCGAGCTGATCGGTCCGCGCGACTTCACCTACACCGAGGCCGCGGCGGCGATTGGCGCGGCAATCGGTCGGCCAGACCTCCAATACGTCCAGCTGCCCGACGAAGAGCTGGTGGCGATCCTCACCGAGGCCGCCGGGTTCTCGCCCGACTTCGCCGCCCTGTTCGTCGAGTTCAACCAGGCGCTGAGCGAAGGCCGGCTGCACTCGCTCGAGGGTCGCAACCCGAGCAACACGACTCCGACCGAGTTCGAGGAGTTCGCCGCGGAGCTCGCCCACGCCTACGCGGCGACCGCGTGAGGTTTATCGACCGTCGCGCCCCCGGCCCCCGCCAACTCAGCCGGCGAAAACCGGTCCGAGTGCAGCGCCGCGCCTCGGCCGAGGCGGTGATGGTCGCCTGGGAGAAGATCTCCCAAATGCAAGCGAGTGACGCAGGCGCTCAGTTCACGCACATCCTCTTGACGAGGATCGGGCCCCGGACCCGATAAGAGGCCAGCATGATCCAGGCGGCGGGCTCCGCGCACATCGCGACGCGGGATTACGCGGGCACGGGTTGCGGATCGTCGATTGGCGGCGCTCGAGGTCCGGCACAATGTCGTGATGGCCCTCGCCCCGCCGCTGGTTACGGACGTTCAGACTCCATGCCTCGTGGTCGACCGCGACGTGCTGGAAGTCAACCTGGTCGCGATGGCTGCCCGCGCGCGTGACCACGGTGTTGCACTGCGACCGCACGCCAAGACCCACAAGTGTTTGGAGATCGCCCGCCGCCAGCTTGCGCTCGGCTCGGTCGGCTTGACGGTGGCGACCGTCGGGGAGGCGGAGGTTTTCGCCGACGGAGGCTTCACCGATCTGTTCATCGCCTACCCGGTGTGGGCCGCCGGAGTGCGTGGCCTGAGGCTGCGCGCCCTGGCCGAGCGGGTCGCGCTACGGGTCGGCGCCGACTCCGCCGAGGGAGTGGAACTCCTCGCCCGCGTGCTCGGCGGGACCGAGGCGGAGGTTGTGGTCGAAGTCGACAGCGGCCAGCATCGCACCGGGGTCGCCCCGGAGCGCGCTGGACAGGTCGCGGCGGCGGCACGGCGCTTCGGGCTGGGCGTGGCCGGGGTGTTCACATTCCCGGGCCATAGCTACGAGCCCGGCCGACGGAATGAGGCGGCACTGGACGAGGCGCGCGCCTTGCAAGAGGCGGAGGCCGCGCTGCGCCGGGTGGAGGTGGGCGCGGGCCTGCGCAGCGGCGGATCGACACCGACCGCGGCCCTGGTAGATGAGGGTGCGCTGAATGAGATGCGGCCCGGCGTGTATGTCTTCAACGACGCCCAGCAGGTCGAGCTCGGGGCAGCCGACTGGGACGCTGTCGCTTTGACCGCGGCGGCCACCGTAGTCAGCCGCCACGGCCGCGACTTGATCGTTGACGCCGGGAGCAAGGTGTTGGGAGCCGATCAACCTGCCTGGGCCACTGGGGCCGGTCGGTTGCCTGACCATCCGGACACCAGAATCGTCGCCTTGTCTGAGCACCACGCGACGGTCACCTTCGCCGAGGATGCGCCGCTGCCCGAGCTTGGGTCGCTCGTTCGGGTCGCTCCGAACCATGTCTGCGCGGCGGTCAACCTCGCAGACGTGCTCATCGTCACCGCTGGCGGATCAGTCGTCGACGAATGGCAGGTCGCGGCCCGCGGCAGGAACACCTAGATCCACTACATGCGCTGACGGTAGGGCGCCCTGCTGACCGTCTCCTGAGGCAGCGAATCCTTCGCGGGAGGGTTTCGGCCGAGGGCCTCGTCATGGACGTGTGACTGGGACCACCCTTGAGCTGCGCGACCAGCAAACGACTGGCGGGGGACCTTCCGCGGGAGGAGCGTCTCGTCGTACCGCGTCCGCTTCGGCTGCCTCAGCCACCAAGCCGGGGATCAGGTCGAGTAGCTGCTGCTGCGGTTTGCGGACCTCCCCGACGCTATCCCGGGACCGGGATCCCCGGGAGGCTGGTCAGACCGTCGGCCAGCGCCGCTTCCTCGAACTCGATCTCTGGAAGGCGCCTTGCCAGGAAGTCGTCGTAGGCCTGCATATCGAAGTGCCCGTGTCCGCAGAGGTTGAATAGCAGGACTTTCGACTCGCCGGCCTCCCGCGCACGGATCGCCTCGTCGATCACCGCCCGGATGGCGTGGTTCGGCTCCGGGGCCGGCACGATCCCCTGAGCCCGAGCGAACTGCACGCCCGCGTCGAACACCTGGTTCTGCGTGTACGCGCGAGCCTCCATGTGCCCGTGCTTCACCAGCATGGACAGCGAGGGCGCGTCGCCGTGGTACCGGAGCCCGCCCGCGTGCACCGGCGCCGGCACGAACGTGTGGCCCAGGGTGTACATGGGCACGATGGGCGCCATCTCCCCTGTGTCACCGAAGTCGTAGGCGAACTCACCCCGGGTCAGGGTGGGGCAGGCGGCCGGCTCGGTTGCAACGAACGTGGCATCAAGCTTCCCGGCCAGCTTGTCGGCCATGAACGGATAGGAGAAGCCCGCGTAGTTCGAACCCCCGCCCACGCACCCGATGATGAAGTCAGGGGATTCGCCAGCCATTTCCATCTGCTTTTGCGTCTCCAGGCCGATCACGGTCTGGTGCAGGAGCACGTGCCCCAGCACGCTCCCTAGGCAGTAGTTGGTGTCGGCATTGGTGGCCGCGACCTCGACCGCCTCGCTGATGGCGATCCCCAGGGAGCCCGTGGAGTCGGGCGTGTCGCCGAGGACGCGCTTGCCGACCTGCGTGGTGTCGCTGGGCGAGGCGTGGACCGTCGCCCCGAACGTCTCCATCATCACCCGCCGGTACGGTTTCTGCTGGTACGAGGCCTTCACCATGTACACGAGGCTCTCCAGCCCGAACATCTGGCATGCGAATGCCAGCGCGGACCCCCATTGCCCGGCCCCGGTCTCGGTGCTAATCCGGCGGATCCCCGCTTCCTTGTTGTAATAGACCTGAGCGATCGCGGTGTTCGGCTTGTGGGAGCCGGTCGGTGACGTCCCCTCGTATTTGAAGTAGATCCGGGCCGGAGTCTGCAGCGCCTGCTCCAGGCGTCGGGCCCGATACAGCGGCGTCGGCCTCCACAGCCGGTAGACGTCCAGGACCGGCCCCGGGATGTCGATCCACCGCTCGGTCGACATCTCCTGCATGATCAGCGACTCGGGGAACAAGGGAGCGAGGTCTGCTGGCCCGATCGGTTCCCTGGTCCCCGGATGCAGCGGGGGAAGCGGCTGCATGCCCGCGTCGACCATGTCGGGAACGAGGTTGAACCACGCCGCCGGGAGCTCGTCGGGCCTAAGGTCGAAGTGCACCGGTTCGGCCATGGTGTCCCCCTTCTTGGTCAAGCGCCGACCTGCGAGGCGCTCATTCTATGGGAACCGATGTCGCTGGAGTCGCGACATGTCCCGGTGCGGGCGGGTGAGGACCTATCCCGGACCGATCCCGCAGAAATAAGCAGGCAGGGCTCGCAACTCAGCCCGGCCGACGGGCTCCGGCATAGGGCATGTAGGACATCTTGATGTACTCCACCGACTTGCCGGGTCGAGGTGCGTGGATGACTTGCCCATTGCCGGCGTAGAGGCCCACGTGGTGGATGTCACTGTAGAAGAACACCAGATCACCTGACTGCAGATCCGACTTTGCTACCGGGCGACCGCGGCTGAACTGCTGTCGCGACGAATGCGGCAGGCTAACGCCGACCGATCCCCAGGCCATCATGGTCAGTCCCGAGCAGTCCCAGGAGCTCGGTCCGGCACCACTTCGCCCATAGGGCTCGCCGAGCTGAGCCTTCGCGTAGGCCAAAGCCTTGGCTCCCTTGCTACTGCCGGTGACTGAGCCGCGTGTTGAATCCTGCGAGGTCTTCGGCGCAGCCCGGCTTTCGGCATTCGTGTTTGCTGGCGCCTTCGGCGCAGCCCGGCTTTCCGCATTGGTCTTGGCTGGCGCCTTCGTCGCAGCCTGGCCCTCCGCGTTGGCTTTTGCGGTCGCCTTCTTCTCGGCCTCGGCGAGCTGCCTTTGCTGATCCGCGGTGAGCTTGGCTAGCACCTTCTTGGCCTGGTCGAGCTTCTTGTCGGAGGCGGCGGTGATGGAGGTGAGCTGCTCCTCCTTCTCGCCAAGGGCTGCGAGATCGCTCTCGGCGGAATGCTCCAGTGCAGCAAGGTTCGCCTGTGCCTGCTGGTAGTCCTGCAGCGCCGAGTTCTGATTCTCACTGACCTTCTGCACCGTGGAGATCTGGCTCAGAAATCCCTCGGTGTCGGGGGTCACGAAGAGGTGGGCAGCGGTATCGAGGTTTCGGTTCTGGAATTGGGCAAGAGCGATCTGTCCGACCTGCAGCTTCAGCCGCCCGACCTCTTTGGTCTGGGCCTGGACATCAGCCTGCTTTAACCTCAGTTGCGCCCGGCCCTCCTTGATCTGCTCCTTGACATCGGTGTACTCCTGGTCGATGCCAGCAGCATCGGTCTGCAGCTGCTTGATCAACTCTCTCGCCTCTGCCAGCGTCAGCGGCGGTTCCGCCGCAGCCGGCAGGCTGGCTGGAAAGACGACCAACGCGCTCAATGCCACCCATGTCACCCCAAGCGCAAGGATGCGTAGGCTCCGACGAATCGATGAGGCGCGGCCAACCTCGAATGCGCGTGAAGTCACGCGCGCAGTGAAATTCACAGTTCCCCGACTCCTGCGTTCCCCGAGCCCTGCGCGCAGCTGTCATTGGCGCTGACTCAGACCTCCCCAGATCTGAGCACAGCCGAAAGCTGTCATGGACGTGCGTACTGAGCGGTGCATGACGGTCACGTCACCTGGAGTCACCGGACAGTAAGTGCCACATTAGGTCACGATTTGATAACTGGCAATCATGATCGCCAAACCCCTGGCCAACAAGCCATCACGCGTAATCCCGTGACTTCAGCCGCGCCGGGACATCCCCGACCTGTCGAGTGCCCGGAATCAGCCTGAGCCGCAGCACCAATCCAGAGCAGAAGCGGACCACGCAAGAGCCGCGATCCGGGCGCTCTCGCGGCGTCGCCTCAAGCAAGCCGCTGAAAACCACGACGCATCCGCAACGCGGAAGATGCCTTCCCACGGAGCCTGTTACTGATGACGCTAAATCAGTATCAACGGCCACCACGGCTTGCAGTGCGCCGAAGCCCGAACAACCCAAGCCGCGCGAGAGCCCGACCTCGGTGCCGTCTAGGCCGATCATGCCGCGAGAAGCCCGAGTCCTCGAGCTCCGAGACCTCGAGACGCAGCCCGTCACCCCGTGGCAGCAGCGCCCGAGGTGCCCAAGCCAGCTAAGACCACACCGCCGAAGGCAGCGAAGACCCCACCTAATAGTTCATCTCGGCGGCGGCCCGCAACACCTTGTGTCGCGTCTCGTCACTGATCCGCATCTCTTGGTCCTGGCCGCTCGGCACGTACCCGGCGGTGGTCTTCGACACGCCAGCCCGCTCAGCGACCAGGACCAAGGTGATCCGCGGCTCGGCCATGCCGAAAGTTTGTCACGGCGGATGGCGACTGGCTCTTGACAGAAGTATTGAGGTCCGACAAAGTTCCTTGCCGGCACATTCCAGCAAGCGGGGGCGCTGACTCATGGGTCCGCGAAGGGGGAGGCAATGAGGCCAACAGCGGTGGGGCGCCGAGTCCGGCTGGCGCTCGTCGGTTTAGCAATCGCCGCTGTGGCGGCGACGACCCTGCCTGCACAGCAAGCCGCCGCGGATCACACCCCGTTGCCGGACACGGTGACCCTGGTGGGTTCGCTGCAGTCCGAGCTGGGCTGCCCGGGTGACTGGCAGCCGGAGTGCGACGTGACGCATCTGCAACCCGTGGCGGGTGAGCCAGGGGTTTTTCGTGGCACTTTCACCGTGCCGGCCGGGGGTTTTGAGTACAAGGCTGCGATCAACCAGTCATTCGATGAGAACTACGGTGCGGGTGGGGCCGCGGGCGGAGCCAATATTCCGCTGACGGCCCCGGGCGGTGAGGTGACGTTCACCTACAACCACACCACCCACGTCATCACCGACGACACGCCTAAGTCGCTCACAGCACAGCAGGCAGCGCACTGGGTGCGCCGCGACCTCATCGCATGGGACCTCCCGGATGAGCGGGAGGGGTTCAGCTACCGCCTGTACTGGGCCGCAGAGGGCGGCCTGACCAACGACGACGGCACCATCACCGGTGGGTCTTCGTTCCCGCTCGAGCTGGTCTCCTCGGGGCTGCCGGCATCGGTGCGACGGGAGTTCCCGCACCTGGCCTCCTTTGAGGTGCTTCGAGTGCCCGCGAGCGCGCAGAGCCGTATTCAGACGATCTTGACTGGACAGATCGCCGTCGCGGCGTTCGATGCGAACGGTGGGCTGGTGTCCGCGACCGGAGTTCAGCTGCCTGGCGTCTTGGACGACGTCTACAGCGGGGCGCAGCAGCGCAGCCTTGGCCCGACCTGGCGTCAAGGCCGGCCGACGTTGGCGGTATGGGCTCCCACAGCGAAGAGCGTCACGCTGCTGCTGGACCCGGCCGGTGCCACGCCGGAGCGGAGGGTCGCGATGCAGCGAGACGCCGACGGGGTCTGGAGCGTTGCGGGACCGGCAGCCTGGCGCAACGCCCACTACCTGTACGAGGTCACGGTCTACGCGCCTACCACCGGAACCGTCGTGGTGAATCGGGTGACCGACCCCTACTCGGTCGCGCTCACCACGAACTCCCAACGCTCAGTGCTGGCCAACCTCGACGACCCGGCGCTGAAGCCGGCCGGCTGGAACCGGCTCGCCAAACCGGTGCTGCCCAAGCCGGAGTACTCCTCGATCTATGAGCTCCATGTGCGCGACTTCTCCATCACCGACGAAACCGTTCCGGCGGCGCACCGCGGGACCTACCTGGCATTCACCGACCAGCAGAGCGACGGGATGCGCCACCTGCGCCAACTCGCTCGATCCGGCCTGAACACCGTGCATCTGCTACCGTCAACGACATCGCCACGATCGAGGAGCGCCGATCCGCACAGGAGGAGCCGGCGTGTGACCTGGACGCTTTCCCACCCGACAGCGAGGAGCAGCAGGAATGCGTGGCCGCGGTCGCTGAGCGTGACGGGTTCAACTGGGGCTACGACCCGCTGCACTACACCACCCCGGAAGGCTCCTACGCCACAGACCCGGAGGGCACCCCTCGAACCCCGCAGTTCCGCCGCATGGTGCAGGGACTCAACGGCGCCGGGCTGCGGGTGGTGATCGATGTCGTCTACAACCACACCCCGGCGGCCGGGCAGGACCCTAAGTCCATCCTCGACCGGGTGGTTCCCGGCTACTACCAGCGGCTGAACCCCGCCACCGGCCAGGTCGAGACCTCGACCTGCTGCTCCAACACCGCGACCGAACACGCCATGATGGAAAAGCTGATGATCGACTCCGTGGTGACCTGGTCCAAGGAGTACAAGCTCGACGGGTTCCGCTTTGACCTGATGGGCCACCAGCCCAAGTCGGCCATGGAAAACCTGCGGCGCGCCCTGGACAAGCTCACCCTGGCCAAGGACGGTGTCGACGGCAAGAGCATCTACCTGTACGGGGAGGGCTGGAACTTCGGCGAAGTGGCCGACAACGCCCGTTTCGTCCAAGCCTCCCAGTTGGAGATGGCGGGCACTGGGATCGGTACCTTCAACGACCGGCTCCGTGACGCCGTCCGCGGCGGCGGCCCGTTCGACGAGAATCCGCGGATACAGGGTTTCGCCTCCGGCCAGTACACCGACCCCAACGGTGACCCGATAAACGGAACCCCAGCCGAACAGAGGGCTGCGCTGCTGCTCAACCAGGACCGGATCAAGGTCGGGTTGACCGGAAACCTGCGGGACTACCGCTTCGTCGACCGCACCGGCGCGACTGTGACCGGAGCTGATGTGGACTACAACGGCCAGCCGACCGGCTACACGACCGATCCACAGGAGGTCATCACCTACGTCGAGGCGCACGACAACGAAACCCTGTACGACGCCCTGGTGTACAAGCTGCCGGCCGCCACCGCGATGGCGGACCGGATCCGGATGCAGACCCTGGCGTTGTCCACCACCGCGTTCGGCCAAGGAGTGTCGTTCTGGCACGCCGGCGGGGAGATCCTGCGCAGCAAGTCACTCGACCGGAACAGCTACGACTCCGGCGACTGGTTCAACGTGCTCGACTACTCCTACCAAACCAACGGATTCGGTCGAGGTCTGCCGCCAAGGCGGGACAACGAAGCCAAATGGCCATACATGCGGCCTCTGTTGGCCGATCCGGCCCTCAAGCCCGACGAGGCAGAGATCCGCACGGCAAAAGAGCAGGCACGCTCGCTGCTCGAGATCCGGGAGAGCTCACCCCTGTTCCACCTGGGCACCGAACCACTCGTACAGCAGAAGGTGTCCTTCCCCAGCGGCGGGCCCAGTCAGACCCCGGGCGTGATCGTCATGCGCATTGACGACACTGTCGGACCGAACGTTGACCGAGCACTCAATGGCCTCGTGGTCGTGTTCAACGCCTCCGACGAAGCGACGACCCAAACGCTTGCTGCCACAGCCGGTCAACGCTACGAGCTGCACCCGGTGCAAGCCAACGGAAGCGACCCAGTCGTCAAGACCGCAACACATAACGCCGAAACCGGACAGTTCACCGTCCCAGCCCGCACGGTCGCTGTCTTCGCACAGCGATAACCAACTCGGCTCCTGACCGGTGGTCGCCCTAGCTGCCGAAACGCTCGTGGGGCGATTATCACCTTTGCACGCATCAGCTGCGGCCGATCGGCTGGTCGCCGAACCACCGAAGCGAAGGGCAGAGCGCGAAGGTCCTGAAATGCCCGCGATGTGTCAATCGAAGAGATCGCCCAAAGCGACCTGAAGGTCCCCCAACTGCCCAGCCATTTGGTCGGTCTTTCCCCCTTTCCACAACCCATAGGTCGGCCCTTTCCACAGATTTCGGTGACCCCGCACGATTTGCGCGGGCGTACGCATGCTTCGTTCGGAGGTGTGCGATGCCGAAGACGGAGTCCAAGAGGCAGCTGGGTGTACGCGGTGAGGACTTGGCCTGTGCTGAGTTGGAGCGGCAGGGCATGCAGGTGCTGGAGCGGAATTGGCGCTGCCGGCTGGGAGAGATCGACATTGTCGCGGCGGAGTCTGGACCGGCGGGGCTGACGCTGGTCTTTTGTGAGGTGAAGTGCCGCAGTGGGCTGGGTTTCGGGCATCCGCTTGAGGCGATCACCTTCGCGAAGATGCGGACGTTGCGGCAGCTGGCCGCGGTGTGGATGCGTGAGCATCGCTTGCAGGCGTCCAGCATCCGACTGGACGCGATTGGCGTTGTGCTGCAGCCCGGAGTCGAGCCGTGGCTGACACATGTGCGGGCGGTGGGCTAGGTGGCATCGGCTTGCGCCTGGTCGGTGGCTTTGATTGGTCTGGAGGGCCGGATCGTCGAGGTGGAGGCCGATGTCGGTGCTGGGTCTGCCGCGCACGGTCTTGGTGGGGCTCCCGGACTCGGCGCTCTATCAGGCACGCGACCGCTGCAAGGCGGCAGTCAGCAATTCGGGGCAGGAGTGGCCGATCTCGCTGCTGACGATCAATCTCAGCCCTGCCACCCTGCCGAAGGCCGGAAGCCATTACGATCTTGCGATTGTCGCTGCTGTGCTGGCGGCACGGCGAACCTTTAGAGCCGAGGAACTCCGGCGTACGGTCTTGCTCGGGGAGCTGGGGTTGGACGGTCGAGTCCGTCCGGTACGTGGTGTGCTGCCTGCCACTCTGGCGGCCCAGCAGGCGGGTTTCACTCGGGTGATTGTGCCTTTGCGTCAGGCAGGGGAGGCGCAACTCGTGGCCGGGATCGACGTGTTCGGTATTGCCTCGATTACTCAATTGGTCGCCTTCCTCCAGGGCGAGCCGATGCCGGTAGTGGAGCCAATTGAGGTGACAGGCGTCCGGGCGGATAGGCACGCGAACCGCTGCCTCGACCTGGCGGATGTGGTCGGTCAGGTCGAAGCGAAGTGGGCCTGTGAGGTGGCCGCGGCCGGTAGGCATCACATGCTGTTCCACGGCCCACCGGGGGTCGGCAAAACGATGCTTGCTGAACGTGTTCCGGGTCTACTTCCCGATCTTGATCTACATGACTCCCTCGAAGTGTCTGCGGTGCACTCGCTGGCTGGCTTCAACCTTTCTGACGAGCTGATTACCAGACCGCCCTACAGCGACCCGCACCATTCAGCATCGGTTGCCAGCATTGTCGGCGGCGGCCAGCGTGTGGCCAAGCCAGGTGCCATCTCGTGTGCACACAGAGGGATTCTCTTTCTGGACGAGGCGCCTGAGTTCCAGCCGGCAGTCATCGAGGCGCTTCGTACGCCATTGGAGTCCGGCGTGATCACCCTCGGACGCAGCGAGGTGCATGCTCGCTACCCGGCTCGCTTCCAGCTGATCTTGGCCGCCAATCCTTGTCCGTGCGGCCAGGCTGCCACGCCGGGCGCTCATTGTCAGTGCTCCCCGATGGTGGTGCGCCGGTACGCGGAGAAGATCTCCAGGCCGATACGCGACCGCATCGACATCAATCAGGCTTTCCTGCCCCTGCGCAAGGCCTACCTGAAGGCAACGCTCCAGCGGACCGAGTCCTCGGCGGCGGTCGCCGACCGCGTACTGGAGGCTCGCGACCGGCAGCGCCGGCGCTTGTTTGGCAGCGGCTGGCAGACCAATGGCGAGGTTTCTGGGACGTACCTGCGCCGCCACCTGCCGCTTCCTGACGGCTTGCAGACCGTCGACGAAGCGGTAGACCGCGGCCGGCTCAGCGCCCGCGGCGTCGACAAGGTTCTGCGGTTGGCATGGACAGTTGCCGATCTTGCGGGTCGTGACAAGCCGGGCCGTGACGAGCTGGCGATCGCGTTGGCCATGCGGCGAGGAGAGCAGCCGGGGACGGTGCGGGGAGAGGTGGGTTGAGGGAATGATCACACCCGATCGGAGGGCGCGGATGATGCTCTCCTGCGCCATAGACGGCGGTGATCCCAGTGTCGCTGAGCTGGTGCAGAACCTGGGGGCGGAAGGCGCTTGGGCCAAGATCATCGAGGGGGTCATGGGAGAACCGGCCGCCCAGCGCGCCGCGCAGGTCAAGGTCGAGGTGTTCGAGCGGCTAGCCGAAGCAGCGGCGGCGCGCTTCGTCGTTCCCGGCGACGAGGAGTGGCCGGAAGGGCTTGACGATCTGCGACATGCCGAGAGCATCCAGCGGCGCGGTGGCGAGCCGTTCGGTCTGTGGCTGCGCGGTCCCGGACATCTCGCCCACCTGATGGAACGGTCGGTTGCGATCGTGGGCTCACGGGCGGCAACGGCGTACGGGAACGGCATTGCGGCCGATCTGGCTGCGGATCTGGTCGAGCAGGGCGTGACCGTGGTGTCTGGTGGCGCCTTCGGCATCGACGTAGCGGCACATCGCGGGGCACTTGCCGCAGGCGGACCGACCGTTTGCGTGCTGGCCAATGGCATTGACGTTGCCTACCCGCCCGGCAACGCCTCGATCTTTGACGCCATCGCCAAGGACCAGCTGCTGGTATCAGAGCTTCCGCCGGCCGCCCATCCGACACGGGTGAGGTTCCTGGCCCGCAACAGGCTGATCGCTGCAATGTCCCGCGGCACTGTGGTCGTCGAGGCGGCGCTCCGTTCGGGTGCCCGAAATACCGCTGGCTGGGCGCTTGGTTGCGGACGCCCCCTGATGGCGGTCCCAGGCCCGATCTATTCCCGGGCCTCAACGGCGCCGCACCTGATGATCCGCAACGGTCAGGCGGTGCTGGTGACCTCGGCGCCAGAGGTGCTGGAGCTGATCTCGGATATGGGTCAGGCGACGCTGCCCCTCGCCCACGGTCAGACCCGGGCGACCGATGCGCTCACCGAGACCCAGCTCGCGGTGTTCGAAGCCATTCCAGCTCGCCGTCGCGCCTGCGTCGGAGACATTGCCCTGGTCGCCGGCGTCAGTGTCCCAACCTGCCTCGGCGCACTGACCGCACTCGAGTCCGCTGGGCTGGTGGAAGGCGGTGAACGAGGGTGGCTGGTCGCAGTCGGCGGACGACGAGGATGATCCAGCCGGCGTCGAGCGCTGGTCCTCAACGGGCTTTTGCGAGGAACGTCCGCAGCAGCGGCCCAGCCGTGGCTGAGCCTGACTTGCCGTCGTTGACAAAGACCGCGACCGCGAGATCGCCTTGTGTGGCGATCATCCAGGCGTGGGTCTTCAGCGGCTCCGATGTGCCGTACTCCGCGGTACCGGTTTTGGCCAGCACTGCCGGACCGGGGAGGTTGCCGAGCACACGGCCGCTGCCTTCGGTCACGACAGCTTGCATCATCTCGCGCAGCTGTCGGGCTTCCTGATCAGTCAATGGCTTTCCCTTCGAGGTGGCCTGCTGGCCATCGAGGAGGTGCGGGATCACGGTCTTGCCCGCCGCTACGGATGCGGCCACAGCGGCCATGGTCATAGGTGAGGCCTCGACCTTGCCTTGACCGATCACGGCGGCGGCGCGGCCGGTAGCTGTCGGATCGTTCGGCACTGAGCCGAAGAAGGACGGGAAGCCGACGTCGTAGTCGATACCGAATCCCAAGGAACCGGCGGCCTCGGCAAGTGAGGACCGGTCGAGTTGGCCTCGCTGCCCGATGAACGCCGTATTGCACGACTGTGCGAGCGCCGTCTGCAACGTAATCGTGCCCTGCTGGCTAGCTGGATAGTCGCTGTAGTTGCTGAATTTCCGGCCGTCGACGGTGACCGTTGGCGAGCACCTGACCGTCGAGCGGGGTGTCAGATCGGCTCGCAACAGGGCCAATGTGGAGACGACCTTGAAAGTGGACCCCGGAGCGGCCCTGCCCACTGTGGCCAGAGACTGGCCACGATTGCCTTCACCGTTCGCGGCGGCAACGATTGCCCCCGTGGAAGGACGGATCGCAACCAGCGCGCTCGCTGGCTTGGTATCCGCCAAGGTCCTTTCCGCGAGTTTCTGCAGCCCGATGTTGAGCGTGGTCGTCAGCGGCATGCCGGCGACTGGCTTCACCTCGAAGATCACGACCGGCTCGGGTGCCGCGGCCGGTGAGGGAGTCGGAGACGGGCTGGCTGAGCTGCTACTCGGCTTGGCGGCTGACAGTCGCACCTGCACACCCGGGGTCCCTCGCATCTGTGCGTCGTAGCGCTTCTGCAATCCTGATAAGCCCACCTGGTCACCGGCGACTACTGCGCCGCCCGACTCGTCGACGGTCTCCTTTGTTGCCTCACCGACGGTCCCGATGATGGGTCTCGCAAAGCCGCTGCTGGGGGCAAGCATCTGGCCAGTTTTGATGGAGAGCGCTCCCGGGATGGCACGGATCTCAGAGCCCAGTGGCACCTCCGGCGCATCCATGCGCAGCACAATGGCTGGAACGAAAGCGCTGCCACCTGCGGCAGCCACCTTCGCCGCGTACGCCTTCGAGTTGATCTTGACCAATTTGGCGAGCCGGACTGCCGACGACCTGGCCGTCTGGCCACTGACCTTCGACTTGTCGATCCCGATACGGAATACCGCCCGCACCTCTACGATCGGAGCGCCGTCTTCTCCGAGCAGCTCCCCGCGCTCGGGATGGAGGCGTCGCTGCGACAGTCGGTTCGTGCCATCGAGCTGCGGATGCAGGATGCTCGGGTGCCAGCTCGTCTTCCACTGTCCCGACTCCTCGGCAAGCTTGACCTCGGTCGGGTAGGTCCACCGCTCCGGTACGCCGGGAAACGTCCAGGTGAACAACAAGCTAGCAGTGGCCGAGGATCCGTCCCGGGAGACCGATGCGACGGTCACGCCTGGTTTCAACGGCCCCATTCCCGCGATGAGCGGTTGGAATTGATCGTTGACCGCTGCGCCGGAGGCGTTCCGGAACGGCAGCGCCGAGAGATCCTTCGCAGTCAGGCCTGCCGCCAGCGCCGCGGCGGCCTGGTCAGCAGTGTTGCGGTCGGGTTCCGGATTCGGTTTCGGAGGGAATATCCCGCAGCCGGCGAGCGCCAGGAGGAGTGTCAGCAGCACACATCCGAGTCGAAGCGGATCGACCTGCAAGCTGCCGGAGGGCCGCACATCGAGACACCGGGCCATCCTGCCACCTGTGGCCAGCATGGGTAGTGTCGCGGCCATGGGCATCTACGCTAAGCGTCCGGCCAGGATGATCGGCCAGCTGTTCGGGGACGGCTTCGTTCTGCTCTGGACTGTGGGTTGGGCCATCGTCGGCATTTTCGTCCACCGGGTGATCGAAGTATTGGCCCAGCCGGCTCGGGAAACGGCGCAAGCCGCGACGCGATTGGCAGAGAACTTTCGTGAGGCCGCAGCCGAAGCGGCCAAGGTGCCAGTCGCTGGTGAGCAGCTGCGGCGTCCCTTCGATGCTGCATCAGTGACCCTCGGCAACTTGATCAACTCTGCCAATGACCAGGTCGCCAGCATTGAACGGCTGGCACTGATCGTCGGCTGGCTGGTCTTCCTTATTCCCGTGACCATCGTCGCGGCCTTCTGGCTGCCGCGCCGGATTCGGTTCTATCGGCAGGCTCGGGCCTCTCAAGTTTTCTTGGACGCGCTTCCCGATCTGGACCTTTTCGCACTCCGGGCCATGGCTGTCCAGCCGCTCTATGTGCTGGCCGAGATCAGTGATGACCCTGTCAAGGCCTGGCGGTCTGGCGATCGGGCTGTGATCAACGAGTTGGCCGAAATCGAGCTGAGACGCAACGGGCTCCGGCTTCCTGAGACCTTGCGGGCCGTGTCAAGCGAGGCCAGTATCGGGTGAACAGGGACGTCAGCCATGACGGGAATGGTGGCAGCGTCAGCTAGCCCATCACCTCCCGCGCTTCTGCTAGTTGAAACGATCATGAAGGAGGTTGAACATGTCCGTGAACCGCCACCTGGTCGGCATGTTGCTCGGGGCTGAGGAGGACTGGCCGCAGGCCTTCGAGGCGATCGCGAGCCGTCTCGGGGTCTTTCGGTACGCGGGTGCTGATCACGTTCTTGACACCGAGCGAGTGCGCATCTCACCGTTCAACCTGCGAGATCAGGCCCGTCACCAGGTGGTCATCGATCGGCTGGCGTATTGGTACTACCACCCGCGGGAGTGGCTGAAGAAGGTGGCGTTGATGGACGACGCCTACCTGATGAACTCGCCGTTCACGTTCCAGTCGATGGAGAAGCACTCGGCGTACTGCGCGCTGATGCGGCTCGGCATGCATGTGCCGGATACGGTGCTGGTGCCCTACAAGAACCCGATCGACAACGTGCGCTGGGCGTACACGTCGCGCAACTACAACGATCCCTTCGATCTGGCCGCGATCGCCGACAAGATGGGCTACCCGCTGTTCATCAAGCCCTTTGACGGCGGCGGCTGGCGCGGCGTATCCAAGGTCAGGAACCATGACGAGCTGATGGCTGCGTACGACGACTCTGGCGAAATGCTGATGCATCTGCAGAAGTCTGTTGAGCCCTTTGATGTGTTCGCGCGAGCGCTGACCATCGGGCCCGAGACGATGGTGATGAATTTCCGACCGGACCAGCCGATGCACAACCGCTACGCCGTTGATCATGAGTTCCTCTCTCCCCAGGTCGGTCAGGAAACGGTCACCATCACCCAGACCGTGAACGCCTTCTTCCGCTGGGAGTTCAACTCCTGCGAGATGCTGGTGCAAGGCGACACCGTGCTACCCATCGACTACGCCAATGCGTGTCCCGACGTGGCCGTCACCTCGCTGCACTACTACTTCCCGTGGGCCATGAAGTCGTTGATCAAGTGGACCGCATTCTGCGCGGCCACTGACCGTCGCGCGAAGCTGCACGTCGACACCGAGCCGTGGTTCGCGGTTGCCGATGATCCAGATCTGGACTACCAGGCCAAACTCGGCCGCTACCAGCAGCTAGCTGATGAGCACTTCGAGAAGGAGCGTTATCTGGACTTCTGTGCCACGGCGCTGGCAGGAATCGATGACCTGGTGCTTGATTGGGTGGCATCGCCTGACTTCGACCGGATGCTGACAGAGACGGTCGCCCAGACCTACCCCGAGCAGGAGCGCGAGTGGTTCATGGGCCACTTCCGTGGCCTGGTTGGCTCATGGATCACTGATCAAGAGTCGGTCCCCGCCTAGGGCCTCCTCATCAGGCAATGCGCCGCTGGGCCACAACGAAGATGCGCCGAAAGTGCAAAACCGTCCCGTACGGCCGGGTCGGGTAGGCCTTGTTCAACAACTCCTGGTACTCGGAGACGAACTGTTCACGACGATCGTCAGGCAATGCCTGAAGCACCGGTCGGGCGCCGGTGCCCGAAATCCAACGGAAGACCGGATCCGGCCCGCTCAGCACGTGCAGGTAGGTGGTCTCCCAGGCATCCACTGAGCACCCCAGATGAGCAAGATCATCGAGATAGGACGCCGCGTCGGCTGCGATCGGCCAGGCGACTTCGGTCAGCATTGGCGCGTAGCGCGGATCGGCAGCCAACTGGCGAAGCAGCAGATGGCTGGGCTCGTTGAAGTTTCCTGGTACCTGAAAGGCCAGCCACCCATCCGGGGTGAGGCAGGAGACGAAGGACGGCAGCAAGTCCCGGTGCCCGGGGACCCACTGCAACGTTGCGTTGCTGATGATCACGTCCACCCTCGTCTCGGGCCGCCAGTTGCGCAGATCCTCCAGCTGGAATCTCAGTCGTGGGCCCGCGAGCTGTGCGGCTTGCATGATCATCTCCGGTGATGAGTCCAGACCGAGAATGTGCGCGTAGGGCCAGCGATCCGCCAATGAGGCGGTGAGCTGTCCGGGTCCACAGCCGAGATCGACCACCACCTTCGGTTCGGCGGCGTGGACTCTGCTCAAAAGATCCACAAACGGTCGCGAGCGCTCATCCGCGAACTCGAGGTATGTGGTGGGGTCCCAGACAGTCACGGACTGCTCCTTGTGATCAGTCCCGCCGGTGGCCTGGTGATCGTCGAAGATTCGGTGCATCTCCTCGGCGATGGCCTACCGTCCCGAGATCTGGCGGCCGTCGACCCCACACCTGGCCATCCTCGGCAAAGGACACGGCGAACACCTCGCCATTCCGCCGTTCCAGCCATCCAGGATGGCCAGGTACAGCGCCAGAACCGGTGGCATCGCGTCATCGCCCGCCTGCGCCATGTCCTCCGCCTCCTCGGCCTACCGCGTACAGCTGCCACGAGCCGGGAACACCTTTCAACTTATGCGTGCCTCTGTCCTCGAATCCCAGCGCCGACCCAGCCACCAGGTCTTTCACCGTCGACGAGGCCAGAACTTCGGACGGGCCGGCCAGTCCGGCCACCCGGGCCCCGATGTTGACCGCGATCCCCCGCACCTGGTCGCCGTCCAGCTCCACCTCGCCGGTGTGCAGGCCGGCCCGGATCTCAATGCCCAAGTCCCGGACCGCCTCGACGGCCGCCAGGGCGCACCGGGCCGCCCGGATAGGACCGTCGAACGTGGCCAGGAAACCGTCGCCGGCGGTGTTCACCTCGCGGCCCCGGAATCGGCCGATCAGGGCCCGGATCCGCCGGTGATGCTCCTCCAGCACCTGCCGCCACCGCCGGTCTCCCAGCGCCGACGTCCGCTCCGTGGACCGGACGATGTCGGTGAACAGCACCGTGGCCAGGACCCGATCCAGCTCGGCTTCGTCGTCGCCCAACTCCCTCAAGAACTGCTCGATTTCATCGAGGAGCCCGTCCGGGTGCCCCACCCAGAAGAAGTGGTCGGCGCCTGGGAACTCCACCAGCCGGGACCCGGGAATAGCCTCGGCCATTTTCCGTGTGGCATCAGGAGGGAAGTCCCGATCGCCCGATCCTGGACAGCACCAGGGTGGGGACGTGGACGGCGGGGAGCACGTCGCGGACATCCATGCCGAAGTTCATCCGCTCCAGGGCGATGGCCGCTCCAGGGCTGGCCGCTCGCCGGAGGTACCCGGCCAACCACGACACGAGGTGCGGATCCTCGGGCTGACTGGGCGCTCCCCAGTCCCGGATCTGGCGGGCCGCGTACTCCTCGGTGCCCCACTCCCGATCGATCTCCTCCAGCTCGAGCTGGTATTGCTCCTCGGTCGTTCCCCAGGGGTAGTCGGGGGCCCACGCGAACCGGGGGCCAGTCCCAAACAGGATCAGGCCGATCACCCGCTGGGCGTGCGTCGCCGCGTACAGGATCGACAGCGGCCCGCCCTCGGACACGCCGAACACCACGGCCCGCTTCGAGCCCGCGGCGTCCATCACCGCTCCCGCGTCGTCCATCCGAGTCTCGAAGGTCGGGAACTCGGTGTCGGAGACGCGATCCGACAGCCCGGTACCTCGTTTGTCGAAGATGATCAGCCGGCTGACGGCGACCAGCCGAGAGAGGAATCGGGCCAGGCCGGGCTCCTCCCATATGGCCTCGACGTTCGACGTCCATCCCATGACGAACACCAGGTCGACGGGTCCCTCACCCACCACTTGGTAGGCGATGTGCGCGCCGTCCGCGGTCTTGGCGTACCTGGTCTCGGGTCCCATCGGTTCAGTCTCTGCCCGCAGGTCCGGCGGGGGCAAGGTACCGGGCAATCAGTCCGGGAGGAGGGGCCGATCGATAAACCGAGCCCGCCCTCAAAACGCGACACTGGTTCCGCGCGCGGCTGGCCTGAACGGCGTGTCGTAGGAACTGGCGTCAGATTCTGAGGGAAACGTTCGCAGAGATGCGGGAGATAATCAGCGGTTGGTGATCAGTTCCGGCGGTGGTAGGCCTCACGCCAGGTCGGCACACTGGGTTTCCAGGCGAGAGTCATGGCGGCCTCACTGGGGGTCCGGTTGGCCTTGCGATTGTTACAGCGGGTGCAGGCAGCCACGGTGTTCTGCCAGCTGTTGGATCCACCGCGGGACTGGGGCAGCAGGTGATCAACAGTGTCGGCGGTGCCTTCGCAGTAGGCGCACCGATGATGATCACGGCGAAGCACTCCACGCTTGGACCAGGCGGGCGTTCGGGCATACAGGAAAGTCGTCTTGACGTAGCGGATCAGACGCAAAACCAGAGGCCATGGGTACGGGCCAATACGATGTCCGTCGCGGGCTTCCTCCACGATCGCGACCTCGCGGACCAACATCCGGATCGCATGTTTGATCGAGACCGTGTGCAGGGCCGTGTTGTCGGTGTTGAGCACAACCACCGCAGACATTGCCCCACCTCCCTTCTTGGCCCAAGGGCGCACAAACCCGACGACGCTGTATTGGGATTATGGCGGGTCTGGTCAAGGCAGAGCGATATCGCTGTGCCGCGTGTCAGTCGACTTGACTATACTCGAATACGTGTTCGATTATGGAAGAGGTGTCACCGCAGCCCACTCGTAACCGCATCCACGACTTGCAGCAGCGGGTCCAGCGGATGCAGGGGTCAGCCATTTCGCGGACCCTGGAGTCGGTACCAGGCCTGTCGGGAGTCATTCAGCTCAGGACTGGTGAGGCGTACGCGGTAGACAGTCCGAGCCTGGCGATGGCTTTGGTCGCGGGTCCATCACAGGCTGGAGAGTGGATCGCCATCGTCGGAGCTCCCGATCTCGGAATGGAGGCAGCAGCAGGATTCGGAATCGATCTCGAACGGACTGTGGTGGTGCCGCGCCCCGGCGAGCTTTGGCTGAGCGTGACAGCCGGTCTGCTCGATGTGGCCAGTGTCGTGATCGTGAAGCCTCCCGTACCTGCCAGCTCTCAGCAGGCGGAACGGCTGAAGTCGAGGCTCCGGATGAAGGATGCGGCTTTGGTGTGCTGGGGCGAATGGCCAAGATCCGACGCGACTCTGACCATCACCGAATCCTCCTGGCTCGGGCTGGGGCGCGGGCATGGGCGACTCACTGCTCGTCGCGCAGTGGTCTCGGTTCGCCAGGGCGGACCGGTACGTCGCGTACAGCTTTGGCTGCCAGGACTCGATCAACAAATAGCCGAGCTTGATCACACTGTGGTACCACTCGCAGTGGCCCAGGCGGGCTGAGACATGACCGTCGCGAAGTCGGATGAACGGCGGAGTGCGTTCCGCAGCGATGCGCGAGAGGGCGATGCGCGAGCGGGGCGACAATCTCCGCGAGCGTCGGGAATTGCGCGCGCCGTGCTGAGGAGGAGCGAGCAGACAATGCTTTTCCGTCTGCGAGGGACGACGAAGTAGGTGCGTTCCAGCGCGATGCGCGAGCGGGGCGACAAATGGTCGTCTGGTGCCCTGATTGGCCGGTGGTTGCAGCGGCGACGCAGCTGGGCTTGAGTTTGCAGTTGCCGCTCGCTGTCTTCGAACGCGGTGAAGTTTTCGCATGCTCAGCAATGGCCAGAGTCGAGGGTGTCCGGCGTGGCATGCGGCGCCGTGACGCGTCGGCACGCTGCCCTGAGCTGACCGTTCTGGAGCGAAATCACGCGAGCGAGATCCGGGCCTTCGAGGACGTGTTGTCGGCGGTAGAGGAAATCTCTGCAGGTGTGGCACCAGTACGACCCGGGCTGTGCGCACTTCGTGTGCCCAGCCGCTTCTATGGCGGCGAAAAAGAGGCTGCAGGCGTAGTGGCTGAGCATTTGGTCGGTGCCGGCGTCTGGGATTTCCGAATTGGGATCGCTGACGGCATCTTCGCCGCAGAGCATGCGGCGCGCCGGGCCGCACCTCAGGACTGTTGGATCATCGCCCGTGGTGGCTCGGCCACGTTTCTCGCAGCCTTGTCGATCGGTGTCTTGGAGAATGCCGAACTGATCACCCTGCTGCGCCGCCTGGGCATCCGCAGCCTCGGGGATTTTGCCGCATTGGCGGCCCGCGATGTGCTCACTCGCTTCGGCCGGGAAGGCGCGTTACTCCATCGGCTGGCGCGCGGACTGGATACCCAGCCAGTCGTCTCCCGGCGGCCGCCTCTCAATATGAATCAGCAAGTGACTTTCACACCTGCGCTGGAGACGGTTGAGCCGATTGTGTTCAGCACTCGGCAGACCGCCGAAAGGTTGGTTGCTGAGCTTGCCCACCACGGCCTGGTCTGCACCGAGGTTCGCATTGAGGTGGTAACCGAGGGCGGCTGGACCGGATCTCGGGTCTGGGCACACTCGCGCTGGTTCGCGGCCACCGACCTGATCGATCGGATCTACTGGCAATTGCAAGGTGATCCCGCTCCAGAGCCGGTATGCGAATTACGGCTGCTTCCTGAGTCGGTTGAATCACTGGCTGATCATGGTGAGGGCCTGTGGGGGAGCGCGCTCAACGAGCATGTCGAGCGGGGGATCGCTCGACTGCAGGGCATGCTAGGTCCTGAGGAGGTATTGGCTCCCTCCCTGCAAGGCGGGCGCAGTCCAAGGGATCGCCAGCTGCTCAGCCCTTGGGGCGAGCGGGGGGCGTCGCAGCACAATCCACAGCTGCCGTGGCCAGGCACCATCCCACCGCCGGCTCCAGCGCGGGTCTTCTCCACTCCCATGCCGTCGGTCGTGCTGAGCGAGGACCGCAGGCCGGTGAGAGTCACCAGTCGCGGGCTGCTGACTGCTGCACCTGCGTTTGTCAGCATCGGTGAGGAGTCCGAGCTGATGCCGGTCGATGCATGGGCAGGTCCCTGGCCTATTGACGAGCTGTGGTGGGACCAGGCTCAGGCACGCCAGGTTGCGAGATTCCAGGTCACCGGCGTCGACGGCAGCGCCTGGTTGCTGGTCGTGGAGAACGACCAGTGGTGGACCGAGGCTCGCTATGACTGAGTTGCGATGCTCGTCGTCCGCATCTGCGAGCAGATCGCGCGTCGCGACCTGAGGAGAGTGAGCGATCGTTCGTCTGCGAACGACGACGAAGTAGCGGGTTTCGCGCTCGCTGCCATCCATCCGATGAAGATCGGCGCGCGATCTGAGTAGACGAGCAGCCGCCTGTCGCATCTGCGAGCGAGCGAATCGGTAAGCGCGATGCGCGAGCAGAGAGGACCAATAAAGATGGGCTGGAACAATCCGCCGATCTCCTGGCGGGAGCTGGAGCGCCGGATGTCCGGGCGGCCCATGCCTGACAATTCCGCGGACAATCCCGAAGGCGACAGTGCCCCCGGTTACTCGCACAAACGACCCCCGTACGAACCTGACGAGCAGCGGGTCAGGCGTCCAACCGGCCCAGTGGTGCCGTACGCCGAGCTGCACTGTCACAGCAACTTCAGCTTCCTGGACGGGGTGAGCGATCCCGAGGAATTGATCGAGGAGGCAGTTCGACTAGGACTGGACGCACTGGCGATCACTGATCATGACGGCTTCTACGCTGCTTCTCGCTTCGCCGAGACGGCACTCGCGTACGATCTGCGCACCATCTACGGTGCCGAGCTATCCCTTGGACTCAACTCGCCACAGAACGGAGTTGCAGACCCCGAAGGCCGGCATCTCCTCGTGCTCGCTCGAGGTGTCGAGGGATATCACGGGCTCGCCGGGGCCATCACCGAAGCCCAGCTGAGGGGCGATGAGAAAGGACGTCCCAGCTATCTGGAGGAGGAACTGGCTGCACAGTCGGGCGGCAACTGGATGATCTTGACCGGCTGCCGCAAAGGTGCCGTGCGTCAGGCGCTGATCACTTCCGGTCGGGCAGCAGCGGCGGCCGAGCTGGACCGGCTGACGGCGTTGTTCGGTCATGATCATGTCGTGGTCGAGCTGATCGATCATGGATTGCCGACCGACTCCGATCTCAACGACGCTCTCGTCAGCTTGGCCGGTGATCACAAGTTGCCGATGGTGGCCACCAACAACGTGCACTTCGCAACACCTGACGGCGGTCGTCTGGGTGCCGCCCTGGCTGCCGTACGCGCCCGCAGAAGCCTGTCCGATATGGATGGCTGGTTGTCCGGGCCTGGCGCTCATCTGCGGTCAGGAGCGGAGATGGCGCAGATCTTCGCGCGCTATCCCGGTGTCGTGGCGCGGACTGTCGAGATCGCCGACCAGTGCGCCTTCAACCTGAGGCTGGCCAAGCCGCGGCTACCCAAACTGAACGTGCCAGATGAGGAAACTCCGATCAGCTGGTTGCGGGAGCTGACCCGCCAAGGTGCAGACGAACGCTACGCGCACATCCGCGACGAAGCAGAAGAGCGGCTACGCAAAGAGCTGGCGGTCATCGAGGACAAGGACTTCCCTGGCTACTTCCTGATCGTGCACGACATGGTGAAGTACGCACGTGAAAACGGGATCCTCTGCCAGGGCAGGGGGTCAGCGGCCAATTCGGTTGTCTGCTACGTCCTTGGCATCACCGCGGTCGATCCCATCGCCTTCAAGCTGCCCTTCGAGCGCTTCCTGTCGGCCACTCGAGACGAAGAGCCGGACATCGACGTCGACTTTGACTCTGACCGGCGCGAGGAGGTGATCCAGGAGGTGTATCGCCGCTATGGGCGCCGAAACGCTGCCCAGGTGGCCAACGTGATCAGCTATCGGCCGAGGTCTGCGGTTCGCGACATGGCGAAGGCGCTCGGCTATTCCACCGGTCAACAGGACGCCTGGTCAAAGCAGATCGACTCCTGGGGGACGCTTCCGATTAGTGAGACTGATCGCGGGAGCCCAGCGACCGTCAGCCCCAGCGTCGTGCTGGACCACCACATTCCGGATCAGGTTGTGGATCTGGCCGAGCAGCTGCTGAAGGCGCCACGCCACCTTGGCATTCACTCCGGCGGCATGGTGCTGACCGAGCGGCCAGTAGGGGAAGTTTGTCCGATCGAGCGCGGCCGGATGGATAACCGGACCGTGCTGCAGTGGGACAAAGACAGCTGCGCGTGGATGGGACTGGTGAAGTTCGACTTCCTGGGGCTGGGCATCCTGGCAGCCATCCAGTACACCTTCGACCTGGTTGCGACGAAGGTGGGGGAGCGATGGACGCTCGACACCATGCCCAAAGAGGAAGCCGGGGTCTACGACATGTTGTGTCGTGCCGACTCGATCGGGGTCTTTCAGGTTGAGAGCCGCGCTCAAGTTGGCACCCTGCCGCGACTGTTACCCCGCCGGTTCTATGACCTGGTGATCGAGGTAGCGCTGATCCGCCCGGGACCGATCCAGGGTGGCGCTGTGCACCCCTACATTCGACGGGCGACAGGCCGGGAGGAGGTTACCTACCTGCATCCGGCTCTGGAGCCGGTGCTGGAGCGGACCAAGGGAGTGCCGTTGTTCCAGGAGCAGCTGATGCAGATCGCCATGGCGGTTGGCGGCTGCACCGGCGACGACGCCGACCTGCTGCGTCGGGCCATGGGGTCCAAGCGAGGCGTGGAGAAGATCGAACGGCTCAAGGACAAGCTCTACGCGGGGATGGCATCAAACGGGATCACTGGTGCCCTAGCCGACGACATCTACAGCCGAATCCAGGCCTTCGCCAACTTTGGGTTCGCCGAGAGCCACGCGATCAGCTTCGCCCTGCTGGTCTATGCCTCCTCCTGGCTCAAGCTGCACTATCCGGGAGCCTTCCTGGCCGGGTTGCTCAGGGCACAACCCATGGGCTTCTACTCCCCGCAGTCGCTGGTTGCTGATGCACGTCGGCACGGCGTTGCGATACTGCGTCCCGACATCATGCAATCCGAGGTTGATGCCGATCTAGAACCGCTCGCCTCCGCGCACATCGGCCCAACTGGCATTGAGGGCTGCCTGCAACGCACACAACCCGAGGTGGGCCCCTTCACCCGGTCGGCTCCGGACCGAACGCTCGAACATCGCCGTGACGGTAACTTCGCGGTGCGACTGGGATTCACTGAGGTACAAGGCATTGGCCGCGAGCTGGCTGAGCAGATTGTCCTGGAGCGCCGAAAGGAGAGGTTCACCGATATCAACGACGTCATACGTCGGGCCGGGCTCACGGTGCCGCAGGCCGAAG
This sequence comes from uncultured Actinomycetota bacterium, assembly GCA_963744455.1. Taxonomy (GTDB): domain Bacteria; phylum Actinomycetota; class Actinomycetes; order Propionibacteriales; family Propionibacteriaceae; genus Microlunatus. Next base: position 31,000 of record CAVUTQ010000004.1, on the reverse strand, counting down.
CCCTGGCCACGGCTGGAGCTTTTGACTGCTTCGGACTGTCCCGTCGCCAAGCGCTCTGGAATGCCGGATACGCCGACAACGACCGGACCCTGCCGGGCTCGGCAATCGACGCCACCCCGCCCGTCCTGCCTGGCATGAGCGAGGTCGAGCTGACTCTGGCGGATTTGTGGGCAACTCGGATTTCTCCAGACGATCACCCCGTGCAGCATCTACGTCCAGTGCTCGATGATCATGATGTGGTGCCGATCGGTCAGCTCGGTGCCGCGTACGCGGAACGTCGGGTGCAGGTAGCCGGGATGGTGACCCACCGGCAGCGTCCATCCACGGCAGGCGGTGTTACTTTCCTCAATCTTGAGGACGAGACCGGAATGCTCAATGTGGTCTGTTCTCAGGAGCTTTGGAGACGCTTTGGCCGGGTTGGCCGCAACGCCTCAGGCATGATCATTCGCGGCAGGGTGGAGCACAATGACGGAGTGACCAACCTGGTCGCCGAACGGCTGCAGCCGTTGAGCTCGGTGTATCCCGAGGCCCGGGGCATTCTGCCGTCCCGGCACCGATCCCGCGACTTCCGCTAGGAACCTAAGAGCTCTGTGGCGGATACGGGTTGTAAAGGATCGGATCGTACTTCGCACCAGCCGGGGAGCTCGGCAGCAGCGCGAAGATCAAAATGATCAAGCTCCCCAGGTAGGGGATAAGCATCAGCAGCGCGAGTAGCCCGCTGTATCCAGCGTCGTGGAGCCGTCGGACGGTCAGTGCCAGCGTGGGCACGACGAGACCGAGGAAGAAAACCGCGAACAAAATGATCAGCGGTACCGCGAGCAATCCCGGCGTCCGACCTCCGTCACGTGAGGTCGCCATGCCGACAGCGAACACCAGCAGACCGAACACGAGGTAGGTGAGGAAGGTGAACAGCGTCCACCACCAGTACTCGCCGCGGCTGGCGCGACCGGTGAACGTCGCGTACTTCTTGAACCCTCGTGCGACAGCACCGCCGAAGCTGATGCCGTAGTGCGGCAATTCGAGGGGCGGCGGCGCTGGTTGACCCGCGACTAACGGGTCGGGCTGATAACTCATCAACGCCAAACAGTAGCGAACAAGCAGGGAGCACAAGCGATGATGGACACATGCCGGACCGCCCCGAAGGACTTCGCCTGATATTCGAGGACGACTTCGACGCGACTGAACTGGATCGGAATGTATGGCTGCCGCATTACCTGCCGGCATGGAGCTCGCGCGCCGAGACAGTGGCGACGTACGCCATCCGCGACTCGTGCCTCCACCTGACTATCCCGCCCAGCCAGGGACTTTGGTGTGGCGACGACCATAAGCCTCCCATTAGGGCGTCGGGAATTCAGTCCGGCAACTTCTCCGGACCAGTCGGCAGCACCATCGGCCAGCAGCCGTACCGTGACGGCCTCACGGTTCGTGAGGAGCAAGAGGCCTTCTGGGGTTGGACGCCGCAGCGCGGCTATATCGAGATGCGCGCTCGCTGCGTCGTGACGCCGCGGTCGATGGTCGGCTTCTGGCTGGTCGGTCCCGAGGACCAACCGCAACGCTCCGCGGAGATACTTGTTGCCGAGATATTCGGTGAAGCAGTGGTGGCCGGGGAGTCGGCCGCCGTCGGGATGGGGCTGCGCGCGTTCCGCGATCCCGCAGTACCGGGAGACTTCGAGGCCGTGCGCCTGCCGATCGATGTGGCCGACTTCCATACCTACGCGGTGGACTGGACGGAAGACAAAGCCGACTTCCTCGTTGATGGGGTGCAGGTGCGTACCTGCGTGCGGCCTCCGGGATACCCGATGCAACTCATGGTCGCCGTCTTCGATTTCCCAGAGAAGTCAGACGGCACCGACGCAGACGACGTTCCCGCGTTCGTCGTGGATCACGTGCGGGAATACCAACGCGGACAGCCTTGAGACCGGCACTCCGTAACGACGTCAGGCTGCAGCTGCTCGCCCTGCCGGGGTGACGACCAGCCACAGGCCGCCGAACCCCTGGATGTTGTGGCACTTCACTTCGTTCTTGGCCTCATGGGCGTAGTAGTACAGCGGATGGCCGCCGTACGTCACCTGGATCTTGCCGTCGGTTCGTCTGGTGGTGTCGAGGAGGTTCTGCTTCGCGCCGCCCTCTGCGGTTGGGGTGCCGGTGGTGAGTACCGGTGGCCAGGCCTCGGCGCAGGCGCCGTAACACTCGGGCGTCGGCGGTCTGCTCCTTGTCGAAGAGGTAGATCGCCTGGCCAGTGCCGTCGAAGAGCATCATGCCGAACTCGCTCTTCGCCGATTTGATGACGGTCCCGGTCCGCTTCACGGGTGTTGCAGCTGTGCGGGCTCGGCGTGGGCGTGCTGGTCAACGTCTGCGACGGCGGCTCACTCGGTGACGTCGACTCAGGCACGCTCGGCGCTCCGGTACCGCTTCCGGCGTCGTTCCCGCAGCCAGCCAGCACGATGGCGCATGCAGCGAGTACGGCGATGAGGCGCATCAGGATCAACTCCCTTCCGAGGCTTCGACCGTACAACCGGACGGCGCGAGCAGCCGGTTACGTCATCTGTCGGTAAGCGGCTAGCGATCCAGCAGGGCCTCTCGGGCGAGCTCTGCGGCCACGGCACTGAGCTTGTGCCGTTCGCTCCATCGGCGGGAGCGAGGGCCTGTCGTGATGTTGTCCAGAACACAGAACGTCCCCTCGATCGCCCAGCGGACGTCATTGGCATTCACCGGAGACCGGTCGGAATGCCGCCATCCCAACTCGTTCAGAGCCTCTGCGATGTGTCCCAGCGGAGGATTGTCAGTCGGATTCGAGGCGGCGAACGGGAGGGCGAGGAGGCCAGCGGGTACGTCGAGGGAGCCGGCCTTGCCTACCGGCAGCCTGCCCGCGATGTAGCGCCACAGCCCGTCGGGGTTGCCACGGAGGTGAGCGCCTGCCTTCGTCAACAAAAGCCTGCCCCGGTACTTGCGTACCAAGCCAAGCTTTTGGACTGACTCACGAAACGACATGACCGGGTAGGTGTGGGACTCGCGGTTGGCCGCACCGATCCAGTCGGCCATCGCTGGAATCACGGAGGCTAGAGCCGTCACATCGTCGGGCTTGAGGTACCCCGCAGAGGTGAGCGGGAGTCCGTCACCGCCCACGTAATCGAGGAGCCACAGAAACGGGCGGAGCGCAGTGGCCTTCTCCTCTGGCGGGATCTCCGTCCGGCTTTCCGAGAGCGACATCAAACGCAAGACGAGGTCATCGCCGATCGGGGTGTACCGCAGCATGTTGAGTAGCTCGACCAGCCGCCGGTCGAAGCCGCTGACGCGTAGCTGCATGTACGGGTCGTTGAGTGACTGGTTGATCTCGTCGAGGTCGAAGTGCGTGGGGTCTTCGAGGACCTCCGCGAGCTCTGCAGCTTCCCGCAGTCCGCCACAGTCTTCCGGTGGTGCGGCGCGGCGGCCGTCGATGCATGTGGCGACGCGCGCGGACTCGCCAAGAGGAACTACTGACTCCAGCGCGATGATCAAGTCCCATGAGTCGCCGTAGTCGTAGCAGTACTGCAGCATGTCCCCGGGCTCGGACAATGTCTCATCCAGCGTCACATCTTTGGCCGGCGTACCGTCGTCTTCGCCCTCGTCGACGTCGTACGGACACAGAAACATCTCCGCGTTCCTGTCGAAGGGGCTGCCTCCGAGAGCGAAGCGGTGGAGATGGGAGTCCGTCCAGCCGAACGCACTTTGCAGCACCTGGTGGAAAACGTCGAGCCCGATGTCGGAGCGTACGTCCAGACGTCGCCAGATCGGCGGCTTTGCGTGCTCCAGATCGACACGTACGCGGAGGATCGCAGCCTCACGCCGGCGCGGCTTCCGCCGAGATGGACGCGTCTCGGGCTCTACCTGGACACCGGCTGGGGAAAGAGAGGAGCTGGCCGGCCAGCTCCTTGAGGTCATCGAGATCCATGCCGGTGATGATTTCCTCAAATCGCCGGTGAAGCTCAGTTGGGTCCTGGTCACGACCTGTCACGCCCAGAACGGTAGTCGCACAATCATGCACGCATCAGCGTTCCCGCTCGCCGGTCGAGCGTCAGCGGCTTCGATAGGCGTCGCGGCGATGGGTCACGAGCACGACAGTGACAGTTCTGGTGCCGTCGTCGATGCGGTAGATGACGCGGTAGGTGCCGCGTCGCGCGCTGTACCGGTCATCCAACGGAGGGCTGAGTCGGCGGCCGACCCGGCGTGGGTTGTGGAGCAATGGGCCTTTCAAGAACTCCAACGCTGCTGCGGCGACGGCCTCCGGCAACTGCTCCGCCAGCTGGCGCCGAACTGTCGGTGTGGTCACGAGTCTGTACGACTGGAAGGAGGCCGGGCTCACGAGGCCGGCCGACGGCGAGCGGCTACTGCTTCTGTCAGCTCCTCGGCGGAGACGATTTCTCCGCGGGCGAGCTCAGCCTCGGAGGCGATCAAATCAGCTATCGCCGCACTGTCGGAGAGGACGTCAATGGTCTCTTCGAGAGATTCCAAGTCCTCAACGGAGAGCAGACCGCAGCCGGACGGCCGTGCACCGTCACGGTAACCCGTTCGTGCTGGCCGCGCACTCGGGCCACCAGCTCAGACAGGTGGGCCTTCACATCGGCCAGCGAGAGAGGAGTACTCATAGTCACAAGTATGACCAGAGTTCGCGAGAGTGTCCAACGACCCCTGCGCCCTGGTGTTGCGAATGTCAGCGTAGGTAAGGTGCAACCGTGCTGGATCGGCCCCAGTCTTGAGCCATGCCAACCGTTATCCCGTCGAGTAGGCCGGCCTGGTGGCCGCACTTCAGCAGCACTCTGCGTTCGACCGCGGTTACGGCGCGGCTCGGCCTGGTACTCGGCATTGCGGTTGGCACCTGTTTCCTCACCGGGCTGCTGAGCTATTTCCAGTACCAAGCGTGGGAGTGGTTGCCGCCGCCGGCGAGTCCGGTGTGGGGGTACCGCGTCACCCAGGGGGTGCACGTGGCCACGGGCATGGCCACGATCCCTTTGGTCCTGGTCAAGCTGTGGAGCGTTTACCCGAACAACTTCCGTTGGCCGCCGTTTCGTTCGGTGAAGCGGGTCGTGGAGCGGATCACCGTTGCGCTCTTGGTTTCCTCCACATTGGTGCAGTTGTTCACCGGCTTCTTCAATGTCCTCAACTGGCACCCGTTTCGGTGGGATTTCCTGTCGGTCCACTATCGCCTGGCCTACGTTGTGGTCGGTTCTGTGCTGCTCCACGTCGCGGTGAAGTTGCCCGACATCGTCTACGGGCTGCAGACCAAGATCGCCGAAGGCGATGTGCTCACCGAGTTGCCATGGAACGAAAATCCCGAGTCTCACAGCATTGCGGGCCCGCTGCCGCCGCCGGTCACTCCGGGACTGTCCCGGCGCGGCGTCCTGACAGCGGCCGGAGCCGGGATCGGCGTCGTCGTTGTGACATCGGTGGGACAGACGTTGACCCCGTTGGAGCCGATCGGCTTGCTCGCGGTCCGCCAGCCGAGCAAGGGGCCGCTGGGTGTGCCGGTCGACCGGACCGCCGAGGAGGCAAACGTCATTGCCGCCGCCACGGCCCCCGACTGGACCCTCAAGATCATGGGCCCGAGGCCGTACGCGCTCACCCTGGCGGAGGTCGAGGAAATGGCCGTGCAGGAGGCTCGATTCCCGGTCAGCGGTGGGGAGGGGTGGGGCGCCGACGCACAATGGCGTGGGCTCCGGCTGTTGGAGGTCGTGGAGCGGGCGGGCGGCACCGCCGATTCGCAGATCCGGGTCCGTTCGCTCGAGCCAGCCGGTTTCTTCAACAAGTCGGTGATCTTCGGTCCGCAGTTGTCCCGTGCGCTGCTGGCCACCCATCTCAACGGCGAGCGGCTGACCGTCGACCACGGCTACCCGTTGCGGCTGATCGCACCGAACCGGGCCAGCGTGTTCAACACCAAATGGCTGGCCACTATCGAGGTGCTCTCATGAAGATCTGGCGGATCGTCCTAGCCTTCGTGGGCGTCGGCGTCGGGACGTACGGCATCTTCCAGCTCCTGACCCAACTCCCACGGCAGACCCTGGTACTGCTCGCGCTCTGGCTGATCGGTGCGTTGATCATCCACGATGGGTTGCTATCTCCGGCAGTCATTGGTGTCGGCGCGGCCCTCCGCCGATACGTCCCCGACCGCGGTCGCCGCTATCTCCAGTTCGGTTTGATCATGGCCGCGATGATCACGGTGATCGCAGTCCCGATGATCTATCGCGCCAATACACAACCCCCGGCCAAAGCCCTGTTACTTCAAGATTTCGTTAGCAACCTCACCGTGCTGCTCGCCGCGATCGGCGGTGGAACGCTGATTGCGTACGCCATCAGGGTTGCGCGAGATCGATCGGTGCCTGGTCGACCGCCGCCTGACGAAGCACCGAAGTGACCCGCACAGCGAACCCGCTTGGGGGAGCCAGTTGTCAAGGCAGAAGTTCGTTGATCAGGGATTCGACGCGGCGGCGGATCTGGTCGCGGATGGGCCGGACATGGTTGAGGTCCTGGCCTGCAGGGTCGTCGAGGACCCAGTCTTCGTAGCGTCTGCCGGGATAATAAGGGCAGGTGTCGCCGCAACCCATGGTGATTACGACATCGGAGGCTTTGACGGCGTCGTTGGTGAGGATCTTGGGTCGTTCGGCGGCAATATCGATCCCATCCTCGGCCATGGCCTGGACGGCGACAGGATTGATCTTGTCCGCGGGTTCAGAACCGGCCGAGCGGACTTCGATCTGGCCACCGGACAGCTGGCTGAGGTAGCCGGCGGCCATCTGGGATCGGCCAGCATTGTGGACGCAAACGAACAGAACAGACGGTTTGTCGGCCATCAGATGTCACCTCGCTCGCGCGGGGTGGCCGGACTGGTCGGCGGTCGGAGCTGGGATTGGCTGCAGGCTCGAGTTCATTGGGTTCTCCTGGGTGATGGCGGTTGCAGTCGACCGCCGCGAGTAAATGGCCCGGGCGAGGCCGTAGCCGGCGGCGCCTCCGGCCGCTTGGGCGAGCAAGAACATCGGTACTGACGCTGGTTGGATGCCGGCGAACGTGTCGGAGAACATCCGCGCGAAGGTGACAGCCGGGTTGGCAAAGCTGGTGGAGCTGGTGAACCAGTAGCCGGCGGTGATGTAGGCGCCGACCGCCCAGCCGATCAGCTGTGGCCGCCCAGCGCGGCTCAGCGCGGTGATCAGCAGTACCAGGCCGGCAGTAGCGACCACCTCGGCGAGCCAAAGGCCCGGGCCAGTGCGTTCGGTGGTGGAGACGCTAACCGGAGGTTCGCCAAACATCAGGTTTGCTACCACAACTCCGATCATTCCGCCGGTAATTTGCGCGGCGACGATCGTCAGGGCTTGGCGTCCGGTGATGGCTCTGGTAAGGCGTTCGAGGGCCGTGACGATCGGATTGAACGCCGACGAGATGGGCTGCAAGGCGACGATCAGCGCTGCCAGTGCGACACCAGTCGCGATCGCGTTTTCCAATAGCTGCAGACCGACATCGTTGGGTGACAACCGCTGCGCTGCGATTCCGGAACCGACCACGGCCGCGACCAAGAACGCAGTGCCGACCAACTCCGCGACAGCGCGGTGTCGTAGAGCCGGTCCGGCGACAGATCGTGCCGTCATGGACGGCGGCCAGCCGGAACTGACGTAGTCGGCGCACCGACCGCGCTGACTGCCTTTTCGACGTGTGAGTTCTCGCGCGGTTTGGTGGCTCGGACGATCGCGCTGTGCATGCCATCGGCGGCTTGATGTGTGAACCGGACGGTGGCGTCGATAAACCCCGCGGCGACCAATCCGTCCAGGTATTCAGTTCTTGATAGGGCGCCCGCTATGCAGCCGACGTACGAACCACGGGCGGCCCGCTCGGTCGGGGTGAGGTGATCCTCAGCTACGACATCGCTGATCCCGATCCTGCCTCCTGGGATGAGGACTCGGAACATTTCGGTTAGCACTTTCGGACTTGTCGACTGACAAGTTGATCACGCAGTTGCTGATCACCACATCCACCGACCCGTCGGGGAGTGGGATGTCTTCGATGGTTCCCTTCAGGAACTCGACATTGGTTGCTTGCGCCTGGGCCGCGTTGGCGCGGGCCAGGTCGAGCATCTCGTCGGTCATGTCAACCCCGTACGCGAACCCGGACGGCCCGACGCGTCTCGCTGAGAGCAGTACGTCGATGCCGCCGCCGGAGCCAAGGTCGAGAACTGTCTCACCCTCGCGTAGCTCCGCCACCGCTGTTGGGTTCCCGCAACCGAGGCTGGCCGCGACCGCCGCGACGGGCAGGCTGTCCCGCTCACTCGCGGCGTAAAGGGCTGACCCGAATGTGTCGTCAACCTCCACTGTCGGCCCGCAGCAGGCGCCCGAATCATCACAGCAGGATGCGTGCCCATGACCGGAGGTCACCGTGGTCGCGGCCGCCGCGTAGCGTTCCCGCACCCGCTCGCGCAGCACATCAGGAGTCTCTATCTCTGTCATGACTATCTGCCTTCGCATTGAGGATCGTCGATGCGATTCGAGTCTAGCCACGTCCCATCGATATTTGTCAATGTATGCCATGATGGTTTCGTGCCGACCACGGCGATCGCCCTGCGGACCAAGCTGCCCTTGCTGACCGACTGCTGCTCGCCGGTAGTCCGCGAGGTCATCCAACCCGCGGAGGCCGAGACCTTGGCCGGCGGATTCAAGGCATTGGCCGATCCGACCCGGCTCCGGCTCATCTCTCTCGTCGCTGCCCACGAAGACGCGGAGGCCTGCGTATGCGAGCTGACCGACCCGGTCGGCCTGTCACAGCCGACCGTCTCGCACCACCTCAAGATCCTGGTCGATGCCGGCATTCTGACCCGCGAGCAGAGAGGCAAGTGGGCTTACTATCGGCTGCTGCCGGGTGCCTTGGACGCTTTGGCGGCGATGATCGCCTCTCCGTCAGTCTGACGGTTCCTTGAGGGGTGCCGTCTTTACGAGCTGTTCATATCCCACTCGATTGTCACCACCTCAACGGGCTGGGAGACGCCCTTCAGGGTGACCGAACGCGGAGTGGACGCCGAAAATCGCGTGGCCGCACTGCGCACGGTGTCCACGCTGGCAAGGATCTGCCCGCCACCTGCAAGGCTGCCGATCCGAGCGGCCTCGTGGACTCCTCGTCCGGCAAAGTCGGTGGCCCGAGGAGAAGCCTCCGCCTCGTGTAACCCGATTCGGACTTGGGGGGCGAAACCGTGGCCACGGCGATGCTCTGCCAGCGAGCGCTGGACCGCGACCGCGGCCTCGATCGCCGTCGAAGCATCCTCGAAGGCAACGAAGAAGCCGTCTCCGGTCTGTTTCACTTCTGTCCCGCCGTAGCGGCTGAAGATCGCCCGCAAGGTCTGGTCATGCCAGCGGATCAGTTCCTGCCAGGCGTCGTCACCCAGCGCCTCCACGAGCGGCGTTGAGCCGACGATGTCGGTGAACACGAAGGTCCTCGTCACCCGCTCGCCGGCCCGCGCGGCGATGCCCTGCACTTCGCCGAGCAACTGGCTCACACGCTTTGCGTCCGGGAGGGCACCAAGACGCTCGAAATCCGCTTTCGCTGATTCAAACTCGAACTCGGGCGGCGTCCTCGTCGCCGTCTGCACGGAAAGCCTCGCCAAGTGCCGTACGTGCTCGGGCGGTCTCGTAGGGAGCGCCGAGTTCGTGCCAGAGTTCGACCGCGTGGCGCAGTCCTGCCGACGCAGTCGCCGCATCGCCCTGTGCAAGCAGAAGCAGGCCTCGTGCGTACTCAGCTGCCGCAGTCACCGCTGTCGTCCGAAAAGAACCGGCGATTCGTTCGAGCTCTGAAACGTGCTGTGCAACGGAGTCGAGGTCTCCAGCGGCAAGCCCGATCTCGACGGCAGCGGGGAGCAGTCTCGCGTGAATGATCGCATGCGATTCGACGGCGGCGAGCGCCCGTTTGATGGAGATGTTGGCACCAGTAGCATCGCCCTGCGCCAGCCGAAGCAGAGACGTGCCCGGCTCAGGCTCACGGCTGAGCTGGTGGGCCTGCCGGAAAGCCTCCCTGGCACCCTCCACGTCGCCAAGGCGAAGCCGCACCTCGCCGATCTCGTATTGGGCCTCGCCGGCCAACATCACGTCATACCCGCCGAGCTCCGCACAGGCGCGCTTCGCCTCGCGCTCCGCCTCGGCCCAGGAGCCTCGGAAACCCATGATCTCGGCGCGGTGCACCCGACAGATTCCGGGAAAGCCGGACACCCCCTGCCGCTTGCACCACCGCTCCGCCGCGTCGGTCCACTCGGACGCCCGTCGCCAGTCGGCGAGATCGCGGCAGACGCTGATCGTGCTGCAATAGATCTTTCCAGTCGTCATCGGGTCCAGCTCTCCGCTGAGGGCGGCGACCGTGGACTCGTCGATCAGGGCCAGACCGTCGTCGATGCGACCCATGCTGACCAGGGCATATCCCTGCAGCTGCAGCGCGAGGGCTTGGATCGCTGGGATCGCGAGCCGTTCGCCGATCTCTTGTGCCAGCTTTGCCTGGCGGAATGCTTCCTCCGCATCGCCGGCCATGCGGTGCGCAAGGTAGCCCAGCGAAATTGCCTGCCATCCATGCGCCGCACAGTCGTTGGGGGTTTGCTCGAGCAGTCTCTTTGCCCTGCCAAGCCATCCATTCCCGATAGCGGTTTCCAGGCGCTCGAAATGATCGAGGGCAAGTTGCAGAGCCATTTCGGCTGCGTGACATTTGTCGCCCTGTTCCAGATATCCGGCGTGGGCCCGCTCTCGTGCCTCGATTGCCGCGTCGGGATCCCCAGCGAACCATGCGGACTCCGCCAATAGCCATAGGTCCTGGGGAGAGACGGGTGTCTCCGAGTCGGCCTCGCGAAGCGAATCGAAGGCCTCATGCCATGCGTGCCGACGATGCGCGTCGCGACCTTGCTGAACGCGATCTTCGATGAGCTGACTCATCTAGCTCCCTGGGCCCGGAATGGCTCTACCCTACGACGTTCACGGGAATGCAAAGTAAGTACGTCTTCCCGCCGACTAGGCGTTGGAACGCTCTCCGACCGCTTCGTCGTGCCATCTTGTCCTCCCCCGTGCTAACGGTCCGTCATTTTTTGCAGAAGGGACGAGGCACCAAGATCAATTAGCAAGACTGAGCCGGTATCGACGTGCCGGTTGAGCCGGCCGGTTGTGGGTGAACACCGACCGGGCCTGATGGAAGCCGCCACCAACGAGTGAATCCTCATCGGGAGACCACCGACGCCGCGACTTTCGACACGCCTAGCCGAAACCGGACCTCGGCGGCTCTGGCGGGTATACGATCGCGGCGATTCGCACATCTGGACTTCGGGGGAAGACATGCGACGAGGCTTCAAGATCGTGACGGCAGTCGCGGCAATCTCGACATTAGGGCTGACACCCGCACTCGGTGCCATCCAACAGTCAACGGCCGCGAGCGGGGTGAGCCCATTCGGACCGGCGCCATGCAATACGCAGCCCCAAACCGGAACGTTGTATCTCAACTCAGAGGTCGAGCCGTGGCTCGACATCGACCCGACCAGCGCTGACGACAGCGATGGCCCCGACTTCATCGGCGTATACCAGCAAGATCGTTATTCGGACGGCGGTGCGCGCGGTCTAGGAACGAGCGTCTCGACCAACGGTGGCGCGAGCTTCTCCATACTGCCGGCCAACCAGCTGCCGGACTTTACACAGTGCGTCGGCAACCAGCTCTATGAGCGCGCCTCCGATCCTTGGGTGAGCTTCGGCCCCAGCGGCGACGCCCACCAGATATCGCTGTCCTTCAACAACACCGCTAACTTGGACAACGCGATTCTTGTCAGCAAGTCGACTGCAGGCAGCGCTGGTCGGCAATGGAGCGCTCCGATCACCTTGAAGCGCGATACGAACCCTGCCGTTTTCAACGATAAGGAGTCCATTACCGCCGATCAGAACGATGCGAATTACGTATATGCGGTTTGGGATCGGCTGGTGTTTCCGAATGAGCGCACTCGCGGCAAGTCATACTTAAACACTTCGGCTTTCCGCGGTCCGACGTGGTTCTCGCGTACGACAAACGGCGGGTCGAGCTGGGAGACCGCCCGGCCGATCTTTGATCCAGGTCAGAATGATCAGACGATCGGTAACCAGATCGTCGCACTCGGCAACGGCGACCTCGCCAACGTCATGACGGTGTTCAGGAACGACAACAAAGGGAATCAACGCGGAGGGACAGTCGCGGTACTCCGGTCCTCCAACCGCGGCACCAGCTGGAGTGGCCAGATCAATATCTCGCGACTCGGAAGTGTCGGGGTGACTGACCCTGAGGACGGACATCCGGTGCGGACTGGCGACATCATTCCCGAGATCGCCTCAGACGAGCGCGCCGGACACGACGAGGTCTATGTGGTCTGGCAGGATGCTCGCTTCAACGATTTCCAGCGCGACCAGGTCGCGTTCTCACGATCCACCGACGGGGGTCGCACCTGGTCGACACCGGTGCGCATCAGCACTGACAACGAGACTCAGGCGTTCACGCCGGCGATCCGGGTCGACGACCAAGGGAACATCGGAGTCACCTACTACGACTTCCGCAATGATGATCCGGCTACTGCGGCGCTCGAGACCGACCTATGGTTCACACGCTCGGCCGACGGCGGACAGACCTGGGGCGAGGAGCGGGTCACGCCGTCGTCCTTCGACATGCGGTCTGCGCCGGATGCCAACGGCTACTTTGTGGGTGACTACGAGGGCCTGAGCGCGCTGGGCGCCACGTTCTATCCGTTCTGGGCGCAGTCCGACGAAAGCGGCACCGATGTGTTCGGCTCGACAGCGCAGGCGCCGTTCCCATTAGCGACCTACACGCCTTCAACGACCGAGGGCGACCAGCCTGCCTCGGCATTCCCTGTGATCAAGGGCAAGCCAGTCCCGCGGTGAGCTAACCTCGCCGTTGATAGCGGCTGCTGGCGCTGAACATCCGCCCGCCTGTGCGCTGGCGTCCATCCCAAGGTGGTGTTGGGTCACGCCAACATCGGCATCACGTTGAACACCTACGGCCACGTTGTGGCTGGGATGCACGAGGATGCGCAGAGCAGGTGGCTGCCATACTTCGGACACCGGTTAGCAATCCGTTAGCGGAGGGGCAGTTGTGTGGCGCTGATGGGCCCGTTGACTGGGTGTTTCGTTGTGTCCGAGGGGGGACTTGAACCAGTTGAACGGCCGCTCGACAAGCGGGTTTCGGACATCTTGAGCGCGAAAATGGATCCAGAAGGGCCCGATTGCACGCCGCTCCTCAGGATTGGTGCGCTCCAGGAGCGCACGAAAGTCGCGCCTGATAATGATCCCGGCACAAAGAGCGAGCCCGGGATGTCCGACCCGGGCTCACTCTCATGGGGGTTGAGCTCGGCTACGAGTCTCTGGATCCAGATTGCGGAGCATGGATCGACAAGGCGTTGCGCTGGCGAGGTCCTGATAACGCCAAAGTCCGGTCTTCAGTGTTCCGGCCATCCAGCTCCGCCGTGTTTCGGGCAGTCCGATCGATCGGTGATGAAGTGAGAGCCGCGGGAGCCATGCGGGGGTGACGATGAAGGCCTCGGCCCTGAGTGCCGCGATCCCGATTCTGGGTAGGTCGGCTGAGGATCCGAAGCAGATGAAGCGGGCGGACCCACTCGGGCTGGTGCTTCGCGTTGGCTCGGTACAGCAAGTCGATCTGCCAGGACCTGGACAGGCTGTGAAGGACGGTGTCGCGCCAGAGCCCGGCGCCACCCCAGCGGCTAGCGCACGATTCCCTAACACCGGGAAGGCGCCGCTGTAGACGGTCGCGATCACCAGCAGGGCTACGAGATCGTCTACCACGACCACGGTGAGCAGGAATATCCGGACTCGGTCTGGGAGTCCACGGGCCACCAGCGCCAGAAGCCCTAAGGCGAATGCGGTGTCGGTCGACATCGTCATTCCCCAACCGGCGGCTGAGGGTCGGCCGGCGTTCAGGGCCAGGAAGATCACGACCGGCACGATCATGCCGCCGAGGCCCGCCAACACTGGAAGGGCAACCCGACGTCGCTGCCGCAGCTCGCCCCAGGTCGAACTCCCGCCGGGCCTCCAGCCCGACAACGAAGAAGAAGAACGTCATCAAGCCGCTGTTGACCCATTCGCGCAGCGTCAGGGTGAGACCGACGTCCCCGACCCGAATCGCCAGCGGAGTCTCCCAGACCACCACGTAGGTCGCGGGAGCGAGGTTGGCCCAGACGAGCGCCGCCACCGTCGCCAACAGCAATACGCCGGCGCTGCCAGACTCGGTTTGCAAAAACGCACGAAGCGGGGCCTGCAGGCTGCGACCACGCCGTCCGGCCAGAGAAAGAGCCGGACGGAGTCGCGGGCTCGGTCAGGGCTACCTCCTCCGGCCGGCTGCCGTGGTTGTGACGAGCACCGCGACCGTAACACCGGTGTCGCAGCAGTGGGCACCTGCAATGGCGAGTAGTCAGTCGAGGACTTAAAGGAATGCTCGATAACTTCCCTCCGAAGGTGCGGGCAATGTTGGACGCCTGCGCGCAAAGCAGTTGTCGCCGTCCCGGGCGGGTGTCAACGCCTGCCGCGGTCTAGCTGTGGTCGTACCAGGGTGTTGCCTCAGACGGCGGAGCAGACCTAGAGCAGCAAATCACGCCATTTCAGTGAAAGCACGGTGCCCGGTCAGCAGTCTGCAAGATTTGGACGGCGACCTACCGCATTACAGCCGCCCCGTCAGCTCAGGTCTGTGATCATGCCGCGCGATCGTTGGGGCGATCACGGCCTCGGGCAGCGGGTCGGTCCAGCGTCATGCCCCGTAGAGCGCCTTTGGTGAAGTAGGTCAGGAATTGTGCGGCTGCCTTGGCTCGTTTGGTGCGGGTGAACGCGTCTCCGCGGATCGAGCTGGCCAGCTTCAGCGTTCCCAATGGTGAAATGCGGAGGACTCCGACGGTGTCGGCCGCCTCGACACGCAAGGTGGTGAGGTCTGACCAGAGCCGAAGCGGACTCCGGTGTTGATGCTTGGTGCCGGTGAGTATTAGAGCTTCGCCGTTGTCTTGTGTGGTCTGCAGGCGGTATCGCATGGCGACATCTCCGGGATCGGGAAAGAGCTCGAGTGTGCCGGTAGCCGCGCAGGCGGTGGTAAGTCCCTCGATGTCGATGGTTCCAGAGAGCGATATCGGGTGGTTGGGGTCGTTGATGAAGTGTCGCCAGCCAGCGATGTGAGCGTGGAGCGTCAGCCGGGTAGCGCGGCTGACGCCGCTGACCCGCAGTGAGCCGGTCATGGTCTCGCGGAACCGGACGCCGTTGCCCGAGCGTTGCCGGCGTTGGATCGACATCAGCAGCATTGCTTGATCCTCCGGTACCTCGGCCGGGGTGACGTCTGGCATCTCCGGCGCTTCCCACTGCTGATCATCGAGCATGCTGCGAATTGCCCGCTCGACGTTGCGTTCGGCCATCGCCAGAATGGAGGCGGAGGGGTTTACGCCGGTGGCGCTGGGAATGGCGGCGCCGTCGACCACGTACAAGCCGCGGTGGCCGTGCACCTGGCCGTACTCGTCGATCACGCCGTGAGCGCGGTCGATACCCATGGGGACGCCGCCGAGGTTGTGTACCGTGACGGCCCGACGCAGCAGGCTCCAGGTTGGTGCATCCGACGCGCGTCCGCCCAGCATCCGAGCGACGGCTCGGCATACCTGCCCTTCGGCACGGTAGAGGTATCGGTTGGCCCGGTTGTCCCAGTCAACCGCGGCCTGATTGTGATGATCAAGAACGAGCCGGCCCTGCGAAGCGTCGCGTCCCATCAACAGCAAGGCCATGATCGACCGGCTGCGTTGGGGGCGCCGCTCGTTGCCGCCCTTCGTCGCTGCGCTCTGCAGCGGCCAGGTGCGGCGGAGGCGTTGCCGCAGGCCGCGAGTCGGGTCGAAGCCGCCGACGAGCTGGGAGAGCACAGCCGGGTAGGCCCCATCCTGCACCTGGAACCACACCTGGCCGTCGACCTCGTCGAAGTCGACCACGCTGGTGGTGGTGATGGTGGGACCCCGTTCGGGATCCAGCGGTATCCGTGTCCGGCGGATCAACGACAAATAGTCGCCGTTCCCGGAGAAACCTTCACCGAGCCGCGGTGACAGGTCGGGCAGCGTTTTGTGCACGTCGCGGGATCGCAACAGCAGTTCGGTGGTGCCAACCGCCCCGGACGCCAGGAACAACGACTGTCCCCGCAGCACCCGCTTGACGCCGCCAGCGGCGTGATCGCGGTACTGCACGGCGTAGCCGCCGTCTCCGGGTTCGATCCGGACGACCTCCGCCTCCGTCAGCGCGACTGCACCGGCCCTTTCCGCGGCGGCCAGATAGTTGTAATCGAGACTGTTTTTCGCGCCCTGATTGCAGCCGACCACACATTCACCGACGAAGGTGCAGCCGTGCTGCAGGACACCGTGTCGGTTCGGCTGCGGCACGTTCGGCTCGGCAGCGAAGCGCACCGCCAGGTTGGGCCGCACGGTGCCCGCGGCCCGATCCATCCGTTCGACCAGATCTTCCATGGCGCGCGTCCGCATGGGCACCTCGCCGGAGACCGGGTCGGCCTGGATCGGGCGAACCTCAAGCATGTGCGCCGCGAGGTCGAAGTATCGATCCAAGCTGGCGCGCGAGTAGCTGACCGGCCAGTGCGGCCGGAATGTCTCATCGGAGGGTCGCGCGAACACGTTCGCATAGATCAGCGAGCCGCCGCCCCAACCAGCTGCTTGGACGCTAAGCATCCGATCCAGCCAGCGGAGGTCGAAGAGCCCACCGCCGGCATGCCACAGCCAGCCCGCCTTCAGATCAGTACTGTCCCGCGGGAACGACCCCCGCGGCCAACGCCGACCGCGCTCCAGAATCGCTACCCGCAGACCCGCCTGCGCCAGCCTGGCAGCCGCCACCGCACCGCCGAAGCCGCTCCCGACCACAATGGCGTCGAAACCGCCGCTCAGGTCCACCGTCAAAATCCGCCGACCTGACCGATCGTGAGAGACAGACCTAAGTCGTCGTGATCGAAGTACGCAGGTCGGGCACCAGGGTCGTCGGAACTCACGTGCGCTCCTGAGGCGGCTGGCGGTGTGCCGTGCTTGGCCCCGGTATTTCTCCGATCCTGCGGCGTTGCATATCAATGGCTCGCTGGTGGGCGCCGCACGCACACGGCGGCGGAACGTCGGCGGCGGTGCCCCTCATAGGCCCAAAGCCCAGTACTGCAGTTGTGGTTCGCGATCTTGCTGGAGGGCTCCCAGAGAGCGGACCCAGAAACTGGTGATCTTTGTGCATTGGACGACCATTTTCCAAAGGTGATATCCACAGCTGCGCCACCAGCTCGTCACCGACGCCAGCCGGGACCGTTGACCTCGGGAGGCCTTTCTCCGGCGCTGCGATCACCAGCGGCTGGCCTGGCTCACCGCGCTCGCGATCACACACTGCGCACCTTGGCTCACGAGCATCCGAAGATGGGCTCGTACGGCATCTCGCTCTCGCGACTCGGTGCGATTTGTCGGCTCATGGAGGACCGCATCTATCCAATGGCTTGCTGGCTGCGGGCGAGGGTGCGCTGGACTGCGCTGGCCATGTGTCGGTATCCGAGTGTCTCGTAACCGATGACGGGCACAAGGGGCGCGAGCATCAGGACGACGAGGCAGACCGCCATCGGCGCACCAAGAGTGGCCAGCATTACGGGAAGCACGAGCAGCGCTGCGGTCCCCGCGAGCAGGGCGATGTGGAATGGATCGACGGCGCGGACCAGGAAGGTGTACAGCGCGAAGAGCGTGAGCACGTACACCGCGAGGGGCACCGCCACTGTCAGCACGGTGGCGGTGGCGCCGATGTGCGCCTCGTGACCGATGTAGTACGCGGCGACGTGTAGGCCGGCCCCGGTGGCAGCGATGGAGCCGAAGATCAGCATGTGGCCGTAGCCCCACGGGAATAGCCGTTCGCGGTGCATGTGCAGCACCTCCGCCGCCGGAACCGTGAAGTACATCCACCACAGCCCGAACGTCAGTCCAGTGCCGGCAACCGCGACGAGCGCGGCGTCTAGGGTCCACCCCTGGGATTCGACCACGGCGCCTAGCGAGGCTACGGTGCCGATCACGCCCTCGCCAAGAGTGATGATCGTCAGCAGGCCGTAGCGCTCGGCGATGTGGTGTGCATGCCATGGGGTCCCTCCCTTGCGGCGCTCGGCAATGACCGGGCCCGCCAGCTCTATCACCAGCAGCAGCGCGCCCCAGGCGAAGAATTCCCCGACGGTCGAGTCCGCCAGGATTAGCAGTAGGACCCAGCCGAGCTGTGCGACGCCGATGGTGACCGCATAAGTCTGGCAGGCCCGGCGCCGCGGCGGATCCTGCCGGGCAGCGCGCAACCACAAGAAGAGCATCGCGACCCGCATCACCACGTAGCCGGAGACCGTGACGCTGTTGTCGACTGGGCGGCCTGCGTCGACCGAGTGGAACACCTGTGGAAGTCCGAGCGCCAGGATGATCACGCCGACCATCTGCACCATCGTGGCTAGCCGGAACGCCCAGTCGTCAGTGTCGTACGCCGATGCGAACCAGGAGAAGTTAATCCATGCCCAGCAAATCGCGAAGATTGCCAAGACAAAGGCCGTGAGCGCGGCGGCAAAATGGCCTTCGGCGAGCAGGTGCGCAAACTGTTCGGCGGCCACTCCAAACGCCACCACAAAGGTGAGGTCATACAAGAGCTCAAGCGGCGTCGCCGCCCGGTGCCGCTCATTCGGATCGCGACCTGACATCACCCGCAAGCGGTGCGCTTGTGCCTGCTCGTAGCTGGTCATCGGGCCGCCGATCGGGGAGAGCCATACGCGGTTGCCATATCACCGATCCCTTCTGGCAGAGGTTCCCCTGACTCTGGCACGCGACAAGCATGCACCGTCACGTGGTCGAGCCGGAGGTTTCTGCTCCTTGCGCTCGATGCGCGCTTAGCGCGCTTGAAACAGCCACCCCTTTGTGATCCGGGACATTGGTGAAGGAGGAGCTTCTGGGGTGATATGCGTGGCGCTTCGGCTGCGGTTCGCCAAGGCTGCGTGGTTGTGTCGAAAGGTAAGTCGTGGCGACTCAACGTCGAGTTCGCTTAGGACGGCGGCCGGGCAACCGCGACACCCGTGGAGAGATTCTCGCTGCAGCGCGGGTGCATTTGCAGAAGGCGGACTCGGCGGCGTTTCACTGCGCGGCATTGCGACGGACGCGGGGGTCGACGTGGCGCCCATCTATCATTACTTTCACAGCAAGGAAGCACTCTTCCTTGCGACCATTCAGATTCCGGTTCCCATCCAACGAGTTGGTCGCTCCGCTGGTGGTCGACGGCACCGACGGCCTCGGTGAGCGTCTCGTGCGCAGGATGCTATCCATCTGGGAATCCGACCTACAGGCCTCGCTTGTGGCATCTCTCCGCACAGCGGTCGCCAAGCCAGCAACGACCCACTCCATGCCTATGCAGGAGTTCCTGACCGTCGAAGTGCTCGGCCAGGTGCTACAGACGCTCCCATATCCAGCAAGAGGCAAACCGGCGACTCGGGCTCGTCGCCTCCCAACTCGGCGGGCTGATGATGGGCCGCTACATCCTCAAGCTGCCGGCCCCGGTTGAGCTGTCAGTCGAAGAACTTGTCGCCGCTGCCGCACCGACCCTGCAGTGCTACATCGATGGCCCGATGCATGGGTGCCTCGAATTCACACTCGGACCGGCTCGTACTCCTGATTGCGACGCCAGCCGATACGACCGCAGCGAGGGTCATAAGCGGACCGTTTGTCCGCCCAGTCTCGAACGTCCTAGGGTGGAGGGATTCGACGAGGGAAGGGTGAGCGGCGATGGCAGAGGCCCCGGTCAAGACCAAGCCCGACACGATTGTCCTGATCCACGGCTTCTGGGTGACGCCGAGGAGTTGGGAGCACTGGAAGAAGCATTACGAGGCGAAGGGCTTTACGGTCCTCACCCCTGCGTACCCGGGGTTCGAGGTCGAGGTCGAGGCTCTCCGTGCTGATCCCACGCCGATCGAGCAGCTCCAGGTGCCGGAGATCATCGAGATGCTCGAGAAGTTGATCGGGAAATTGGATCGTCCGCCGATCATCATCGGGCATTCGGCTGGCGGCGTGTTCACCCAGATCTTGCTCGATCACGGCTTCGGTGCGGTTGGGGTGGCGATCGACTCCGCGCCGACCGAAGGCGTGAAGGTCATTCCGCTCTCCGAGATCAAGTCCGGGTTCCCCATCCTGAAGAACCCCGCGAACCGGCATCGAGCGGTCGGCTTCACGCCGAAACAGTGGCACTACGTGTTCACGAACACATTCAGCGAAGAGAAGTCACTTGAGCTCTACGAGCGCTACCACATCCCAGCCTCAGGCAGAGTCTTTTGGGGAAGCGCACTGGCGAACATCCACCCTGGGAAGGACGACACCTACGTCGACTACCACAACGACGCGCGACCGCCGTTGCTGTTCATCTCTGGGAAGCAGGATCATCTGTTCCCCCCGAAGGTGCTGCACTCGAATGCGAAGCACTACAAGTCCAAGACGATGACGGAGATCGTGGAGTTCGATGGCCCGCATCTGCTGCCCGCCATCGATGGATGGGAGGAAGTCGCCGACTTCGCGCTCGATTGGGCGCTCAAGCACGCGGGGATGACGGTGGCCGACCACGCCGGAGCGGAGGATCCTGACTCGGCGAACTGAGGGTCGACGCTTCGCGGGTGGCGTGTGTGAGGACTCCCGTCTCGGGACGCGGGCCAGCCATAAGCGCGCACGCGAGACGATGCTGTTGCCCGCGCCGGCGGGCCTCGTCGGCCCGATAGGCTCCCACATACTCCGAGCCTGAAGATGTCGCCCAGGGCTCGTTGATCATCTCCGAGTTGGTGATCATGAAACCTCAGGCGCAGCACGAGTGAGGCATCCCCCGACAAGCAGCAAGTGAATGGGATGCCTCACGGCGTATTTATCTGATCATTTTGGTGGCGTTGACGCATAACCATGACCCGCGAGAAGCAGCAGTGTTGCTTGTGGTGCCTACCGCAATTCTTTTCGGGTCACTGGAAGCGCTCCGGGAAGGTGGTGGCCAGCTGGCTGCGGTCCTGCTCACCGTGGGCCGGCAGTGTCGCTATTGCCGATCTTGTTGCGTGTGCTGCGCGCCCCGTTCTACGCGACCCAACCATGCAACCGCGGGATCCGCAGCTGTGGGTCACCCTGCTCGGCCTGATCCATCGCCCGGCGCCCGACGTGTTGGGGTGGTGGGCCAGATCTGTGAAAAATCTTGTTGAGTACGAGCATCAAGCTCCGGGGCCAGTTGAGCTTGTGCGCCTCCACTGGAACCTTATGTCCAGCCACGACGGGTAGTAGTCGGTGAAGACTGCCTGCTGGATCGCCGCTTCTCAGACATGTCATACCGTGCCTCCCTCGGGATCCGGTCAGTCGTCCCAAAGCCGGCCGGGAAGCCGCTCTGTGACCTCCTGGAGCACCCAGCTGTTGCCATCCGGATCAGTGAACGAGGCATAGCTCATATAGGAGCGACGCTCGGGGTCCGGACCCGGAACACGTCCGCCCTCGAGGTGGAACAGCTCGCTGACCTCCACGCCACGGCCAATGAGGTCCTCCCGCGCCGCGACAATGTCCGAGACGACCAGCTCCAAGCGCTGAACCGAGCCAGGCTCGGTCTCCGCGGTCCCAAAGGCTGCGCTGAGGCCCTTCCCGAATGAGATCGAGCACTGCGAGCGCGGCGGGGTTAGCTGGACTACCCGGAAGGCGTCACCGGCGGCGATGTCGGCGTCCAACCGCCACCCGAGGCTCTGGTAGAAGCGCTTTGCCCTGTCGACGTCGGAGACGGGCAACGTTACGACCTCGAGCTTCATATCAATGGTTCCCACTCCCGGGATCTCCATCGACGTATCGGTGCTTGCACCAGTGCTACTCATGCTGACCTCCATCGGTCGATTGTTCTTAGCAACACTGTGTCACTTCGACTGATCCGTCGCGCCGTGGAAGTCCCTGGTCGGTGCTCTTGGTGATCGACGACCTGATACACGGATCGGTGGTGACCAACGACCCCGCACGCCTGCTCGCCGCCGGCACCCTAGTGTGGCTCGGCAACAGCCTGTCCTTCTCACTGCTGTATTGGCTGATCGACAGCGGTTCGGTGCTACCTCGGGCCGATCGACCCGCCGCGCGGTCTGGGGCACCGTTCGTTCTCCGCCGCGCCCGAGCCGATCGCCGACGTCTGTCGAGCTCGGGTCGGCGTGAGGCATACATCAGAGTGAGGAGATATGCGTAATGCCTCACCGATCCAGGTTCAGCCGAAGGTGAAGCAATACGCCTCGACGCCCGCGTCCTGGAACTCGACCTCGAAGAGGCGGTCGGCAATAGATCCGGGTTGGCGGATCAGTTGATAGGTGCGTTGGTCGCTTACCATCCCGCTGCCGTCCGGGTCCACGTCGCTCCCGTGAGCGTCCTTCGCGAGCTGGCCGTCGAGGAAAACCCGGAACGGAATCGATGCTCCCTGGGATGACGGACCCATCACGAGGTTGAGATCGCGCGAATGGAATCGGAAGGCGATTCGTCCGCCAGGCTCGTTCAAAACCGCGGCATGCCCGGCCACCGCCCAGTTCCCCGAGAGTCCCCACTCATTGAGGCGCAGCCGTCCTGGTAGCACCGTGTAGACGCGAGGCTCGTCCAAGCTCGCGGCCACTCCCGCTCTTATGACTTCCCAGGTGGCGACGGCGTCAAGCTGCATGGCTTCGGCGAAGGCGAGCGCTTCGGCCGCGACCGCGAGGTGCGCGACGCACAGCAGTTAGTTGACGAGTCTGACCTTCTGACTGTCACCCGGCCGTGTCCCCAGCACCGGCACGCTGCTGGCCATCGCCTCGAGCAGCGCGCGCAGGCGGCGCACCGCGAGCTCCGATCCACTCACCATGATCAGCAGGTTGCCGGTGCCCCCGCGGGCCCCTCCGCCGGAGCCGGCGCGACGATCATCTCGACGTTCTGCGCGACCAGCCGCTCCGCCCAGCGGGACGGGCGCGGGGCCGACGGTCGCCATCCCCATCACCACCAAGCCGGATGCCAGCGCCGGCGCCGCGGGGTCATCGCCGTAGCGCACGCTCTCGACCTGGACGGGGCGGCGATCATGCCGGCCACGCGGTGGGCGATCTGACCGAGACCCACCCGGCCGGGACCGGGCGATCGGAGAGATCCCGGCACAGGATGCGTCTAGTGTCTTGCAGCTAGCGGGTAGCTGTGGCCAGGTCGCGTTGGTTACGGGCGGCAGCTCCGGCATGGGCCTGGCCACTGCCCAGGTCCTCGCGGAGGCGGGCGCCGCTCTGGCCCTAGCCGATGTCCTCTGCTCACATCGAGCCGTCACATAAGGGTGTACTGGTAGTACACCCTTTCGCGGGGTGTTCCTCGATTAAGCAATCCGTTCCTACTGTGGTGGTCATGTTCGGCCAGCGCAGCTCGAGTCGGAGTCGCCTGACTCGACTAGCGGCGCCAACACTCGCCGTCTTACTCGGGGGTGGCTGCGCAAGTACCGACCTCATGCCCTCAGCCGGTACGGACCCGGTCACGCCGGCATCGACCCTGACCCCATCTGCAACCCCGACAATTAAGGAGGCCGCCGTGACAGACATCCGGATCACCGTAAATGATCAGACCTTCACCGCTCAGCTCGCCGACAACCCCACTGCCCGCGACCTCATCGACCAGCTCCCGCTGACCTTGCGGTTCCGGGACTTCAACCACGTCGAGAAGATCGCCAAACTGCCCAGGCCGCTAACCATGGATGGGGTTCCCGCCGGCGACGACCCCGAGATCAACGACATCGGTTACTACGCTCCCTCGGGCGATCTGGTTCTCTACTACGGCGATGTCGGTTACTTCGACGGGATCGTACGGATCGGTCGACTCAACGCCCAGGATATGAGCGTCATCGAGCGCCAACCAGACGGTTTCGAACTGACGATTGATCGAGGCTGAACCTGAGACAGGGGTGCCTAAAGCCGACCGGCCGGCCACGCGTGTACTGCTCAGACGCTTGCAGGCAGCTGGCCTATCGCCAACGAGCAACGATGACGCCGCTCGCATCCAACAACGGCCTCTAATAGGACCTACGCGATAAACGCGTTCACGCCGGTGGAGGATCAACCATGACGCCGATCTCAGCGTGCCTGGCTACCCTCGGTTCGTGAGTGACGACGGCGACGTCTGCCGCGCGACGTTGGCCTGACCCTGGTTTTGGTCAATCGATTATGTGCTGACCGATCCACTCAAGGGAGAACGACATGACCACCGACCGAACCACCGCAACAAACGAGTCCCGACGAGCCCACTGAGGAGGACCGCGCTTGTCGCGGGCGTGCTCTACCTGCTCACCTTTGTCTGATACTGACCCCTCGCCTTGTATGGCCTGGTGCGGGATCCGAACTACATCGTCGGCCCAGGCCCGGACATCCGGTGATCTTCGGCGGTGTCCTGGAGATCACCGTGGCTCTTGCCTGCATCGGCACCGCCGTGGTGCTGTACCCGGTCGTCAAAGGCAGAACGAAGCGGCCGCATTGGGCTTCGTGGGTGTGCGGGTCTTGGAAGCCAACACGATCTTCCTCTGCGTCGTGAGCCTGCTATCGGTGGTCACCTTGCGGCAGGCCGCCGGCGTCCGTGGCCGGACGAAGATCAGCAGTCTGATCCACTATTTTGGCTCTTAGGTCATGGGTTTGTATCGGAGACACCGGCATGAATGTCAACGACCTCCTTGGCTCGGCCGAGCTGCCCTTGGTCGCGATGATCAAGGTCGTGGCCGCAAGCATGATGACAACGCTGAAGATCAGAAATCTCACCCTGTTCGACGCCGGCACAACGTCGTAGGAGAGCTGGTTTGGTGAATCCGGGTCCTCGCCAAGTTGGAACAAGGGTTGCAGCAGTACCACAGCGGCGACCTCGGCAGCCGGCTTCCACCGGCCGTTCGCGCTCCGCGGCGTTTACGATGGCCCTGACGGGCAGACCGTGAGGTCGGTAGGTTCCAGACGCAGGGGCCGCTCGGCGCCGCGGTCGCCATTGATCGCGAGCAGAGAGAAACTGCGAGGGCGACGATTGGAGAAGGAGCGAATGGGCTTTGGCGCGGATCAGCGGACCAGCATTGAAGTCGAGGCGCTGAGAGAGCTGAGCAGGTTTCCGCTCGTGGAAGCTCTCTACGGGCGCCGGTCTCGCCGCTTCGCATTCGGTGATGAGATTCCCGACGGTCCGCTCGCCTACCGCTCCCAGCACGAGCCGGTCCCGCTGACCGAGCTGGAGCGGATGCTGGTCCTCAGCGCGATGGGAGGGACGAGCGGGTGGCATTACGCGATCACCCGTAATGCGCACTACGCGCCGCACCTGTCGAACTATGCGGGCGCGGCTGCTGGGCGGACGTTTCCGTCCGCCGCCGGCTTTCACACCGCCGAGCTGTTCTTCACAGACGACTCCGGGCTGTATTTCTTCCCCACTAGAGATGCGGGGGCCCTGGTCGATCCGGCCAGCGAGGAGGTGACGCCCGAGCTGATGGTCGAGCGCCACAGCGCGCGGCTGCGCAGGCTCTCGGATGGGCGGCTTTATCTGCCCGCCGAGGAGCCGTACCTGGAGGGGCACAACACTTGGTGCGTCAACGTTCCGGGCTCGCTGCTGGTCATTCCCGTGGCTGACATCGCCCAGCACCTGATCGCGATCCTCTGCTTTCTCGCGCAGAATGGGTACGCGATCTACGACGACATCAACGACCGCAAGATCCCCGGGCTGGAGGATTTCAGCGCGCTCGTTGACGTCGAGGAGCCCTATCCGCTCACCTTCATCGAGCAGTACGCGCTCACCGAGGCCACCGCCGAGCTCGCCACCGCCTGTTACGCCGGAGTGCTCATGCTGCAGGCCATGGGTCTGGGTGGTTGGATGTTCGACGGGATCGACCGCTTCTCAATGCTCGGCGCGTCGGGCAATCCCGACGTGCCAGGCCTCAGTTTCCGCTTCGATGAGGACGATCGCTGGTCGACGCCGAATCCCACCGGCCGTGAGGGCGTCTTCGAGGCCTATTGCCCGCCGCACCACGCCGACATGGCGGCGGCGGTGGAAGCATTCGCGGCACGCAAGTTCGGGCCGGGTGGACCGTTCAACCGCGACACCCCCGGCGCCTGGAGCGATAGCCCGGGCGTCCGGGGAAGCGCGCAGGTCCATGACGACGAGTTCAAAGCTTGCGTGGCGCTGCAGGCGCAGTACATCTTCGACACGTTCGGCAGGTTCCCGGGCACTGTGCCGACGGTGTTCATCTTGAACTACGTCCAGGCCCACCATCTGGACCTCGACTTCTATGACCGTTTCTTCAAGCCGGGTGCCTACCTGCGTACACACGCAGAGCACATGCAGCGCTGGCACGGCGAATCCCGGAGCTGAGGCAGAGGCAATCGCTTACGCGGCGGCAAACTCGATATTTGGGCCGAGCATGCCGGCGAAGGACCCGATGCCCTGCTGATCGCCTTCACGCGTATGACCTGAGCCGCCTGTCTGCACGTTTCAGCGAATCTGTGGTGCCGGAGCGGATGACACCGGTGGAGGGAACGCTCACGGTCTCGTGCCGGGAGTCGAGTTCTACGTCGCGCATTTACCGTGTTCGTGACGAGCATCCCCGGCTGGTCGAGCATATCGACGTTGATCACGATCGTGACGCGTGGAACAAGTTGGTCGAAGTAGTGTCCGAGGCTCGTGGTGGGACCCGTGCGGTAGAAAGGCCAGCAGATCATGGAGATGGTGACGGGCAAGTCGGACTATCCCTGCTCCTCCAGGACCGCGGACCTGCTCCGTGACAGATAGGAGACGGGGTTCCCCGTGCCGGGCGCCGATCCGGACAGTTGCAGGCGATGGGCGTGCGGTGCGCAGTGATCACGATCGACGCTTGACGGCCGGGCCACTGGGCTTGCGTCTTCTCGATGTTGGTTCGGCGGTGGCGTGCTGTACCTTCCCTGCTGTATGGACGGCGCGGAGGGTCAGCGGGGAGGTTTCGTGAAGGATCAAGCGGGACGGGCACAGGTACAGCCTTGGCGGCGGGCACTGCTAGTGATGATCGTCATCAGCCTGCTATGTGCGCCAGTCTCTTGGATTGACGATGGAATCACCCCCTCCTGGGTGGTGTATCCAATCGCCTTGCTCATTGCCTTATGGCGTTTCCGGAGCGGTCATGGCGCTTTGTTCGTCGCCATCGCGGCCCTGGTATTCCTCATCGTCCACCTGCCCTGGAGTTGGGCTGCGATAACCGGTGCTGAGAACAATCCGCTGGACCGAGAGTCTCCGTCCAGCCCCGTGCAATGGCTCGTCACGCTGTTCATCGTGCCGCTGGTGACCACCGCCGTTGGATGGGTCACGTGGTCCAAGCAACGGTCTGCCCGTCTCGCATCGGCTGATTGACTCGTGCCCGTTCCGACTCACTGATCAGCTGAGTCGTTGCTGTACTTCACTGCTTTTACCTCCTGCCCGGCTGACTTCTTCCTCGCAACCCACTGGTCGGTCTACACGTTGTCGGTGCCTGTCCCCCTCTGGGTTAATCGCTCGCACAAAGGCTTCGTCCGGGGTGCGTCAGGGCGCCGCGGCTCTCCTGGGTTCGCTCCGCCTTACCCAGAACCTGAGTGTCAGGTAGTTGGTTAGCCAAACGAGGCCGGTCACCCACAAAGCGACGGCGAGCAGGAACGGGAGATCTCCAGGGGTGACACGTGACTCGCCGGCTTCGGGTTCGGGGGCTATCACGGCGACCATCGCAATCACGACACCGAGCGCCGCGGCCCACCACCACGCTCTGCGCAGCAGCGCGGCTGCCACGCCCAACGCAGGAGGCAACACCACGGCGGTGATGAGAAGGAGTAATTCGGCCAACTTCACTTCTCGACGGTACTTCACATCGGGGAGTTCGCCGGTAACGGATAGCGTCCCCGTGGGATGGGGGATGCGGACTGCAAGCGTGAGGTCTCAAGCCAATCGAGTTCCGAGGTTCCGACCGTTCGAGGTGGTGTTCCCACGTCCAAGAAGAGAGCGAACCGCAGGCGCGCCGAGCCACACGGAACACGGTGAACTGAGGCAACTGAGACTAGAAACTGCGGCGCTGCTATTGGTTCGGCCTGCTCGGCGACGGTTAGTGTGACATCCGGGGATGAGTCGGTCGCGGTGATGGTCGCCCACCCTAAGTCCAAGCTCATCTCATACGCCCGCCAACCCGGTGTGGTCGGTGGCAGCATGTTTGCCCCGAACGATGAGGGCGAGCGTTTGCGCTATGCCGGCTATGCGCTCTACCGCAGGACCGCGGAGGCCATGGCCTGCTGAGCTGCGCTCGACACGGTACTTGCCGCGGCCGGCGACCAGCCCGTGGACGCGGGCACTGGCAGGCAAACCCGGTGATCTTCTGCGGCGACCTGAACGACGAACCCTCGGCTGCGACGACACAGATCATCCAGGGCCCGGGCGGCTCCGCGCGAATGAACTCTCCCACGCGCCCGCCTCCGGGAGGTCCGGCGGGCAGACGGCCGAGCACTGCGGTGACCGGTGTTGGTGCGCGATGACGCGCCCATTCAAGGGTCCCCGTGTGACAATGCTGGGCGGTAACAGCGTTCGCGAGCTCCCCGATGCTGGCAATCTAGGCTCGGCTCATGCCAATCACTCCCCACATTGTCGTTCAGGGCGCCGAGCGCGCTGTGGCCTTTTACCGCGACGCCTTCGGGGCGGAGGAGGTGAGCCGGATCCCGGTTCCTGATGGACGGTTGATGTCGGTCCAGTTGCGGATTGGCGACGGTCTGCTGCACATCGCCGATGAGTTCCCTGAGATGGGGGTGCTCGCCCCGCCCTCGATTGGCGCTACGCCGGTGGTGTTGGCCCTTGAGGTCGCCGACGTCGAGGCCATGTTCGCGCAGGCGGTGGCGGCGGGCGCACAGATTCGTCAACCGCTGGCGGAGATGTTCTGGGGTGACCGGCATGGCCAGCTTGAGGACCCGTTCGGGCATCGCTGGAACATCGCTCAGCACCTGCGCGACGTGCCACACGATGAGGTCGTCGCCGCTGCCGCACAGGCGTTCAGCTGAGTGCATTACCCGACCGTTGAGTACCAGCGGGCTGCGCGAGTTGGGCCGATGATCTTCGCCGAAGGTTGGTCTATCGGGCCGTTGCCGGCGGTGCGTCGTGAGGGACTGGACGTGGCGATCGCGCGGGATCACGACAAAGAATGAACTCATGCCGATCCTGCCAGCCGAGCGTGACCCCCGACTGATCACCGTGCGCCGCGGCGGAACATTGACAGACGAGCACCACCGGCTGCTTGCGGAGTGGGCCGCCCTCTGCGCCGAACACGTCCTGCACCTTTTCGAGCAGGAACAGCCGCGCGACACCCGCCCGCGTGATTTCTCTCCTTCCCCACTTGCGCACCGGGCCGCTTTCGTGGCGAATGCTGCCGGACGTGGACTGCCCGACCCGGCGAAGTTCGCCGCTCTTGCGGCCGGGCAAGCAGTTGCGGTGGCCCACGTCGCAGCCCACGACCTGGGAGCTGCAGCGTATGCGATCAGGGCAGCCGTTGCGTCGGCTTTCGTCAGTGAGGCTGAGGCGGCACGCGTCCGGGAACGAGATTGGCAGCGGGAAAGAATTCCCGCGGAGTTCGAGAGCTGGTCCTTTCTGACCAGCAGCGTCGAAGCGCGATCTGCTGGAACGTCTTCGACGACTGACCTCTGACATTCGTCTTCCACTCCGACCGCGGCAGACCACCGCGGCGTCCGCAAGCCGTTTCTCCGCGACACTGGGGAGTGCGGCGAGTCGAGTTCGGCTCGTCGCGCTGAGGTGTCGAGCAGACCTACCTGCTGGCTGCGGCGACGTCAGGCTAGCTGCGTCGACTTCCAGGCACGACGATGTGGGCGAAGGGCCGCTCAGGTTCGACCGGTTTAGGCCGCATCCTGTCGATGGTGCGGTAGATCGTGGACCGTCCAATACCGAAGAGCTCGGCGAGTTCGGCTTGGGTGTAGGTGCCGAGGTCGTGCAGCTCGAGGAGGTGCTTGGCCTGGTTCGGTTTCAGTTTGGGCTGCTGGCCGCCCAGCCGGCCGTTCGCCTTGGCAACTTTCATCCCTTCTCGGGTGCGCATCCGGATCAGGTCGGATTCGAATTCCGCCACCATGGCGAGCACGTTGAAGAGCAACCGTCCGACCGGGTCGGTCGGATCGTGGATCGACCCGCCGAGGCTCAGCTTGTGCGTTCCTTGTCGTCAACTCGTCCAAAATGTCCGAGCGTCAGGCAGCGACCAGGCGAGCCGGTCCAACTTGGTGACGACCAACGTGTCCCCAGCCCGGACTGGTCAACCCACGATCCTGGGCGCTGGCACGCGCCCCTTCGACGAGAAGCTATCGCCGAACTTCCTGCTGCGCCCGAGCACGGCGAACACGACTCCACTGGTTACTCACCTCACTTACGAGGTCGAGCGGCCGACGACTCAGCGAAGCTAAGCGCCTCGCGGCCGTGTCTCGATGGTGGATGCGGAAGGTGTTTGGGCGCAGTGCCCGAAGGTGCGGATCCGCGTGGTACTACTCGGCGTCCTCGATCCGGATCCGCAGGCGGCGAAAGCCGCGGCCCTTACTCTCCATCTTCGTTACCGCGATGCGCCCGATCATGGCCGTCGAGGCCACATGGGTACCGCCGTCGGCCTGGATGTCGATGCCATTGATGTCGACGATCCGGACCATCTCGATGTCCGGCGGCAGCAGGTCGCTCGCGGTCCGGATGATGTTCGGGATCGCCAAGACCTGCCCCCGCGGCAGCACCCGGACGTCGATCCGCCGGTTCGGGCGCACAACCTCGTTGCAAGCATCCTCAACGCGCTGCTTAAAGTCTGCGGGCACCTCTGACAAATCGAAGTCCATCCGCGCGATGAGCTGTTCCATGTTCCCGCCGGTCACTGGGGCGGCGAAGTCCCGCAGCACAATTGCGCTAAGCACGTGTAGACCGGAATGGGTGCGCATAAGGCTCAGTCGCGAACTCAGCCTGAGCGGAACCGGTTTGGCA
>CAVUTQ010000003.1:0-112480 GCA_963744455.1 uncultured Actinomycetota bacterium | reverse complement strand
TGAACGCCGGCGCGACGAATCGCGACCGGTCGCCCTGACGGATCACCACGCAGTGTGTGCCCACCCGGGCGGCGCGCAGATAGAGGGCGTCGGCTGTGCGGGCCGCCGTCACGAAGCCGAAGTCGTGCGCGAACCGCTCGGCCGCGTCCAGGTCGGGCTTCTCGAACTCCAGCCACGCCAGGTCCTCGACCTTGATCACAGGGTTCTTCGCCCGGCCCGGACGGTCGCCGCGCACGGCGCCCTGTTCGCTGTGCAGGTCCTCGTGGGGGGACTTCACGTCGTTCATTGGTTGATCCTCTCAGCAGTTTTGATGAAAGTATCAATAAGGGCCGGGTAAGTCAAGCCCTCACAACTGATGATTCCTGACAAGTCGTCGGACACGTCGGCGAGAGTCGGTCACGTCGCAACCCGCCACGTGACCATGGTCGGGAGCGTTCCCATCCTCACGTCGCGAACTGCCACGTGATGAGGCGCTACACCTTGGGCAGCGGCCCGCCCGCGATCTCGTGGGCCTTCTCGCGCGGCCGGCCGAACATCTGGAGTAGGTTGACCGCAAGCTCGTCGGCGGAGGCGTCCAGCGCGTCCGGATCGGGATTGATCGCGGTGAGGGCCAGCACGCCAAGCAGGGAGCCGCGCGGCCCACCATCTGCTCCATGCTGGCGACGGGCTCTACGACCCCCCCGGGCGTTGTGCCCCAACGGCGAGTTCGGCGACGGGCGCACCCGCCCCAGGTGGCTGTGGGCCTGTGTGGGCCGACGGGCCGCGCAGATCAGCGGGGTTCGGGCAGCTCCGCGACCGGCAGCGGGGCGTGCGCCAGCTCGCGCGCCGCATCGAACGGTACGCCCAGCATGCGCAGCAACTGTTCGACGAGTTGATCACAGGCCGCGTCATCGACCAGTTCGGGATTCGTCAGCGCCATCTGCAGCGTGGCCAGCACCGCACCGGAGACGGCGGCTCGGGCCAACCGCGGTTCGGCCTCAAGGAATCGGCCCGATGCCACGCCCGCCCGGATATCGCGCAGCAGGCGCGGCGCCAACCCGCCCTCGGACTCCATGTGTGCATCCCGTGCCGGACGAGCACCGCGGAAATCTGCGGGCGACTGCGACACAGCCGTAGCGTCAGCCTGACCGACTGGGCGAAGGCCGTGGCTGCGTCCCCGACGTCCACGCTGAGCCGGTCGAACAACTCCCCCAGCTCCTCCAGCACATCGGCGACCGCCGCTTCGAAGAGCTCGGACTTGGTGGAGAAGTGGTTATAGAAGGAGCCAAACCCGACGTCGGCAGCATCGGTGATCTCCTGGATGCTGGCCTCCGTGGCGGTCCCGCCCGCGAGCATGACCCGTGCGGCGTCGATCAGCATCTGCCGTGTCCGCGCCTTGCGCCGCTCGCCCCGGGAGAGCGGTACCGCTGTCGGGGCTGCAGGCTCCGATCCGGCGGTCGTCACGTCAGCACCCTTGGGCAGAAACGCTTCCGATGGCTTCACCATGACCCAGCTCTCCCGAGGATTGACGAGGAGTACTCATAATAGATGACGTCATCATCTCTGATCGGCGTCCTCGTCGCCAGCAGCTCGGCTATGAGCCTCGACACCTCCCTCCCCTGTCCGCCCGGTAAACCGGCACAGGAACCTGCACAGCGACTTCCACGCTTGGCGGAAGACGACGGCGACGGTGTTGGACGAGGCTGGTGCAACGGCACGCATGATCGCTGACCAGCTGGGCCGCTCCCGGGTGTCGATGACGCAGGACGTTTACTTGGGCCGGCGGAGCCGGGAGTCTTGCGTGGCGGCTGCACTGGAGGGGGTCGATCCCATGGCGTCAGGCGAAAGTGTGGGGGAATCTGTGGGGCCGGGGACGGGCGCGATGGCGTGAGGCGGTGTTTGCCCTGGTCAGAGAGCTGGCGAGGGGACTCGAACCCCTAACCTGCTGTTTACAAGACAGCTGCGCTACCGATTGCGCCACGCCAGCACGATGGCTATTCGCCCTAGTGGGAAGCCCTCTAACCGCTGAGAACGAAACACGCATCAGGCATCCACTCCCTGATGTGTGTGCACTGTCTGTGCAATCAGGTTCGTGGCACCGTCCACGGCCTCCTGAGCGATGGTACCGATCAAGTGGCCGTACACGTCAGCGGTGATCGCAACACTCGCATGCCCGAGCAGCTTCTCACCACCGCGATGTCAGCCCCGGAGGCCAGGATCAGCGACACGGCACAGTGCCGGAGGCCGTGGAAGGTGAGCGCCGGAAGCTCCTCGCCAGGTCGCTTGCGGGCCTCTCGAATAGCCGAGTGACATAGCTCAGTGTGGCGGGCGGCCGTCCTCCATCGTGAACACGTGGCCGGGCTTGCCCTGGACCATCGTGGGCGGTTTGTGTCCGGGACCAAGCGCCCCTTGTCGGAGTGCGGGCCGTGGCTTCTACTGACAGTGGAGGTGGTGGAATGCGAAGGACGCGTAGGTACTTCGTGCTGGTTGTGGTTCTGGCTGTGCTGATGTTGTCGGCGTGTGCCGCCGGACCGAACGAGATGGTCGATTCCGGCCCGGACCCCGCCGGGTTCTGGCTGGGACTGTGGCAGGGGCTTATCAGTCCGATCACGTTCCTGATCTCGCTGTTCACACCGGAGGTCAACATCTACGAGGTCCAAAACAACGGCAACTGGTACGACTTCGGCTTCATGTTGGGAGTGGTCATGGCGTTCGGCGGTGGCGCAGGCGGAGGTACCGCCTCAGCCGGGCGATATCGCCGGCGGGGCCGAGGCTAGGACGGGGAAGAGGCCACGCTGACGAGTTAGATACTTGTCTCTCTCAAACGCGAAGATTTATCGCCCAGTCGCCACTCTCGGATAAATCGTCGACCAGAACCTGGGGCGCAAAGAGACGACGGACCGGAAGCTACCCAAATTTGGGATTAGAAGATCCCAGGGCCGCCCACGAAGGCCGTCCCGCGACCGGTGAGCACGGCCTCCTCTCCCGCAGTCAGCAGAGCCGCCTGACCGCGTACCAGATCAAGTTTTGCCGTCGACGACCTAGCCGTGAGTTCACCGTCGGTTACCAGCAGTACGCGCCCACTACCGGCCGCTGGAACTGCCACCGGCCCACCGTGCGGCTCAGCGCGCCAGAGCGTAAACTCCGGCGCCGGCGTCGGATAGCGCCACACCCCACGCGACTCCTCGACGGGCGTGATCAAGCCCCGAAGACCAGGTGTGAAATCCAAGATCGTCAGCAGCTCGTCGACCTCGACATGTTTTGGGGTCAGGCCGCCGCGCATCACATTGTCGGAGTTGGCCATGATCTCCACCCCGCCTCCGCTCAGGTAGGCGTGGAGATTTCCAGACGGCATGAACAGCGCATCTCCCGGCTGCAGAGTGATCCGGTTCATCAGCAGAGCGGCCAGTACGCCCGGGTCGCCCGGATAGTAAGCATTGAGCTCGCCGGCGGTGCGCGCGAATGACATGAGGTCATCCGGCGTCGTCACCGCACCTGCAGCCTGCACTATCTCCGAGATCACGGTCCGCTCATCCGGGGTAAGACGCAGCAGTCGCGAGAACACCATCCTCAATCGCTCTGCGGCCGGCAGGTCGGCATCCGCCAGAGGAGCGACAAGTTCCAGAGCGCTGTCAACTGCCAGCTTCTCGAACAGGTGGTAGGTCTCTTCCGGTTCACGGAATCCGCAAAGAGCCTCAGTCTCGACGATTGCACACAAAAGCTCAGGCTTTGGCCAGCCGTCGCGATAGGTCCGGTGCGGTGCGTCTCTGGGAACACCGGCCGCCTGCTCCCGCGCGTAGCCAGCTTCTGCCTGCTCGCGTGATGGATGCGCCTGCAGGGACAGCGGCTGTGCCGCGGCGATGACTTTGAGCAGAAAGGGCAGCCGCGAGCCGAACACCTCGACGGAGGCCCGGCCAACCACACCTACCGGGTCGTAAGCGACAAGCTTGTCCAGCGGTTCGCCGTCCACCAGGGAAGGGGCGAGTGGATGCGCGCCAAACCATAGTTCGGCCTGTGGCTCGCCCGTAGGTTCCACGCCAAGGAACTCCGCGATAGCCGTCCGCGAACCCCAGGCGTACGGCTGAATCACCCCCGTGAGCAGCTCCATCACGATTCCTCCTGTTGGGGCGTTGGATCACCGACTGCGGCTTTCCAGAGGGCGAGCGTACGCGCAACGGCCAGCGAGTCGCGCCAAGGGACCATCGGTGACGCCACTTCACCGGCCCGCAGGCAGCGCATGACTTCTTGAGCCTGGAAGGTGTAGCCGTTGCCGGGCCACTGAGTCACCAGAACCTCAGGTGCCACATCACGATGATGACCGCGATAGACCAGCATTTCCTTCGGCAGGATGAAAAAGTCGTTGATCATGATCCGGCCGAAGCTGCCGAACACCTCGAGGCTGGTGGGCAGGTCCGCCTCCAGTGAGCAGATCACCGTTGCTGTCGCGCGCCGGGCGATCCTCGGTCGCCGGGTAGTTGAGCAGAGCGGCCGCGTGACTGTCCACACCAGTTGCTGCGTGGCTCCCATAACCGAACAGGTCCGCCGGCTCACCCAGGAACAGATTGACCATATGGAGCGGATACACGCCGGCGTCCAGGATCGCGCCACCGGCCTGGGCCGGATCAAGCAACCGATGAGTCGGCGTTCCCCGAAACGCGAAGCCGAAATTGGCTGAAACATGCCGGATCTCACCAAGATCACCTGAGGCGGCCAATGCCGCAGCTTTGCGAAGTAGTGGGTTGGTTCGAGTCCAAAGAGCCTCCATCAAGAACAAGCCGCGCTCGTCCGCCAGGTTGATCAGTTCCGCAGTGTCATCAGGACTGGTGGTCATTGGTTTCTCCACCAGGACAGACTTTCCGGCCTCGAGACACAGCTTTGCGGACGCGAAATGATCATGGTGGCTGGACGCGACGTAGATCACGTCGACATCAGGATCTCCAGCCAGCTCCGCGTACGAGTCGTAAACCCGGGGAATGCCATGATCAGCTGCGAACGCCATGGCCCTCTCGAGCGTGCGTGAGCCGACGGCGACCAGTCGCGCCTCGTTCGTTAGCAGGGCAAGATCACGAGCGAACACCGATGCGATGTGCCCAGTGGCGAGAATGCCCCACCCGGTCAAAGCCGTCACGGTCCCATCCAACAGCATCTCAGCTGCAATGTGCCCTGAGCCTGTCGAAGGGCGCTTCGACAGGCTCAGCGCGCACACAGCTCAGATAACGGCTATCTTGCTCCTTTGTGGCGAATGGCGAGCGGCTGAGGACAAGCTGGGCCAAATCCCGCGAGGCGACGAATGACATCGATGTGATTTCACCTTACGATGAGCCTATGATCGTCGCTTCGAGTCCTCAGCATGACGGTAAAGAGCCGCACGCTGAGTTGAGCGCGCGGGACGCCGACATCCTCAGCTTCGAGCGACAGTGGTGGAAGTTCGCCGGAGCCAAGGAGCAGGCGATCCGGGACAAGTTCCAGATGTCGGCTACGCGCTACTACCAGGTTCTGAACGCATTGATCGACAAGCCGGAGGCGCTCGCTCAGGATCCGCTTCTCGTCAAGCGGCTGCGTCGACTGCGCGCGACCAGGCAGCGCAACCGCTCAGCCAAACGGTTAGGCATCGATCTCACGATCGAGTGAGCCTCAGCTTCCCCAGCACTGCGCGAATGCCTTCACCGATCGGTCTCACCGGATAGTCAATGTAGCCACCCAAGGCCAGCCCGGCCTGCCGCTCGAAGAAGTTCCGTGCTGCACGGTCCCCGGTACGCAGCACCGACCAGCCCATGAAGATGACGTAGGGGATGTAGTAAGGCAGTCCGAGACAGTAGAGGTACTGCCAGGTGTGGCCCTCCTCGTGCTTGATCAAGTACGGATATTCGCTCAACATTTCGTCCCACGTGCTGCTGGTGGTGACCACATTGCCGATCGTGAACGCGCCAGCGACGGGAAACTTGAAGTGGTAGCCCTCGCCGAGGTACAGGCCGCGCGGGCCGCGCCTGATCGTGGCGCGGCCCAGCTTCGCTACAGCCAGCCCGACAATCGTGCTGAGGTTGACGTAGTTGCCGACGAAGCGCGCCCACTGCCACCCGGTCGCCGGCCAGCCAGGTTTCACAGTCTCCATCCTGGCAGCGTCGATGCTGGTGCAGTGAGCGAGGATGTGCCGAGGGGTCAGGATGGCGTGGCGCTACGGTCGACGAGGGCCTAGGGGCGCTCGCGCGTTGGTTCCCAGGATGCGGACTAGGCCTGCGTTGTCTTCGCACCCAGCCCTAGGCTGAGCCGTGTTCATCCAGAGGGGACGAGGGAACGGCCCGACGACTCCCCGGCAACCGGCTGACCGATCAGAAACGGTGCCAACTCCGACTCGGCCGAAAGCCGGCTGAGAAAGATGAAGAAGGATTGATGATGACTGCGGTGGTCGACACCGGTCCAGTTCCCGCTCATGGCGTCCGGGCAGGCGCCTTCGGAAACGCGACGCACCTGATCTGTCGGGAGTGTGGGGCGAAGCACAGCCCTTGGCCCCTTCTACGCCTGTACCGAGTGCTTCGGTCCGCTCGAGGTCGGCTACGAGTTTCCGACTATCACCCGCGAACGGATCGAGGCGGGCCCGCGGAGCATCTGGCGATATGCCCCGCTACTGCCGGTCCCAGCCGACATCGCCACCGTCCGCTCTACCGATCCCGGTTTCACCCGGCTGGTCGATGCCCGCAATCTCGCGGATGATCTTGGTCTCAAACAGCTCTGGGTTAAGGACGACTCGGGCAATCCGACGCATTCGTTCAAGGACCGTGTCGTCGCGGTGGCACTCTCGGCTGCCCGCGAGTTGGGGCTCCAGGTTCTGGCCTGCCCTTCCACCGGCAACCTCGCCAATGCTGTGGCCGCAGCCGCTGCCCGGGCTGGCATCAAGTCGGTGGTTCTCGTGCCCGACAATCTCGAGCGGCAAAAAATCTTGGCTTCCGCCGTCTATGACACGACCCTGATCGCGATCGAGGGCACCTACGACGACGTGAACAAGCTCGCCATTGAGATCGCGGCGGAGGAAGAGGGCTGGGCCTTCGTCAATGTCAACGTCAGGCCCTATTACGCGGAGGGCTCGAAGACTCTGGGGTATGAGATCGCCGAGCAGCTTGGCTGGCGGCTTCCTGACCAGGTCATCGTCCCTGTCGCTTCCGGCGCCCAGCTGACCAAGATCGACAAGGGCTTTCGCGAACTGATCAAGCTCGGCCTGGTTGAGGACAAGCCATTCGTGATCTTCGGCGCGCAAGCGACCGGCTGCTCACCGGTAGCTCAGGCCTTCCGCGCCGGCCAGGATTTCGTCGCGCCGGTGAAGCCGGACACGATCGCGAAGTCCCTTGCCATCGGCAATCCGGCGGATGGGCCGTACGTCCTCGATGTGGTGCGCCGTACCGGCGGCGCCGTTGCCGACGTGGACGACGACACCTTGGCGACCAACATCCTGCGCCTGGCGCGTACCGAGGGCATCTTTGCCGAGACTGCAGGCGGCGTCACGGTCGGCGTGACTGCCAAACTCCTCTCCGACGGCATCCTCGATCCGGAGGCGGAGACCGTAGTGATCAACTCCGGTGATGGGCTGAAGACGCTCGATGCGATATCTGACCGCGTCGGGCCGAAGATCACGATTCCACCGCGCTACGAGGCGTTCGCCGACTTCTGGAAGGATTCGAGTTCATGAGTGCCACCGTCCGCATTCCCACCATCCTGCGCACCTACACCGGCGGCGCAGGAGAGGTGACCGCCGACGGCAGCACTCTGGCCGAGGTTCTGGACTCCTTGGAAGGCAGTCATCCGGGGATCCGGGCGCGAATCCTGGACGATTCCGGCGCGCTTCGCCGCTTCGTCAATGTCTACGTCGGTGACGACGATGTCCGTTTCATCGGCGGCTTGGACGCTCAGGTGGTTGAGGGCACCAAGATCTCGATCATTCCGGCCGTTGCGGGCGGCGCCGCACACTAGCCGGTGCCGCGCCAGGCACTACCGTCGGGCGCATGGACCTGGAGCGTTTCGTCACTGCTCAAGACAGCGGTGGCAGCTACCAGCGCGCGGTCGCGGAACTGCGCAGGGGACGCAAGACCAGTCACTGGATGTGGTTCATCTTCCCGCAGATCGCTGGGCTCGGGCGCAGCGCCATGGCGCAGGCATACGCGATCAGCGATCTGGCCGAGGCACAGGCTTACCTCGCACATCCCACGCTCGGACCACGGCTGGTTGAATGCGCCGAGATCGTCGCCTCACATCAGGGACTCAGCGCCGAGCAGATCTTCGGCGGCATTGATGCGATCAAGCTGCGCTCCTCGATGACGTTGTTCGCGCACGCCGATCCCGATCAAGAGGTCTTCAGGCAGGTCATCGACCAGTATTTCGAGGGACCGGATCAGGAGACAGAGCGGCGAATCTGATGTTCACCCCTGGCTCGGCTGAATACGGCTTGTCCGGCCAGTACGCCCATTCCTCGAAGTCCCGCACGCGGCCGTCGCCGGCGAATTCAAGGACCCACAGGTCGCGGTATTCCTGGTCCACCGGTTCGCCGTATCGCACCTCAACGCGGACGACCGCCTGTCGACCCTCGACCGCTACCGGTTCCGCCA
Organism: uncultured Actinomycetota bacterium; assembly: GCA_963744455.1. Lineage (GTDB taxonomy): Bacteria > Actinomycetota > Actinomycetes > Propionibacteriales > Propionibacteriaceae > Microlunatus. The sequence continues at coordinate 103,907 of CAVUTQ010000003.1, read as the reverse complement.
CTGCCGTGAAGACCTCGCCGGCGTCTTCGAGCCAGAAGGCCTTGATCGCGTCATGCCCGACCTCTGACTCCTCGTACGGTGATCTTCGGTAACGCGCATCCTCGGTGAACAGCCGCTCGACGCCTTCGGGATCTTCCTCGCGCCATGCAGCGACGTACCCGTCAACCCACCGCATCACCTGATCTCGATCCACCTCCCTCATGCTGCCCGATCAGTGAAGTGCCGCGAGGAGCCGGGGCGCACAGAGCGAGATCATCCGCGGCGGTCCTCAGCCACCACTGCCGGTCACCGTCTGCTAGGTGGCCTTTCGCTGCCGCCTAGTCTGAACGAGGCACGTCAGGTCTGAGCAGAAGGTGGGAGGCAGCCCTTGTCGGATCGCAGCCGCGCTGCCACGGTGCTCACGATCATGATGACTGATGTCGTCGGCTCCACTGCGCTGCGGCGTATGCGCGGTGACCGTGACGCTGACGACATATTGGGAGTGCAGGCGGCGATTGTGCGCGACAGGGTCACGGCGTTCGGCGGCCAGATGCGCAAGTCCCTGGGCGACGGGTTCCTGATCTCATTCCCGACAGCCGCGGCAGCGGTCCGATGCCGCGGCCGCCATCCAGGATGCGTTGGGCGAGCACAACGCCGCCGATCCGCGGCGCGCGGTCGAGGTCCGCATTGGCATCCACACCGGCCAGGTCACCGAGAGGGATGGCGATCTGCGCGGGCAGGCGGTGCATGTCACGGCCCGCGTCATGGCCGAGGCGGTCGGCGGGGAGATCCTGACCACTGACGAGATACGCAAGCACGCCGAGCCGCAGCTGGATTACTCATTTCTCGACTCCGGCCTTTTCTGGCTGCGGGGTTTCCCGGAGCTGTGGCGGCTGTATGAGGTGTCCTGGAACGACGCCCCTGTGGGGGTGGAGCGACCCAGTGCGGTACCGGCACAGCTGACTCCGTACGTGGGGCGGGACGCCGAGAGGGCCCGCTTGCGCCGGCTGGTAGACGACACGCTTGTCGGCCACGGCAGGCTGGCATTGGTCGCCGGGGAGCCGGGGGTCGGCAAGTCGCGGCTGGTGGCCGAGATCGGCGACGTGGCCCAGGCCCGCGGGATGCGGGTGCTCACTGGGCACTGCGTTGAGATGAGCGGTGCCGCGCCGTACCTGCCATATGTCGAGATCATCGAACAGGCGATCAGCGGCCCGCGGAGCTCCCTGGAGCTATGGAAGGCCCTTGGCGATGTGGCCCCGGAGATCGCCCGTATCGCGCCGGCGCTGCGGCGTGTCTTTCCTGACATGCCGCCGCCGGTTGAGTTGCCGGCGGAGCTGGCGCGCCGCTACGTGTGGAACAGCTTCGGCAGCTTCGTCGGCCGCGCCGCCCAGGGCCAGCCGCTGCTGCTGGTGCTCGAGGACCTGCACTGGGCCGATGAGTCGACTGTGCTGCTCACCGAATACCTGGCGCCGCTTTTGCCTGAGATGCCGGCGCTGGTGCTCGGCACCTACCGGGACATCGAAGTGGATCTCCAGCATCCGCTGGCCCGTGTCATCGGTCAGTTGGCGCGTAGGCGCTTGGTGGAACGGGTGAACCTGCACCGGCTGTCCTTCGATGGCGTACGCGCGATGTTGCAGGCGCTAGCTGGGCAGCCTGCGCCTGAGCAGTTGGTGCGGATAATCGACCGCGAGACCGAGGGCAACCCGTTCTTCGTTGAGGAGGTCTACCTGCATCTCGTCGAGTCGGGAGTGCTGCTCGACGAGTATGGCCGGGTGCGTGCTGACCCGCAGTTGGATGAGGTGTCGGTGCCCGACAGCATCCGGCTGGTGCTGACGCAACGACTGGGGCATCTGAGCGCGTCGACTCACGAGGTGCTGGTCGCGGCCGCCGTCTCCGGCAGGGTGTTCACCTCCGAGATCGTCGGCGAGGTTGCCGCCACGAGCGATGACGCGCTGGTCGATGCGTTCGACGAAGCCGAGGGAGCCAGGCTCATCACATCCGCCACAACCGCTGGCGAGCTCATGTTCAGCCACGAGCTGATCCGCCAGACGCTGCTGTCCGGTGTCGCTGCGATCGAGCGTGAACGGCTCCACCAACAGGCGGCGGGGGCAATCTCGCGGCTCTACTCCGACGATCTGGAGGCACACGCCGGAGAGCTCGCCTACCACTTGTCCCATGCCGGACGCGCCGGGGATCGGGACAGCCTGGTTCACTACTTGAGGCTCGCCGGTGAGCGGGCGTTCGACGCCGCGGCATTCGACGACGCGGTTGGCTACTTCGAGAAGGCGCTGTCGCTGATGCCGGATGATGATCAGCTCGGCCGTGCGCAGCTGCTGGAGCGGCTGGCGATGGCGCTCCGCAGCGTGGGCCGCTGGCAAGACGCGCTGGGCACGATGAACGATGCGTTGGACCGCTACCAGACGCTCGGGCAAGTCGAGGCAATCGGTCGGTTGGGTTGGGCCATGGTGTACCAGCTGGTGTGGACTGCCCGGTTTGTCGAAGGAGTGCAGGTTGGCCAGCGGACGCTGGCGGCACTCGGCAACACCGTCAGCGCCGACAAAGCTCGCCTGCTATCAGCGCTGGCGTTTGCGATCAGCGTAAGCAGCGACTATGCCGCGGCGACGGCAACGTTCAACCAGGCGCGTGCGCTTGCTGAGCAGGTGGGCAACGAGCGGGCAATGGCCGACGTGCTGCACATGCAGACCATCCACCATTTCGTCTATGCCGAGTTCGCGGAGGGAGTCCGGGTCGGGCTGCGGGCCGCCGAGACGTTCGAGCGGGAGAGTGCCCTGTGGGATCTCTGTAGCGTGCAGGCGTTCGTGATCTTTGAAGACGGCAATCTCGGCAGTCGCGAGCAGGCGACGAGCCTTGCCGACAAGACGCTGGGCCTCGCCGAGCGGCTGGGCCACCTCGGCGCGGCGTTCATGGTGCTCTCCGACCGGATCCGCGTCGCGGCGATGCTCGGTGACCTGCCGCAGGTGGAGGCGCTCGGTCCGCAGATCGTGGACATCGGCGAGCGAGGCGGACTGCCGTGGCGCTACTTGGGCCACCTGTACCTGGGCCTGGCCGCGCACCGTCGAGGCAATGCTGAGCGCGCCGAGGCTCAGCTGCGAAACGCCGTCGAGCTGGAGCCGTCGGGCGCGTTCGCCGGGCAAAGCGCCGCGGCGCTGGCGCGGCACCTCGCCTACTACGGGCGCGCCGACGAGGTGATGGAACTCTTCGAGTCAGCCCGGTCGAAGCTGCCCAGCCTCGACCGGGTCAACGGCATCGGCTCGTGGAGCTGCCTGCTCAACTTCGTTGAGGCGTTCTGCCTGTGTGGTCTGAACGAGGAGGCGGCGGCACTGTCTCCGCTTCTCGAACGGGTACTCGAGCTCGACAAGAGATGGATCAGCTACGACGGCAGGCTAGCGAGCGACCCGTGCCGGTCTCGCCGCCGTGACGGCTCGCCGCTGGGAGGAAGCCGAACGCCACTTCGGCATCGCCCGCGAGGTCGCCGAGCAGATGCGCAATCGTGTCGAGCTGGCCGACCTATCCCGCCTACACGCTCGGATGCTGTTGGATCGAGGCGGCGCTGGCGATCACGAGCGTGCCGCCGGGATGCTCCAGGAGGCTTTGTCCGCTTACCGCACGTTTGGCATGCCTGCCTACGCCGATGAGGTTGAACGCCTACTACGTCATGCCAGGGTTTAGCCAGCGTCGCATCTGGCAATCCCCAACGTCACCGCGGGTAACGTGCCGCCGCTCGGACGCGTAGTCTGAACGGGCAGGTTCGCTGCTAAGCAGCTAACACGGAGGCAGGCCTTGTCGGATCGCAGCCCTTCAGCCCAGGTGCTCACGATCATGATGACCGACATCGTTGGCTCAGCTGCGCTGCGGCGAGCTCGGGCCGACCGGGACGCCGACGACGTTCTGGGGTTGCAGACAGAGATCGTGCACGACAAAGTCATCGCCTTCGGTGGCAGTGTGCGCAAGTCCATGGGTGAAGGATTTCTCATCTCCTTCCCGTCCACCGTTGCAGCGGTCAGCGCCGCCGCCGCTATTGAGCGCGCATTTCACGAGTACAACATCGCCAACCCGCAGCGCACCGTCGAGATCCGCATCGGCCTTCACGTCGGCCAGGTCGCCGAGCGCGACGGCGACCTGCTCGGGCAGGCCGTGCACGTCGCAGCGCGGATTCTGGCCGAGGCGGCCGGCGGGCAGATCTTGACCTCCGACGATGTCCGCAAACACGCGGAGCCGCAGGTGGACTGGTCCTTTCTCGACTCGGGGTTGTACTGGCTGCGAGGGTTTCCGGAGCGCTGGCGGCTTTACGAGGTGTCCTGGAACGACACCTCCGCGGGAGGCGTCCGGCCCACTGGTGTGTCTGCGCGGCTCTCGCCGTTCGTGGAGCGCGAAGCCGAGCGGGCCAGCCTTCGCCAACTTGTAGACGAAGCGTTGGCCGGTGACGGCAAGCTCGCGTTGGTCGCTGGGGAGCCAGGCATCGGCAAGTCGCGCCTGGTGGCTGAGATTGGCGAGGAGGCGCAGGCCCGTGGTATGCGGGTGCTTGCGGGACACTGCGTTGAGATGAGCGGTGCGCCGCCGTACCTGCCGTACGTCGAGATGATTGAGCAGGCGATCACCAACCCGCGGAGCCCGCTGGCCCTAAGGGAGGCGCTTGGCGATGTGGCCCCCGAAATTGCCCGGATCGCGCCGGCGCTGCGGCGCGTATTTCCAAACATCCCGCCGCCCATCGAGCTGCCCGCCGAGCTCGCCCGCCGCTATCTGTGGAATAGCTTGAGCGAGTTCATCGGCCGCGCAGCACAGGTCCAGCCTCTGTTGCTCGTGGTCGAGGATCTGCATTGGGCCGACGAATCAACCGTGCTGCTTACCGAGTACCTGGCGTCGCTGCTGCCTGAGATGCCGGTGCTAGTGATCGGAACCTACCGAGATGCCGAAGTAGATCCGTCCCAACCGCTGGGTCGAGTTATCGGGAACCTAGGGCATCGGGGCTTGCTGGAACGGATTAGCCTGCGTCGGCTGTCTCTCGACGGGGTGAGCGGGATGCTGCGGGCCCTCGCCGGACAACCACCGCCCGAGGAATTGACGCAGGTGATTCACCGCGAGACTGAAGGCAACCCGTTCTTCGTCGAGGAGGTCTATCTGCACCTTGTTGAGTCGGGGGTGCTGCTTGACGAGCAAGGCCAACTGCGCAGTGACCTTCGGCTGGATGAAGTTTCGGTGCCGGAAAGCATCCGCCTAGTCATAGGGGAGCGGCTGGACCGCTTGGCCTCGTCCACCTATGAGGTGCTGGTAGCCGCAGCTGTGTCGGGCAGGGTGTTCACCTCCGAGATCGTAGGGGAGGTGGCCGGCATGAGTGACGACACGCTGGTCGAGGCCTTCGATGAAGCGGAGCGCGCCCGGCTCCTAGCGCGTGGCAAGGTCCCCGGCGAGCTCATGTTCAGCCACGAGCTGATCCGCCAGACGGTCCTATCTGACGTCTCGGCGGCGAAGCGCCAGCGGCTGCACCTTCGAACTGCGAACGCACTATCTCGCCTCTACTCCGACGACCTCGAGTCGCACGCCGCGGATCTCGCCTACCACCTGTCGCACGCGGGGCGCTCCGGCGACCGGGCAAGCCTGGTTCACTACCTAACGATCGCCGGCGATCGAGCATTCGACGCAGCCGCCTTTGACGACGCCGCCAGCCACTATGAGCACGCGCTTTCTCTCATCTCCTCCGCCGATCAGCTCACCCGTGCCCAGCTGCAGGAGCGACTGGCGATGGCGCTGCGCAGCGTCGGCCGCTGGGACGACGCGCTGCGCACGATGAACGATGCGTTGGACCGCTACGAGGCGCTCGGACAGGTCGAGGCCATCGGTCGGTTGGGTTGGGCCATGGTCTACCAGCTGGTGTGGACAGCCCGGTTGGTTGAAGGAGTGCAGGTTGGCCAGCGCACGTTGGCGGCACTCGGCAACACCCTGAGCGCAGACAAGGCCCGCCTGCTGTCAGCGCTGGGATGGGCGCTCAGCGTAAGTGGCGACTACGTCGCCGCGACGGCCACGTTCGACCAGGCGCGTGGGCTTGCTGAACAGGTAGGTCACGAGCGGGCATTTGCCGATGTGTTGCACATGCAGACCCTCCACCACTTGGGGTACGCCGAGTTCGCCGACGGAGTTCGCGTCGGCCTGCGTGCAGCCGAGGTCTTCGAGCGGGAGAGTGCGCTGTGGGATCTGTGCAGTGTGCAGGCGTTCGTGATCTACGAGGATGGAGCGCTCGGCAGTCGCGAACAGGCGACGAGCCTTGCCGACAAGACGCTAGGCATCGCCGGGAGGCTGGGCCATCTCGGCGCGGTGTTCATCGTGCTCTGCGACCAGATCCGCGAGGCGGCGATGCTCGGCGACCTACCGCAGGTGGAGGCCCTCGGCCCGCAGATTCTGGACATTGGCGAGCGGGGCGGGCTGCCGTGGCGGTTCGTGGGTTACATCTACCTAGGCATGGCTGACCACTGGCGAGGCAATGCCGAGCGCGCCGAAGCCGAATTGCGCAACGGGGTCGAGATGGAACCGCCGGGCGCAATCGGCGGCCAGAGCGGTTCGCTGCTGGCGCGCCACTTGGCGTACCAAGGGCGCACCGAGGAGGTTCTGGAGCTCTTCGAGTCGGCCCGGTCCAGGTTGCCTAGTCTCGAAGTGGCCAGCGGCATCGGCTCGTGGAACGGCATGCTCGGCTTCGTCGAGGCGCTCTACCTGTGTGGCCTGTACGAGGAGGCTGCGGCACTGTCCCCGCTTGTCGAAGGCGTGCTCGAGCTGGGTAGGAGATGGCTCGCCCTCGACGGACGGCTAGTGGAGACCCGTGCCGGTATCGTCGCTGCGGCGGCTCGTCGCTGGGAGACAGCCGAACGCTACTTCGGCATGGCCCGCGAAGCCGCTGAGCAAATGTCCAACCGGCTCGAGCTGGCCGACCTTGGCCGCCTGCACGCCCGGATGCTCTTGGAGCGCGGCGACACGGGCGATTACGCGCGTGCCGCCGAGATGCTTGAGAAGGCGGTGGCCGCGTACCGCGACTTCGGCATGCCCGCTTACGCGGCAGAAGCCGAACGCCTACGGGGTCAGGCACTCGCCTAGCGGCGTACCTGCCTTCGAATCTCGGGTCACCCTCGACGGAGTGCGCCGAGCAACGGCGTGCACCGAGCAAGATCATCTGCGCCAGCCAGGTCGGGGAGCGCGACAAAGATCGTGCTGACTCCGAGATCGGCGAGCTCGCGATAGCGCCGCGCATGATCAACTGCAGGTGCCGCGTGGTGGCGGGCTGCGAAGACGGCGGCCGGCGTACGTCCGCGGAGCCGCTCCACCCTCACCGCGACATCCTCGCGGTCGGTACCGATCACAGGCAGATCCAAGACCGTGATCTCAACGCTTGACGGGTCGCGACCAACCGCGGCGCAGTGCCGGTGCAGGATGTCGATCTTGGATCGCAGCACCGTCTGGTCCGACGGCAAGTTGCAGCCATCGGCCTGCTCAGCAACGATCCTCAGCGTCCGGCGCTCCCCTGAGCCGCCGACGATGATCGGCACGTCGCTGACTGGCCGTGGGTAGCAGGTGGTTTCCGGCAAATGCACGTAACGGCCGTGGTAGGCCTTGGTGCCGGGCGCCCAAAGCGCCCGGAGCGTCTCGATGCAGACCTGGAGTCGATCAAGTCGCTGACGGTCGTTTGGAAAGTCCAGGCCGTACGCCTGATGCTCCCGCAGCCACCACCCGGCGCCGAGCCCGCAGAAGGCGCGGCCATTGCTGAGCACATCAAGGGTCGCGACGGTCTTCGCGATGATGCCCGGTTCGCGGAAGGTGACGGGGGAGACCAGCGTGCCCAGCCGGAGGTTGGTGTCCAAGCCGGCGAGCATGCCGAGGGTGAGCCACGGCTCGGGGATCGGCTCCCAGGCACGGTCCACCTGGGGAATCTGGATCAGATGATCCATCAGTGCGAGGCCGTCGAAGCCGATCTCATCAGCCGTCAGCGCCAGGTCTCGCAGCCAGCCGGCAGGGTCCTCTTCTGGCCAAGGAAACCGCGACACCTGGAGGATTACTCCCGGTCGTGCGCCCGGATCATGATCATGATTAGGGGTCGGTTGCACCACGGTTGGTGCGTCGGCCGCGCTGTGCTGCTCGATGATCAGCGTCTGATCCCAACCCTCATCTCGAGCAGCGTCGAGCAGTCTTTTGATCCTTCGCAGTTGATCGGTGAGGACTGGCGCCGGAACTGGTCGGTCGCGCTCTCGGTTGCGCTCGCGGCACAGCGCGGGCGCTGTATTCATGATCACCAGCACTGCAGGGAGTCCGGCTTCGCGAGCGACGCGCAGGTAGTAAGCGCGCCGTTCCGGATCCAGCCCCAGGGTGTCGATCACCGTCGTCAATGAGCGCCCGGTCCGTGCAGCCACGATCTGGTCGAGCAGCGCGAACGCGTCCAGGGTTGCCTCAAGATCAGCAGGACCGCTCCCAACCGCCGCTCGTAGTGCGTCCGAGCTCACGATCTCGGGGGTACGGAATCGCTCAGCGGCCCAGGTGGATTTTCCCGAACCTGCGGCTCCGGCCAGCACCACCATGACAGGGTCCGGCAGCCGGGCATCGGTCATACGCGGAAGTCTGGCAGCAGCTGGGGTACCCGAGACCATTCGACTGCGCCGAGCGTCGGCCGGCAAGAGATGACTCCATGACCGATCCCAAGCCCGTCCCTGCGGAGGCTGTGGCCTAGTGCCACACGGCACTAGCGGACGATGGCGTCCACCGTGACCTGGAAGCGCTGTAAGTCGTTCGTCCGCGGCAGAGGAGTAGGCCAATCGCGCGGTACCCACCCCGGATGCTGCTGGTAAGGCCGATAAGTCCAGAACCACACATCACGCACTGCGGGCCCGGCTGAGCGGAAGGTCGAGTTGGGAGCGGGTGTGACGGCGACGTCGGCGAGGGTCGTCAGGCCTGGAAAGACAATGTCAACTTTGGAAGTGCCGGATGGGAGGGGCGGCAGCGTGGTTACCACGCTCATTTGCTCGCCCATCTGACGCATGCTGGAAGCTCCGATGCGCAGGTCAGTGCAAAGGCATTCCAGCGCGCCTCCGCCGGCCAGCCTGCTGGTTACCAGCCGAGCTCGAGTAAGAGCCGGGCTGGTGCCGAAGCGGATCTGGGGTCCGCCCGCCGATGTCTGGTTGTATGGCTGAGGCGGTGGCTGGGCATCGGCGAGTGGGGGCGTCGACGCCGATTGCAGGCCCAGGCCCGGCTCCACCGCGTGGATAGTCCAGACGATCGAGGTGAAAGTGCTACTGGCGTAAACAGCATTGACCATCACGAGATAGGACTGATCAGCCGCGGGGTAGCGGAACACCGTCGTACTCGCAATCACTGATGTAACTTCGGGGCCCCGGCTGAGGTCGGTGGGAGAGCTGGCAAGCGGCAACATGCCAGGCGGCGTCACCGGCACCCGCCAGAACGGGGGCACGGTGGCCAGGTGCACGTCAACTGTCGCGAGGTTGTCTGGCAAGGCGGGAAACGCGATCTGGAACAGCGAGGTGTAGCCAATCCTCAGACTGTGTCGAGACAACCGCGTGCATAAGCAGCGCGAATCCGGTCCCTTGAGGGTTAGTGGCCGATAGATGCGCGATCGTGCAGCGTCCATTAAGACGATGTTCGGATAACCCTCGTCCGGCCTGCTCAGTCCGAGATCAAGCCTGCTCGGTACCGGATCGCTGGGCCGTAAGCCTGGTCCGTGAAGTGGGGTCACTGACCAGTCGAGCACCGTCCCGCCGGGAAAACGGCGAATGGCGTGGACGGCAATCCGGACGGTGATGCCGAGGCCATCCGCAGAGGTCCAGATCGCCTCGCCAACGACTGGGAGCTCGGGGTTTTGGACTTGCCTCTCCTCGGGTGCGGCGCGATGGATTGGCGGGGCGGTCGCGTCCCGGGTCACCGGCCGGCCGAAGAGGCCAGGCTCGACGGGATCGTACGAGCATCCGGCGACCAGGGACACAGGAATCAGGAGCGTAGTGAGGACCCAGCGCCGCGCCGCTCGCAGCATGCAATAGATGCTACGACTGCGCGGTGGTGCGGTCGGTTACCGAGCGGCTGGGCATGATCAACACCGCGGCTAGCAACAGCACCGCGACCACTCCAGCGGCAAGGAAAACCTTGTGCAAGGCGGGCTCGAGAACGCTGACCGGAACTGCGCTGGCGGTCGAGAAGTTATGCCCACCGATCCGCTGGTTGAGTGACGCGTTGGCGATCGCACCGAAGACCGCAATGCCCAACGCGCTGCCCATTGAGCGGGCGAACACGGCGGTGCCGGTGACGACGCCGCGACGCTCCCACTCGACGGCGGACTGCGCGGAGATCAGCGTCGGACTGGCTACCAGCCCCAAGCCGAACCCGATCACGAAACAGGTCGCGGCCACCTGCCAGATCGAGCTACCAGACGACAGCACGCCCAGCAGCGCCGCACCGATCATCAGCACCACTGCACCGATCAGCGCCGTACGCCGGAACCCGATTCTGAGGTAGATATGGCCTGCCATCGAGGCGGCAAGCGGCCAACCCAGGGTGAGCGCCGCGAGCGCAAAGCCTGCCACCAGCGCACTGGTATGGAGCACACCCTGGGCGTACAGCGGGATGAAAGAGGTAAGGCCGATCAGCATCACCCCAACCCCAAGGCCAGCGAGATTGGTCGAGTTGAGCAGTCGGCTGCGAAAGACCCAGCCAGGAAGGATGGGCTCTGCTGCTCGCCGCTCCACAAGGGCAAAGAAGAAGAGAAGCGCCGCGCCGAGTGTGAGAATCGTGATGCTCGGCACCGAGGCCCATCGCCACAGAATGCCGCCCTCGAGGAGCCCCAGGATGATCAGCGAGGAGCCGACGCTCAGTAGCAGCGCGCCGCCGATGTCAACGCGATGTTGCTTGCGGATCACCTGTTCATGGAACCTGCGGAACAGCCACCAGGCCGCGAGTGCTCCTAGCGGGATGTTGACGAAGAAGATCCAACGCCAGTTCAGGAAGTCGACGAAGAGGCCGCCAAGCGTGGGTCCGATGACAGCAGAGAGCGCCCAGACGCTGGCAACGTAGCCCTGAACCCGAGCGCGTTCGGCTACTGAGTAGATGTCACCGATGATGGTCATCGAGGTTGGCATCACGGCGCCGGCGCCAAGTCCCTGGAGTGCCCGGAATGCGATCAAGGCCGGCATGCTCCAGGCGATCCCGCAGAGGATCGAGCCGAGGACGAACAGGCCGATGCCGACGAGCATGATCGGCTTACGTCCCATGAGGTCGGTGAACTTGGCGAAAATCGGTACCGACACTGCCTGCGCCAACAAGAAGATGGAGAACAGCCAGGGGAAGTGGGCGAAACCGCCGAGATCGTTCACGATCGACGGGACGGCCGTCGCCAGGATGGTCGCATCGATCGCGATCAGCCCGACGCTCAGCATGACCGATAGCAGGATGGGGCCGCGTTCGGATCTGAGACCCACGGCTGCCCGAGAGATCATCTGCTGCTCGGTCGGGTGGGCCATATATCGGGCAACCTCCAATTCAGGCCGTGCATTCCCGGGAGTGCGTCGCGAACCAATCGCGTGGTGGTGTCGTTTGGGCGCTTGTGATCGAAGACGACCCGCATTGCGCAGCTGTCGGAGGGGCGGGTTGGCACCTTGTGATCGCAAACATGCGAGGAGTTGGCGTGGGGCCGTGCCCACTGATGATCCGGCAGCGACCGTGCGATCGACAGCGGGTCGCGCGAGGCGGGCCGTTTGCACTCGCATGGGGAGAGTGCTAAAAATTGGATTAGCACTCTCGCCCAGAGAGTGCCACCTCTCTTCTGGCTGGTGAGGCTCCCATGAGCCATCCGTCGCGGGCACCGCTCGAAGAGCCATCAAAATCACTGACAGGACTGCGGAGAACATGCCCAAACTGATTCAGTTCAACACGGAGGCACGGCGCGGCCTCGAGCGCGGAATGAACATCCTCGCCGACGCCGTCAAGGTGACCCTTGGACCCAAGGGCCGCAATGTCGTGCTGGAGAAGAAGTGGGGTGCTCCGACCATCACGAACGATGGTGTGAGCATCGCCAAGGAAATCGAGCTCGAGGACCCGTACGAGAAGATCGGCGCCGAGCTCGTCAAGGAAGTTGCCAAGAAGACCGACGATGTGGCCGGTGACGGCACCACCACTGCGACCGTGCTGGCGCAGGCGATGGTCCGCGAGGGCCTCCGTAACGTGACCGCCGGAGCCAATCCGATGAGCCTCAAGAGGGGCATCGAGAAAGCCGTGGCTGCGGTCGTCGAGCAGCTGGCTGCCATCTCGAAAGACGTGGAGACCAAGGAGCAGATCGCTGCTACCGCCTCCATCTCCGCGGGTGACACCCAGGTCGGTGAGATCATCGCCGAGGCCATGGACAAGGTCGGCAAGGAAGGCGTCATCACTGTCGACGAGTCGAACACCTTCGGACTAGAGCTCGAGCTCACCGAGGGCATGCGGTTCGACAAGGGCTACATCTCGCCCTACTTCGTGACCGACACCGAGCGCATGGAGACCGTGCTCGACAACCCGTACGTCCTGATCGTCAACTCCAAGGTCTCCAACCTGAAGGATCTGCTGCCGGTCCTGGAGAAGGTCATCCAGGCGGGCAAGCCGCTCCTGGTGATCGCCGAGGACGTGGATGGCGAGGCACTGGCGGCGCTGATCGTGAACAAGATCCGCGGCACCTTCAAGTCCGCTGCCGTCAAGGCCCCTGGATTCGGTGACCGCCGCAAGGCGATGCTGACCGACATGGCAATTCTCAGCGGTGGCCAGGTGATCAGCGAGGAGGTCGGGCTCAAGCTCGATGGCGTCACCGTGGAGCTGCTCGGACAAGCTCGCCAGGTGATCATCACCAAGGACGAGACGACGATCATCGAGGGCGCTGGCAGCCCTGACCAGATCGCCGGCCGGGTCAACCAGATTCGCACCGAGATCGAGAACTCTGACTCCGACTACGACCGAGAGAAGCTGCAGGAGCGGCTGGCCAAGCTGGCCGGTGGCGTCGCAGTGATCAAGGTCGGCGCCGCCACCGAGGTGGAGTTGAAGGAGCGGAAGCATCGCATCGAGGACGCCGTCCGCAACGCCAAGGCGGCCGTCGAGGAGGGCATCGTCGCTGGCGGTGGCGTGGCGCTCGTTCAGGCTGGAGCCAAGGCGTTCAAGGACCTCAAGCTGGAGGGTGACGAGGCGGTGGGCGCTCAGATCGTGAAGGTAGCGCTGGAGGCGCCACTGAAGCAGATCGCGATCAACGCCGGCCTCGAGGGTGGCGTCGTCGCCGAGAAGGTCAGGGGCCTGCCGGCCGATCATGGTCTGAACGCAGCAACGGGCGTGTACGAGAACCTGCTCGACGCGGGCGTTCCCGACCCGACCAAGGTGACTCGCTCCGCGCTGCAGAATGCGGCATCGATCGCCGGTCTGTTCTTGACCACTGAGGCAGTCATCGCAGACAAGCCGGAGAAGGCTCCCGCTATGCCGCCTGGCGGCGACGGCGGCATGGGTGGCATGGACTTCTGACCTGTCCAAGCATCAAGGGGGCGGCTTCCACTGGGAGCCGCCCCTTTGCGTTTCAGGAGGCGTTTAGGCCCTCCTGCGCCCTGAGCTTGTCGAAGGGTGCCCGTGGGCTTCGACAGGCGCCGTCCTGAGCTCGTCGAAGGGCTCAGCCCGCATTCCTACCAGCCTGGTAATTGCGTCAGGTTTTCAGTGAAGGACCGGTAATCCTTCAGCTGCTCCGGGTCTGGCAGTGGCGTGGGCCACTCCGCAGTAGCCCAGCCGCGCGGAGGGTCACCGCTGAAGTAGATCCAGGTGTCACTGGCATGCGGCTTCGAGGGTCCAAGCCGGAGGGCAGAGTCCTCAGCGCCGACCACTGGGATGCCGGAAAGGGTGGCTACGCCCGGCAAGATCACATCAACGGTGCGGGTTCCGGCAGGCAGCGCTGGATAGTTGCTCGCCACGCTGGCCTGGCCGCCCTCCCGCCGCAGCGAGCCTGCCCACAGTCCCAATGGGCTGCACAGGCACTCGTACGCCTTACGTTCGGCCACGGCAGTGGTCATCCAGGACACCTTTGAGGGTTTGGCTGCTGGGGGACCGTGGGGCTTGATCATGGGCCCGCTCACGACGTCGCGGTCCAACACATCAACATCGTCGGGCAACATGCCGCCAATCGGCGAGAGGGCCGGCTCCAGGATGAAGATGGATTGATCGGTGACCGACTTGATCGTCCATTCCAGGGTCGTCCGGCCGGGCGCTGCAATTACTCGGTCGATCGCAATGCTCTGCACCCGGCCCGGCTGCTCTCGGTACCTGAATACCTGCTGTGCCAGGGTCGGACGCACTGCTTCCGGCGGCCGGGCCAGGTCAGTGGGACGCGGCGCGGTTGGGACCTGTCCGATCGGAGTCACGGGCACGTGCGCGAACGGAGCCAGATTGATCAGATCCACATCGATGAAACCGAGCGCGTCCGGCAGCGGCGGGAACGTTGCCTGCAGCAGGCGTGTCTCGCCTATCCGCAGACCCTGTTGCGCCAGCCACATCGGTGTACACAGACATCGACGGAACAGCCGTCGGGATTTGTGGCTCAGCGTGCGATAGACCTTTCCGCCGGCCTGATCGAGCAGGAACATGTTGATGTCCCCCTCGGAGCTGCGGCTCAGCCCGAGGTCGACCCAGGACGGCAGGCGATCCCCGATTGCATGACCGGGCGAGCTGAGTGGGGTAACCGACCAGTCGACGACGGTTGCGCCTTGGATCCGCCGTACGGCATGGATAGCGAACCGCGTGCGGATCTGGAGACCCTCGGCGGTCGTCCATTCAGCCTCCGCGGCCACGAGGCAGTTCCGGGTTGGTCGGCGCAGGCGGCTGTGTGTTCTCGACGGTGGGCGATTGTGTCGCCCGGTTCCTGAAGAGCCCGGGCTCGTCCTTGGCATAAGTGCAGCCGGTCGACAGGACACCCGCCGCAGCGATGACGGCGACGAGCCGCTTCATCGCAGCCACGCCGCAATTCTACGGTCAGACGTTTTGTCGGGCGGGAGGAATATCGTGGCGCCATGGCCCCGAGTCGAGCGGTAGTGCTGCCGGGAGGGCGCGGATGGACGGGCTGCTAGAGGTCGTCGCGCTGCACGCTGCGGATGCCGAACGCGCAGAGGCCGGGGGAGCCGACCGGCTTGAGGTGACGTCGAGTCTGGTGGATGGTTTGTCGCCGGAGCCGGCGCTGGTCGCCCAGATACGCCGCGCGACCAGCCTTCCGATAAGGGTCGTGCTCCGGCTGCGGCACGGCTACAGCACCGACGGCGCCGAGGTTGCCAGGCTCAAAGGCCTGCTCAGCAGCTACCTGGCAGTCGGCGCTGACGGTGTCACGCTGGGCTTCCTCAACGGGCACACCGAGGTGGACTCCGGCGTCGTAACCGAGATCATCAGCGACCACCCGGATGTTCGGTGGACGTTCCACCGCGCAGTTGATGCGTGCTTTTCAGGCGGGCGGGCCTGGCGCGAGCTGCGTACGCTGCCTGGTCTCGACCAGGTGTTGACGGCTGGGTCGGCGCGGGGTGTCAGCGAGGGTCTGGATGATCTTGTTGCGCGTGCCCAGGCCGACGAGTTCGCGCGTACGGTGATCATGGCCGGTGGTGGCCTGCTGCCCGAGCACGTTCCTTGGCTGGCCCGCGGCGGCGTGCGGGCCTTCCAGATCGACACAGCTGCCCGGCCGTTGGGATCAGCCAAGGCGTACGTCGATCCTGGCCTGGTTCGAACGTGGCGCGTCCTGATCGATCACGCCACCCGGCGGCGGGTGGTGCTGGCGGCAAAAGCAAAGACAGAAGTGTGACGGTCTACATTGATCCGCCGGATTGGCCAGGACACGGCCACCTCTGGTCGCACCTGATCAGCGATCAGTCGTACCAGGAGTTGCACGAGTTCGCCGCACGGATCGGCATCCCGAAACGCGGCTTCGAGCGCGATCACTATGACGTGATCGCCGAACGTTATGGCGCGGCACTGGCCGAAGGCGCCCGGCCGGTGTCCTCGCGTGAGATCGTCGCGCTGCTGACCTCGGCCGGGCTGCGCCGCCGCCGACAGTCGCGCTTGGCACGGCCCTGATCCGGGCAGGCCGACGGGTACCCGGTTGCAGCGCGCAGACTAGATTGGCGCGAAGAAAGGAGTCGGCTTTGACTAGCTGCGCCCATCTCGACGCCACCCCGCTGACCCCAGTGCCCAGCGACTTCCAGGCCGCATGCGGCGATTGCCTCGCTATCGGCGGGCGCTGGGTCCATCTGCGTCGCTGCCTAACCTGTGAACAGGTCAGTTGCTGCGACTCCTCCCCGTCGCGGCATGCCAGCGCGCACGCACGGTCCAGCGGCCATCCGGTCGTCACATCGGCCGAGCCGGGCGAGTCCTGGCGCTGGTGCTATGTGGACAGGGTTGGCACATGACAGCGCCGGTTGCGGAGGCCCGTGCGGAGCGCGCTGCGCGCCCAGTGCTGCTGACCGTCGACGACGATCCCAGCGTGTCGCGTGCCGTGGCTCGTGATCTGCGGCGTCGCTACGGCGAGGACTATCGCATCATGCGGTCGGAGTCCGGCGAGGAGGCGTTGCAAGCGATCCGCGAAGTGGTGTTGCGCGGCGATCAAGTGGCCGCGATCCTGGCCGACTATCGGATGCCTCGGATGAACGGAGTGGACTTCCTGGAACAGGCAATGGACCTCGTGCCGCAGGCGAGGCGCGCGCTGGTCACCGCGTACGCAGACACCAATGCAGCGATCGCGGCGATCAACGTCGTCGATGTCGATCATTACCTGTTGAAGCCATGGGAGCCGCCGGAGGAGAAGTTCTACCCGGTGGTCGACGAGTTGTTACAAGCCTGGCAACGTCAGGGGAAGGAGCCTGAGCACAAGATCAAGATCCTGGGTCACCCGTGGTCGGCGGCATCGTATGAGATCCGCGACTTTCTAGCGCGCAACATGGTGCCCTACCGCTGGTACAACATCAGCGACCCGGAGGGTGCTCAGCTGCTGGCGGCCGCCGGCGCTGAGGAGAGCCAGGCGCCGGTGGTGATCACCAGGGATGGCCAGCCTCTGGTGCAGCCGAACCTGCTCGAGGTGGCCAATGCGGTCGGCCTGAGCACCACTCCGCAGGGCGAGTTCTACGATGTGGTGATCATCGGGGGTGGCCCAGCCGGCCTAGGCGCCGCGGTGTACGCAGCCTCGGAGGGCCTCAAGACCGTCATCGTGGAGCGAGCGGCAGCCGGCGGTCAAGCGGGACAGAGCTCCCGGATCGACAACTATCTCGGCTTTCCCGATGGGGTGACCGGCGACCAGCTGGCCGAGCGGGCGCGGCTCCAGGCGCAGCACTTCGGGGCTGAGCTGCTGACTGCGCGAACGGTCGTCGGTCTGGAGGTCAGAGGGCCGGCGCGCCAAGTGATGTTGGATGACGGATCCTCGGTGCTGACTCACGCAGTGGTACTCGCGACCGGGGTCAGTTACCGCCACATCGAGGCGGCGGGCGCCCCCGAGCTCGTCGGACGCGGGGTCTATTACGGCTCGTCAGCCACCCAGGCGGAGTCATGCGGCGGCGATCACGTGATCATCGTCGGCGGCGCCAACTCCGCCGGTCAGGCGGCTGTCTACCTCTCCCGCTACGCGGACAAGGTGACTCTGGCCGTACGCGGCGACTCGCTACAGAAGTCCATGTCGTCGTACCTCATCGACCAGATCGCTTCGATCCCCAACATCGAAGTCCGGTTGCACACATCGGTACAGGGCTGCTCGGGGGAGGATCGGCTGCAATGCGTCACTCTTGTTGATCATGACGGCGGTCAGCAGGTGGTCGATTGCGGTCACCTCTTCGTGTTCATCGGAGCGGCACCCCTGACGGATTGGCTTCCTGGATCATTGGTTCGGGATTCGAGCGGTTTCGTGGTGACCGGCCCGGACTTGACTGTCGGTGGCGATCGGCCTGCGTCCTGGGACTTGGAGCGTGATCCGTACCTCCTGGAGTCCAGCGTTCCGGGTGTCTTCGTGGCCGGTGATGTCCGCTCCCAGTCGGTCAAGCGGGTGGCATCAGCGGTCGGCGAAGGGGCACTTGCCGTCACCCTGGTGCATCGATACCTAGCGGAACAGTAGGAGTTGATCATGAGCGAACCGATCCTCCAGGTGGTGCGGCTGAGCCCCTCCGAGCTGCGCACGCTGTTCCTGTTCGAGGCCCTGGATGATGATGAGCTGGACTGGCTCAGTGAGACACGGGTACTGCAAGGCCTGGTTGGCCGGCGAGGAGGTCTACACCGAGGGTGACCCGTCGACGTACTTCTTCGTTTTGCTCTCCGGCACGCTGACCATGCACCGCCGCGTCGAGAACACCGAGGTGGAGTTGTCACGCACCAACCAACGCGGCGTCTACTCGGGCGCCACCCAGTCGTTTGTCAAAGGTATGGATGAGATGCCGTACTGGAGTTCGGTACGGGCGGTGACCGATTGTGAGTTCTGGGTGATCGGCGCGGCGGAGTTCGGAGAGAAGTTCCGCGAGTGGTTCCCGATGGCGGTGCACCTGATCGAGGGGCATAACCCAGGGTCTTCGCTCCAGCCAGACGATCATCGGGCAGCGGGAGCGTCTGCTTTCGCTGGGCCGGTTGTCGGCCGGACTAACCCATGAGCTCAACAACCCGGCAGCAGCTGCGGTACGCGCCACTGCGTCGCTGCGGGAACGGGTGAGCAAGATGCGGGGCAAGCTGGCGCACCTGGCGACCGCCGACGTCGACCCGAAGGCACTGGTAGCGCTCACCGAACTCCAGGAGGAGGCCGTTGAGAAGATGGCCAAGGCCGACAAACTGTCGCCGGTCGAGGTTGGCGAGGCCGAAGACGAGCTCTCCATCTGGCTTGATGATCATGGCATTGACGATGCCTGGGACCTCGCGCCGCCGTTGGTCGCTGCCGGCGTGGACGCCGATTGGCTAGACGACGTGGCTGAGAGCGTGCCCACGACGCTACTCGGCGATGCCCTGCACTGGGTCACCTATGCGCTGGAGACCGAGCAGCTCATGGGGGAGATCGAGGACTCGACGGGTCGGATCTCTGCGTTGGTGGGCGCGGCCAAGCAGTATTCCCAGATGGACCGGGCGGCACATCAAGACATCGACGTCCGCGACGGGCTGAAGAGCACTCTGATCATGCTCGGCCACAAGATCAAGGAACGAGGAAACATCGCCGTAGTCAAGGACTTCGACGACTCGTTGCCTACGGTCCCAGCACATCCCGCTGAGCTGAACCAGGTGTGGACCAACCTGATCGACAATGCCATCTACGCCATGCCCGACGGCGGAACGCTGACCCTCCGCACGTCCCGGGAGGACGGTTGGGTGCTGGTCGAGATCTGCGACACCGGCATCGGCATTCCGCCCGAGATGCAGCAGAAGATCTTCGAGCCGTTCTTCACCACCAAGCCGGTGGGCGCAGGCACGGGGCTCGGCCTCGACATCTCCTATCGCGTGGTCACCCAACGGCATGGCGGCGATCTTCGCGTGAAATCACGTCCTGGGGACACCCGCTTCCAGGTCAGGCTGCCGCTGGCCGAGCCTCCCTCGTTTGGCTGAGGCCGCCTTCTTTCACGAAACCGGTCACAAACCACACGAAACTCGGAGGAAGTTGTGTTGTTGCTGACCACTTTCGGTTGGAGTTAGCCGGGCGCGACTCAGGCCGCCAGCGCAGCGGGTAGCTCTGCCGCGTGCACAACGACAAGTGAGGTGACCGCTCGGGTAAGACAGACGTACAGCCGGCGGAGTCCCGTCACCTGATCAGGTTCGCCCGCCACGATCTCGGCTGGCTCCACGAGCACGACGTGATCGAACTCCAGGCCCTTGGCTAGCGATGCCGGAACCAAGATCGGCTTGCGAAGTTGGGCGACATCTGCAGCCGCAGCTGGGGAGGCTGGCGCGGGCGTCAAAGATCTCAGGATCCTCGACCGAGCAGGTCGTAGGCCAGCTGCTCCCGCTCCAGCAGCTTCCGGACGCGTGGGACGGCGGCGTCGGCGAGGATCACACCGACCGTGCCTTCGTTGCGCATGGTCTGGGTTATCGCCTCGACCAGTTCCTCGCCGAACCGAGCGGTGGAGCGTACGTCGAGCTCGCCCCGGTGCCGGCGTACGGAGTGCGGCGGTCTCAGCGTCGGCGCGATATGCGGCAGCAGCCGGGCCGCGAAATCAATCACTGCGCCAGGCACCCGGAAGCCCGCGACCAGCTCCTCGATCGCAGCATTGGGATGACCCAGATGGGTGAGCGACTCGAGCCACGAGCGGGTTGCCCACGGCGTCGTCGCCTGAGCAAGATCACCGAGGACAGTGACCGAACCGGTGCTGGCACGACGCCCGACGGCCCGTAGCATCATCGGCGAGAGGTCCTGTGCTTCGTCGATGATCACATGGCCGCGGCTCGGCGTACGCTGCAGCAGATCGGCAACTTCGTCTATCAAGATCACATCGGCCAGTGACCAGCGGGACGCGGCGGCCGATCGAGGTGGTTTCTCCATCATGATCAGCTGCTGCTCCTCAGAGCTCAGAATGCCGTCGGCGGCGGTCCCGAGGAACTCGGCATCGGTGAGCAACTTCATGATCAGCTTCACTGGGTCGAGTGCCGGCCAGAGAGCGTCTGCGTACGCCCGGACCGGCTTGCTCCGGGCGACGGCGTCCTGTACCCGATCATCAGGGGAGTCACCGCCGGCCTCCATGCGCAGCAGCACCTGGTGAGCCAGCCGCTGCGGCAACATCGCCCGCCCAGCTCCGTAGCGGACACCGCGTTGCCGAAGCTCCTCGACGACCTCGGCTGTGAGGTAGGCGCCGACCCGCCACTGGTAGGCGCCGCGTGGCACCACCAACGGCGTACTGGCCGTGCCGAGATGGCTCCACACGGCGCGGTGTAGCACCTCGGCCATCCGGGCATCCCCCTTGATGAGTGCCGCGGGAACGCTGTCGAAACCACGGACGCTGACCCGGTTTGCTTGACAGACCAGCGAGGTAACCGTGGTCTGCGCTGCATCGATCTCGCCGAGAGCGGGCAGCACGTCTGCGATATAGGACAGGAAACTGTCGTTCGGTCCGACGACGAGCACCCCCGACCGTGCCAGCTGCTCGCGGAACGCATACAGCAGATAAGCGGCGCGGTGCAAGCCGATCGCGGTCTTTCCGGTGCCGGGCGCGCCTTGGACGCAGAGCGACTGACTGAGGCCGGCTCGGACGATGCTGTCCTGTTCCGGCTGGATGGTGGCGACGATGTCGCGCATCGGGCCGGTCCGGGGTCGCTCGATCTCGGACTCCATGATGTCGGAGTACGCCGCCTGTTCAGCTTCGGTCAGCTCCTCGTCCTCGTACGCAGTCAACTGGCCATGGGAGAAGCCGAAGCGGCGACGTAACCGGACACCCATCGGCTGCCCGGGTCGCGCTTGGTAGAAGGGCCGTGACATGCCGGCACGCCAATCGATCACCAGCGGCTCGCCGCCGGTCTCGCCCGTGACGTGCCGCCGCCCGATGTAGAGCGTCTCGTTCTGCTCGGCGCCGAGGCTGGCGTCGTAGTCGAGCCGGCCGAAGAACAGCGGCACGGACGGATCGTCCTCGAGGGCCTTCATCCGGCGGTAAAGCGCCTGCTTGAGGTGCTCGGTTGACACGTGGTCTCCGCCGAATGCTTCAAGACTTGCGGCGTGCTGCCGCATCCGTTGCAGGGCTGCCCGGGATTCGCTGAGATGAATGCGTTCCCGGGCCAGCACGTCGACCGCGGTTTCAGGCATGCGAACAGCTCCGATCCTGGATCGGTTGGCTTCGGGAGCGAGGGGCCACGCTACCCCCTAGGCGACTGGGAGTCCATGGGTTTATTGGGCTGACCCTCGGGGGGCACGATCGCACGATTGGGCTACTCGTAAGGTGTAGGCCGTGCCCTCCTCTGATACCGAGCGCAGCTACGTGCCGGTCGCGGACCCGGCTGACCGGCCACGCAACTCCCGGGCGACGGTGCGCGTGATCATGATCGACAATGACCGCACGCTGTTGTTCCATGACAGCGACCCTGGAGTCCCCGACACCAGCTGGTGGACCACACCGGGGGGTGGTGTGGACGAAGGCGAGAGCGAGGTTCAAGCCGCCATCCGTGAGGTTGCCGAGGAAACCGGCTACCGGCTGTCGGAGAGCGAGCTGCTGGGTCCGATCGCTGTGCGGCATGTCGTCCACGGATACTCCGATCTCGTGATCGAGCAAGACGAGTCGTTCTTCTTGGCCATGGTGTCGCCCTTCGAGGTAGATATCTCGGCCCACACTCCCGACGAGCGGCTTACTCTGCTCGGGCACCGCTGGTGGACCCACGACGAGCTACGGCACACCGATGACTGGATCTGGCCGCACGAGCTGGTGGAGCTCTGGTCGCTGGCAGGTCAGCCCGAGGTGTGGCCGATTGATCTTGGAACCCAGGAGGAGTCCACGGTTCTCGATGTGGCGTAGGCCGCCTGGAGGGCTGCGCGAACCGGGTGCCGCTGGCGTGTAGTTGCTATGCAGGTCTGGCTGTGGTCCGTCGACGTCGTTCAAAGCGCAGTCATGCGCCCAAGACTCTCCGACGGCGCGGTCACTTCTTAGATTGCCCGATCCGGCCGAGGACCTCCACGGAGCGGCTGCACCGAACCAAAGTGTGAGCGGCTCCGAACTCCTTGTGTCCCAACAGGAAAAGTCTGGAAAGGAGGAGGGCTATGCGCAAGCTCATCCGTTTGGCGATTACTGCCGTGGTGACCGGGTTCTTGGTCTGGGTGCTGCCCGCTGCGGCCCAGGCCGGCATCACCGCCACAGGTGTCGACTGACCCCGCGAGGACGTGAGGCCGCGGCATTGAGTATGACTCGGGGTGCGTCGTCGCTGCTGTGCCCGAAGGTTTCAACTTTTGTGTTCCGACCCGAACGTGTGGAAAGGAGGAGCGCTATGCGCAGGCTTATCCGTTTGGCTATTACTGCCGTGGTGACCGGGTTTTTGGTCTGGGTGCTGCCCGCTGCGGCTCAGGCCGGCATCACCGCCACAGGCATCGACTGACCGCGCGAGAACGTGACCACCGCCGCAAGAGCACGGCTCTGCGGCGGTGCGCGGCTGCTGTGCTCAAACCAAACCGAGTCGCCGGCGTTCGACAGCGTGGGTCGCATCGCGCGAAGCGCTTGGACCCTGCTGGCTCGACGCAATGGAGATCGGGCGACGATTATGCGCCGCTCTTCGCGTAAACGACCGAACCGACGGGCGCAGGCCTTCGAACTCTCTATGTCCTGACCAGAACGTCTGGAAAGGATCTGGAAGGAGATGTGCCATGCGCAGGCTTATCCGTCTGGCTATTACTGCCGTCGTGACCGGGTTCCTGGTCTGGGTGCTGCCCGCTGCGGCCCAGGCCGGCATCACCGCCACAGCTATCGACTGACTCGCGAGGACGCGCCACCGCCGCATTGAGCCGGGCTCGGCGGCGGTGGCCGCCGGCGGGATCCGCACCGCTTCCCCGCACAAGGCCACGAATGTCGCCCCAATTGGCTTCAGCCGGCCTCGTTCGTGGCCTTGTGCGGGAAAACGAACTTCAGAGCCGGCTGACCGGCTCGCACTCGAGCTCACAGCCGGCAGCGCTACTCAGCAGTGAGCGCGTCCTCGGCGTCCATGATGCGGTAGCCGTACCCCTGCTCGGCGAGGAACCGCTGCCGGTGGGCCGCGAAGTCAGCGTCGACCGTGTCACGAGCGACGACGGCGTAGAGGCGCGCGGTCGTCCCCTCTGCCTTGGGTCGCAGCAGCCGGCCAAGCCGCTGCGCCTCCTCCTGCCGGGAGCCGAAGGCACCGGAGACTTGGACGGCGATCTGAGCGGAGGGTAGATCGATCGAGAAGTTCGCGACCTTGCTGACGACAAGCAGTTCGATCTCGCCAGAGCGAAACGCCTCATAAAGCTGCTGGCGGCGCTTCACGGTGGTCTCGCCGGTGATCAATGGCGCTTTCAGCCGGGTCGCGAGATCCTCAAGTTGATCGACGTACTGACCGATCACCAGCGTCGGCGTGCCCCGATGCTTGGACACCAGATCGACGACGACATTGGTTTTGGACTCAGCCGTGGATGCCAGCCGGTACTTCTGGTCCGGCTCGGCGACCGCGTACGCCATGCGCTCGGCCTCGCTGAGGGTGACCCTGACCTCAATGCAGTCGGCGGGTGCAATGTAGCCCTGCGCTTCGATGTCCTTCCACGGTGCGTCATAACGCTTAGGACCGATCAGTGAGAAGACGTCGCCCTCTCGGCCGTCCTCGCGCACCAGCGTGGCTGTCAAACCCAGCCGGCGACGTGCCTGGAGTCCCGCTGTCATCCGGAAAACCGGGGCCGGCAACAGATGCACCTCATCGTAGATGATCAAGCCCCAGTCTCGTGCGTCGAGCAGCTCCAGATGCGGATGTACTCCGCCGCGCCTCGTGGTGATCACCTGGTAGGTCGCGACGGTGACTGGGCGGATTTGCTTCTTCATGCCGGAGTACTCGCCGATCTCATCGGCGGTCAGGGTGGTCCTCTTGATCAGCTCGTCTCGCCATTGCCGGGCTGCGACGGTGTTGGTGACCAAGATCAACGTAGTCGCGCCGGCCCGAGCCATGGCGGCTGCGCCGACGATCGTCTTGCCGGCACCGCAGGGTAGTACCACGACTCCCGATCCGCCGTGCCAGAAGGAATCCGCGGCCTGATGCTGGTAAGGGCGCAGTGTCCAGTCGCGCTGATCGAGGCTGATCGCGTGCGCCTCACCGTCGACATAACCTGCCAAGTCCTCGGCCGGCCAGCCAAGCTTGAGCAGCACCTGCTTCAGATGCCCGCGCTCGGACGGGTGGACCACGACGGTGTCCTCGTCGAGGCGACTGCCGAGCAGTCCTTTGACCTTGGTGCTCCGCAGCACTTCAGTGAGCACCGCGCGGTCGCTGCTGATCAGGATCAACCCGTGCGTCGGATGTTTCTCGATCCGCAGCCGACCGTAGCGATCCATGGTCTCTGCGACGTCGACCAGCAGGGAGTTCGGCACCGGGTAGCGGCTGTACGTCAGGAGCGTGTGGACCACCTGCTCGGCGTCATGGCCGGCCGCGCGGGCGTTCCACAGCCCGAGCGGTGTCAACCGGTACGTGTGAATGTGCTCAGGTGCTCGCTCCAGCTCGGCGAACGGCGCGATCGCGATCCGGCACGCGTCGGCACCAGGATGATCAACTTCAAGGAGCAGGCTACGGTCCGACTGCACCACGAGCGGTCCCGGACCGTCGAAGGGCGTCGACATCAGCGTCGCTGGCGCTCGGACTCGGACCGATGCCCAGTCGGTCTTGGGCCTGGAGAAGCCTGTGCTGCGGGTCCGCCGGGGTCGGTCGGCCCGTCGGTCGGCGTCGGCGATTCGGACGGCGTCGGCGTTGGCGTGGGTTCGGGCGAGGGTCGCACGATCACCAATGTCGGTGAGCTGCGGCTCTGGTTTCCGGCCGCGTCAATGGCACGAATCTGTACGACGTGGTGGCCGCTGTCGTTGTTGAACCAGTGCAGCTTGGCCTTGGTCTCGGCGGTGGTTGCAACGTCAAAGCCGTTAAGCCAAATGCGGTAACCGATCACCCCGACGTCGTCGGTGGCCGCGGGCCACGTCAGGCTGAGCTGATCCACTGTCACCGCCGACGGTTCGATCTCAGCCACGGGCGCCGGCGGTTCTGAATCCTTGGTGTCGTTCGTTTCATCCGCAGATTTCGGTGTCGAGCGGCCCTCATCGCCATCGGGGCTCTCGGTGGGAGCCTCGGCTGATTGGGTCGTCGGGGCAGTCGACATGCGATCCCTGCGACTTCCGGTAAGCGAGTTGTGATCTCCGCTGGGCGAGGCTGATTGCGGTGATGTGTCCGGTTGTGCTCCGGCTGACCCGCTTGTCGGCTCATCGTTGGCTTTCGGAACCCCGATCTGCTCGGGTGACCGCGCGATGCTGGGCACCAGGTAGAGGGATCCCACACCGAGAGCGCACACGCCAAAGACGATCATTCGCCTGATGGTCACGGCGTGCATCGGGTCAGTCTAATGTCGCGTTAGCCGTCGCGAGAGCTTTCCGACACGGCTTCCAGGTCACTAGGGCGTGGGAGTGGTCGGAACGACTGACGCGATGCGGGCCAGCGGGATGGTGACGATCTGCGCAGTGTCGCGGTCGACGGCGCGTACGGCACCGGCGGTGAGATCCAACGGCGCCAGCTCGCGTTCGACCCGAGTGCCGTCGGCGGTGACGTAGACCACTCGTATCGGCCTGGCCGCGCGAGTCGCCGACCGGAGTTGCTCGACCGTGCCCTGGGTCGTAGCACGGGCGGCGGGCCGACCGTTGACCCGATGGCGGCGTTCGCGAGCCAGCAGTGCAACGGCCACCTCCGTAGCGGAAGCGACGGCTGTGGCCGGCTCTGCCAACTCCGGCGTGGCCCGCCGCGAAGGCTGCGCCACGATCACCTCGCCGGCTGCATTCTCGACCGCCGGATTATGGCCCAGTTCACGGAGCAGCGATGCTAGCTCGTGCTCATCGACGGCAGCGACCAAGACTCCCGGGGCGATGGAGCGTAGCCCGAGGTCTGACGCGGCAGGATGAGCGAGCAGTGCCGCAGCCTGCGCCTCGTCGGCAACCCGGACATAGCAGCCGGCCGGGCCAACCCGAATGCTGCCGTGGCGCCTGGACACATCGCCGACCAGGTAGAGAAGTGCCTGAGGCACATCTGTGGTGGAGTGCTGCTCCAGCCAAAGCCGTACCTCTGCCGCCGACCAGCCCAGGTCGAAAGCGCGGCGCAACGAGGTGGCGCTGAAGCGGTAGACACCACCAACGCCCCGGGACTCCTGATCAGCCAGCATCCGCAGCTCGGTGGCAACCGCGTGCTCGAGCGGCCCTGCGGTGACGGCTGTGAGATCGGATTGGATGACGAACTGCGCCACGGGAGCGGGAAACAGCTCAGCCAGCTCGGTTGGCATTGGCTGACCCGGCAGCAGGGGAACTCTGGCAAGTGACGACACAGCGTCGAGTGCCGCCAGTCCCAGCCACGACGCCTCTCGCCAGGTCCATCGCACCAGCTGTTTGAGCCGTCACCGGTCCGTGGCTCAGCTGGGGGCGATGCCAGGCAGCAGCATCGGCGAGTTGATCCAGGTCCAGCACTGTGCCTGGCACTACGTCTGAAAGGACCTGCAGAAATGTCGTCCGCAGTCCTGCAGCGAGGGGGCTGTACGCCTCCTGGCCAAGAGCGTGGCCGCCGGCTTCGGCGGATCGGGCGAAGAAACGGTGTGCGGCGAGCCATGCCTCGGCGACCCGCCGCCAGCGGGTCGCGGCGTCGGAGCCGAGCCACTGGTCATAGTCAGGTGTAGGCAGCAGCGCCGCCGTCTTGGCCGGTGCCACGAGTCGAGCAGCGGCAGCGCACTCGACGACGAAGGTGGCGTGAGCCGGGTCGGCGCCGAGATGCCGAGCCAGGTCTGTGACGTCCCGGCTTGCGAGCCCACCCCCACGCAGCAGCTTGGGTGTTGTGAACTCAAGGCGATGAGCAACCAGCTCGATGTCGTGCAGCAACGCGAAGGCGGCCCCAGCCGCGGCCCGATCGACGAGGTCCGACGCCCGACGTCGTCCGGTGATCACGGGCGGTTCAGGCGCGACCGGCTGGGCCGTGAACCTGCTCCCCCGCAACCGCCACGCCACCTCGCGCGGAATGATCACCGTCTCCGAATCCAGCGGCCGCAGCAGCTGGTGACCGAGCAGCCGCTCGATCGGTGAGCTGGCCGCTGTGATTGTTACGGCGCGGTCGGCGTCGCGTACGGCGCCAGTCGGCGACCAGAGGAGCCGTTCGAGTACGCCGCGCGCCTCAGGGCCACACGCCTGCAGTGCCACATCGATCTGTTCATCCGACATCGGGCGGGCCGATGGGGGAGCCAGGCCGCCGGGATAAGGCTGGTACGCCTCGCGAACCGGCCGAACCAGGTGTAGCTGATCGTCCTGGCCCCACAGCAAACCGCGCTCCCGAAGCTGCCGCACCGCCGCCGCGACCTGGCTCTGTGGTGGCCCGAGCATTCCTGCAAGATCGGCGACGGAGGCGGGATCAGGCAGCGAGGCTAAGGCTTCTGCGACAATGCGCTGCCAACGATTGAGGTCCTCAAGCCCTCGGGTGATCGAAGCCGAAGTGGTCGAGCGGCTCGCCAGCTCAGCGACATCGTCTGGAACGGGGTCGAGAAGATCTGGACGCGCCGTGAGCAAAGTGGCCAGCTCCGCGGCCGACATGGCACGCAGCGCCTCGGTCAAGGTGCGTGGACGCGGATGCTCACTCAGCGCGGTCCCCCAGGGGATTGATAACTAGGCGGAGTGGGAGTACCGGACTTGAGGCGCCGATAGACCAGCAGCAGCGTGCTTCCGAGCAGCGACCAGCACATCAGCAGCCCCCAGCCGCCGACGAAGCGCCACCATTCAGCAAAGCCGGTGTCGACGGTGAGCATCCCGAAGACGGCGATGGCGGCCAGCACGCTGATGCCCAGCATGAAGACGCGGCGGATTTCCTCCTTGGCGACCTTGACTCGCCCCGCCAGGCTGACGCTGATGCACAGAATGATTGGCGAAAGGAAGTAGACCAAGCCACCGATGACCAAGCACGTGCAGAGGCCCGGGGTCGCGGCGTCGAGGACGGCCCTGGCGGTGACAGGACTGCTCGGTCGCGGCTGTTGACCGTACGGCCCCGGGCCAAACCAGTCGGGGGTTCCTGGCGCGGGAAAGTTACCTGGCGGGGGATTGTTCCCGGAGCCAACAACGAGGGGCTGTTCAGGCCGTGGGTGGCGGGCACCCGGTGACAGGGTCCCACCCGCGGCGGCAAGCCCAGCGGGCTGACTTGTCGGCGAAGCCCAGTGCACGGCTCCCCAGGCCGAGTCGGAGGTCATGGTGCTGGACACCACAGCAAACGGTTCCTGCGGGTCGCGGGGCTCCTCGCGCGTCGGCAGCAATGTAGACAGTGGCGCGACCGGTTTTTCGGGGGAATCGAAGACCGGCCGGTTCTTGGGTGCCCAGGCAGCCATTTGCGCGTACGGCGCAGCAATCTTCAAGGGCGCGGCATCCGGGTTCTGGAAATCGGACGGGCGCTCGATCGGCGCGTACTCCGGCCCGTCTTCCCACGTTGCCATGCAGTTCATCGTAGACGCGGCGGCGGCTGGTGCGCTGTGTGCGCAGAGTCCGGCCGGCTCAATTCGGATAGCTCGACTACATATCGGCATCAAATCACTTGGCTTTGGTGTTGGGGCCGCTGAACGGAACGGCTACGCTTAGCGCGCTGTAGTGGGGGTAAATCGAGATGCCGCGAACCGGCGACAGAGCAAGCGAGGTTGGACGTGCCCGTTGGCAAGGTGAGGTTTTACGACGCCGAAAAGGGCTTCGGCTTCCTGACCAAGGATGAAGGCGGCGACGTCTATGTCCGCGCCAACGCGTTGCCTCCAGGCGTAACGACATTGAAAGCAGGCCAGCGGGTCGAGTTCGGTGTCGTGGAGGGCCGCAAGGGCGAGCAGGCGCTTTCGGTGCACCTCGTTGATCCGCCGCCTTCGCTGTCCAAGGCGCATCGTAAGCCTCCCGAGCAGATGACGGTGATCGTTGAAGACCTGATCAAGATGCTCGACGGCGTCGGCAACGGTTATCGCCGCGGCCGTCATCCGGATGCCAAGACCGCAGGCAAAGTCGCCACCGTGCTTCGAGCAGTGGCAGACGAGCTCGAGCTATAGGCAACGCTCGGGCTGTCATCGAGTCACAAGCGCCGTCCTTCCGCACAGGGCCACGGATGGTGCCGGAATTGCCCGATCTGGCTGACTTTCGTGACCTCGTGCGTAGAAACGCTCAGGCGACCGACGACGTAGGTGGACCGCTGTCAGAATGAGGCCATGGCTTCGAGCACCGGTACCACCACCAAACCCGATGCAGTCTGCCTTGCCGCTGTCGATCTTGCCCGCTCCGCCGCAGAGGAGACTGCCGGTGTCCTGGGGGTCGGCGAGTATGTCGGCGCCCAGGCCGAGGACACCAGGGTGGTCAGTCACTTCTTCGCCTGCCCACATCCGGGTTACCGCGGCTGGCAGTGGTCAGTCACCATCGTTCGAGCCGCGCGGGCCCGCGTTGTGACCGTCAACGAGGTCGTGCTGCTGCCGGGCGAGGGCGCGCTCCAGGCAAGGGCCTGGGTGCCGTGGTCCGAGCGGATTCTGCCGCGCGACGTGACGCCGGGCGTGCTCCTGCCGAGTTCGGGCGACGATTCGCGGCTGGAGCCCGGGTATACCGGCGGTGAAGATGCGGCCAGTGCCGATCCAGCCGAAATGAGCCTGATCCGCTCGGTCGTCGCCGAGCTTGGCCTCGGTCGGGAGCGCGTGCTGTCGGCCGAGGGACGAGACGAGGCTGCGGAGCGCTGGCTGGCGGGGGAGGGGGGACCGGACAACCTACTCAGCAAGTTGGCCCCTGATGTGTGTGAGACCTGCGGGTTCTTCGTACGCCTGCAGGGCGGCCTCGGCACCTTGTTCGGCGTCTGCGCCAATGCGTTCTCGGTCTCCGAAGGAACTGTCGTCAGCGTCGATCATGGCTGCGGTGCCCACTCGAATGTGCTGGCCGACGAGCGGGCGGATGAGCTTCCGCCGCCGATCTGGGACACCATCGAATGGGACGCACCGATCTCGCTCTTCGACTAACCAGAGACGATCCACGGCCCGAAAAGAGCGGCCGGGCGGATTAGCGGTTGCCTGAAGCTCACGCGGCAGCGGCGCGCAATTTGTTGTTATTCGTTGTGTGACCTTGGTCACAAACGGGTTACGCCCAGTCGACGTGTCCATCAGACTCGTGACTCTCGGGGATTTCTCCAAGGGCCAGGAGAATCACCATGTCGGACGCTGCACTTGATTTTGGGCGCCGGTTTCCTCGTATCGCGCGGCTTTCCTTAGCCGTTTCTCCTTCGCTGATCCGGTGGACCCTTCGATTGGTCACATTGCTGCTCTTCGGTGCGGCGACCGCGGTCGGTGTGAATGTTGGCATGAATGCCCCTGAAATCGCGCCAACGTCGGTCGTGCACGACGACCGCGTGGCGTCGCCGGACCCGTGACCGAGACTGCTGAGACGTGCGACCGCTGGGCGTTAGAGCGACCACCTTGGTGGTCCTTGTCTACCTTGGTGCCGCACTAGCGGTCCTTCAGGGCTTCGTCGGTAGTGGGTTGCCGATTCAATTCGGCGCTTCCCTGGTGTCCCATGTCACCGGAATGGCCGCGGGGTACGGCGCGGCGATCATGTTGATCTTGATGTCGCGGGCCCCATGGCTGGAACGCGACGTGGGTGCCCACCGGCTTGCGCGGTGGCATGCCTGGGCCGGGCCGCTGGTGATCATGCTGACTGTCGCCCATGCCATTGCTGCAGTTGTGGCCTGGGCTGGGGCAACCTCGAGCGATTTGGTCGCCTCGTCGATGGGCGTGCTCAACCTTCCTGGGCTTGGTGACGGCATCGGTCGGCACGGTGATCTTGGTGCTGATCGGATTCTCCTCCGTACGCGCTGTGCGACGACACATCTCCTACGAGCGATGGCACTTCCTGCACCTGCTCACCTACCTGGCTGTGGGGTTCGGGTTTGCGCATCAGCTGGCGGGGCCTGACCTTGCGGGCCGGCGATGGCTGCAGATTGCCTGGGCCTTGCTGTACACCTACGCCTTCGCGCTGGTCCTGCGATGGCGGGTGTTTCAGCCGTTGTTCCAGCTCTGGCGGCACCGGTTGCGAGTCGAACAGGTGCGGCAGGAAGCCCCTGACGTGATGAGCGTGCTGATGTCCGGTCAGCACCTGGATGAGTTGCGGGCCGAGCCAGGCCAGTTCTTCCGCTGGAGATTTCTGACTCGCCAGACGTGGCGCTCGGCGTACCCGTTCTCCCTCTCCGCACCCCCGACCCGCCACCTACTGCGGATCACGATCAAGGCCCGCGGCGATGGGACCCGGCGGCTCTTCGAGATCCCACGCGGCACGTTGGTGTTCGCGGAGGGCCCGTACGGTGTGCTGACCCGCCGTCGACGTCGTCGGCCGCGGGTACTGCTGATCGCTGGTGGAGTCGGGATCACTCCGATGCGCGCCCTCTTCGAGGAGATCGACCTGCCCGGCAAGGACGTCACGCTGGTCTATCGCGCTGCCAAGGAGCAGGACCTGGTACTCAAGCATGAGCTCGACCAGATCGCCGAACGCTCCGGCGCCCGGGTCGTCTACCTGGTCGGTCCGTCCAGCGATGTCAGAAACGACATGAGCGCACGTGCGTTGAACCGAATCGTCGGCGACCTGAGCGATCATGACGTCTACCTCTGCGGCTCACCCCGGCTGGCCTCCCGGGTGCGCGGCTCGTTGATGGATAGCGGTTTCCCGCGCCATCAACTGCACGAGGAGCGCTTCAGCTTCTGATCAGGAAATCCTCGGCGCTAGTGTCCTGCCAGATGATCGATCTCCTCGCCCACACGCCGGCGCTGTCGGCGACGCCAACAGTAGGCCAAGCCGACGAGGCCGAGGACGAAGCCGCTGATGCTCACCTGCAGCCACGAGCTGTGGTTGTTTGCGGCAAGCCAGTCACCAGCAAACGCAAAAACGACCGACACCAGCCCGAAGACTGCCGTCCCAACGCTGATGACTGCCAACCCGTCCACATCGGCAGGCGGCACGGGTGCCTGCACCAAGAAGTGGTGGTGCTCGGGCCGCCCGTCCATATCAATCACTTTAGTGCTGGACTCACACACCACCGGCCGTGCGCAGGAACCGCCGCGCCCTGAATGAGTCTCGGCTGGTGTCGGGGGCAGGATGTGCTGGTGAACAGACTCGAAACCCAACTGGCCCGCCTGGTCGAGCAGCGGGTCATTTCCGCAGCGCAAGCCACGGAGCTGGTGGAGGCAGCCCGGGCCGACCGGTTGGATGGCCAGTCGGCGCCTGAGGAGTCTGTTCTGCGATCGATGCCGAAGGGCTCTGCAGTGTTGGAGGTCCTCGGGTATGTCGGTGGGGCGCTCGTGCTGGGTGCGGTGATCATGCTCGGTACCTTCTTCTGGGATGACCTGGGCAACACGGGACGCAAGCTGGTTGCGGTCGCATCCCTGGTGGTACCCGCTCTCGGAGGTGCCGCGCTGATCAAGGGTGGTGCTCGGCCGGAGCTCGGCCGGATCTTGCTAGCGCTGGCCTGCTACGCGGCTGGCTTCGCCTACCTGGTGGTCTTCGACGATCAGAAGTTTGTGGTCTCCGCGGCGCTCGTGGTGCTGACCTCGGCGGTAGGTGCGGTGCTGCTCCGCTCGGGCGCGTTCCTGGTCTCGGGCTGGTCCGGGGCCATGTTGTTGGTCTGCGCGGTCGTCTTCAACGTCATCGACGTTGCCGAAGCCGGCGCGGCAGAAGCCAGCAGCCCGGCCGAGGAGGCGGTGCCGGTGCATCTGGCGATCGGGTTCTTGCTGGTCGGGCTGGCCCTCGCTGCCAGCCGGCCTGGTGCTCAGCCGTACCCTCGCCTGGTCGCTGGCCGGCTTGAGTGGCTGGGCCGCGAGCATCGTCTTGCAGCTGGACCCCCCACATGGCGAGTGGCTCTCACTGGTGGTCGCAACGGTCGTCTCCGCAGCGCTGCTCACCGCGTTCGTCATGACGCGCCGCTACGTGTACGCGGTGATCGGTTGCGTGATCTTGCTGAGCATCTGGCCGGTGTCGCTGTACCGGATCCTTGACGACGCCGTGGGCGCCGCCATCGGCCTAGTTGCGGCTGGCGGTGTCTTGATCGGGACTGTCATCGTGCTCTCCCGCCGCAGCGGCGTCTCCACAACTGCATAGGATTGCTATTTAGCATTGCTAAATACTAGACTGGCATGAGTGGGCGACACTGGGGCTAACCTCCGATCGGCGAACGGGCTCGCGCATGCGCTCCGCCCGGCCGTGATGCGACTGGCTCGCCGGCTGCGCCAGATGCAGGACGAGTCGCTAGACCTGAACTCCAAACCAACTCTCAGCCATGGGCGTGCTGCTCAACTCCGGTGATCAGCTGATGGGTGAACTGGCCGCGCAGGAGAGGGTTCGGCCGCCGTCCATGACCCGCATCGTCAACAGCCTGGAGGTGCGCGGCTAGTCGCACGCCGTCCCGATCCCCGCGACCACCGGCAATGCTTGGTGTCCCTCACCGAAGTCCGGTCGCCAGGTGCTGCTGGCGAACCGTCGGCGGCGCGACCAGTGGCTGGCTGTCCGGATCGCCGGACTAGACCCGGCCGAGCGTGAGGTATTGCGCCGCGCAATAGGCGTCTTGGAGAAGGTGAACCAAGGGTGAGTATCAGCAGCTGAGCGGGCGGGCGCGACTCGAGCCGATCGCGCTGACTCGCAGCCTCCGCTCCGTGCGCCGGCCACGAGGCGGCATGTTCAGCGCGCTGGTCGAACCCAACTACCGCAAATACCTGGCAGGGTCATTCGTCTCCAATATCGGTACCTGGATGCAGCGCATAGCGCAGGACTGGCTGGTGCTCGAGCTTTCCGGCGGCTCGGGCCTCGCGGTCGGCATCACAACGGGCTGCAGTTCTTGCCGATGCTGCTGCTTTCTCCATACGGCGGCCTCATCGCAGACCGATTCAACAAGCAGCAGATTCTCAAGGTGACCCAGTCGTGGCTGGCGCTCTGCGCGGTCGCGCTCGGCGTGCTGGCGGTGACTGGCGTCGCGACGACCGAGCATGTCTACGTGATCGCATTCGCCGTTCGGTCTTGGCACCGCGTTTGACAACCCCGCACGGCAGAGCTTCGTATCCGAGGTGGCTGGTCCCGACCACCTTCCGAACGCGATCGGGCTCAACTCGGCCACGTTCCATGCCGCGCGGATCGTCGGCCCCGCGCTCGCTGGGCTCGTGATCGCAGCAGTCGGATCGGGTTGGGCGATCCTGGCCAATGCGCTCAGCTACGCAGCCTTTATCGGCGCGCTGCTGATGATGGACAGCCGACTGCTTCGCACGACCCCACCCAGCCCACGGGCAAAGCGGCAGATCCGTGAGGCTCTGGCGTACATCCGCAGCAAGCCGAACATGGTGCTCGTCATGTGCGTGGTGTTCTTCGTTGGCACCTTCGGCCTGAACTTCCAGATGACGAGTGTGTTGATGGCGCAGCAGGAGTTCCAGCGCAGCGCCCAGGCGTACGGGATCCTCGTCACCCTCGCTGGCCGCCGGCTCGCTGGCCGGTGCCTTGATTGCAGCTCGGCGTCGCAGCGCCCCATCCGCGCGTCTTGTCGTCCGCATGGCCGTGATCTTCGGGTTTGTCGAGATTGCCAGTGGGCTAGCGCCCAGCTACGCGGCGTACGCAGCAATCCTGCCGGTCATGGGCCTGGTCACCCTCCTCACCCTGACTGCGGCCAATGCCTCGATCCAACTCGGCGTCGATCCACTGCGGCGTGGCCGCGTGATGGCGCTCTACATCATGGTGCTGTTCGGTGGCACAGCTATCGGCTCACCGATCCTGGGCTGGGTCGCGGAGAGTGCGGGTCCGCGATGGGCGCTGATCGGGGGTGGCGCGGCGACTGTGGTCGGAGTTCTTGCCAGCGTCGTGGTGCTGCGAATCCGCTCACTGCGCCGGCGCGCGTTGAGCTCGGAATCGTCGGAGGTGCGGCCCTGAGGCTGCTCAACTCGCGACTGACCCGTCAACATCCCACGCTGCGTGGGACGTTCACGCTGTACATGGCACGCATGCCATGCACAGCGTGAGCAAGCTAGGTAAAGCTCGTGGCCCGGGCGCCCACGATTGTCAGCTGGTTTCCTGAGGAGTCGGATGGACACTGCGATGACCCAGATCCAGAAGAGTGCGTAGGGCACCAGCCACGCGTTCGTCGTCCAGACAAACCGGCTCAGTACCAACCCGACGCCGCTGGCCACCATGAGCCAGCCCAACCATCGCCTGAAGACACCTGTCTTGAGCACCGCCCAGCCGCTGAACGCGGCGAAGCTGCCCATGCTGACCCAGGCGTTGGCGAACCCGATGTTTCCCATGTCGAAGGCGAAGTGGGCGAGCCCGGGGTCGAGGTCGGCGCCGCGGTTGCCGGCGGCCTCCCAGCTCGCATCTGTGAAGAGATAAGCCGCGAACAGTGCCCCGAACACCAGCGCCACGGTGGATCGCCACGGCGGCTCGCCTTCCGCCCGGCGGAGCAGCAGGCAGAGCCCCACAATGAACAACGTCAGCGCCACGAGGCCCAGGAGAGCGACCGTCCCCGCTGCATCGGCCCAGGAGGACTCGGCCGTATTGCGGAAGAAGGCCGCCGCCTCCTCGCGGGTCGCATCGAACGCGGGCTCGCCCAAAGTCGACATCGCGATGATCGGCACGAAAATCAGGACCATGCCGGCGAGTCCGGCCCAGCCTGTGACTCGTGCCAACGTGGCCCAAGGATCTCGTTGCGACATGGGCTTCAGTATGGTGCGGCCACGTCGCGTGTTGAGCGAAACACTCGGAAGCCGTCGACGCGGCCATAAATAGGTCTTGACTTATATAAGTAGAGTCTCGATAGAGTTGCCATGTGCATGCTCTCGACATCCTCGGTGATCCGGTCAGGCGTCGGATCTTGGAGCTCTTGGCCACCGGCGAACATCCGGCTGGCGCGGTGGTGGAGGCGATCTCCGCAGAATTCGGCATCAGCCAGCCGGCGGTGTCCCAACATCTGAGGGTGCTCCGGGAGTCCGGCTTTGCCACGGTACGCGCCGAAGGGACGCGGCGACTCTACGCCGTCGATCCCGCCCCCCTACAGGAGGTGGATCGCTGGCTCGAGCCGTTCCGCCAGTACTGGAGCTCCCGGCTGGATGCCCTCGGCACCGAGCTCGCTCGAGGCAAGCGTGCCCGCCGACTGTCCGCCCAATCCAAGGAGGAACCGAGATGATCATCGACATCGCCAAGCAGATTGGCGCCATCTCGCGAGGAGTTTCGCAGCAGCACACCGAGAGCGGCGAAACCGTCGCGGTGACGCTGGAGCGTCGCTACGCCGCCGATCAGGCCGATGTCTGGCAGGCCATCACCGACCCCGACCGGGTACGCCGCTGGTTTCTGCCGCTCACCGGAGATCTTACGCGAAGGAGGGAACTTCCAGCTCGAAGGTAACGCTGCCGGCGACATCATGACGTGCGAGCCGCCTCGCCATCTGATCGTGACCTTCGGCGGCGAGAGCAGCATCGTCGAGGTGTTGCTCTCCAGTGATGGTCAGCAGACCCTGCTGAGGCTCACCCATTCGGTACCGCTCGAGCTGGCTGGGAGTGGCGCCGGCGCCCTCTACGTCGGACCCGGCTGGGACGGTGCCCTGCTGGGCCTCGCGATGTATCTGGCGGGTGAGGTCGCCGGCGACCCGGTTGCTGCGGCCAATAGCCCCGAGGTGCAGGACTTCAATGTCAGTTCGATCAAGGCATGGGTTGCCGCCATCGAAGCGTCCGGGACGGCCGACGCGGACGCGATTTCGGCAGCGCGAGAGGCGTCGCTGGCTCAGTTCGCTCCCGACCTCGTACGACCTGACTGATTTCCGCTGGACGCCGACTTGTCGATCCAGCGGCTCTAGGTCAGCTGGATTCTGACAAGTCGGCGTCACGTAAGGTCCTGGCTATGACCGAACCCCTCGGGCCCGCACCCATTGGATCCGCTCCGCTGGTGACCGTACGCGGCGAGGCTCAGTTGGAGGGCCCGCCGGATCTGGCAACAGTCGCGCTGACCCTGCACGCCTCCGGGGAGTCGCCCGAGCGAACCAGATCTCAGCTGGCCGAGGGCTCCGCCGAAGTCGCGGAGCTGCTCCGACAGTTCGAGGCGGCTCTTGATCGGTCCAGCACCACCGGGGTTCATGTCTTCCCGGTCTTCAACCGACGCATCCCGCCCAGGATCACTGGCTACCAGGGCACCTTCTCAACTCAGATTGTGGTCGCGGACCTCGAGTCGCTGTCGCCGCTGGTGTTGGCGCTCACCGCGCTACCCAACAGTCAGGTCGACGGTCCATGGTGGTCGTTGCGCCCTGACAACGCGATGTACCGCGAAGCGCGATTGGCCGCGATCGCTGACGCCCGCCGCCGCGCTGAGGACTACGCGGCCGCTTTCGGTACCACGGTGGCTGATCTGGTGGAAGTCTCTGATCTCAACACCGGCTTCGGCGGGATACGCGAGATGCGTGCGTTCGCAATGGCCAAAGGAGCCGAGGACGCCGCGTTCGAGTTCGAGCCGGCTACCCAGAGCGTCTCGGGTCAGGTGACCGTCCGATTCAGTCTGAAATCCGTGTCCCTCTGAGCCGACATCCCCGCACAACGCAAACGCGGGCGCACGCTCCAGCCGAGAAAGGACCGAAACACCGTCTCGCTGCAGTAACAATCTCTCGATAGATTCGAGACATGTTCGCCAAGGTGCTGGTCGCCAACCGCGGTGAGATCGCTGTCCGGGCCTTCCGTGCGGCATACGAGCTGGGCGTGAAAACCGTCGCGGTGTATCCGCTATGAGGACCGAAACGCTGTCCACCGGATCAAGGCGGATGAGGCGTACATGATCGGCGAGCGTGGACATCCGGTACGCGCCTACCTGGATATCGCCGAGATCATCCGGGCCGCCAAGGAGTCCGAGGCTGACGCGATCTATCCCGGCTATGGGTTCTTGAGTGAGAATCCCGAGCTGGCCGGCGCCTGCGCGCAGGCCGGCATCACGTTCATCGGTCCGCCCGCCGGCGTTCTGGAACTCGCCGGCAACAAGGTTCGGGCTCTGGAGGCAGCCAAGGCTGCTGGCGTCCCCACCCTCAAGTCCACAGCTCCGTCGGCGAACATCGACGAGCTGGTGGCCGGGGCCGAAGAGATCGGCTTTCCCGTGTTCGTCAAGGCTGTGGCTGGGGGCGGCGGCCGCGGCATGCGTCGAGTCGATGACCCGAAGTCACTCCGGGAGTCCCTGACTGCGGCCATGCGCGAGGCAGAAGGCGCGTTCGGCGACCCGACGGCGTTCATTGAGCAGGCCGTGGGCCGCCCGCGGCACATAGAGGTACAGATCCTCGCCGACACCCAGGGCAACACCATCCATCTGTTCGAGCGCGATTGCTCGGTCCAGCGGCGGCACCAGAAGGTCGTTGAAATCGCGCCAGCTCCGCACATTTCGACCGAGTTGCGAGAGGCGCTCTGCCGCGACGCCGTCCGCTTCGCCGAGTCGATCAACTACTCCTGCGCCGGCACTGTGGAGTTCCTGATCGAAACCGAAGGGCCGCGTGCCGGCCAGCACGTCTTCATCGAAATGAATCCGCGGATTCAGGTCGAGCACACCGTCACCGAGGAGATCACAGACGTCGATCTGGTACAGGCGCAGATGCGCATTGCTGCGGGCGAGAGCTTGGGTGATCTTGGTCTCGCCCAGGACGTGATCAGGATCAATGGCGCGGCGCTGCAGTGCCGGATCACCACCGAGGATCCGGCCAACGGCTTCCGGCCTGACACCGGCACGATCACCGCGTACCGATCCCCTGGTGGAGCGGGCATCCGGCTTGACGGCGGGACGGTCGACATCGGCATCGAGATCAGCGCGTACTTCGACTCCATGCTGGTCAAGCTCGTTACCCGCGGACGGACTTTCGAGTCGGCAGTCACGCGCGCCCGCCGCGCCCTAGCTGAGTTTCGGATTCGCGGGGTCAGCACCAATATTCCATTCCTACAAGCGGTGCTGGAGGATGAGGACTTCATCGGTGGCAATGTCTCGACCTCCTTCATCGATGAGCGACCCGAACTGCTGACCACTCACGCCCCGGCCGACCGTGGCACGAAGTTGCTGCGCTGGCTCGCCGAGGTCACTGTCAACCAGCCGCACGGCCCGGCACCGACCCAGCTCGATCCGGGCAGCAAACGACCTGCCGGGATCGATCTCGACCTTCCCTCGCCCCAGGGCTCGCGGCAGCGCCTGCTCGATCTCGGTCCTGAGGGCTTTGCCACCGACCTCCGGCAGCGGGTCACGGTCGAGGTCACCGATACCACTTTTCGGGACGCTCACCAATCGCTGCTGGCCACGCGGCTGCGCACCAAGGACCTCCTTCGCATCGCACCGTACGTCGGCCGGATGACCCCGCAACTGTTCTCGGTCGAGTGCTGGGGCGGGGCAACGTACGACGTGGCGCTCCGGTTCATCGCCGAGGATCCCTGGGAGCGCCTGGCCGCGCTGCGCTACAACATGCCCGGCCTGTGCCTGCAGATGCTGCTGCGCGGCCGCAACACAGTCGGCTATACGCCATACCCAACGAAGGTCACCACCTCGTTCGTGGCAGAGGCGGCCGAGGTCGGCATCGATATCTTCCGAATCTTCGACGCCCTCAATGACGTCGAGCAGATGCGTCCCGCAATCGAAGCTGTACGCGAGACCGGCAGCACCATCGCCGAGGTGGCGCTGTGCTACACCGGCGATCTGAACTCGCCGGCCGAGGATCTCTACACCCTCGACTACTACCTACGGCTGGCCGAGAAGATGGTGAATGCGGGGGCGCACATCCTCGCGATCAAGGACATGGCCGGGTTGCTGCGCCCGCCGGCTGCCCGCAAGCTGGTTACCGCACTGCGGCAGAACTTCGACCTCCCGGTTCACCTGCACACCCACGACACCGCAGGTGGCCAGCTTGCAACCTTGTTGGCCGCTATCGACGTAGGAGTAGATGCGGTGGATGTGGCCAGTGCCCCAATGGCCGGAACCACCAGCCAGGTGCCGGCGTCGGCACTGGTGGCCGCATGCGCGAACACCGAGCGGCCGACCAACCTGGACCTGCGTGCCGTGATGGACCTGGAGCCGTACTGGGAGGCCGTGCGCAAGGTTTACGCGCCCTTCGAGTCGGGGCTGCCCAGCCCGACCGGTCGCGTCTACGACCACGAGATTCCCGGCGGGCAGCTCTCCAACCTGCGGCAGCAGGCGATCGCCCTCGGGCTCGGGGAGAAGTTTGAGCAGATTGAGGCGATGTATGCCGCGGCGAGTGCCATTTTGGGCAGACCGCCCAAAGTGACCCCGTCATCGAAGGTGGTGGGTGATCTGGCGCTCCACCTGGTCGCAGTGGGCGCTGACCCACACGACTTCGCTGAGAACCCGCAGCACTACGACATTCCCGATTCGGTGGTCGGCTTCCTCAGCGGGGAGCTCGGCGATCCCCCCGGCGGCTGGCCGGAGCCGTTCCGGACCAAAGCGCTGCAGGGACGTGCGGCGCCCGTCCGCGACATCGAGCTCGCGCCCGAGGATTCAGCCGACCTCGACGACAAGGGCGTGGTACGGCAGGGCACACTGAACCGCCTGCTGTTTCCTGGACCGACCAAGGAGTTCCAGGCCAACCGGGAAACCTACGGCGATGTCGGCCGGCTCGACACTCTCGACTTCCTCTACGGGATGCAGCCTGGCCAGGAGCACGTCGCCAAGATCGGTAAAGGAGTCAGCCTGATCCTCGGGCTGTCGGCGATTGGTAGTGCCGACGAGCGAGGCATGCGGACCGTGATGTGCACGATCAACGGCCAGTTGCGACCTATCCGGGTTCGCGACAAGTCGATCAAGGTCGACGTCAAGACCGCCGAGCGGGCTGATCCGAGCAAGCCCGGCCACGTGGCCGCGCCCTTCGCCGGCGTTGTCACCGTGACCGTGACCGAGGGCGACCAGGTTGAGACCGGTGCCACCGTTGCAACGATCGAGGCCATGAAGATGGAAGCCGCGATCACCGCGCCGGTTACGGGTGTGGTTCAGCGGCTTGCGATCGCCTCCGTGCAGCAGGTGGAGGGCGGCGATCTTGTCCTGGTGATCGCTCCCGAATAGTCCTTATCGACGCCAACCGGTGCCTTTGAGAGCTCGTTGGTGACGGCTCTCTAGCTGGCCCAGAAACCCACCAGGTCAGGGACCGGCCGACCCAATGACGCGGCCACCTGTGCCCAGGGCGTGAAGCCATCCAGCCAGATGGTCAGAGAATTGATCATCTCCCGCTGGTCCTCGGTCTTGATGTCCTGGATCGCCGAACGGTAGGCGGCCGCCATCGCCACGGCCTTGTGATACGGGTGCCATCCAACTGTCAGCCCCTGTACCGGGACCAGATTGAGGCTCATCGTGCTGTTCAGCAGGTGGCGCAGCCCCACCGACGCCGAGACCCCGCCGCGCGCCAGCGCGAAGTCAAGATCATCAAGCGACTGTGTGGTCAGGCTCAGGCGCGTCGAGCCCCAGGCGATGCCCTGAACCAGGGCCTCGAGTAGCCGCCAGGTTGCGCCGGTTCGATCGTGTGGCACGTACGCCCCCGCCAGCAACACCTCCACATCGTGCGGCTCAGGCTGTGTGGGTGAGATCACAGGCGTCGCCGGAACACGTTTGAAGATGGGTCCCAGCTTTGACAGCAGCCCGCCGCGCGCCTCGACCGTCGGCGGGGCGAAAGCCCGGCGCGCCACCTCGCGCAAGTGCTCAGCGACGAGCGGGGACGCTCCGAACATCCCGCGAACCTCCTCGATGCCGACGGCATACAAGCGAAGCTCACCCATGACTGCCACCGTAATCCAGTGGGCTGCACAGCGCGGAACTTTGGTGAGGACAGGTTCAGTCGGTCCTATCCTGGGCCCCATGAACCCACGGGTACGTCGGCTCATCGTCTCCGGCGTACTCAGCGGCCTGGTGCTGATTGTGGTCTTGGCTGCCGCCTGGAACTGGCTACGGTGAAGGCCGGTCGCGTACGCTCCCCGTGCGCAGAGATTTGCTGAAAGGATCGAGCACAATGGCACTGATGCGCGGGGGGAAGCGCCTCGGGCTCCTGTTGTTGGTCGTCGTCTTCCTTGCGATTGTTCCAACCGTCGCCGGAGCCGAGGACACGGTCGCCTTCACCATCGAGGACGCGCGTATCACCGAATCCTCCGGACTGGCCGTTGACCCAGCTGGCAATCTTTATTGGACCGTCAACGACTCGGGCGACCGCGGCGTCGCTTACGGGATCGGGCTCGATGGATCGGTGCAGGGCACCCTGAACTTTCGTGCCGAACCGGAGGATGTCGAGGCCGCCGCCGTGCACGAGGACCAGCTGTACGTTGCCGATATCGGCGACAACAGCGTCCAGCGCGACTTGTTCGCGTTTACCGCTTCAGGAACCCGAGGGCCAACGGCCTGACGGTGACCTATTCCGCGTACGACTTCCGCTATCCCGATGGACCGCACAACGCCGAGACGCTACTCGTCGATGAGTCTGGTCGGCTGTTCATCGTGACCAAGGGATCGAAGGCTGCTATCTACCAGGCTCCGGCTGAACCGGACCGGCAGGAGATCAACGATCTTGAAAAGGTCGGCTCGGCGCCATCCAATGTGACCGATGGGACCTTCCTGCCCGGCGGGGACAGGATCGCTCTGCTGACGTACAGCTCGGTGGAGGTGATCGACGCGACCAGCTACCAGGTGGTGGCCAGCGCCCCCATCCCCGATCAGCCGCAGGCGGAGTCGCTGACTCTCAGTTTGGACCAGAAGTCGCTACTGGTCGGCAGCGAGGGCAAGCGGTCCAAGGTGTATTCCGTGCCGGTGCCCAGCGAGACCAACACGACGCCCACGCCGGGAGCCAGCAGCGATCCAGGCGCTGAAGGCGACGTAGGCGAGGATGAGGCGAATTCCGGCCAGAGCAGAAGAGGAACGCTGCTCGCCCTCGGGCTGGCTGGTTTTGTGGCGCTTGTTGCCGGCACCGTT
The DNA here is from genome assembly GCA_963744455.1 of uncultured Actinomycetota bacterium. Classification (GTDB taxonomy): domain Bacteria; phylum Actinomycetota; class Actinomycetes; order Propionibacteriales; family Propionibacteriaceae; genus Microlunatus. The sequence goes on along the minus strand of CAVUTQ010000003.1, from coordinate 60,297 downwards.
GTCGCGCTCGTCCGCCAATCCTCTTGATCCGAGCTGCTCGCGCATCGCGCATTGAGGATCCGCCGCCGTCCGTGCGTCGCTCGCAGAGGAGGATACGCGCTGCAGGCGCTGCGCTCGCTCACTCCGTGCGTGGGAACCGGCGCGCGATTTCCGGACGCTCGCAGCTGAAAGAACGCAGCTGGATTCTGACAGCTCTGAAAAGAATGCGCGAGACTGACTCTCATGCAGGATCTGTACGGCGAGCGCACGGAGTACAAGGGTGAGCACCTGCTGGAGTCGAATGCGCCGGCCGACCCGTTCGTGCTGTTCGACACCTGGCTGGCCGACGCATTCGCCGCGAAGGAACGAGGGCTGCTAGAGGAGCCGACCGCAATGGTGATCGCTACCTGCGTCGACGACCAGCCGTCGGCTCGTACCGTGTTGCTCAAGAACGTGTCGGACCAGGGCTTCATTTTCTTCACCAACTACAACTCGCGGAAAGGCAGCGAGTTGAGCCGGAATCGAAAGGTCGCGCTGCTTTTCGGCTGGTACCCGCTGCATCGGCAGGTCCGTGCGGAGGGGACCGCAGAGCTCGTGCCGCGGACCGAGTCGGAGGCCTATTTCGCCGCCCGACCTCGAGAATCACAGCTGGGTGCCTGGGCGTCCGAGCAGTCCGCGACCGTGGCCTCGCTTGACGAGCTGGCCCGGGCGTACGCTGCGGTTGAGCGTCGCTTCCGGGGAGTCACCGTGCCCTGCCCTGAGCACTGGGGCGGCTACCGCGTGATCCCGACCATGATCGAGTTCTGGCAAGGGCAGCCGAGCCGAATGCACGATCGGCTGCTCTATCGGCGCGCTGGACTGACCTGGAACCGCAGCAGGCTAGCGCCTTAACCACAGCCGAGAAGTTGATCAACTTCAACACTAAGAGTTGATCACTGCGGCGCAATTAGTCCTGCGGTCTGGGCGGTCGCGGCGGCGAAACGGGACTGGGCGTCACCCCAGTTCACGATGTTCCACCATGCCGTCACGTAATCAGCCTTGACGTTGCGATATTGCAGGTAGAACGCGTGCTCCCACATGTCCAGCAGCAAGATGGGGATCTGTGCCAGCGGCAAGTTGCCCTGCTGATCAAAGAGCTGCACGATGTTGAGCCGGGCGCCGAGGGCGTCGTAGACCAACATGGACCAACCCGATCCCTGGATGGCGTTGGCGTTCGCCGAGAACTGGGCACGGAACTTGTCAAAGCTGCCGAAGTACTCATCAATCGCGTTTCCCAACGCACCATCGGGCCGGTCGCCGCCCTCAGGAGACATGTTCGGCCAAAACACCGAGTGGTTGATGTGGCCGCCGAGGTGGAAGGCGAGATCCTTCTCGAGCTTGTTGATGTTGCCGAACGAATCCCCATCTCGCGCCTCGGCAAGCTGCTCCAGGGCGGTGTTGACTCCCTTGACGTACGTCGCATGGTGCTTGGAGTGGTGCAGTTCCATGATCTCGCCGGAGATGTGGGGTTCCAGTGCGCCGTAGTCGTAAGGAAGATCGGGCAGTTCGTAGGCAGCCATTGCAGTCCTCTCGGCTCGTGGTGCGAATCGGGTCAAACTGACGCTCATGCTACGACCACGGATGGTCGCGGCCGAGGGCAGGTGTCCTGCGGGTCGGGACGCCTGACTTGGCGCTGCAAAACTTCACTCCAGCCAGCCCAAGCTCACTCGTGCTGAGCACATTCAGGCGCCGAGGGCTTCGGCTCGAGTGAAGTTTTCAGCGCTGACTGCGGTGACCAGAAGAACCCGGAAGCCTTTTGCTGAGGCGACGCGCTCGCAGCTGTAACCCTGCTCGGTCAGCCACCGCTGCAGGGTGTCCGCGCCAAGGTTCTTGCCGATCACCAGACGTGCCACACCGTCGGGTGCGAGTCGCGGCAGCCAGCTGAGCAGTAGCTCATGCAACGCCTGCTTGCCGATTCGGACTGGAGGATTGGACCAGATCTCGTCGTAGCGCGTCTCCGGACCGACTTCGTCCGGCCGCAGCACTCGTACCCGGTCCGCCACACCGAGCGCCTCCGCATTGTCCCGGCAAAGCGCAAGCGCCCGCTCGTTCACATCTACCGCATCCACGAGCGCACCAGGACAGTGCACGGCCAAAGCCAGCGCGATGGGGCCGTACCCGCAGCCGAGGTCGAGGATTCGCGGAGCTCCTACCGGTTTAGGCGATGCACGTAGCAATACCGCAGTGCCACGGTCCAGACCGGCAGCGGCGAACACTCCGCTGCCGGTGATCAACGTCAGCTCTCGTCCCCAGACGCGTGCGGTGATGGTACGCCGCACTTCGGTACCCGAGGGCTGCTCACTGAAATACTGTGAGGACTCGCGTGATGTCATGATCGGCTCGGCTCCCGGACGGCGCGCGCCTCGAGGGCGCGGGTCGCCAGCTCATGATCAGCCGGGTAGCCGACCTCTTCGAGGGTGAGTCCGGCAGCCGGCATCACCGTGATCGTGGAGTCACGCACTCCTCGCTCGGTGATCGCGGCGAGCCACTCATGATCACGCTGACCGGTGGCGACAGCGACCAACGCGCCGACGAGCGACCGCACCATCGAGTGGCAGAACGCATCGGCACGCACGGTGCACTCGATCACACCGGCCGTCGGGCCGGATGGCACGCGCCGACCAGTCAGCTCGAGCAGGGTCCGGATCGTGCTGGCTCTGTCCTTCCGGCGACAGAAGGCGCCGAAGTCCCTTAGCCCGATCAGGGTCGCGGCCTCCTCATTCATCCGAGCAAGATCGACTTGGGCACGCACCTGGGCGATCTGATAGCGGTACAGCGGGTCCGGCGGCACGTTGTCATCTCTCAGTCGGTAGACGTAGCGCCGCCAGATCGCCGCGAACCGCGCGTCGAATCCGGGCGGGGCCACGGAGATCCGTCGCACCACGCAATCCCCGCCGAGCACCCTGTTGAGCCGTCGGATCAGCAGATCGCCACCGTCGGTGATCACCGTCGGATCCAGATCGAGGTGGGCGACTTGGCCTCGGGCATGTACGCCGGCGTCGGTCCGCCCGGCGCAGACCAGCTGGGCCGGCTCATCCAGTCGCAGAATTCGCGTGATCCAGGTCTCCAGCTCGCCTTGCACGGTACGCCGTCCGGCCTGGGCCGCCCAGCCGGAGAAGTTGGTCCCGTCGTAGCTGATGTCGAGCCGCCAGCGGACCGTGAACGGCTCGGCCAACTCAGCCGACACGGCGATAGGCAAGGTCGAAGATCTGGCGTCCCGCGTCCAGCCCGCGCTGCTCGAAGTGGGTGACCGGCCGCCCGTGCCACCGCGGCGCCCAGCCGTTGGGATGCAGGTTGGCGAGGGACGGATCGCTATCCAGAACATCCCGCATCCGCTCCGCATAATCGGCCCAGTCGGTTGCAATCCGCCATATTCCGCCCGGCTTCAGCCGAGCAGCCGACAGTGCAGCGAAGGTGGGAGTCAACAGCCGGCGCTTGTGATGGCGCGCCTTGTGCCAGGGGTCAGGAAAAAACAGCCAGATCTCATCGACCGATCGGGCTGGTACGAGATGTTCCATGGCAGCGACGGCGTCCGCCTCAACGATCCGAACATTGTCCTGGCGGTTCCTCGCGAGCTGAGCGAGCATCCGCGCGATTGCAGGCTGGTAAACCTCGAAGGCAAGCACATTGGCCTGCGGTTGGGACTTCGCCATCGGAAGCAGCGACTCGCCCGTGCCGGGCCCGATCTCCACGATGAGCTCCGCATCGCGGCCAAACGCCTTCACCAGATCCAGCGACGCAGTCGGGTGGACTGAGGTGGAGGTGTCCAGCCGGGGTACCTCGAGGACGAAGCGATCCCGATAGGCCTCCCACGCCCGGCGCTGGTTCGGGCGCATCCGGCTGCTGCGTCGCACAAACGAGACAACCTCCCGCCGTGTCCGCAGCTCGGCACGCTCCACAGCCGACTCAATCATGATCTTGGTCAATCCTTGTCGGAAACCTACGTTAACGCAGGTTCCTCGCGGTCTGCATGGATTGCAAACTGTGCAGACCGTGCGGAACCTACGTGAACGTAGGTTCCGACACATGTGGGGGATTAGCTCGAGATGTCCTTGGTCGACAGCCTCGCCCAGGCTGCGAGCCAAAAGACGCCGGCGTACACCAGAGCTGTGATCAGTCCGCGCTGGATCGACTCGGTGGCGATGGGGTCTCGAAGCAGATCACCGAAGGCCGTCCACCAATGCGTCAGCAGCCACGGGTGCAGCCAGCCCAACTGGGCAATCGTGTCGAGGATGAACATCAGCACATTCACCAGAACGATCGCGATGGTCGCCCCGATCGGCTGCTCAGTCAGCGTCGAGACGAACAATCCGATCGCGCCCAGCGCCGAGAATTGGACCGCGAGATACAGCGAGCTCAACATCAGCCGCCACAACCCATCAGCCAGCGACGTCTGGGTACCCGAGAGCAGCGTCATGTCGCCGCCGCCGAAAAGCGCGAGGCCCATGATCGACCCGACAAGCGCAACCAGGAACGTCGCCGCGAAGGCGAAGATCACAATCGCGAAGTACTTGATCACAAGTAGTCGGGTGCGGCCAGCCGGGATCGCGAGCAGGTATCGCAAGGTGCCGATGTTGGCCTCGCCCGCGACTGAGTCGCCGGAGATGGCGCTGACTGCCAAAGGCAAGAACAACGGCAGCTCCAACGCGAGCGCTCCGAACGCCACAAACAGTCCGTTGCCGACAATCGCGCTGATGAAGTCTGGACCACCGACCTGGCCCGATGAGGAAAGCCGTACCGAGACGGCCAAGATCACCGGGACCGCAGCGAGCACCCCCATCCCAGCGATATTCCGTCGCCGACCGAAGATGATCTTGAGCTCCGACCGCAGAAAGCGGGTAGACACGCGAGCCCGCGGCGGGCTGCCGGCGACGAGGAGTTCAGCCGCTGACATCGAATCCCTCACCCGTCAGCGACACGAACACGTCCTCCAGGCTCGGCTGCAGCACCGCGAACCCGAGCACCGGTACGCAGGCGTTCACGAGATTGGGCACAATCTTTTCGACCGCCACGTCGCCCAAGGTGGCGGTCACATAGCCAGGCGAGCTGGCTATCTCGCTCAGTCCCAGCTCGGTCAGTACGCGCGCCGCATCGTCGGTCCGGTCGGTGTCTACGCGTACGGTCTGCACCGCGCTAGCCCCGAGTTCGCTCAGCGGTCCCTGAGCCACCAACCGGCCCTCAAACATGACCCCAACGTGGCTGCAAATCTGCTCCACTTCGGCAAGCAGATGACTTGAGACCAGCACGGTGGCGCCATCGCGTGCCAGTTCGCTGATGAGGTGGCGGACCTCTCGCGTGCCCTGCGGATCGAGCCCGTTGGTGGGCTCGTCCAGCACCAGCAGGTCACGCGGCATCAGAAGCGAGTTCGCGATCGCCAATCTCTGACGCATGCCGAGCGAATACGCCCGATAGTTCTTTCCAGCAGCGGCCAGCAGCCCAACCCGCTCGAGCGCAGCGTCGATCCGCAACCGGGACGTGCGCGGATCGCTGTAGCGATCGGCGGCATCGAGTCTGGCCAGGTTGGCGCGTCCGGAGAGGTAGGGATGGAAAGCCGGACCTTCCACTAGCGAGCCGACGCGTCGAAGTACGTAGCGGGCGGCGGAGGGCATCTGCCAGCCCATGAGCGCGATCTCGCCTGCCGTGGGGGAGATCAGGCCGAGGAGCATGCGGATCGTGGTGGTCTTTCCCGAACCGTTAGGGCCCAAGAAGCCGTAGACCGCACCATCCGGAACCTGCAGGTCGATGTGATCGACGGCAATTTGGCGCCGGAATCGCTTTGTCAGCCCACTTGTGACGACGGGCGCGGCATCGGCTGACGCCGATTTCACCTGCTGAGCGCCTGATAGATCAGGTCAGGGCGTACGGCGCCGACGGCAAGCCGGCCATCGTCGGTCCACACGGCTGAGAAGGCGGTACCGGCGAGCAGCCGGCCGGAACCCCAGGAACCCTGCACCGGCTGCGAGCCGATTGAGGAACGCCTTGAGCTGCTGATCAGCCTCGCTGGTGGATGGATCACCGACCTTGGTGATGGCAACCGCAGTCCAGCCGGTACCGACGACCGTGGTGGCCTTCCTGGCCTCCTCCGCCTGCTTGCGATCTTGCGCGCTCGGCGGCGTCGGGTCGCTGGGCTGAATCTCGGTCACCTTGGCTCCCGGCGGCGGGTTGAACACGAACTCGGCGTCATCGGGCCGGGTGAATTCCACCGACGTGTAAGCAACCTCGAACACGATCTTGGAGTCAGTCCCGAACACCTGCACGCGGAGCGGCACCTTGGTGTCGCCATCGATCGCGATGCGCACCTGGCTGATCAGCGTGTTGGAGTCGTTGGGATCCAGGACCAGCTCGTACGCGGGGCGGCCGGCCACCTCGACTGAACTGTCGCTCGTCACGGTCGTCGTGGGCTCGAGCGCTTTGAGCACCTGACTAGCCGCCTCTTCTGGCGTCCTGGGCGTCGCCGAAGGTGTACTGCCAGGCTCCCCGCCCGTTTCATCGGCTGTCACGGTGCGGTGGGTGGCGGCGTTCTCCTTGCTGGACCAGGTCCAGACATCCTTGCCGTTCCTGATGAGGTCGTACTCGCTGTAGGTGCCCAGTATCGCCAAGCGCGCCTTGTCCGGCGCTGAATATCGGACGCGAAGCGTGTGGGTGCCCGAAACCAGTGAGGAAAGTTCCGGGTCGTCTCGCCCGTCCACGCCGGGAATTGCCGGAATGCCGAGATCGGCGCGTTCCACAACGGTGCCTGTCAGACCGTCTGTCTTGGCCTGCTGCAGGTCAACCAGCAACTCCTGCGGTGTCCGGGTTGGCAGCTTCTTTTCGGCACTCGCGGTAGCGGTGACTAAGCCTGTCCCAATCACGACGAGCAAGAGGGCCAGCGGCGCCAGCAACCGCAGCGCTGGTTTGGTTTCGAAGATCCGCATAGGCCCATTCTTGCCGCCGTTCGCTGTGAGAACCCTGAGGTGACTTCGTCCACCGCAAGAACGCCGGCAGATCCTGACGCTCGCAGCCGATACTTGGCGTGTGCGGGTGCTGCTGGTCGATGACGAAGAGCGGATGGTTACTGCACTGCGACGTGGGCTGGCAGCCGAGGGGTTCGTAGTGGAGAGTGCCACCGACGGGACGGCTGGCTTGCAGCTCGCGCAGCACGGCGACTTCGATGCGGTAGTACTCGATCTCATGCTGCCTGGGCTCTCGGGATATGAGGTGGTACGCCGGTTACGCGCTCACGGCAACTGGGTTCCGGTGCTGATGCTGTCGGCCAAAGACGGCGAGTACGACCAGGCCGACGCTCTCGACGATGGCGCCGACGATTATCTGATCAAGCCCTTCTCTTTTGTGGTGCTGTTAGCCCGGATCCGGGCACTCCTCCGCCGCGGCACAGTGCCTCGGCCGGTCGTGCTCAGCGCGGGAGATCTGAAACTTGACCCGGCAACCCGCGAGGTCTGGGTGAACGAAGTATCCGCGGATCTGACGCCACGCGAGTTTGTGCTGCTGGAGTATCTGATCCGCAACGCCGGCCGGGTGGTCGGTAAAGCTGAACTGTTGGACCACGTGTGGGACAGCGGTGCTGACGTCGCCCCCAATGCTGTCGAGGTCTACATCGGCTACCTGCGCCGCAAGATCGGTAACGATCGTCTGATCACCGTACGCGGTGTCGGCTACCGGCTCGTGGCCTGAGGCGGACCCCAACGACGTGAAGCGATTCTGGACGTTGAGCCTGCGGGCTCGCCTAATGATCATCGGCCTCGTCGGAGTTGGTACGGCGTTGATCATGGGCGGCCTGGCCTTCTTCGGTGCACTGACCTATTCGGTGAATCGCACCCTGGATAACGAGGCGCTCGCAGCGGCCAAGGACGTCGCCGCAATGGTCAACGAGAACCGGCTGCCCAGTCCCGTTCCCGTCTCGGGTGCTCAGGTCGTGCAAGTGATCGATGACCAGCAACGTGTGATCGGCGGTTCGGTGACAGCCGACCGACTGACCCCGCTGCTGCGGCCGATGGAGCTGTCGACGGCTCTCACCGGAGAGGCAGTGGTTGTGGACGGTGTCCGGCTCGGCAGCACAGAGCCGCTGCGTGTCAGCGCCATTCAGGCAGGACTCGCTGGGGCACCGGTCACGGTGATTGTCGGGTTGCCGTACGGCGACGTGCTGGCCGCGCGTACAGCGCTGCGGAACGGCCTGCTCATCGCGTTTCCGCTGCTGCTGGCGACCCTGGCGGCAATCGCGTGGCGGGTGATCGGCTGGACACTGCGACCGGTGGAGCAGCTCCGCGTCGGGGCCGAGCAGATCAGTCGAACGGGCCGGATCCGCGGCTCGCCGGGAGGTGAACGGCTCCCGGTACCGCCTGCTGCAGACGAGATCCGCGCGCTCGCCGTCACGCTCAACGGGATGCTCGATCGGTTGGCTGACGCCCAGGACCGGCAGCGCTCGTTCGTGGCAGACGCTGCTCATGAGCTGCGTAGTCCGCTGGCGAACATTCAGGCGCAGCTGGAGGTCGCCGAGCGACTAGGCGAGGGCGGCACCTTGCCCGCCGATCTCATGCTTGACATCAAGCGGCTTTCGGGACTGGTCGAAGACCTGCTGCTCCTGGCACGCGCCGACGCCGACACCAGGCCACCAGCACGGTTGGCTGCTGTCGATGCTCGCGAGCTTGTGGCCGAGGTGACCGGGGCGTACGCAGGAGCTCGAGTCCCGGTGACGGTCGTCGCCAAGGAGCCGGTGATGATCATGGTCGATGCCGACGAGCTGCATCGCGCGGTCGGGAACATGGTCGACAACGCAGTCCGGCACGCGCATACGCGAGTGGAGGTCGTCGCCAGAGTTGATCATGGTCAGGCCGTGATCAGCGTCAGCGACGACGGCCCGGGCATCGCGCCCGAAGATCGAGAGCGGGTCTTCGAGCGCTTCACCAGACTCGATGACGCGCGGGGTCGGAACTCAGGAGGAGCAGGACTTGGGCTGGCGATCGTCCGTGACCTCCTCGCTCGAGCGGGCGGTACCGTCGCGATCACCGCGGGGGAGAGTCCTTGGCGGACGCGCGCGGAGTTGCGACTCCCGCTGGCTCCGAACCCGACGATTACGAAGTGATACCAATCGGGACCCCGCTGATGCCTGTTAGCACTCCTACCCCCTTGTCTGCTAACTGCTGCGTGGGGACGATTGAGCCAAGTTCGGCTGGTGATCAACGACGTACCACCACGGTGCTGCAAGCGCGCAGCGAGTTGGGAGGTCATCATGGATGGCAATCGGCCATCGTCGATTGAGGTTGCACCGCTGCAAGCCGACGGATCGCTGTATGGCTTCATGCTGATGGGGCGCTGGCCTAATGACACCGTCGAGTGGGCCAGATTCTTGGTGCTTGCTGTGCAGATGGCTGCCGTTCCGGGATTGCTACCGACCAGCACTGTGTTCCGGATACGTGAGGAGTTGCCGGAAGAGCCGCACCCTGGGGCGATCGGCCTGGTGGTGGCCGAGGGGCAACTGCTGGGTGAGCATCCTCTTCGTCCGGGACATTTCGCCGAGCACCAGCCGCCGGGGCTGATCGTGTTGCACCCGCCTTCGAGCACGCTTGCGAGCGTTCCGGAGTACAACGTGGCATCGGGATGCGTGTTCCTGCCAGGTCTGCCGTACCTCGGGCTCGATCATCGCGCCGCGTGGGTGGAGGCCGATGTTGACGGTACGGTGACGCAGCTCATCAGCAAGGTCGGCATTGATCCTCAGGTCAACGCCGACACGGCCGCCCTGGCCATGCTGCTCGCCGCGTAATGCGGGCTGAGCCCTTCGACAAGCTCAGGACGGCGCTTGTCGAAGCCCGCGGAATGTGCCCTTCGACAGGCTCAGGGCGCAAGTTCACCGGGCTCGGGGCGCAGGAAAATGAAATCGCCTCTCGAGGCGGCCGCGCCTAGTGTCGTGTCATGGGACATGTCGATCTTGCCGGGGTGGGGTATCACCTGCCCGACGGGCGGGTGCTGCTCGACGACGTGTCCTTCCGCGTTGGCGAGGGTTCCATCGTCGCCCTGGTAGGACCTAACGGTTCGGGCAAGACCACGCTGCTCAGGATCATCGCCGGCGATCTGATGCCAACCAGCGGATCGGTGTCCCGCAGTGGCGGCCTCGGCGTGATGCGTCAGTTCATTGGCAGCATCCACGGCTCGACAACCGTACGAGACCTGCTGTTCTCGCTCTCGCCGCCTGCGCTGCGTGGGGCGGTGGCTGAGCTGGACCGGCTGGAACTGCAGTTGATGGAAGACGACCGCGAACAAACCCAGCTGCGCTACGCGCAGGCGCTGGCCGACTACGCCGACGCAGGTGGGTACGACGCCGAAGTGACTTTCGACGCCTGCTGTACCGAGGCCCTCGGTGTGAGTTATGACCGTGCCAAGTGGCGCGAGGTCAGCACGCTCTCCGGTGGCGAACAGAAGCGTCTGGCACTGGAGGCGTTGCTTCGCGGTCCCGACGCGGTGTTGCTGCTGGACGAACCAGACAACTTCTTGGACGTACCGGCCAAGCGCTGGCTGGAGGCCCAGCTCCAGAGCACCCAGAAATCGGTGCTGCTGGTCAGCCACGACCGCGAACTGCTTGCTCAGACTGCGAAGACGATCGCGGTTCTGGAGCTCGGTGCTGCCGGCAATACGGTATGGATCCACGGGTCCGGCTTCGCGACGCTCGCCAAGGCCCGCCAGGAGCGGCTCGCCCGCTTCGAGGAGCTGCGGCGGCGCTGGGACGAGCAACACAAGAAGCTTCGAGAGCTGATGCTGATGTACAAGGCGAAGGCCGCGTACAACTCCGGCATGGCCTCGCGGTACCAGGCGGCCCAGACCCGGCTGGCAAAGTTCGAGGAGGCTGGGCCGCCTCAGGCGGTGCCGTTGGAGCAGAGGGTCTCCATGCGGCTCAGCGGAGGGCGTACGGGCAAGCGCGCGGTCATAATCGAGAATCTCGAGCTGACCGGTCTCATGAAGACGTTCGACGCCGAGATCTGGTTCGGTGACCGGGTTGCAGTGCTGGGGTCGAACGGCTCCGGCAAGTCGCATTTCCTTCGCCTGCTGGCGCGCGGCGGCTCCGATCCTGATCGTGAACACCAGCCCGTCAGCGACCTTGCGGTCGCTCCGGTTCCCCATACCGGCAAGGCGAAACTCGGTGCCCGGGTACGACCCGGCTGGTTTGCTCAGACCCACCATCATCCCGAGCTGCTCGGCCGAACCTTGCTCGAGATCCTGCATCGCGGTGATGATCACCGAGCCGGCATGGGACGGGAGGAGGCATCCCGCAAGCTCGATCGCTATGAGCTGGCCAAGGCGGCCGAGCAGAAATTCGAGTCGCTGTCGGGAGGTCAACAGGCGCGCCTCCAGATCCTGCTGCTCGAGCTGAGCGGCGCGACGCTGTTGCTCCTCGACGAGCCGACTGACAATCTCGACGTGGAGTCCGCCGAGGCGTTGGAGCTAGGCCTCGATTCCTTCGAGGGCACGGTGATCGCCGCTACGCACGACCGGTGGTTCGCACGCAGCTTCGACAGGTTCTTGATCTTCGGCGCTGACGGCAGCGTCTATGAGACAGCAGAGCCAGTCTGGGACGAGACCCGTGTGGAGCGGTTGCGTTAGCTGGGGTTATCCCGAACAGCAGGTCTACGGCCAGCATCAGTGCGCATGGCGACTGTGATGACCATGCTGGGTGGCATGTCGACAGACGAGCTGAGCCGCACCGCCATCGATGCAGATGATCACCAAATGGTGGGGCGAAAGCCGCTGCTTCGCAGGCCATGGGTGGTGCCGCTGGCACTGCTGACGGTGATCTTCATTGCCTACGCTGTGCCGCCGTACCTCACCCTTGACCCGGCGCAGGCTCGAACCCAGCCGATGCCGCCCCACGCCAGCTACTATCCACTGCTGGTCACCCACATCTTCCTTGGTTCGATAGCGCTGCTCGCGGCCTGCCTCCAGGTGTGGCCGTGGCTTCGCAGATCACACCCTGCCGTCCATCGCTGGAGCGGCCGGGTCTACGTCGCCGTCGCGCTGAGTGCATCGATCTGCGTCATGATCATCTCCCCGATGGGTCTGTACGGTGCCAATCAACGGGTTGCGAACACGATGCTTGCGTTGCTGTGGTTCGGTACCACGCTGGCCGGATTTCGAGCGATCCGGCAGCGCCGTTTTGCCGATCACCGGCAATGGATGCTGCGTAGCTTCGCCCTGGCGTTCTCCATCGTGGCCTTCAGGGTCTGGATGTTGATCGCCTTCGCGGTCTTTGTGCCGGAGATCTATACGGGTGCCGAAGTCGATCCAGCTGACGTGAGCCAGGCGGTGGGCGTCACCAGCTGGGTGAGCTGGGTGGTCAACCTGCTGATCGTCGAGTGGTGGCTGCACCGCCGTCAACGCAGGTCCAGCCGCATCAATACGCGTGGAAAACCGCCGGATACCGAGCGGGTGTCCGCAGCCTTGATGAAGCCGGCGTCCTCGAAAAGCTTGCGGGTGCCCACATAGGCCATGGTGAGATCGACCTTCTTGCTCCTGTTGTCCACGGGGTAACCCTCGACCGCTGGCGCACCCTTTGACCGCGCGTACGCCACAGCACCATCGAGAAGCGCGCGGGAGATGCCCTTGCCGCGGTGGCCGGGGCGGACCCGGATACACCAGACGGACCAAACCGGCAGCTGATCGACATGGGGGATCTTGGTCGACCGCGCGAAAGGCAGTTCGGACCGAGGCGCGACGGCGGCCCATCCGACCACTTCGACACCGTCGTACGCGAGGACACCGGGCGCGACCGGGCGCCTGGAAAGCTTCTTCACGTACGCGCCCCGAGCCGTCCCGACGAGCGCCCGGTTGGTCTTGGAGTCGAGCCGGTGGCTCAGGCACCAGCACACGGAGGCATCAGGACTCTTGGGCCCGAGCATGATCGCAACATCGTCGAACCGTGCAATCGTGGCGGGTCTGACCTCGATGGTCACCTGCCCAGCACCGGCAGTACGACAACCTCCAGAGTCCAGTCCATGATCACTTCCTGGTGCTGCAAATTGATCGGTCAAGGGCTGATTCCTCACTATCACGCGCGGCGGTTGGGAGATCAGCCACCCTGGAGTACCGGCGAGTTTCGTTGCTGCGGTGTCCTGGCTTGGTTACGGTGAGCCAGAGATGCGGAGGCTGCTGGCCGAACGCGTCGTTGGCATTAGGGAGGACGAACACTGGTGGAATACCAGTTTCGCTTTGGGGTGTTTCTCAGGCCGGACCCCAAGACATGCGCGGCCGTGACACAGATCACCAGCCAGCTGCGAGCGCAGTACGGGTTGGTCTCGGCGGACGCCTTCCCGCCGCACATCACGCTGGCAGGCAACCTGCCGGTGGTTGTTCCGCTGGCCGAGTTGATGCAGCTCATCGGTTTTGTGCTACGCCGAGTGCGGGCGTTCACTGTGCACAATCGTGGAATTCGGCGGCTGGCGGATTCTGCGATCGCCTATGACGTATCGACGCTTAACGGTGTGCCGAACAAGCAGATCATTGCGCTGGCGGGCGCGGTTGATTCGGTCGTCCGACCGCTGGTCGGTCCCAGCGGTGACTTGCCACCGGATCTCTATGAGCCAGATCGCTGGATGGCCCACATCTCGCTGGCATCCCATGAGCTCCGGGTGCGTGCCGAGCTACGTGAGGAGGTGGAGGACTACGTATACGGGCTGGGCGTCACGCCACCGTCCTCGTTCACTGCCGACACGGTGATGCTCTATCGCTTCGCTCACTACACCTGGACCGGCAGCTGGTGGCGGGACATGCGTTGGGAACATGTACGCAGCTGGCACCTCTCGCCGTAACGCGCTCTGCGAGCGTCGGAGCGGCGCCGCTGCCGATTGGAGGAGTGATGAGTGAAACGCCCATAAAGGTAGATGTCCCGCTCAGTAGGCGTTTCACGAAGAGCGACGACAACGGCAGCTCCCTGCGCCGCGTGCGCGAGCAGAGCAGAAGAAACTCAGCGTTCGCTCATCGGGACGAAGTCCCTGCTTCGGATGCCGGTGTAGATCTGTTTTGGTCGGGCGATCTTCTGCTCCTTGTCCTGCACCAGCTCTGACCATTGGGCGAGCCAGCCCGGCGTACGGCCGATGGCGAACAAAACGGTGAACATCTCCGCTGGGAACTGCAACGCCTCATAGATCAGTCCGGAATAGAAGTCGACATTGGGATACAGCTTGCGCTTGACGAAGTACTCGTCCTCCAACGCGATCTTCTCCAGTTCCTGGGCGATCTTGAGCAGGGGATTGACTCCGGTCACCTCGAAGACATCGTCGCAGGCCTTCTTGATGATCTTGGCCCGCGGGTCATAGTTCTTATAGACACGATGCCCGAAGCCCATGAGCTTCTCTTTGCCCTCTTTCACCCCGCCAATGAAGTCAGGAATGTTGTCGGTCTTACCGATCCGCTTCAGCATGGCGAGCACAGCTTCGTTGGCGCCCCCGTGGAGCGGCCCGTAGAGCGCTGCGATACCACCGGCCACGGCCGAGTAGGGATCGACCTGGGATGAGCCGATCGATCGCACGGCGTTCGTGGAGCAATTTTGCTCATGGTCGGCGTGCAAGATGAACAGCACCTCGAGTGCGTGCACCAGCCGCTCATCAGCTTGGTAGGTGGGCTCACTCATCTTGAAAAGCATGGCCAGGAAGTTTGCGGTGTAGGACAGCGAGTTGTCTGGATACACGTACGGCTTGCCCTGCTGATGCCGGTAGGCGAAGGCACCAAGGGTTGGCATCTTGGCGATCAACCGGGTGATCTGCAGCATCCGATTTTCGGGGTCGTCGATCTTGCTTGCCGCCGGATAGAACGTCGACAGCGCGCTGACCGTGGCCATCAGCATCCCCATGGGATGTGCGTCATAACGGAACCCCTCGATGAACTGCTTGAGGTTCTCGTGGATGAATGTGTGGTAGGTGATGTTGAGCACCCACTCATCGAGCTGGGCCTGGGTCGGCAGTTCCCCGTGCAGTAGCAGGTATGCGACCTCGAGGAAGCTGGACCGCTCGGCTAGCTGCTCGATGGGGTAGCCGCGGTACTCGAGGATGCCGAGATCGCCGTCAATGAAGGTGATGGCGCTGCGGCACGAGGCCGTATTGACGAACCCGGGGTCGTAGGTGGCGACCCCTTGCTGGCCGTCAACCGCGATCTGTTTCAGATCGGCGGCGCGAATGGTTCCCTCGGTGATCGCGACCTCGTACTCACGACCTGTTCGGTTGTCGCGAATGCTCAGGGAATCAGCCTTGGGGGGCTCAACCGTGGGCGTATCGGTCATGCGCACAACCTACGCGTGGTGGTCATGCCTGAATAGTCGGGGGCCATATGATTTGGGCCACTGGCATCGTGTTCGGTCGGAGCACGAATCTGCCAAGCACTAAATTCGGCGGATGGACCAGAAGCGGATCATTCACCTGTATCTGGATAAACAACGCCGGGCGCTGCTGCAGAAGCTGGACGGCGTCGACGAGCGTGCCGTGCGATGGCCGATGACCCGGACCGGCACAAATCTGCTCGGGCTTGTCAAACATGTGGCCAGCATCGAACTGGGTTACTTCGGGGAAGTGTTCGATCGGCCGATCAAACGTTTCGCTGCCCTGGTCTGAAGAAGGTGCCGAGATCAACGCTGACATGTGGGCCACGGCCGAGGAGTCGCGAGAGGACATTGTCGCGCTGTATCAGCGGGCAGCAGTCCACGCAGACGCCACCATCGAGGCACTCACCCTCGATTCGCCGGGCCGAGTTCCGTGGTGGCGGCCTCCTGAGCGGCAGCAGGTGACCCTCCAGCAGATCATGGTGCATGTCACTGTAGAAATCGCTCGGCACGCGGGGCATGCCGACATCGTCCGCGAGCTTATCGACGGCGCGGCCGGCGACAATGATGGGAACCTCCCTGATCAGACCGAACAAGAGTGGGCGACCTATCGCTTGCAACTCGAGGATGCGGCGGTGGAAGCTGCACAGCGTGCGGAGATGGGTGACCCTAGCCAGCCAAGGGCGCCTCACTGAGGCGCAATGCATCGTTGATGCCACTTTGACCCGCGGTATCCAGCGCGGGTAGCCTTGTCGGCTGTTGCGTCCAACGCATGCGATTGCCGCGCCCTGATTGGGTATGGATGCGGCAAGGTTCATTCACACAAAGAGAGTTCGCTCGCGTCAAAACGGAAGCCGGTTATGTCCACCTACAGCCCGAAGCCTGGCGACATCACCAGGTCCTGGCATGTCATCGATGCCAATGACGTCGTGCTGGGCAGGTTGGCCGTGACGGCTGCGACGCTGCTGCGTGGCAAGCACAAGCCGACTTATGCGCCCCACCTCGACGGCGGCGATTTCGTGATTGTCGTGAACGCGTCCAAGATCGCTCTCACCGGAAACAAGCGCACCGACAAGCTCGCCCGCCGACACTCTGGCCGGCCCGGCGGCCTCAAGTCTGTACCGTACGGCGAGCTGCTCGACCGCGACCCGCGCAAGGCTGTCGAGCTCGCTGTCTGGGGGATGCTCCCGAAGAACAAGCTCAGCCGCCGGCTGATCAGGAAGCTCAAGGTGTACGCCGGTCCCGAGCACCCGCACAGCGCCCAGCAGCCGAAGCCTTACGCGCTCACCCAGATCGCCCAGTAGCCTCGCATCGACCGCACGAAACCTCCCAATAGCAAGGAACCATCTGCAGTGACTGACACCGCCACCGAAACGGTCGACGAGGACGAGATCACCCCGTTCGTCGAGGCCGACCGCGAGATCGCCTACCGTTCCGAGGCGACGCCGCAGGTTTCGCACGGACCAGCAGGACGCCCGGCCGTGGTGGCACCCGCCGCCGCAACCGGACGCCGTAAAGAGGCCGTGGCCCGGGTCCGCATCAGTCCCGGCAGTGGGCAGTGGACCATTAACGGCCGCGCCCTGGACGATTACTTCCCGAACAAGCTGCACCAGCAGCTGGTTTCCGAGCCCTTCGCCGCGGCGGCGGTGAGCGGCTCATACGACGTCATTGCCCGCATCCACGGCGGCGGCGTGACCGGTCAAGCTGGCGCCTTGCGGCTTGGCGTTGCCCGCGCTCTGAACGCGGTCGATGCCGAAGCCAGCCGGCCCGCGCTCAAGAAGGCCGGGCTGCTGACCCGCGATGCTCGGATCAAGGAACGCAAGAAGGCGGGCCTGAAGAAGGCCCGGAAAGCCCCCCAGTACAGCAAGAGGTAGTTGCGGGAAAAGATCAGTGGGCCGACACTTCGGAACCGACGGCGTACGCGGAAAGGCCAACGAGGCGCTTACCGCGGAACTAGCGTTGAGCCTTTCCGTCGCAGCGGCCCGCGTACTCGGCGAGGCTGGGGAGTTCGAGGGGCATACGCCCTTCGCGGTGGTCGGCCGCGATCCACGTGCCTCAGGTGAGTTCCTGGAAGCGGCCGTCGTAGCAGGTCTGGCCAGCGCCGGCGTCGATGTCGTACGCCTCGGTGTGCTGCCGACCCCCGGGGTCGCGTTTCTCACCGAGGACTGCGACGCGGATCTCGGCGTCATGCTGTCGGCGAGTCACAACCCGATGCCCGACAACGGGATCAAGTTCTTTGCGCGCGGGGGCTACAAGCTGGACGACGCGCTCGAGGACGCAATCGAGTCCCGGTTGGCTGAGGTGTGGCCTCGGCCCACGGGCGCGGGCGTGGGCCGGGTGACGGTCCAGGAGTCGCTCGTCGAGACGTATGTGGCACACCTGGTCAATAGTCTCGGCAGCCCGGTGACTTTGGCGGGCATCAAGGTGGTCGTCGACTGTGCGAACGGGGCTGCCTATCGGGCGGCGCCTGCGGCGTTCGAGGCCCTGGGGGCTGAGGTCCACCAGATACACGCGGAGCCAGACGGCATCAACATCAACGAGAATTGCGGCTCCACCCATATGGACTCACTGCGATCCACGGTGCTGAAACGGCGGGCGGACATCGGGATCGCACTCGATGGGGATGCCGATCGCTGCCTCGCGGTCGACAACTTCGGCAGGATCGTCGATGGCGACCAGATCCTGGCGATCTTGGCTCTCAGCCTCCGCGAAGAGGGCCGACTGAAGAACGACACGGTGGTGGCCACCGTGATGAGCAATCTTGGGTTCGTCAACGCGATGCGGGACGCCGGGGTAACAGTCCAGCAGACCAAAGTCGGAGATCGTTATGTGCTCGAGGCGATGAGGGCCGGCGATTTCGTCCTGGGCGGGGAGCAGTCCGGTCACGTCGTGATGTCGGAACACGCCACGACCGGCGACGGCACACTCACCGCGCTCCATCTGATGAGCCGGATGGCGACGTCGGGTCAGTCCCTGGCGCAGCTCGCTTCGGTGATGACGCGGCTGCCCCAAGTACTGATCAACGTGTCTGGTGTCGACAAGAGCCGAGCAGCGACCGATCCCCAGCTCACGGCAGCAGTTGTCGAGGCCCAGGCCGAGCTTGGGGATTCGGGCCGGGTTCTGTTACGCCCGTCGGGAACGGAGTCCTTGGTACGCGTCATGGTGGAAGCCGAGAGTTACGAGGCAGCGGACGGAGTAGCGCAGCGCCTCGCGGACGTGGTCAAGGCCTCACTAGCCCTCTAACTGCGAGCGTCGGGAATCGCGCGCCGCCTTACGGAGGAGGAGTGAGCGGAGGCGTTCTTTCCTCTGCGAGCGACGACGAAGTAGGCGGGTTCGCGATGTTCGCGCCGCCGATCTGCAGGAGGAGATGGCGGAACAACGCTTTTCCGTTCCGCCAGATCCGACGAAGGCGGCGGCAACGCAGCGGACATCGCAGCGAGCGGAGCGAGCAATCAAACAGTCACGCGCGATTGCGCGAGGAGCTCAAAAAGCGGGGCTCGTTCAGCCGGGCAGCAGGTTGTTGATGTCGATTGCGCCGGCTGCGGCGAGGAAGATCGCCACGGCGCCCAATATGACGGACAGGATGAGGTAGAACAGGAAGATTCCGAACGCTGCAAAGAAGCCGAACTTGAGGGCTGTGCCTGCGCCGATCCGGACTTGTTCCGATGTGGCGCCGTACGAGTTACTCACGTGCTGACGCTACCGCCGAGACCCTCGGAGAGCGAAGCGCCGCTCCCAACGTTTTCGATCATTTGCCGGCGAGCTGCAGGTTCGTAGCTGAAGAGGTGTTGCGCGAGACCCACCCCTCATCGAATTGACAAGGTGCGCAACGGATGCCTTGTCTCGGGCGAGCGGGCTCATAGACACGGAGGCGCTGTTCGGGTACGTGATACATCCGAGCTGGAGACTTTCTGAGCCACCGACGGCTGCCACTCTGCACAGGTTCCATACGGTCCGCACATGTTGCAACCAGTGCAGACCGATAGCAAGCCACGTAAACGTAGGTTGCGCCAGAGGGGAGGGGTAGCTGCTGGCTGCGAGCGGCGGGCAATCAGACCTTGCGGATTCGTACCCACTGGACCGAATGATCACGGTCCTTGCGAAGGATCGCGGTCGCGCGGCCCCTGGTGGGCAGGATGTTTGCCTGGAGGTTCGGCCCATTGATCGTGTCCCACAGGTAGCGCGCCTGGCGAATTGCCTGGCTCGTCGTCAGGTCTGCGTAGCGGGTGAAATAGGAGCGCGGATCGCGGAACGCCGTGTCGCGCAGTGACAGAAAACGACTCACATACCAGTCCCGAATGTCTGAAGCGTCCGCATCGACATAGACAGAGAAGTCGAAGAAGTCACTGACAGCAAGGCCGGTCGTGCCGTCGGGTCGAGGCCGTGCCGGCTGCAGCACGTTCAGGCCTTCCAAGATCAAGATGTCGGGCCGCTGCACCCGCACTTTGGCATCCGGCACGATGTCGTAGACGAGATGGCTGTAGACCGGCGCCAGCACCTCGTCCTGGCCCGACTTGACGTCGATCACGAAGCGCAGCAGGGCCCGCCGATCGTAGGACTCTGGGAAGCCCTTGCGCTGCAGCAGCCCGCGCCGTTCGAGCTCGGCATTGGGCAGCAGGAAGCCGTCGGTTGTCACCAGGTTGACCCGTGGATGGTCCGGCCAGGCGGCCAGCAGCTCACGGAGCAGGCGGGCGGTGGTCGATTTTCCGACGGCAACCGATCCTGCGATCCCAATGACGAAGGGCGTGCGCTGTACCGACAGATGGAGGAACTCGTTCGTCGAATTATGCAACTCGCTGGTGTGAAGGAAATAGCGGCTCAGCAGCCGAGTGAGCGGCAGGTACACCTCGCGGACGTCCAGCATGCTGGTTGGATCGCCCAACCCCCGAACCTTCTCCAGCGTCGTCTCGTCGAGCGGGATAGGCAGATGTTCGGCAAGCTCGGCCCAGTCTGCCCGACTCCGTTCCACATAAGGACCGAGGAGGTGAGCGTCGTTCGGCATACGCAGAATCTAGCGACCAGAGGATCACTAGTGTCGGAGCCGGAATTGGCTGAGGCAGTGGCCAAGGATCGCTGAAGCGCCAGTCCAGAGGCGCTGGAAAGGTACAGTTCCGCCTATGTGCGGAATCGTCGGGTACGTCGGTGAGAAGGTCGCGCTGGACGTCGTGGTCGAGGGTCTACGACGTCTCGAATACCGCGGCTACGACTCAGCAGGCATTGCAGTCGTCGCCGACGACGCGCTGCACGTCGCCAAGAAAGCCGGCAAGCTCGGCAATCTGGAGAAGCTGCTGGCTGAGGAGCAGTTGCCACGAAGCAGCCTCGGCATCGGGCATACCCGATGGGCGACCCACGGCGGCCCCAACGACGTCAACGCTCACCCTCACACCTCCTCAGACGGCCGAATCGCTCTGGTGCACAACGGCATCATCGAGAACTATGTGACGCTGCGGGATGAGCTGGAAGAGGCTGGCATCACCTGCGTGTCGGAGACGGACACCGAGGTCGTTGCGCAGTTGCTGGGTCAGCAAGTCTCAGCTGGACTGGCCCTCGCCGAGGCCATGCGTGTCATCTGTGGTCGGCTCCGTGGCGCCTTCACCCTGGTAGCGGCGGACAGTCAGACACCGGACACCGTGGTCGCGGCCCGCCGCAACTCCCCACTGGTCGTCGGCGTGGGGGAGGGCGAGAACTTCGTCGCCTCCGATGTCGCCGCGTTCATCGAGCACACCCGCGAGGCCATCGAGCTTGGCCAAGATCAGCTGGTCAGCATCACCCCCAAGGGGGTAGATGTCACTACTTTCGACGGCGAACCCGCCGAGGTAAAGCCCTACCACGTTGACTGGGACCTGTCCGCTGCCGAGAAGGGTGGCTACGACTGGTTTATGCGGAAGGAGATCTACGAGCAACCTCGCGCAGTAGCCGACTCGCTGCTCGGCCGCCATGACACGGACGCTCAGCTCACTCTGGATGAGATCCGGATTCCCGAGGCGGAGCTACGTCGCGTGGACAAGATCATCGTGGTCGCCTGCGGCACGTGCCTTCTATGCAGGTCTCGTAGCCAAGTACGCAATCGAGCACTGGACCCGAATCCCCTGCGAGGTGGAGCTGGCGAGTGAGTTCCGCTACCGTGACCCGATCGTCGGCCCGACGACCCTCGTCGTCGCGATCAGCCAGTCCGGGGAAACCGCCGACACCCTGATGGCGATCAGGCATGCACGTGAACAGCAGTCCCGGGTGCTCGCGATCTGTAATACCAACGGCTCGACCATCCCGCGCGAGTCCGATGCGGTGATCTACACCCACGCCGGGCCGGAGATCGGTGTGGCGTCCACTAAGGGATTTCTGACTCAGCTCGTTGCCTGTTACCTCCTCGGCCTCTATCTGGCGCAGGTACGAGGCGCCAAGTACGGTGACGAAATCGCTGAGACCTTGCGGGAACTCGAGTCCATGCCTGATGCCATTTCCAAGGTGCTTGACGACATCGGGCCAGTGATGGAGCTCGCCGCCGAGTTCGCCGAGAAGCGGTCCGTGCTCTTCATCGGCCGGCACGTTGGTTATCCGGTGGCACTCGAAGGCGCTCTGAAACTGAAGGAACTGGCCTACATCCATGCCGAAGGCTTCGCGGCCGGTGAGCTCAAGCATGGCCCGATCGCACTGATCGAAAATCAGCTGCCGGTGTTCGTTGTGGTCCCCCCACGCGGCAGTGACTTGCTGCACGACAAGGTCCTCTCCAACCTGCAGGAGGTACGCGCCCGGGGGGCCAAGACCATCGTGCTGGCCGAGGAGGACGACGACGAGGTCAGCCGGTACGCCGATGTCCTGATCAGGTTGCCGAGGGTGTCCACGCTGTTGCAACCCTTGGTGGCGACCGTGCCGCTGCAGATGTTCGCCTGCGAACTTGCGACCAAGAAAGGCCACGACGTCGACCAGCCGCGCAACCTGGCGAAGTCTGTCACTGTCGAGTAATAGCAGATGATCACTTGCCGCGGCCTGCGCCCTGAGCTTGTCGAAGGGCACATTCCGGGCGTCGACAGGCGCCGTCCTGAGCTTGTCGAAGGGCTCAGCCCGCATAGCGCCAGCTCATGATCATCGGAGTCGGTATCGACGTCTGCGACGTCGATAGGTTCGCCGAGTCGATCGAACGCCGGCCCGGCCTCGTCCGGCGGATCTTTACCACCGCCGAAGCCGAGCGTCCCATGGCATCCAAGGCCGCCCGATTCGCCGCGAAGGAGGCTTTGGCGAAAGCGCTGGGCGCGCCCGACGGCCTGTCCTGGCTTGACGCTGAAGTGCTTACCGACGATCACGGCAAGCCCTCGTTCAAGATCAAGGGTACGGTCGCTGCCCGCGCTGCCGAACTCGGCATTTGCACCATTCACCTCAGCATGTCCCACGACGCCGGCATCGCGTCGGCTGTCGTAATCTGCGAAGCGTGATCATGCGCGCGTACCGCGTCGCGAAGATCCGGCGGATCGAGGAGCGGGCTATCGCTGTAGAGGGCGTTGACGCGCTGATGCAGCGGGCCGCAGCCGCAGTGGCCGCCAGCGCGTCCGACCTGCTCGAGTCGGAGAGCGGCGGCCGATACGGGCGCCACGTGATGATCATGGTCGGTGCGGGTAACAACGGCGGCGACGCCCTGTTCGCCGGCGTACGGCTGGCCCGGCGCGGGACTCGTGTCACAGCCATCCGCTGCCTGGGCGCCCCACACCCTGCCGGACTGGCCGCCTTGCTCACCGCAGGTGGTCGAGTGATCAGCCTCGATGATCACCATGTCGCTGATCTGAAGGCGTACGACCTGATCATCGACGGAATCCTTGGCATCGGCGGCCGGCCAGGACTGCCCGAGCCGGTTGCCCGACTTGTGCAATCCGTGGAGGCCCAGGGGATCCCGACCATCGCCGTCGATCTCCCCTCCGGTGTTGCAGCCGACACCGGCGCCGTGCCCGGGACCGCGGTACAAGCAACTCGGACGGTCACGTTCGGGGAGCGGAAACCTTGCCACCTGCTGCAACCGGCGCTGAGCCGCTGCGGCGCGATCTCGGTGGTCGATATCGGACTCGGTACTGACCATGACGAGAAACCCGACCTGGTGGGCTTGGATGAGGACGAGCTGGCACGCGCCTGGCCCTATCCGACCGGGCGCAGCGACAAGTACGCCCGAGGAGTGGTCGGCGTGGACACCGGCTCCGACCAGTACCCGGGTGCCGCGGTGATGTCGGTCTACGGTGCGGTCTACGGTGGCGCCGGTTACGTCCGATTTCTGGGCGCCGAGCGGCCAGCCGCGACCATCTCGGCCCAGTTGCCGAACGTCGTGTTCTCGCCGGGGCGGGTCCAGGCACATCTGTTCGGCTCTGGCTGGGGCGAACGTGGCGACGGCGCCGAGGTGCTGGCAAGGGTGGCCGAGCAGGGACTGCCTGCTGTCGTGGATGCCGACGGGCTTGGTTATCTGCCGAAACCGGCTCCTGCCAGCTGGCTGCTGACACCCCATGCGGGCGAGTTGGCCCGGCTGCTCGAGCGGGAGCGTGGCTGGGTCGAGGAGGATCCTGTCGGAGCGGTCATTGCGGGGGCAGAGCAGACTGGCGCCAGTGTGCTTCTGAAAGGTGCCACGCAGTTGGCCGCAGCTCCCAACGGGGGGCCGGTGCTCGTCGCCGTACCTGGTCCGGCCTGGACTGCTCAGGCGGGATCGGGAGACGTGCTCGGCGGTGTTTGCGCCGCCTTGCTCGCTGCTGGCGTGGATGCGCAGCGATCCGGGCAGCTCGGCGCCTCGGTTCAGGCCGTGGCTGCGGCCGAACATCCTGGCGTCCTGGCTCCGCAGGAGCTGGCACGCGCCATCGGACAGACGCTTGGGCGCCTCGAGCAGCACGCGAGGACCCGATGACCAACCAGCTGCGGACAACGACCGCGGTCGCCGGTATCGACCCGGCAACCGCCTGTGCGGAAATCGATCTGGCCGCTTTCCGTGCCAATGTGGCCACGCTTCAGACGCACGCCGGCGTCCCGGCGATGGTCGTGGTGAAGGCCGACGGCTACGGGCACGGGATGCTTGCCTGCGCTCGGGAGGCAAGGGTTGCGGGCGCCAAATGGCTTGGCGTAGCCACGCCAGCTGAGGCATTGATGCTCCGAGACGCGGGCGACGCCGGCCCCGTGCTGGCCTGGCTGTATGGCGTAGAGGAGGATCTCGCCCCGCTGGTGGCGGCCGATATCGACGTCTCGGCCCACTCGGTTGAGCACATCGGCCGGATCAGCGCTGCGGCCGCGACCTCCGAGCGACGCGCCCGGGTACACCTCAAGATCGACACCGGACTCTCCCGCAACGGAGCACCCAGCTACGACTGGCAGCACCTGTGTGGCACGGCAGCCGAGGCCGAGCGCGCAGGGGCTCTCGAAGTGGTGGGCATCTGGTCACACCTCGCGGCAGCCGACGAGCCTGGCCATCCGTCGGTACCTCTTCAGCTCGAGGCGTTTCAGCGAGCGTACGAACAAGCCAGGGCGGCGGGCCTCGAGCCGACCTTGCGACACCTGGCGAACTCCGCCGGAACGCTCGTGGTGCCGGAGGCACGGTTGGATCTGGTCCGTGTCGGCATTGCCGCGTACGGAGTCGATCCGGCTCCAGGGATTGCAGCACTGGCAGGTGTTGGGTTGCGGCCGGTAATGCGCCTGCGCACCCAGCTGGTCAACGTCAAGCAGATACCAGCTGGCGCGAGCGTTTCGTACGGATGGACCTGGACAGCGGACGAACCCACCACGGTCGGCCTGGTGCCGCTTGGCTACGCCGATGGAATCCCGCGGCACGCCAGCAACCGGGCCCAAGTCGGCTGGGTGGGCGGACGGGCGCCGGTTCGCGGTCGGATCTGCATGGACCAGTTCGTCGTGGACCTTGGCCCGGGCAGCTCGGCACAGCCAGGCGAGGATGTCATTGTGTTCGGCTCTGGCGATCGTGGCGAGCCCACTGCGAACGAGTGGGCGGCCTGGTGCGGCACCATCGGCTATGAGATCGTGACTCGAATTGGTACGCGGGTGCCGCGCCGCTATCTCCATGCCACTCCGGAGCACATCTGATGGCGCCGCAGCGTAGCGGGCTGGCTGCGGGCTTCGGACTGATTACCGGCGTCGCCGCGCTGGCGGCCGGCGGGATCGCGTTAGGGATTGAACTGGAACGCAGGATCGTCGCCAAGCGGATCGCTCGAACCTCCGAAGCCGACCTGGATGCGTTCTTCTCGCTGCGGTCGGATGGCCCTGACGTCACTACGCCAGACGGGGTCGTGCTGCACACCGAGGTGGATGACGGCGTCGACGATGATCTCACGCTGGTGTACATCCATGGCTATGCACTGAACCTGGATTGCTGGCACTTCCAGCGGCTGCACTTTCGCGGCCAGCTGCGTCAGGTGCTCTATGACCTGCGTTCCCACGGCAGGTCGACCCGCTCTGAGGCAGAGCGCTGCAGAATCCCCCAGCTCGCCGAGGACTTGTACCAGGTCCTGCAGGAGGTCGTCGGGCCCGGACCGGTGGTTCTGATCGGGCACTCGATGGGCGCCATGACGATCATGCGACTCGCCCAATCACGCCCTGAGCTGTTCGGCCGCCAGGTGCTGGGCGTCGCGCTGTTCTGCACGTCGGCCGGGGAGTTGACGGACCACTCACCGATCCGCGGCATCCCCGGCCGCACCTTTCACCGGGTTGCCGAGCCGTTGATGGCGGGCTTGAACCGGATACCCGAGCTGGTCTCTCAGGGACGCCGCGCCGGAAGCGATCTTGGATATGTGGTTACCCGCCGGATGGCCTTCGGATCAGATCGTGCCGCCGAGCTACGTCGATTTCGCCTCCGAGATGCTGGCAGAGATCCCGCTGGAGGTGGTGGCTGATTACTATCCGGCCATTGGCGAACTGGACGAGTATGGCGCCCTCGAGGTCATTCGCACGGTACCGACCGTCGTCGTCGGCGGCGAGAACGACATGATCACTCCGATTGAGCACACGGCTCGCATCGTTGAGTTGCTGCCGGAGGCAGAGGCGATTCGAGTCGAAGAGTGTGGGCACTTGGGCATGATCGAGAAGCACGAGATCTTCAATGGCGCGCTGGATCGGTTGCTTGCCCGGGTGCGCGCCGGGCTCGAGTGAGCATCGGCGATGAGGATTCGTGCCTGATCTCTGCCGCCTGGTAGTCTGCTACCTTCTCCGGTTGCTGTCCGCATCCGGGCCACCAGTGCTGTGCGAGACGTGAGGCGCAGCGAGGTTCGTCCTTCCTACCATGGCTAGTCAGGTCTGGGCGTTCGACGTGCCTAGACAATCGCCCGCCCCGACGGGTGAGAACTGAGATGTCATGCCTGCCAAACCCGCCAAGAGCGACCGCGCGCCCAAGAGCCGCTGGTCAACCGCCGAACGCACCACCCATGAGCATTCACCCCGGCGCCGCGATGGCCAGTCCTCGCTGAAGCCAGCGTTGCCCGCTCCCTTCTCCGCCCCGACCCAGGACGCGACGTCCCGCGATTTTGCTGACTTGGGCGTCCCCGAGAACCTGGTCGCCGCGCTCGGCGCGGGTGGCATCGTTGAGCCGTTCCCGATCCAGGCCGCGACCATCCCGGACGCGCTCGTGGGCAGGGACGTGCTGGGCCGTGGCCGTACGGGCTCGGGCAAGACCCTGGCCTTCGGCCTGCCCATGATCACCAGACTCACCGGGTCGTCCCGCCTTGCGAGGGTGCCACCACGCGGTCTGGTCCTGGTGCCGACCCGGGAGCTGGCCATGCAGGTCGCCGACGTCATCGCGCCCTTGACCCGGATCGCCGGGCTGTCGCTGGTCCTGGTCGCCGGCGGCATGCCGTACCCGCCGCAGATCCTGGCGTTCTCCCGTGGTGTCGACATCGTGGTCGCGACCCCCGGGCGGCTGATCGATCTGATGGACCGGGGGGACGCCGACCTGAGCCGCATCGAGATCACGGTGCTCGACGAGGCGGATCACATGGCCGACCTGGGCTTCCTGCCTGCGGTCAGTCAGATATTGGACACCGTGCCCGACCGCGGTCAGCGACTGCTGTTCTCCGCCACCCTGGACCACGCCATCGACCGCCTGGTCCGCAACTACTTGCACGAGCCCGTCACGCACCAGGTCGACACCGCCCAGGCCAGCGTGCCCCTGATGAGCCATCACCTGGTCAGCATTGCGCCGCAGCACAAGACGGCGGTGACCGCAGAAATCGCCAGTCGGCCGGGCCGAACGTTGATCTTCGTCCGAACCCAGCGCGGGGCCGACCGAGTGGCCGAGCAGCTGCGTCGCAGCGGGGTGCTGGCCGGCGCTCTGCACGGCGGCCTTGCCCAGGGCGCGCGCACCAGGATCATGTCGGCCTTCAAGCATGGTTCGCTCCCGGTGCTGGTGGCCACCGACGTCGCGGCGCGCGGAATCCACGTCGACGAAGTGGGTCTGGTCCTCCACGCTGACCCGCCGACCGGGCCGAAGGAGTATCTGCACCGAGCGGGCCGTACCGCTCGGGCCGGCGGGACGGGTACCGTCGTCGCCTTCGCGCTGCCGCACCAGCGTCGCGAGCTTGGCCGTCTGACAACGCAGGCTGGCGTACGCCCCGTGATGCTGGCCGCGATCCCCGGGGATCGCGCGCTCGCCGCAGCGACCGGCGCCCGGCGGGCTAGCGGCAATGCCATTAGCGACGCCGAGTACCAGCGTGTCATCGCTCCGCCGCCCGCTCGGCGCAGCCACTCCGCGCGGGGACGGCGCGGCGAGGGCGGCCTTCGTACGCCGGGACGCTCAGGCCGTCGTCGGTCACCAGCCTCGCCCACGGCAGGTGGTTCCCGATCTCGTCGCGTTTCTTGAGGATGTTGGCTTTGAACCGTTCTGGTTCTCGGGCGTTCTCGTTACCTCGGTTGGCTAGTGCCCTGGAAGGGAAATCTCTTGACGCTTCGCGCCAAAAACAAGGAACTTCCATTCCAGGGCACTAGGCTTCTCTGCTAGTGAGCGTCTCGGTTTCTGATCTTGTGGTTTCGATCGCGTCGCCGCAGGACGCGGCCGCGATGGTCGAGGTCATTCACAGCGCATTCGGCGCGCGACCGCCAGTCGATCCCCCCTCCACTGCCATTGATGAGACCGCGGAAACGTTGACGGCAAGTCTGCGGCGCGGCACCGGAATCTTCGCCCAGGTAGGCGGCCGTCCCGCGGGCGTGATCGTGGTGCTGCCGGGTGCGGATGGCGTCGCGACCTTCTCGCGCGTCTCGGTTCATCCGGACCTGCAGCGGCACGGCATAGCTTCGGCCATGGTGACCGCAGCCGAGGAGCTCGCGGCTATCGAGGGCTTTCAGCAAGTCGAACTCCTCACTCGAGCCGAGTTTCCTGAGTTTCTCGCCTTCTGGCAGCACCGCGGGTTCGTCCTCGACCGGGTAGTGCCACATGGTGTGATCTTGACCAAGGCACTACCACTGGTGATCAAGGTCCCGACCAGTGCGGACATGGTTCGCCTGGGGGAGCGGCTGGCTGATCTACTCGAGAGCGGGGATGTGATCATTGCCGGTGGTGATCTTGGCGCCGGCAAGACCACCTTGACGCAGGGGATCGGCCGCGGACTTGGCTCCGAGGGCCCGATCATCTCCCCGACTTTTGTGCTGTCCCGGATCCACCCCTCGGCTATCGGCCGGCCAACCTTGATGCATGTCGATGCCTATCGGCTGTCCACGTCGTACGAGCTGGATGATCTTGATCTGGACGCCGCTGTGGCCGATTCGATCACTGTGGTGGAGTGGGGACAGGGGATCGCCGAGGGGCTTTCCGAGGATCGGTTGGAGATCGATGTGTGGACCGCAGCCGCGGATGTCTCGACGGTCGGTGATGACAGCGAGCGACTGGTCACGGTCCGCGGGGTGGGAGCGAGGTGGCACGGGGTGGATCTCGGCGTACTGCGCGGTGATGACCGTGAGTGACGCGCCCGTGGTACTCGCGCTGGACACCTCGACAGTGGTCAATGTCGGCCTGGCTCGCGGAGATCAGGTGCTCGCCACGGCGACCGTTGCCGACCAGATGGCACATGTCGAGCAGCTCATGCCGTTGGTCTCTGAATGCGTCGATGCCGCTGGCGTCCGGATTGCCGACCTCGACCAGCTGATCGTCGGGATGGGCCCCGGGCCGTTTACCGGCCTACGGGTCGGTGTCGTCACTGCGAGGGTGCTCAGTTATGCGCTGGGCCTGGGGTTGCGTGGCGTCTGCAGTCTCGACGTGCTGGCGGCGCAGTTCGTTGAGGATGGCCGGGGAGAGTTCGTGGTCGCCACCGACGCGAGGCGTCGCGAGGTGTATTGGGCGCGTTACAGCCCTCTCGGCGTACGGCTCGGGAAGCCCAGGGTGTCACGTCCGAGCGATGTGCCGCGGCTGCCCGTCATAGGACCTGCGGCCGATCTTTACCCCGATCAGTTGCAAACGGTGCCAGGCCCGCGATCAATGGATCCAGGCGTGCTCGCCACGAGCGGTGCGGCGCTGCCTGACGCTGGCCACGAGCCGCTTTATCTGCGGCACCCGGATGCGACTGAGTTGACCCGTCCCAAGTCGGTGCTGCACTATCAGGGCTTGGCCAGATGATTCACGTCTCACGCAACCCCGAGATCAGCATCCTGCCTGCTCGTCGAGATGATCTCGAGGCGATCATGGTGTTGGAGCGCTCCGGCTTTCCTGCCGCGGAACAGTGGACCGAACGCAGCTGGCGCGGTGAACTGCTCGGCGAGAGCCGGACGATCTTGATCGCCCGGGCGCAACACCCGGTGGGCGTGATCTCGCTCAAGACCGTCGGTGAGCTGGCTGACCTGCACCGCCTCGTGGTGGAGTCGCGGAGCCGACGCCGCGGCATCGGAACCGACCTGGTACGAGCGGGGCTCGAGGTGGTGCGGCAGCTCGGGGTGCGTGAGGTGATCTTGGATGTCGCGTTCCACAACGAGCCCGCGATCGCCCTCTATCAGCAGCTGGGCTTTGAGCAGCTCAACGCTCGGCAGGACTACTACGGGCCCGGGCAGCACGCGTTGATCTTGAAGCTGTATGAGCTCCAGACCTGGCCGGACCGCATCCCGATCGCGACGGAGGAGGCATGAGTCCGCTGAGCCCGGTCGGCGGGCCGCTCGTCCTCGGCATCGAGTCCTCCTGCGACGAGACCGGTGTGGGTGTTGTTCGGGGGCACGAGCTGCTCGCCAACGAGGTGGCTTCCAGCGTCGAGTTACATGTGCGGTTCGGCGGGGTGGTACCGGAAGTGGCCAGCCGGGCGCACCTGGAGGCCATGGTGCCCACGCTGCAACGCGCCTGTGCCGCGGCTGACATTGATCTGTCGGAGATCGACGGCATCGCAGTGACCGCCGGACCAGGTCTGATGGGTGCGCTGGTGGTCGGCCTGGCCAGCGCGAAGGCGCTCGCGTACGCGCTGAACAAACCGCTGTACGGGGTTAATCATCTGGTCGGGCATGTCGCGGTCGATCTGCTGGAGCACGGGCCGCTGCCGGAGCGGTGTATCGCGCTGCTGGTATCTGGCGGCCATACCTCGCTGCTCCAGGTCGAGAGCATCGCGGACAGCGTTAGCGAGCTGGGCTCGACAATTGACGATGCGGCCGGCGAGGCGTACGACAAGGTCGCGCGGGTGCTCGGCTTGCCGTATCCCGGAGGCCCGTACATCGACAAGGCCGCTACCGGCGATTCCGGCTATGTCCGGTTCCCACGAGGCCTCACTGCCCGCAAGGACCTGGGCCGGCACCGGTTCGATTTCTCGTTCTCAGGCCTCAAGACCGCTGTGGCTCGCTGGGTCGAGGCCAGGCAGCGTGACGGGCTGGATGTCCCAGTCGCCGACGTGGCTGCGAGCTTCCAAGAGGCGGTCTGCGATGTCCTGAGCGCGAAAGCCATGGATGCCTGCATGGCAACCGAAGCGAGTGACCTGGTGATTGGCGGCGGCGTGGCAGCCAATCAGCGGCTGCGAGCACTCCTGGCCGAGCGTGCGGGCGAGCGCGGGATCTCCTTGCGTACCCCCAGGCCCGACCTCTGCACCGACAATGGCGCCATGATCGCCGTCCTGGGTGCGGAGATCGTCGCTTCTGGCGGCAAGCCGTCCGCCCTCGACATTGGAGCCGACTCATCACTTCCGTGAGCAGAGTGTTGGTTTAGAGTGCCGCTGCCCTTCGGTCTGACCGATGACGCGCTAGCTGCGGCGATGTCGGAGGAGGATCCCGAATCGTTGGCAGCGGCCTCTCGGTTGCGCGCGCGGTACGGTCCTGAGCTGGCTGCCGCTGCTCTCACCCAGGCCTCCTTGC
The DNA here is from genome assembly GCA_963744455.1 of uncultured Actinomycetota bacterium. Classification (GTDB taxonomy): domain Bacteria; phylum Actinomycetota; class Actinomycetes; order Propionibacteriales; family Propionibacteriaceae; genus Microlunatus. The sequence goes on along the minus strand of CAVUTQ010000003.1, from coordinate 28,721 downwards.
GTCGCCAGGCAAAGGCCAAGTTTGGCGAGGCCGCAGCCCAGATGTTCTTCACCAGAGCCGGTCTGGAGCAGGCGACGCGACCAGAGGTCGCTGACCACCACGCGAGCCGGTTCCTCCAGGCCGGGGTTCGCAGGGTGATCGACCTGGGCTGTGGCATCGGCTCCGACTCCATGGCGTTCGCTCGAGCGGGTCTGGAGGTCGTGGCGGTCGAGGTCGATCCCCAGACAGCTGCGGTGGCACAAGCCAACCTCGCGGGCGCTGCGGAAGTCATCTGCGCCGATGCCAACGAGGTGGCCGAGCAGCTGATCACGCCACAGATGGGCGCGTTCTGCGATCCCGCCCGTCGCAACGATCATGGACGGGTGTGGCGAGTGGAGGACTTCGAGCCTCGCTGGTCGACCGTGATACAGCTCCTCGATGGTGTGCGAACGGCCGGTGTCAAGTTGGGCCCGGCCCTGCCGCACTCGTTGATCCCCGAGGCAGTCGAGGCCGAATGGATCACCCATCGTGGCGAGACGGTCGAGGTTGGGCTGTGGTCCGGCCCTGGCGCTACGCCTGGACGTCGCTCCGCGCTCATCATGCCGAACGCGCGTCTGATTGCAACGGCGGCGCCGCCGCTGCCGGTGCGGGACCTGGGTAGCTACCTTTACGAACCTGCCGGCGCTGTCATCCGAGCTGGCGCTATCGCCGAGCTTGGGGCTCGGCTCGGTGCAGGGCTACTCGACCCGCAGGTCGCATACCTGACGAGTGATCGACTCTGCAGCACACCCTTCGCGGCCGCATTTGAGGTTCGCCAACGGCTGCCCTTCCACCTCAAAGCGCTGCGCAGTTGGGTGCGGGAGGCGCAGATCGGTGTCCTGGAGATCAAGAAACGTGGCATCGATGTTGACCCTGCAGAGTTACGAAGGCGGCTGCGGCTTGGCTGGACCGAACAGCGCGACCATCGTGATTTCGCGTACGCCGAGCGGAGCCATTGCTGCCATCGTCCAGCGGGTCTGACCTCGTCCCGTCGCAGCTGGTGTCCCCTGCTGGCACTCGTATCTGTCGAGTGCTAATGTCTGGTTAGCACTCTCCCTAGGAGTGTGCCAGCTTCGTGCTGGCGGCCGGGATGGCACCCGCGACGACGTCCCGACCACTACCCACATCCGGACATATCCACCTGTGAAAGGGATTTGACGTGACAGCCAAGATCAAGCCGCTCGAGGATCGCATCCTCGTCGAGCCGCTCGAAGCAGAGCAGACCACGGCCTCCGGCCTGGTCATTCCCGACACCGCCAAGGAGAAGCCGCAGGAGGGCAAGGTGCTCGCCACCGGTCCTGGCCGCATCGACGACAATGGCAACCGGGTTCCTCTCGATGTCTCCGAAGGTGACGTCGTGATCTTCAGCAAGTACGGGGGTACCGAGGTCAAGTACGACGGCAAGGAGTTGCTGCTCCTCAACGCCCGCGACATCCTCGCGGTCGTCAGCAAGTAAGGGGATCTGCACCTATGGCAAAGATCCTTCTGTTCGACGAGGAGGCACGCCGCGCGCTCGAGCGCGGCGTCGACGCCCTCGCCAACACCGTGAAGGTCACCCTCGGTCCTAAAGGCCGCTACGTCGTCATCGACAAGAAGTGGGGCGCTCCGACCATCACCAACGACGGCGTGACCGTGGCCCGTGAGGTCGAGCTCGACGACCCGTACGAGAACCTCGGGGCGCAGCTGGCCAAGGAGGTCGCCACCAAGACCAACGATGTCGCGGGTGACGGGACGACCACCGCTACAGTGCTCGCCCAGTCGCTGGTGCACGAGGGTCTCCGGGCAGTCGCCTCGGGTGCCAGCCCGGCTGCTCTCAAGCGGGGCATCGACGCCGCCGTTGCCGCAGTCGAGGAGCGGCTGCGCGAGAACGCCCGTGAGGTCGAGACCACCGATGACATGGCGCACATAGCCACGATCTCCGCGCGTGACGAGGAGATTGGCCGCCTGATCGCCGAGGCATTCGACAAGGTAGGCAAGGACGGGGTCATCACCGTCGACGAGTCGCAGACAATGGGCACCGAGCTCGAGTTCACCGAGGGCATGCAGTTCGACAAGGGCTACCTGTCGCCGTACTTCGTGACCGACCCGGAGCGGATGGAGGCCGTCCTCGACGACCCCTACATCTTGATCAACTCCGGCAAGATCTCTTCGATGACCGACCTGCTCCCGCTGCTGGAGAAGATCATTGGCGCTTCGGGGACGCTGTTTGTCCTAGCGGAGGACGTCGACGGCGAGGCGTTGTCCACCTTGGTTGTGAACAAGATCCGCGGCACCTTCACCTCGGTGGCTGTCAAGGCTCCGGCTTTTGGTGACCGCCGCAAGGCCATGCTCGAGGACATCGCCATCCTGACCAGTGGCAAGGTCGTCTCGCCTGAGGTCGGTCTGAAGCTTGACCAGGTCGGTCTTGACGTCTTGGGTCGCGCCCGTCGCATCGTCGTGACCAAGGACAACACCACGCTCGTCGACGGCGCCGGCGACCCCGCCGAGGTCAAGGCCCGGGTGGCACAGCTGCAAGCCGAGATCGAGCGTACCGACTCCGATTGGGATCGCGAGAAGCTGCAGGAGCGGGTCGCCAAGCTCGCCGGTGGCGTTTGTGTGATCAAGGTCGGCGCCGCCACAGAGGTGGAGCTCAAGGAGAAGAAGCACCGCATTGAGGATGCCGTCTCGGCCACCCGTGCGGCCATCGAAGAGGGCATCATCGCCGGCGGCGGCTCGGCACTCATCCACGCGGCAGCGGCTCTGAATGGCGACTTGGGCCTCACGGGTGATGAGAGGAGCGGGGTTGCGATCGTTCGGCGGGCTTTGGTGGAGCCACTTCGCTGGATCGCCGAGAATGGCGGCGAGCAGGGCTACGTCGTGACCTCGAAGGTGGCCGAGCTGGAGCCCGGCAACGGCTACAACGCAGTCACCAACACCTACGGCGACCTCTACGCCGACGGCGTCATCGATCCAGTCAAGGTGACACGCTCAGCGCTGGCCAATGCCGCTTCGATCGCCTCACTGCTGCTTACCACCGAGACGCTGGTGGTGGAGAAGCCCGAGGAGGAGGAGCACGCCCCAGCCGGCCACGGGCACTCTCACTGACAGAGTCGCACGCTCCAAACAAAGGGTCTTCCTCTTTCGAGGGAGGCCCTTTGGCTTGGACGCAACAACTCAAGCACCTCAACCAGCGGTAAGCCCTGAGCGGGCCTGGTGAACATCCCACGCGGCGTGGGACGCTCGCGCTGTACTGGGCGTGCATGCCGTGCACAGCGTCAACATCCCGCGCAGCGTGGGATGTTGACCGGCCGCATCGATAGGCCAATCACACGACGTTGTGGCGGAACGTCGCCAGTCTCAGGACCGTTAGCCAAGCCCGAGGTCGCCGTATGACATCCGTATGGCAATCGGGTGCGCTGGTGCTACTCGCCGACTCGGCTAGCATGACCTTCTACCTGGCTCAGGGGAAAGGCTTGCCGTGTTGCCGTCATCCGGTGATCTCAGTCCCGTTGGTGTGCCGCATGCCTTTGAGACCCTCGGGCTTACCTTCGACGACGTGTTGCTTCAGCCCGCTGAGAGCGACGTCATTCCGTCACAGGCCAGCACCGAGTCCCGCGTCTCCAAGCGCATCGCTGTGAAGGTCCCACTGATGTCCTCACCGATGGACACGGTGACCGAGGCCCGAATGGCGATCGCCATTGCCCGGCAGGGTGGGCTCGGCATCATCCACCGCAATCTCTCGATCGAGGATCAGGCGCATCAGGTGGATGTGGTCAAGCGCTCCGAGGCGGGGATGATCGACGAGCCGATCACGATCTCTCCGAATGCCACCATCGGCGAAGCGGATGCGATGTGCGCTCGGTTCCATATCTCTGGCGTTCCTGTGGTCGACCGCGAAATGCAGCTGCTGGGCCTCATCACCAACCGAGACATGCGCTTTGAGACCGATCCCTCGCGGCCGGTGGCTGAAGTGATGACTCCGATGCCGCTGATCACGGGCCCGGTTGGAATCAGCCGCGACGATGCGATGCAACTGCTGGCCCAGAACAAGATCGAGAAGCTGCCCCTTGTCGATGATCAAGGTCGACTCAAAGGTCTGATCACGCTCAAGGACTTTGTCAAGTCCGGCATGTATCCCGATGCGTCCAAAGATGATCAAGGCCGGCTGCGCGTCGGAGCAGCTGTCGGATATTTCGGAGACGCCTGGAAGCGCGCCATGGCGCTGATCGAGGAGGGTGTCGACCTGCTGGTGGTCGATACCGCGCACGGCCATTCCCAGGGCGTGCTGGAGATGGTGCGCCGCTTGAAGGCCGATTCGGCTGCGGCCAAGGTCGACATCGTCGGCGGGAACGTTGCGACGTACGCCGGAGCCAAGGCCCTCGTCGACGCTGGAGCGGACGGCGTCAAGGTCGGAGTGGGCCCAGGCTCCATCTGCACCACGCGCGTCGTAGCCGGTGTCGGAGTGCCGCAGGTTACCGCGATCCACAATGCCTCGCTGGCCTGCCGTCCGGCGGGAGTGCCGCTGATCGGTGACGGCGGCCTGCAGTACTCCGGTGACATCGCCAAGGCGCTGGTGGCCGGCGCCGACACGGTGATGCTCGGCTCCCTGCTGGCCGGCTGTGACGAGAGCCCAGGTGAACTGATCTTCATCAACGGCAAGCAGTTCAAGACCTATCGCGGCATGGGATCGCTCGGTGCCATGGCCTCTCGGGGTCGCAGTGGCCCCTCCTATTCCAAGGACCGCTACTTCCAGAGCGACGTCACGTCGGACTCGATGCTGATCGCGGAGGGCATCGAGGGTCATGTTCCCTACCGTGGTCCGTTGGCCGCAGTTGCCTACCAGCTCATCGGCGGCCTGCGCCAGGCCATGTTCTACACCGGAGCCTCGACGATCCCGGAGCTGCAGGAGCGCGGCTCATTCGTCCGGATAACCTCGGCCGGGCTGCGCGAGTCCCATCCGCATGACATCCAGATGACCGTCGAGGCGCCCAACTATTCAGGTTGAGACTTCGAACGCACCACACTAGTACGGGAGTTGTCATGATCATGATCCGGACTGGGATCGATGATCACCCGTCGCCAAGGGAGTAGCGGAATGTTTGACGTCGGCCGCAGCAAACGCGCCCAGCGGGCGTTCGCCTTTGACGACATCACCATTGTCCCGTCGCGACGTACCCGCGGTGAGGAGGAGGTCTCGCTGCAATGGCGGATCGACGCATACACCTTCGCCTTCCCGCTGCTCGCGGCGCCAATGGACTCAGTAATGTCGCCAGCCACAGCCATCAAGATCGGCCAGCTGGGTGGGCTCGGCGTGCTGAATCTCGAGGGCTTGTGGACCCGCTATGACGACCCGCAGCCCAAGCTGGAGGAGATCATCGCGATCGAGGATCCGATCGAGGCGACCCGCCAGATGCAGAGGATCTACGCCGAGCCGATCAAGCCCGAGCTGATTGGCAAACGAGTCGCGGAGATTCGAGAAGCGGGAGTGCCGACTGCGGGTGCGCTATCACCGCAGAACACTCAGGCGTACGCGCAGGCGGTGGTGGATTCCGGCGTGGACTTCTTTGTCATCCGCGGCACCACCGTGTCCGCCGAGCATGTCTCCTCCGAGCTGGAGCCACTCAATCTGAAGAAGTTCATCTATGAGCTTGACGTCCCGGTCATTGTTGGCGGTTGCGCAACGTATCAGGCGGCCCTGCACCTGATGCGTACCGGGGCAGCCGGTGTTCTCGTCGGGTTCGGTGGCGGAGCCGCATCCACCAGCCGGTCGGTGCTGGGCGTTGCTGTACCGATGGCTTCGGCAGTCTCCGATGTAGCCGCAGCGCGACGCGACTATCTCGACGAGTCCGGTGGCCGCTACGTGCACGTGATCGCCGACGGCTCGGTCGTCACGGTCCGGGGACATCGCCAAAGCGATTGCCTGCGGCGCTGACGCGGTGATGGTCGGCTCACCCCTGGCCAGGGCGGAGGAGGCGCCCGGTCGCGGGTTCCACTGGGGACCCGAGGCGTGGCACGACAAGCTGCCGCGCGGCGAGCGCGCCAAGTTCTCTACAGTGGGCGATCTACAGCACATCCTGCTTGGGCCGTCGACGGTCCCCGATGGCACCATGAACCTGGTCGGTGCCTTGCGCAAGGCGATGGCGACTACCGGCTACATCGAAATCAAGGAGTTCCAGCGGGTCGAGATCGTCGTCGGCTGACACGCCATCATCAATCACTCGGAGTTGTCAGAATCTCAGCACCAATATGGCGCTGAGATTCTGACAAGTCGGCTGATCAGATCTGACTGGCTAGTGTCGTGTCTCCTAAGTCTCTTTACGGTTCGCGCCGCCCAGGCACGCACCTCGCGGCGTTCTCCTCGGTCGACATACGACCCGGTATCCCTCCCTCGTCGGCCTTGCGATGCACGCACCTGAACAACGCCAACCGCAAAGGACTTAGGAGACACGACACTAGGCTGAGCGCCATGGGTGACCCGGTAGCCGATGAGTTGCTGCGGCTTCGGATGAGCATCGACAACATGGACGCGGCGCTTGTGCATCTCCTCGCTGAGCGCTTCAAGGTCACTCAGCAAGTCGGTGAGTTGAAAGCGGCGCATGGCTTGCCGCCCGCCGACCCCGTGCGTGAAGCCCAGCAGATCGCCCGGCTGCGAGCGCTCGCCGAAGATGCCCGGCTCGATCCCGAGTTCGCCGAAAAGTTCCTGAACTTCGTGGTTGCCGAGGTGGTTCGCCACCACAAGGCGGCGCTGAGTCGTCGCGACCCCTGAGCCAAGAGTTTCACCGAGATAGTGCGCACGCCGAGTCAAAGGCTGTTCGCCAGGGCCCGGCCTGCGGTGCGGCCCGAGAAAAGGCAGCCGCCTAGGAAAGTGCCCTCGAGCGCCCGGTAGCCGTGGACGCCTCCGCCGCCGAAGCCGGCCGCCTCACCCACCGCGTACACGCCCGGAAGCACCGAACCGTCTCCTCGCATGACACGTCCCTCAAGGTCGGTTTCCAATCCACCGAGGGTCTTGCGGGTCAATATGTGAAGCCGGATCGCCACCAGCGGACCTCCCGATCCTGCCTGGCCGGCGCCAGGAGCCTTCGGGTCGAGCAGCTCATGCGGCGCCACCACCCGTAGCAACCGATCACCGAGGAATCGGCGCGCGGCGACGGTTGCCACGACTTGCGGGTCCTTTCCGAGCCCGCTGCGCACCTGGAAATCGCGCGCCTCGATCACCTGGCGCAGGGCCTCGCCGTCGACGAGATGCTCACCGACCAGCTGATTCATCTGAGCTGCCAGCTCAGGTACTGATCCAGCCGAGACGAAGTCCACGCCGACCTCTTGGAAGGCTCGCACTTCCGGTGTCGGGCCGGACCGTAGGCGGCCAGCCAGCAGCCGCAGGTTCCGGCCGGTCAGGTCGCCGTTCTGCTCTGATCCGGAGAGTGCGATCTCAGTCGACACCGTGGCCTGGTCGAGGACAAACCAGGAATAGTCGTAGCCGCTCTTGACGACGTGCCGCAGAGCACCCAGCGCATCGAAACCTGGAAACAACGGCACCGGGAAGCGTTGCCCCCGGGCATCCAACCACAGCGACGACGGGCCGGGCAGGATCCGAATACCGTGGTGGCTCCAGATCGGCGAGTGGTTCAGGACTCCCTCGGGGTAGTGCCACATGCGATCCGGATTGATCACCCGACCGCCCGCGGCCTCGGTGACCTTGAGCATTGACCCGTCAACGTAGTCGGGCACGCCTGCGATCATGCGTTGCGGCGCTGGGCCCCACTCGGCGGGCCAGTTCTGTCTAATGAGGTCAAAGTTTCCGCCGATTCCGCCGCTGGCTACGACGACGGCCTGGGCGGAGAAGGTGAACTCAGCGACCCCGGTTCGCGACGTCCGGACCCCACGGGGCACATCTGCGGGCTCCAGAACTCGTCCGGACACGCGTACGCCAGAGAGGTCGGCCGCTAGCGAGGTGACCTGGTGACGAGATCGGATTCGCACCCGGTTCGAGTTCATGATGCTGCGGGCAAAGGGCTCAACCAACCCAGGGCCGGTGCCCCAGATGATGTGGAAACGCGGAACCGAGTTGCCATGACCGGGAGCGGCGTAACCGCCTCGTTCGGCCCATTGCACGATCGGGAACCAGCGGACGCCCATGTCACGGAGCCAGCCGCGCTGCTCACCCGCCGCGAAGTGCACATATGCCTCCGCCCACCGTCGCGGCCAGTAGTCCTCCAGCCGGTCGAAGGCGGCGCTGCCCAACCAGTCGGCCAGGGCCAGCTCTTCGGTGTCATGGATCCGCAGCCGCCGCTGCTCGGGCGAATTCACCATGAACAGTCCTCCGAGTGACCAGTACGCCTGGCCGCCGACTGAGTCCAGCGGCTCGGCGTCCAGCATGATCACTGACCGATCGGCCGCGGCCAGCTCGTGAGCGACGACAAGACCAGATATGCCGGTCCCGACCACGACGACGTCACAATCCATACTCCGAATGCTGCCACCAGGACCCTTTGTCTTCGCTCACGCGCTGCCGACCCTTGCGAAGAGGGGACGCCATTACTCTGGGCCCCATGACTGACGTAGCAGTTGTTCCATCCGCAGACTTGCTGCGCCTGCGAGGGCTGCTCACGGCAACTGGGCCGGCCGTGGAGCTCCGCTCACCGATCACCGGCGAGGTGATTGGCGAGCTACCGACCTCCACACCAGCCGATGTCGAGGTCGGTGCCCAGCTCGCGCACCGAGCACAGGCTGCATGGGCCGCTCGGCCACTTGGAGAGCGGGCTCGGCTGCTGCTCGATTTCCATGATCATCTGTTGGATCAGCGCGACTACTTCATCGACCTGCTGCAATCGGTCGGCAAGGACCGGCTGAGTGCCGCAAACGAGGTGTTCCATGTTGCCCTCACTGCGCGTTACTACGGGCGGACCGCACGCCGTTATCTGCGCTCAGAGCGGGGTGAAGGGATATTGCCGCTGCTGACCCGAGTTGACCGGCATTACGTACCAAAGGGTCTCGTCGGCCTGATCGGGCCGTGGAACTATCCGCTGACCATGGCGATCTCGGACGGGCTGGCGGCTTTGGTCGCGGGCAATGCGATCATGCTCAAACCTGATCACCAGACTCCGCTGGTCGCACTGGCAGCGGTGGAACTGCTGCGCAGCACCGGTCTGCCTCCCGACCTGTGGCAGGTGATCCACGGACGCGGCGCCGTGGTTGGTCGTGAGTTGATCGACGTCAGTGACTATGTGTGCTTCACCGGGTCAACTGCCACCGGACGTGTAGTGGCTGCCCAATGCGCCAACCGGCTGATCGGCTGTTCGCTGGAGCTTGGTGGCAAGAACCCGATGGTGATCTTGGATGACGCAGATGTCGGGGCAGCCGCGGAGGGTGCTGTGCGGGCGTCCTTTTTCAACGCTGGCCAAACCTGCGTCGCAACCGAACGCATCTACGTTGCGGAGCCGCTCTTCGAGGCATTCACCCGGGCTTTTGTCGAGCGGACCCAGGCGATCCGGCTCGGCAATGCACCAGACTTCGAGCACGACATGGGCAGCTTGATCAACCATGATCAGCTGGAGCGGGTCAGCGCGCACGTCGAGGGCGCCCGGGCCAAAGGCGCCACGGTACTGACCGGCGGCCGGCGGCGCGAAGACCTGGGCGAGCTTTTCTACGAGCCGACCATCCTAACGGGCGTAACGCCGGCGATGGAGTGCTACGCGGACGAGACGTTCGGTCCGGTGGTCAGCGTCTATCCGGTCATCGACGAGGACGAGGCGGTGGCGCGGGCCAACGAGTCCGACTATGGCCTCAACGCCAGCGTCTGGTCCGCCGACCATGATCGCGGGCGGCGCGTAGCGAGCAGGATCAGATGCGGCACGGTGAACGTCAACGAGGGCTTTGCTGCAACGTTCGGCAGCATCGACGCGCCAATGGGCGGGATGAAGAACTCAGGGCTCGGCCGGCGCCAAGGGCAGGACGGCATCCGGCGGTTCGTCGACGTTCAGTCGGTCGCCACCCAGACCGGGATCCCTCTCGCTCCGAGTCATGGCCTCGACGGCAAGTCATTCACCACGGTCATGACACGACTGTTGCGAGTGATGAAGAAGGCCGGTCGGGCCTAGTGTCGTGTCTCCTAAGTCTCTTTACGGTTCGCGCCGCCCAGGCACGCACCTCGCGGCGTTCTCCTCGGTCGACATACGACCCGGTATCCCTCCCTCGTCGGCCTGCGGTCGACGCGCCGTCCCTTGCGATGCAGCACGCACCTGAACGACGCCAACCGCAAAGGAACTTAGGAGACACGACACTGGCACCAGCACCCGCCGCAGGCCGCACCAGAGGTCGTAGACTCATCGCTTCCGACGGGGGAGAGGATGCAAGATGAGCCGGCGAGATCACGATCTGGTGGTGGTGGTCGACTTCGGAGCCCAGTACGCCCAGCTGATCGCGCGTCGGGTACGCGAGGCGAAGGTCTATTCCGAGATCATGCCGCACACTGCCTCAGCCTCGGAGATTCTGGCGCGCCGGCCCAAGGCGATCATCCTCTCCGGCGGCCCATCGTCGGTCTATGAACCGGGAGCGCCCCAACTCGATGCGGCGCTGGTTGAGGGCGACACGCCAGTTCTCGGCATCTGTTACGGCTTCATGGCCATGGCCCAGGTCCTCGGTGGGTCAGTCGCCCGCACCGGCATGCGGGAATACGGCCGGACGGCGGTGAACGTGACCGATTCCGGCATACTCCTCGCCGGCTTGCCCGCCACCGTAAGTGCTTGGATGTCCCATGGCGACGAGGTGATCGCAGCGCCGTCTGGCTTCCGGGTAACTGCAACCTCGGCGAGGGCGACGGTTGCCGCGTTCGAAGATGTCGACCGGCGCCTCGCCGGCGTTCAGTGGCATCCGGAGGTATTGCACACCGAGCATGGCCAACAAGTGCTCGAGCATTTCTTGTACGACATCGCTGGATGCGCTCCGGATTGGACTTCGGCCAATATCGTCGATGAGTCCGTGCTGGCCATCCAGCAACAGGTCGGCGGCAAGCACATCATCGCGGGGCTCTCGGGCGGAGTCGACTCTGCGGTTGCGGCGGCTCTGGTGCAACGCGCTGTCGGCAGCCAATTGACCTGCGTCTTTGTCGATCATGGTCTGCTTCGCAAGCGTGAGGCCGAGCAGGTTGAGCGCGATTATGTGGCGGCAACCGGAGTCGACCTGAAGGTCGTCGATGCCTCGGCGCAATTCCTCTCGGCACTGGCCGGGGTTACCGATCCGGAGAAGAAGCGCAAGATCATCGGCCGAGAGTTCATTCGGACTTTCGAGGCGGCGGCCCGCGAGGTGGTCGGCGAGGCGGGTGAGGTCGAATTCCTGGTGCAGGGCACGCTCTATCCCGACGTGGTTGAATCCGGTGGCGGTGAGGGCGCGGCGAATATCAAGAGTCATCACAACGTCGGCGGGCTGCCTGAGGATCTGCAGTTCCAGCTGGTGGAGCCGCTCCGGACGCTGTTCAAGGACGAGGTGCGGGCAGTGGGTGCGCAACTCGGGCTGCCGTCGGGAATCGTCTGGCGACATCCATTCCCGGGACCGGGATTGGCGATCAGGATCATCGGCGAGGTGACTCGGGAGCGGCTCGACGTGTTGCGGGAGGCGGACGCCATCGCTCGAGCTGAGCTGACGGCGGCCGGTCTGGATCGCGACATCTGGCAATTCCCAGTCGTATTGCTGGCCGACATCCGCTCAGTCGGGGTGCAAGGCGACGGCCGGACCTACGGTCACCCGATCGTGCTCCGTCCGGTGACCAGCGAGGATGCGATGACCGCGGACTGGGGTCGGCTCCCGTACGAGGTGCTGGAACGGATCAGTACCCGAATCACCAATGAGGTCGACGAGGTGAACCGGGTCGTCCTGGACATCACAAGCAAGCCGCCGGGCACCATCGAGTGGGAGTGATGCATGCAGCATTCTGCCTTCACGCTATGCTAACTGCATGCCCACGCTGCAGATCAGAAATGTCCCGGAAGATGTCTCGCGTGTTCTCAAGTCCCGAGCTGCGAAGTCTGGGCAGAGCTTGTCTGAGTACGCACTCCATCTCCTTAGGCGTGATGCGCTGACACCCACCTTTGAGGAATTGAGTCAGCGGATCGAGGCGCGCGGTCGGGTAGAAATCGGAACTGCAGCGGTCGACATCCTCCGAGAAGAAAGGGACGCGCGCTGATCGTCCTCGATGCATCCGCGGTAGTCGAGTACCTGATTGGTGCATCGATGGGTCGCGTGGTTGGGCGCAAGCTTCTCAACCATGAGTTCGATGCCCACGTTCCCCACCTGGCGATCATCGAGACGGTGTCTGTTCTCCGCGGTCTTGTTCGGGCGTCCCGGCTCACCGATTCTCGAGCGGAGGGTGCGCTCCAGGATCTGGTCGAGCTCCCGGTTGTGCGCCACCCTCATGAGCCCTTGCTCGAGCGGATCTGGCAACTTCGCGCCAACCTGACCGCGTACGACGCTGCGTATGTCGCCCTCGCAGACGGCTTGGGTGCGACTTTGCTGACGTGCGACGCGCGCCTCGGCCGTGCGCCTCTTGCAGGTGTCACCGTCGAGGTCGTCGGTTCCGCCCGCTAGGCGCACATCCACAGATGGCGCTGAGGCACGCCGTCGTGGAAATCAACTCGACGCCCCGCAAGGCGCACCTAAACTGAGGGACGAAAGCATCGTTGCGAGCGGTCCGCGCCGCAGCAGGCTCCGCCGCGAAACACCGTAATCAAGAGGGATTTGACCGTGTCCGATACCACCAGCCCCACCGCGCCTAGCGGCCTGCTCGGCACAGCCCGCGTGAAGCGCGGCATGGCCGAGATGCTCAAGGGCGGCGTCATCATGGACGTGGTCACCCCGCAGCAGGCCAAGATCGCAGAGGACGCCGGCGCAGTTGCCGTGATGGCACTGGAGCGGGTGCCTGCCGACATCCGCGCGGAAGGCGGCGTATCGCGGATGAGCGATCCGGACATGGTTGACGGCATCATCGCGGCCGTTTCCATTCCGGTGATGGCCAAAGCCCGGATCGGACACTTCGTCGAGGCCCAGGTTCTCCAGTCGCTCGGCGTCGACTACATCGATGAATCCGAAGTGCTGACGCCAGCCGACTACGCCAACCACATCGACAAATGGCGGTTCACGGTGCCCTTCGTGTGCGGCGCCACCAACCTTGGCGAGGCCCTGCGCCGGATCGCTGAGGGTGCGGCCATGATTCGCTCCAAGGGCGAGGCTGGCACCGGTGATGTGTCCAATGCCGTCACCCACATGCGCCAGATCCGTGCCGAGATTGCGCGCCTCACCACGATGGCGCCCGATGAGCTCTACGTGGCCGCGAAGGAGTTGCAGGCACCGTACGAGCTGGTTGCCGAGGTGGCGCAATTGGGCAAGCTTCCCGTTGTCCTCTTCACGGCCGGCGGCATCGCGACTCCGGCGGACGCCGCCATGATGATGCAGCTCGGCGCTGAAGGGGTTTTTGTTGGCTCCGGAATCTTCAAGTCCGGTAACCCGGCCGAGCGGGCGGCGGCCATCGTCAAGGCCACCACTTTCTATGACGACCCCGATGTGATCGCGAAGGTTTCCCGCGGGCTTGGCGAGGCAATGGTCGGCATTAATGTCGACGACATCCCGCAGCCGCATCGCCTCGCCCAACGCGGCTGGTGAGCAGTCCGCCCGTTGTCGGTGTCCTCGCCCTGCAAGGTGACGTACGCGAGCACCTTCGCGCGCTGACGGCGTGCGGCGTGGACGTCCGACCGGTACGCCGCCCTGCCGAGCTGGCCGGGCTTGATGGGATCGTGCTGCCCGGTGGCGAGTCCACCACCATCGACAAGCTCTCGCGGATCTTCGAGCTGCGGGAGCCCCTGATGGCGGCGCTGGAGGCGGGACTACCGGCGTACGGATCCTGCGCCGGGATGATCTTGCTCGCGAAGAGGGTGCTGGACGGCACCGAAGATCAACAAACTTTCGGTGCCCTGGACATCACGGTACGACGCAACGCCTTCGGCCGTCAGGTTGAGTCCTTCGAAACCGATGTCGATCTTGACGGCATTGTAGGCGGCCCGGTCCATGCGGTGTTCATCCGCGCACCGTGGGTGGAGAGCATCGATGATGGGGTGGAGATTCTCGGTGCGGTCGTTCCACCAGGCCTGCGCGAATCGAAGATCATCGCAGTGCGGCACGAGAACGTCATGGCGACCTCGTTTCATCCCGAGGTCACCGATGACCTACGCATCCACCGTTATTTCGTCGACCTGGTCCGCGCCGCCCAGTGACGGCGGGCGGACTTTGCCGTCGGCTAGCGACCGAGGGTCACTAGGACCTGTCGGTCTGCTGACCACCCTCGGATGCTTCGGTGGATTCTGTTCCACCTGGCTCAGTTGGCGGGTTTTCGGTACCTGCTGCCCGCTGCTCGGGACCCTCAGGTTCGGGTACGGATTCGGTGGCGTCGGCTTCGTGGGCCGCAGGCGCGACCGGCGCCTCAGGTTCTGACGGAGCCATGGCCTCGGGCTCCATGGCGGGTTCGGGGGCAGGCTGCACGGTCGGCTGCGGGGCCTGTTGGCGCTGTTCCCAGGGGGCACCCTCAGTGCCCCAGACGGAGTCCTCGGCGGAGACTGGCGGTGTTGCCGGCTGAGCAGGCTGCGTTGGCCACGATGTCCCTGGTGGGCTGTAGGCAGGCTGAGCTGACTGTGGCGGTGCAGTGGGGAAGCCACTGGCCTGGGCCTGCGGACCTGCCACCGGCGGATAGCTCGGCGCCACCGGCTGTGAGCCTTCCTCGGGCACCACGAACAGCGCGATGATGTAGAGGATGACGGGAACGCCGGTGAAGAGCGAGATCACCACCGTGAGCACGCGCACCAGCGTCGGGTCCATGTTGAGGTAGTTCGCGACTCCGGCACAGACGCCGCCCAGGACTCTGTTGGACTTGCTCCGCTCCAGTCTCTTTGGCGGCTGCGGCGGGTAGGGGCTGCTCATGACGCACCTTTCGATGGGGGATTACGACTGATGGTTCCGGGAAAGGACGAGGCCAAGAACACCAACGGCGACCAGTCCCATGGGAGCCACGATCCTGATCACCTGCCAGTTGAGAGGTCCGACAAAGGTTAACCACAGCGATCCAAGAGCCACGCAGCTGAACAGGAGGCCAAAGATCAAGGCAACGACATCGTAGGTTTTTCTCATCGTTGCACCTGGATGTTGCCGGCGTCTACGGAAAGGTCGAGCGTCAAGGTGTGCTGGCCTGGCTGTGCCGGTTGCGGAGGATTGAGTCGGCCCGTGATCTCCGAGCCTGCCCGGATCTCTTCGCCGTACGCGTGAACGGCACCCATGTCGGCGGTGTAATTGACGACAACGTAGGCGTCCTTCGGCACTGTGACCTCGAGACGGCCAACATCAACATGCGCTGTGTAGCTGGCATCGGTCGTCACTGCAAGTTGGCTGAGATCGACCGCAAGCCTGCCAAAGTCCTCCGAGTCGCCGGCGGCCGGCAGCTCGGCCAGCGTCGTATACGCGTGGGAAGTCGCCGGCACGGGAACCCGGAGCGCAGGTCCGGCTGCTGTGACGATCAGCACGGCCACCGCCAGGAACGCACCGACCGGCAGCAGACCGCGCGCCATGCCTAGCCAGGTCGCGATCAGCAGCGTTAAGCCGATGACCAGCAGCGCGGCTGCGAGGTAGCTGGCGAGCGGGATCGCGACGCCGAGCGCCTGGGCCACGCCAAGCCCCGACAGCGTGAGGCCGAGTGCGATCAGCGAGACCATCCGGAGTCGCTTGGCTGACTTCTTATTCGACATCCTCACGGGCGCGGCTGGGATCGGTTCGGCATAAAGGCCGACTGGATCGGGCTCAGCGAGAAACACCGTGTGGTCAGCGGACTCTGGATCTGGCGTCGGCTGCGACAGGTTGGCTGACGGCGGACTTGGCCAGTCCTCGGACGGCGTCGCGGCGGTCCGACCCTCCACCGGCACCTGCCGCATCTGCTCCTCGATCCGGCGTTGCCACGCCTCGGCGGCTTCAGTGAAAGGCGTCGGCGGTCCGGGATATCGGACGAACTGGGGTTCGGACGGCTCCGTCGACGCAGCGGCATCAGCTGGCTGGCTCGGGGCTTTATCTGCCTTATCCTGGCGACCTTTGTAGAAGCCGAAGTACCAAATGACTGCGATGACGATTGCAGGGCCGATGGTGAACGGGCTGAGCCACCCGAAGATGGCGACCATCGCAAGGCTGGCCACGACCACGAGGGTGATCCACAGTTCCCTCGGCCAGCGCCGGACCGACTCCCCGAACAGATCATCAGCCAGCGCTTTGTCACTGCCCTGGACCGGGATGAGCAGCCAGCCTGCTAGATAGAGCACAAGGCCAATTCCACCGCTCAGAGCCAGTAGGGCCCAACCAACCCGGACCAGCAGCGGATCGATTCCCCAGTGCTGAGCCACGCCGCCGCAAAGACCCGTGAGCTTGACGTCAGTCGCACTGCGACGAATTGTCCAGATCGAGCTCATGCGCTCCATCCTGCCCAGCGGGTTACCCTCGAACTATCAGGGACGACCCCCAATGCTCCCGGCTGTTGGCGTGAACAGGGAACCGTTTGTGGCGTCGCAAACGTGCAAGCTCCTTAGGCCAAGGGAGAAGTCGGGGACGACCCTGCTGGCGGAACGCCAATACGCGTGTGAGGGTTGGAGATCATGACTGCCACAGACTCGAGCAAACTCGAGCCTGACGTTGCCGGTCTCGTGACTCCGCCTACGCCAGATGTCGACGCCAGCGGTGAGGCTGCAGAATCGGCCGCAGGTCCCACAGTGCCACCGCAGCCGGCAGCAGCACTGCTGGCTGGCGGAGGCGTTTCGGACTCCGAGCACGCAGACCCCGACGACAAGCCCCGGGCCACGCGAGTGGCCGAGGGCGCCTGGTTGGGAGGCGTCTGTACTGGCCTAGCCAGGCATCTCGGCTGGCCGGTCATGGCCGTGAGGATCGCCTTCGTAGCTTTGGCGACTTTCCAATTCATCGGGGTAATCGCGTACGGGGCATTGTGGCTGCTACTGCCGCCGGAATCGACTGTGAAGGCTCCCGGGCTGGAATCTGCGAGCCGGGCGGGCATGCGGGACCACGGCAGACCCAAGCGTCGCATTGACTGGGGCATGCTGCTGGCGCTGATCGCTTTAGGCGTTGGCTTGCTGTTGATCATGCAGAACACCGGTCTGGGCATCAGCTCGCAGCTGTTCTGGCCTGTGGCCTTTGCTTGCGCCGGAGCCGCTCTTGTCTGGCGCCAGGCCGACTCCGAAGAGCAGAAGCGCTGGCGCGACGAGGCCGGCGGCAGGGCTTGGCTGGCTCCGTTCGTGGCTCGGGGTGGATGGCCGGCCCTGGTCCGGGTCATCGTCGGCCTTGGACTGGTCGGGGCAGCATTCGGCATCGTGATCGCCCAGCAGGGCCAGATCTCCCAGCTGCCCGAAGTCATGGCGATGACGATGCTCGCGCTCGCGGGCCTGGCGATCGTCCTCGCACCGTGGTTACACCGCTCACGCTCGGCTCTCAACCAGGCGAGGGCTGAGAAGGTCCGGGCAGATGCCCATGCGGACATGGCCGCGCACCTCCATGACTCGGTGCTGCAAACTCTCGCTATGATCCAGCGCCAGGCCGATGACCCCAAGGCCGTGCAGCAGCTGGCCCGGCGGCAGGAGCGGGAGCTGCGCAACTGGCTCTACGGCGACGAGCTGCATGAAGCGACCCTCAAGGCCGCACTGACGGCGGCTGCCGCGGAGGTCGAAGACGAGCGGGGCGTCCCGGTCGAGCTGGTCATGGTGGGTGACTGCGACACGTCCGACCCGATCCAGGCCCTGGTACGCGCCGCGCGCGAAGCCATGGTCAACGCGGCTAAGCACTCTGGGGCCGACAAGATCGATGTCTACGCCGAGGTCGATGAGGAGTCTGTCGAGGTCTTCATCCGAGACCGCGGCCACGGATTCGACGTCGACGCCGTAGCGGAGGACCGGATGGGCGTGAAGGGCAGCATCATCGACCGCATGGCGCGGCACGGCGGCTCCGCAACGATTCGTTCAGCAACCGACGACGGCACTGAAGTACGACTGGAGATCAAGAGATGAACGAGACACCGGACCAGCCCAGCGCGCGGGGGACTACCGAACCAGCCCAGCGTCCAGAGCGCGAATGCCGAGCGCGGGCCGTACCGCGTGGTCATCGTCGACGACCATGCCATGTTCCGCACCGGTGTGAAGGCTGAAATCGGCCGTTCGGTGGCCGTTGTCGGCGAGGCGGCCGACGCGGATCGGGCCATCGCCGTCGTACTGCACACCCAGCCGGACGTGGTGTTGCTGGACGTCCACCTGCCAGGTGGCGGCGGCGTCGAGGTCATCCGCAAAGTGCACGAGAAGAACCCGGAACAGAAGTTCCTGGCGCTTTCAGTCTCCGACGCGGCCGAGGATGTCATCGGCGTGATCCGCGCGGGTGCCCGAGGGTACGTGACGAAATCGATCAGCGGCAGCGAGCTGATCGACGCCATCCGTCGGGTCGCCGAGGGCGATGCGGTGTTCTCGCCGCGCCTCGCCGGGTTCGTGCTGGATGCCTTCTCCGGTTCAATTGATCTTGCAACGGTTGATGAAGATCTGGACCGACTCTCCCAGCGTGAGCGTGAGGTGCTCCGGCTGATCGCCCGCGGCTACGCGTACAAGGAGGTCGCGAAGGAGCTGTTCATCTCGATCAAGACCGTAGAGACCCACGTGAGCAGTGTGCTGCGTAAGT
The DNA here is from genome assembly GCA_963744455.1 of uncultured Actinomycetota bacterium. GTDB lineage: Bacteria > Actinomycetota > Actinomycetes > Propionibacteriales > Propionibacteriaceae > Microlunatus. Next base: position 9,986 of record CAVUTQ010000003.1, on the reverse strand, counting down.
TGCAGCTCTCCAATCGTCACCAGCTGACCCGCTGGGCCACCGACCGGCGGCTCGTGTAGCTGTATTGGATTGCTCCGTGTCCGCGCGATCGCGCTCCGCCTCTCCTGCAGATCGCGCTCAGAAGCCCGCCTACTTCGTCGTCGCTCGCCGACGAAAGGCGTGTCGGCTGCTCCCTCGCTCGCTACAGCGGCGCGCGGCCCGCTCCGCACAGCGGCGCGCCATCCGGCCTGCGGCTCGACGTCGGTCTCCAGCCTGGCGCCATTAGTGTCGGGCCATGCAGATCGCGTACCAGATCTTGGTGCTCCTCCACCTGATTGGCTTCGCGGCGCTGTTCGGCGGAGTTCTTGTGCAGCTGAGGTCGAAGGAGCCAGAGGTCAACGCGGCGATGCTGTACGGGTCGCTGACGCTTCTGATCACGGGGCTCGCGTTGGTCTGGCTGGAGGAGCTCGGGCCGGATCCGGTGAACTATCTCAAGATCGCCACCAAGCTGGTCGTGACCGCGTTGATCGTGCTGCTGGTGCTCAAGAACCGGAAGTTCGCCTCGATCCCACGAGGACTCTGGGGGCTGATCGGCGGCCTCACGCTGACGAACGCCGTAGTCGCTGTGCTGTGGCAGTAAGGTCGGTCGTGAGGTGAAGTCGTGACCGAACATTGTGGTGCCAAAAGAGGTCGGCTCGGATGAGGCTTTCGGCACGAGTGGACTACGCGCTTCGTGCGATGTCGGAGCTGGCCGCGGCCGACGCGCCGCGTACCGTCGAGCAGCTCTCCGAGGCCCAGCGCCTGCCCAATAAATACCTGGAAAGCATCCTCGGTGAGCTGCGGCGTACCGGACTGCTCCGAAGCCAGCGCGGGCCCGATGGCGGGTATCGCTTGGCGAGGCCAGCCGGCACGATCAGCATCGCCGACGTGATCCGGGCACTTGACGGCGAGCTGGCCAACGTACGCGGCAGTCGGCCGGAGAACTTGGCCTACGTCGGCTCGGCTGCTGCTCTGCAGGAGGTCTGGATCGCCTTGCGGGCCTCGGAGCGGGCGATTCTGGAGGGCGTCACGCTGGCGCATGTGGTTTCTGGCGAAATGCCGAAGCCAGTGGCTGCACTCGTCGCCAATCCTTCTGCCTGGAGCTGATCGGCCCCATCCCAGGCCGATCGTCCGGAATTCGAGACTTGCCCTCGGCGGTCGTCTGCGGCCGGATAGAGTTTCTCCCTAATCCCTACCGACTATGTAGCCAAAGTCTCCATAGGATGCTGCAGTGCGAAAGCTCATTGTTCTCGCCGTTGTGGGCCTGCTGGCCCAGTTGGTTGACGGCAGTCTCGGCATGGGTTACGGCGCGACGTCGTCGTCCCTGCTGGTTCTCGTAGGTCTGACGCCGCTTGCCGCGTCAGCTTCGGTGCACTTCAGCGAGCTGGGGACCAATCTCGCCTCGGGCGTATCGCATTGGCGACTTGCGAAATGTCGATTGGCCGGTTGTGGCCAGGATCGCCGGGCCCGGTGCTGTCGGCGCGTTTCTCGGCGCGACAGTTCTGGCCGCCCTGTCCACCACCTGGGCGAAGCCGATCATGTCGATCATCTTGGCCATGCTGGGCATCTACATCCTCGTCCGCTTCGTTGTCGGCATCAGGCCGCAACTGAAGAAGCGGCTCACTGTCAGGTTTCTGGCTCCGCTCGGCCTGTTCGCTGGCTTCATCGATGCCACTGGTGGCGGCGGCTGGGGTGCGGTCGCAACTCCCGCGCTGCTCAGCGGCGGCCGACTGGAGCCGCGGAAGGTGGTCGGCTCAGTCGATACGGCCGAGTTCGCTGTGAGTGCCGCCGCCAGCCTCGGCTTTCTCATCGCCATCGGCGCGTCCGGAATTCACTGGGGTTTTGCGCTTGCTTTGCTGGCCGGTGGACTGATCGCCGCGCCGCTTGCTGCCTATCTCGTCAAGATCGCGCCTGCGTACCTGCTCGGTGTGGCCGTCGGTGGCATGATCCTGCTGACCAATACTCGTACGCTCTTCAGCGTCTTCGATGTCTCCGATTCCGCCAGGATCCCGGTCTACATCGCGATCCTGCTGGTGACAGCAGCTGGCCTTTATGTCGCCGCGCTGCGTGGCAAGCGCAGGGCAGCTGTGCCCAGCACCGAAGTAGCCATTGAATCAGCCAACGCCTGACCAGCTCGTTGATCAAGAACATTGAGCGGAGGTAGCCAAACCGATGCCGCGAAGTAAGCACGACCCAGAAGCGGTAGACAGCTACCTGGCGGAGCTGCCGGAGCAGGAGCGGGAAACGCTCGAAGGATTGCGGCAACTCATCCAGAGGTCTGTGCCGGATGTGCAGGAGCGGATCTCGTACGGAGGGGCGGTGATCTTCGCGGTACGGTACGACCTGGTCGGTTTCGCTGCGCAGGAGAACCACTTGTCGTTCTTCACCATGAGCCCACCGCTCGCCAAGGCCATGAAGGACAAGATCACCAAGACGCACCGGGTTTCCGGAGCAACCATCCACTTCAGCCCGGACCGCCCGCTCCCGAAAGCGCTTGTGGAGGAGATCATCCGAGCGCGGCTCGAGGAGCAGTCGAAGCAATAGACGCAGAAAGATGCTCCCTGGCGATGATGCGATGCCTGACCAGTGACTTTTCAGCCGTCACGCCGGACGCGGTAGCGGAGGTGTGTCACCCCGTCGTCCTCCAGCACCGATACCAGCTCCAGAAGCGCTGGCGCACCTGGCACGTCGGGGAACAACCGTGTTCCACCACCGAGCAGGACCGGGACCAGATCGATCCACACTTCCTCGAGCAGGCCAGATGCCAGGCATTGGCTGGCCACTTCGCCACCGTTGACCCCTACGAGCTTGCCGTCGGCCAACTCGATGGCGTTCTTGACGGCGTCTTCGATGCCAGTGCTGACGAAGTGGAACTGCTCGTGCGGCCAGTCGGCCGGCGGGCGGTGCGTCAGCACCACGACCGGGCAGCCGAGCGGATGCTGCCCACCCCAACCCTGGGTCAAGTCAAAGAGTTTCCGGCCGACAATGATCGCGCCGGTCTTGTTCATCATCCCCTGGAAATGGGTGGCACCGGTCTCAGTCATGCGGAAAGTCATGTTCGGGTCGGCGGTGGGTACATCCACCTCGCCGCTTTCGAACCAAGCGAACAGGTGCTCGAACCCGGTTTCGCTGGGCCCTGAGATGAACCCGTCCAGCGACATGCTGGCTGCCGTCATGATCATGCTCATGATGCGTCCCTTTCCTATGTTCTTGTGTCTACAAGACTCGGCCGGTTTAGTGAATTCATCGGCTGGCGCTTTGACCGCGGTGTCCGAACTCACTGGAGGCAAGCTCTTCGTCGTCCGGGGCAATGGGCTGGCAGGAGCATTCAAGGAGATCCGTGCCTATCAGTAGACGCGCGCGCGTCCTCGACTACCTGGGATCTGCGCCTAACTTGATTGGTTCCGCATTGGGCCTCGTCGCGCTGTTCATCTGTGCGATTACCGGGCTGGGCGGGGTGCTGTGGCCAGCGCTGATACTTCTGGTCTATGTTGCGGGTGCGGCCATCGGCAAGCTCACCTTCGAGGGCACGGGCCACGGAGGACACACGCCGGCTGGTGCGAGACCGCGCCGCGCGGTCAAGTAGCGTTCCGCGTCTGATGTGGTTGGGCCGCTGACGACTTCAAGCCGATCCCTCAGAAACTGACGCCAGTAACGCTCAGCAGGCATGCGCACGGCGTGTCGCGAAACGAGTGTCAGTTATTCGAGGGCTTTCGGCTTGGACCAGGCCTCGGTGAGTGACTCCGGGGCTCAGAGGAGGGGGCGCAGCGGCGTCAGGACGGTCTCGGAGAACTTCACCATGGCGTGCCGGCGCTGCCAATCGTCCAGGGTCAGCTCGATGGTGTTTGAGGAGTCGATCTCGAAGATCTCTTCCATCTGCCGTGCCACTGCGGGATTGAGGACCTCCATGTTGATCTCGTAGTTGCCCAGCAGGCTGATCCGGTCGATGTTTGCCGTGCCGATCGTCGACCATTGGCTGTCGATTGTGGCGGTCTTGGCGTGCACCATGGCGCCTTGATACAAGAACAGCCGTACGCCGTTGCGGAGTAGCTGGCTGTAGAAGCCGCGGGACAGCCAGTCGGCCACGATGTGGTTGGACTCCGCGGGAATGATGATCCGTACGTCAACACCCCGACGTGCCGCCCGGAGGAGGGCGGTCAGGATGTCCTCGTCGGGGATGAAGTAGGCGTGTGTCAGGTAAATGTGGTGGGACGCCCGGTCGATGGCATTCAGATACATACCGCGAATCGGATAGACCATGTTGCGTGGCATGTTCCGGTGGATCCGAATGTCTGGCTGCCAGGTCGCGCTGCCGAAATCGGGCAATGCGGCTCGGGACCGCCCAGACCAGAGATTCCAGAAGTCAATGAAGGCGTTCTGCACGTCCCACACGATGTCGCCGGTGAGACGGGCGTGGGTATCACGCCAGTCCGTCGCGTACAGGCTCCCGATGTTGTAGCCGCCGAGGAACGCGACGAGGTCGTCGACCACCAGCAGCTTGCGGTGGTCACGGCCGGTGTTGCGTGGGAAGCGAAAACCGGATGCGATCAGCGGATGGCGGCGTACCGCGATGTTCTTGGGGAAGACGAAAAAAGAGCGTGGGACCACCAGGTTGGCGAACTCATCGAAGACGACATAGACCTTGACCCCGCGATTGGCTGCCTCGATCAACGCGTCCTTGAACGCTTGACCAACAGCGTCACCCTTCCAGATAAAGCTCTCGAAGAAGATCCGCGACTTCGCTTGGCTGATGGCATTCAGCATGTCGCGGTAAAGGTCTTCACCGTAGGTGTAGACAGTGACCTCCGAGCCGCCCACCGTGACCGAGCCGGGCGGAAGGCGCGGGAAGGTGGCAGGCCTACGGAGCCTTTTCCGCCGATGGTCGACCACCACCAGGGCGAGTAAAGTGGCGCCCTGCACTGCGGCCACAGCCAGCACGATGCGCTTGAGCAGCGTGCCGAGGGAGATCGTAGGCAGCCGCATAGCGACCAATTTACGCTGAGCCTGGGCTGTGATGTGCCCTGAGCTTGTCGAAGGGCACCTGGCGGGCTTCGACAAGCTCAGCCTGCAATGCGTGTCGTTGCACGCCACTAAGGTGGGCAGCGTTATGACGAGTACGACGCAGGCCAGGCCCGCCCGACTGACCGCTGAACAGCTGCTGGAAGGACTGAATCCACCGCAGCGGGAGGCGGTGCTGCATGAGGGCGGTCCGGTCCTTGTGGTCGCCGGCGCCGGTTCGGGCAAGACGCGAGTGCTGACCCGGCGGATCTGCTATCTGGTGAGTCAGCGCCGGGTACACCCGGCCTCGATCCTCGCCATTACCTTCACCAACAAGGCAGCGGCCGAGATGCGGGGCCGGGTGATGGACCTGGTGGGTAATCGGGCCAAGCTGATGTGGGTCTCCACGTTCCACTCCGCGTGCGTTCGGATCCTGCGGTCGGAAATCAGCCGGTTCAACATCGCGCGGACGTTCTCGATCTACGACGATGCGGACTCCAAGCGGCTGATGCAGCTGGTATCTCACGATCTTGATCTTGATCCGAAGCGCTTCCCGGTACGCGCGATCATGAACTGGGTGTCGGCTTGCAAGAACGAGCTCGTCGATCATGAGTCCGCAGCCTCCCGAGCCCGCTCGCCCATGGAGGAGAGCTACGCCGGGGCGTATCGGGAATACCAGCGGCGGCTGATTGCGGCCAACGCGCTGGACTTCGACGACCTGATCATGACGACAGTGCACCTGCTTCAGGCATTTCCCGAGCTTCGCGAGCAATATCGCCGACGCTTCCGCCATGTGCTGGTTGATGAGTACCAAGACACTGACCATGCTCAGTACGTCTTGATCAGAGAGCTCTGTGCCCCAGATCCCCAACCCGATCCAGAGGCCGTGGCCATCGCGCCGCCGGAGCTCATGGTGGTAGGTGACTCGGATCAGTCGATCTATGCCTTCCGCGGTGCGACCATCCGCAACATCAACGACTTCGAGTCCGACTTTCCTGGGGCGAGAGTGATCATGCTCGAGCAGAACTACCGCTCGACGCAGACCATCCTGAGTGCTGCCAACGCCGTCATCACGCGCAACGAGAACAGGAAACCGAAGAACCTGTGGTCCACCGCCGGCGACGGTGAGCAGCTCATCGGCTACGTCGCTGACACCGAGCACGACGAGGCGCAGTTCGTCGCCGGTGAGATCAAACGGCTCAATGAGGAGGCCGGGCACCGGTACGGCGATGCGGCGGTGTTCTACCGAACCAACGCTCAATCCCGAGCCTTCGAGGAAGCATTCATCCGGGCCGGCCTGCCGTACAAGGTGGTCGGTGGCGTGCGGTTCTACGAGCGGCGCGAGGTGCGCGACGCCATCGCCTACCTACGCGCCATCGCCAACAGAGCTGACGACGTCTCGCTCCGCCGTATCCTGAACGTGCCCAAGCGGGGTATCGGTGATCGGGCGGAAGCCGCAGTGGCCGATCTGGCGACTCGGGAGGGCATCAGCTTCGGGGATGCACTTCGCCGCGTCGACGAGATACCGGGTCTGGCGTCCCGCTCAGTGAATCAGCTCAAGGCCTTCGCCAAGTTCCTTGACGACCACGAAGCACTGGTGGCTGCGGGAATGCCGGCCGACGCCATCTTGACCAGCGTGCTGGACCGGTCGGGATACCTGGCGGATCTGCACAACTCGACCGATCCCCAGGACGAGACGCGACTGGAGAACCTGAGAGAGCTGATCACGGTCGCCCGTGAATTCGTCACCGGTGTCGCAACCCTGACACTGCCGGAAGAGGAGTTGGACGAGTTCGGGCTTCCCGGTGATTCCGACCTGCCGCCGGAAGGTGACCTGGCGGCCGCACTCGACCCAGAGGCCGACCTGGCCGCAGGGGCCGCGGAGCCGGATGCGTCGCTGGGTGCCTTTCTCGAGCGAGTCGCGCTTGTCGCGGACTCCGACCAGATACCGCATGCTCCGGACGAGGCTGACGCTGGCGTTGTCACCTTGATGACCCTGCACACTGCGAAGGGCCTGGAGTTCGACACGGTTTTTCTCACAGGTTGTGAAGACGGGGTTTTCCCTCATCAGCGAGCGATCGCGGAGCGCACCGGCAACGAGCTGGCGGAGGAACGGCGGCTCGCGTACGTCGGCATCACGCGCGCCCGCAAGCGCCTCTACATTTCACGAGCTATCGCGAGATCGTCCTGGGGCTCACCTCAGCACAATCCGCCAAGCCGGTTCCTCAACGAGGTGCCGAGCCAACTCCTCGACTGGCGGCGTACCGAAGCTGCGGTTACAAGCTGGCGGAATACTTCCGCCACAGCCACCCAGACCTGGCGGAATGCTGTCGGCTACGGCGCGAAACCGACCGTCCGCGAGATCCCATCGCTGGTTGCCGGAGACAGAGTGCTGCACACGACGTTCGGCATGGGCACGGTTGTCGCAACCTCCGGCGAAGGCGACAAGGCCATGGCTGATGTGGACTTTGGGTCCTCAGGACTCAAGCGGCTGGCCTTGCGGTATGCACCGCTTGAGAAGCTCTAGCAGGGCTGCGAGCGTCGGAAATCGCGCGCCCGCCGTGCTGAGGAGAAGGGAGCAGACACGCTTTTTCTCTGCGAGCGACGACGAAGTAGGCGGAACCATGCGCGCGATGCGCGAGCAGCTCCTGAATTAGTAGGGACTACGGGTTGACTCCGTGCGCGTTGAGCCACGGACGTGGGTTGATTGCGCTGTAGATGTCGCCCGGGTCCACGCCAGCCGGGTAGACCTCGAAGTGGACGTGGGCGCCGAAGGTCCTTCCGGTCATGCCGACGGCGCCGACGATCTGGCACGCCGACACAGTCTGGCCCACGCTGACTGAGACGGTCGACATGTGAGCCATCAGCGTGTGGGTGCCATTCGCGTGCTTGATTGCGACATAGTTGCCGGCCCAGCCGCTGGCAGACCCAATCCCGGCATTGGTGACGACCCCGCTGGCCGCAGCGTGCAATTGGGTACCGACGGGAGAGGAGAAGTCCAAGCCGGTGTGGTAGCGCGACCACGGGCCGACCTGGCCGAAGCCGGCAGCAATCCGGTAGCCGCTGGTGATTGGTAGGCAGCCCCTGCCACTGGACCCCGCGTTAGCGTCCGGTTGCGCTCCGGTGTTGCTGGCCTGCCCGCGTTTGAGCAGTATTGCTTGACGCCGCGTCGCCTGAGTGAGAGCCTCGAGGGCCTTCTCGCGCGCTCTCGCCGACTTGTCCATGGAGGCTTCAGATACCTCCGCATCGATCTTGCTGAGCTCCTCCGCCCGCTGGGCAGCGAGGCTCTTGATTCTCGCTGGGTCGAGGCGGTTCCGCTCGGCCCCGCGACTCGTTGCCTCGGAAAGGCCAATCGTTGCGACCGTTGCTGTCGAGGTGGTGTGCTGTGCTGCACCCGTCAGGGCCACTGATCCGGCGACGCCAAGTCCCAGAACCGACACCGCCAGCGCTGCCACTCCCTGGCGCAGCCAGCTTTTCCTGTCTGTACTGATGTCCTCGATCAAGGCGCGACGCGCAAACGTACGCTCCGACGACGAGCTGGGCACTCCAAATCTCCTCGTACGACGACAGGTTCCCCGAGTCCTGCCTCTGCCGCAGTACAAGTCGCTTCATCTGCTGCTGGAGGCCCGCGTTTTGACTTCAAACGGTGGACGCTGTCGAAAACAATAACGGATGCATAACGCGGTGCAAGCTGATCTGGCCAAGTTGCGGGCGTGTTTTTCGGAATGTGATGCAGATCTCGCGAGTCGCTCCTGCTGCGGGCGAGCAGCTCCACACAAATGATCAGTGCGTGGTCACTCCACTGGCCTTGAGCCATGGTTGCGGATTGATCGCCTTGTACACGTCGCCGTACTTGACCCCCGCAGGGTAAAGCTCGAAGTGCAGGTGAGCGCCGAAGGCCCGGCCGGTCTGGCCGACGCGACCGATGATCTGCCCGGCCTGCACGGTCTGGCCAGCCCTTACGGCCATGGAGGACATGTGCGAGGACATGGTGGTCATGCCATCGCCATGCTTGATGGCGACATGGTTGCCGGCCCAGTCACCGGAGTTGCCCGCGTAGAGCACGACCCCTGACTTCACGGCGCGAATCGGTGTCCCGTGTGCGGCGCGGAAATCAATGCCGGTGTGATAGCGCGACCAGCTGCCGTACTCGCCGAAGTGGGCACCGATGACGGCTCCCGGTACAGGCGAAACACCGCCGTTTCCTCCGCCACCCCCTCCAGTGCCGCCACCGCCTCCAGAACCGTCGTTGCTGGCCGACCCGCTATCAGCGTTTCCCTTGTCTGCCGGGACCTCATGACCATCCGGCGCACTCTCGGCGGCCTGCCGCCGGTTCGCCGCCGCCACTCGAGCAGCGATTGCCCGACGCAAGTTCTCAGCAGCGATTCGGGCTCCCGCTTCGCGACTCGCCCGGCCCACAACCGTGAGTTCCTTTTGCCGCGCGTCACCGCTGGCCGCTTCCGCTGCTCGGCTCACCTCATCTGCTGCCTTGGCCAGCAGCTCATCACGTTGAGCGGCCTGCTCTTTCACGATGGCGGCCTGGAGGTCGGCACTCCTGGTAGGGCGATTGGTCGCGGACGTTTCCCGCCTGGCGAACGCGGCCAGCGCCCCCGACTTGCTGGTCGGCTGCTTCTTCTCTGGAGCTACCACGATCCCCGAGGAGGTCTCGGGCAGAGCTGACAGATCACCTTCCGCGGTCTGCGCTTCCGTGGTCAGGCCTACCGACGCTGCAACCACGAGGCCCAGGGCAGCGATGCCCAAGGCTGCGAAGACATATCTAAGCCAGGCCGTTCCGGCCTGAGACTCGTCTCCAGCGCTGGCGTCTGGATCCCACGTCGCGTTCGGTTCGCTGTTCCCCGGACAGCTCCCTCATCCCTTACTGGCGCTGGCACGCGATCGAGCCGTGGCTCGATCCGGCATCCAGGACGGTGAAGCCTGCCTGGATGAGTGCGCCAACTGTTTGTCTGAGC
>CAVUTQ010000002.1:0-197327 GCA_963744455.1 uncultured Actinomycetota bacterium | reverse complement strand
GTCGCCGCCGGCGTAGGTGACCTCAAGGAACTGGTTCTCCTCTGACTCCTCATACATCCGGCCAACTGTGCGGTCGATCATGGCTTGCACGCAGATCTGCGGGTCATGATCGAATTCCGCGAGATCCTCCGGGTGCAGCGGCAGGGTCGGCGTCAGGTACTTGCTGAAGATCTCCCGTGCCGCCTCCGCGTCCGGCCGCTCGATCTTGATCTTCACGTCCAGGCGGCCGGGTCGCAGGATAGCCGGATCGATCATGTCCTCGCGGTTCGAGGCTCCGATGATGATCACGTTGTCCAGGCCCTCGACACCGTCGATCTCACTCAGCAGCTGCGGCACAATCGTGTTCTCCACGTCTGAAGACACCCCAGAGCCGCGGGTCCGGAACAACGAGTCCATCTCGTCGAAGAAAACGATCACCGGCATCCCGTCGGTCGCCTTGTCTCGGGCACGCTGAAAGACCAGCCGGATGTGCCGTTCCGTTTCACCGACGTACTTGTTCAGCAGCTCAGGGCCCTTGATGTTGAGGAAGAAGCTGCGCCCTTCCTCACCGGTCCGCTCGCTGACCTTCTTGGCCAGCGAGTTCGCGACAGCCTTGGCGATCAACGTCTTGCCGCAGCCCGGCGGTCCGTAGAGCAAGATGCCCTTTGGTGCCTTGAGTTCGTGCTCGTCGAAGAGTTCCTTGTGCAGGAATGGCAGTTCAACCGCATCTCGGATCGCCTCGATCTGATTGCCGAGGCCGCCGATCACCGTGTAGTCGATGTCGGGTACCTCCTCCAGCACCAGCTCCTCGACATCGAGCTTCGGGATCCGCTCGTACGCGAAATGCACCCGACGGTCGATCAGCAGTGAGTCCCCGGAGCGCAGATGTTGATCACGAAGCCGATACGCGAGTCGGACCACGCTTTCCTCATCGCCATGTCCGATCACCAACGCCCGGTCGTCGCCCTCAAGCATCTCCTTGAGTAGCACGACCTCGCCGACCTCGTCGAAGTCGAGGACCTTCACCACGTTCATCGCCTCGTTGACCATCACCTCCTTGCCGGGCGAGAGCGACTCAAGATCAACATCCGGGCTTACACTGACTCGCATCTTGCGACCAGCGGTAAAGATGTCCGCGGTCTGCTCCTCACGCGCCGCGAGGAAGACTGCGAAGCTGGCGGGTGGTTGCGCGAGGCGGTCCACTTCATTCTTCAAGGACACGATCTGGTCCCGCGCCTCACGCAGTGTGGCTGCGAGGCGCTCGTTGTTTGCGGCGGTGGTCCGGGCATCAGAGCGGGCATCGGCTAGCCGTCGTTCCAGCATCGCGATCTCGTGCGGATGTGACGTGACCCGTTCTCGGAGCCGATCGAGCTCGTCTCTGAGCGCACCGATCTGGGCTATCAAAGATTCGCGGTCCTCGTACGGAACGCGATCGTGGATAGGTCCGGTCATGACACACCTCCTGCCAAGACCCTACCCGGGCTGCCTGCGCGGTCCCTTGTAATCGTTCCCGTACGCGCCGGGTGCTGGGCGACGTTTGCGTAACGGTGCTGTGAAGCCTGGAGCCAGTCGCCGTGCCGTGATCACAAATCCGGTGTGGCCCACCATATCGTGCCGCGGTCGTACGGCCAGCCCCTCGACGTGCCAGGCGCGGACCAGTGACTCGGTGGCCACGGGCTCGGTGAAGCCGCTGTGGACGCGCAGCGTCTCGACCGTCTCGGCGAGCTGGGTTGTGGTCGCGACGTAGGCGCAGAACACCCCGCCCGGAACGAGCAACTCGGCCAGCGCTGCCACACACTCCCAGGGGGCGAGCATGTCAAGCACCACGCGGTCCAGGGGTTCTCCGGTCAGCGACTCGGGCACCTCAGCAATTCGCAGGTCCCAACTAGGTGGACTCGCCCCGAAGAAGTTCTCGACGTTGCGCCGAGCGATCGCTGCGAAGTCCTCACGACGCTCATAGGAGATCAAACGCCCGCCTGGACCGATGGCCCGCAGCAGACTGCAGGTTAGAGCGCCGGATCCAGCGCCCGCCTCCAGGACCCGGGCGCCGGGAAAGATGTCGGCGCCCATCAGGATTTGTGCGGCGTCCTTGGGATAGACCACTGCCGCGCCGCGCGGCATGCTCACGGTGAACTCGTTGAGCAGCGGCCTCATGGCCAAGAACTGCGTGCCGCCTGTCGTGCCCACCACAATCCCCTCGGGGCGGGAGATGAGATCGTCGTGGCTGACGGCACCCTTCGCGGTATGGAACTGGCCACCCACAGTGAGCACGACTGAATGGCGGCGCCCTTTGGGATCGATCAGGGTAATCCGCTCCCCTGCCAGTAGCGGTCCGAGCCGGACGCCGGACAACTGGAGCTGTTCAGCCATTGCTGATACCGAAGAACCCAAGCTGCATGCCAGGGCCGTAAGAGTCGCTCATCTCCACACCGCGCCGTAGGTAGACATGCTCGTCGGACTGGCTGACCGGCAGCACGATCAGATCCACGGCCGCCTGCTGCTGCAGCGCTGCCAGCAGCCGAAGCGCATTGCCGTCATCGGTGGTAGCCCGAAACTCGCTTTCGATGGTCTCGACTGTCGATGCGGCGGTCGGCAACGGCGCATCGAGATATGGCTGCATCCATGCCAGCGCTGTTGCCGTCCAGGCTTTACGGTCGACAAGGGTCAGGTCCGCATCCGTCGCTCCTGGCTTGAGCTGCACGCTCAACCCACCTGTGTCCTCCAACCGAATGCGGATCTGGGTCGCAATGTCCTTGCCGTTGGGCATGGAGGCGTCGTAGCCGAGCGTGAGGTTGATACGGCTCTTCCAGCTCACTTTCGGCTTGGCCCTCCCGCCAAGGGGAAATGCGGAGGTGTGCCCAACCACACCTGTCGGCACGATGGAATCGGACGTACGGTCGCCTTGCAAGGCAACCGCTATTGCCTGCCGCAACCCTTTGTTCGACCGCATCCGCGACGTCGGTGACCATTCGAGTTGCAGCACCCGCGCGCCGCCGAGCACGTTCTGCGTGAAGCCATTGATGGTCTCGTTGTTGGGGCTCTGATCCACTTGCTGGCTGAATCGGGTGACTGCTGGTGCATCGAGACCCCTCCAGACCACGTCGACGGTGCCCTTAGCCATGGCGTCCTCGAGCGTCGGCGTGTCGGCCACGCTGCGGTAGACAAGAGCAGGAAGCCGGGCCGGGTTACGCCCGACGTAGTCCTCGTACCGGCTGACTTGCAGCTGGTTTCCGGTGTACTTGGTGACCACGAAGGGGCCCGACCCGACGATGGGATCCTTCAGGTCCCGCACCCGATCTGCGTCGTAGACCTCCTCATCGACAATCGAGGCAGCCGGCGCGGCCAACGCCCAACCAAACTGGGTGTCAGGCCCGCTCAAGACGAATCGCACCGTCTTCTGGTCCGGCGTCTGGATCCTACGAAGGGAGGACAGCGCCACCGCCGAGGAGCCCGGTACGTTGAGCCGTGCCGCCCGCTCGATGCTGAACTTCACATCGCTGGAGGTCAACGGATGCCCATTGTGAAACGCCAGATCATCGTTCAGGGTGCAGGTGTAGGTCGTCGTTGAGGTAAACAGGCAGTCCCGCGCCGCGTCCGGCTTCAGAACCGAACCTCCGGGCTCGGCCGTCATCAGCCGCTGGAATACGTTGAGCGAGAGCACGGTCGAGGCGGCGTCTGTGATGGCAGCAGGATCGGTGACTCGGATCTGATCGGTGGACATCACTGTGAACGGTCTCGGCGTCGGGCTCGGCCTGGGCGTCGGCACCGGCTGCTCTCCGGGTGTTCGGCACGCGCTCAGCAGTAACAGCAGGGCGACTCCCGCCAGCAGCCAGCGCGCACCCTTTTTCCTCTGCTCGCGCGGCGCCCCGGGAATCGGCGCCTACCGACGCTCGCAGAGGGATCAATCCGCATTGAACTGCTCCAGCATTTTCGCCACGGCAGCCGCGTCCAGGCCAGCGAGGGAGGGTACGTGGAGCCGGCGCGGAGCCATGCGGGATCTCCACGCGGTTGGGCACGGCGACCACCAACGCTCCGGCAGCGTTCCCGGCGCGGCAGCCCGTCTCGGAGTCTTCGATGACCACGCAATGCCGAGCGGCGACCCCGAGCGCCGTACACGCCTTCTCGTACGGCTCCGGATGTGGCTTGCCTCGGCTCACCTCATCTCCAGCCACCGACACTTGGAAGGTTCCCTCGGGCAGTTGACTCAATGCCACGTCCAGCAGCACCCGGTATGACGCCGAAACCAGCGCGCACGGAACACCCGCTGCGGCGAAAGAGCCGAGCAGTTCGATCGCCCCGGGGCGCCAGACGATCGGGTGCCGTCGGACGTGGTTGACCACGGTCGTGAGCAGCTGCTCCACAACCCACGCCGGGCTGAGATCAACTCGCCCAATCGCGTTCAAAATGTAGGAACCAGAGTCCAGCAGCGAGTTGCCCACCAGCTGCTCGGCGTGTTCGTCTGACCAGGTGCCGCCGAGCTGGCCGATCAGTTCATATTCGGCAGCAATCCAGAGCGGCTCGGTGTCGGCCAGCGTGCCGTCGAAGTCCCACAGTGCAGCGGCCAGCGTAGAGGTTGTCGTGTCGCTCATGGCCCGGCCATTCTTCCTCACTGCGCGGGGCATGCGCGAACCCGTTCATCAAGGCCCGCAGGGTTCATCGCGCGTTGAAGTACTTCGCCTCCGGATGGTGCACGATCATCGCATCTGTTGACTGCTCAGGATGCAGCTGCAATTCCTCAGAGAGCTCAACGCCGATCCGCTCCGGATGGAGCAGCGCCACCAACTTGCGACGGTCGCCCAGCTCGGGACATGCAGGGTAACCGAAGGAGTACCGCGAGCCACGGTAGGCCTGGTCGCGGATCATCTCCTCCATCGGCCCGTCGTCGCTGACGAAGCCAAGGTCCGCCCGGATCCGGGCATGCCACATCTCGGCGAGAGCCTCGGTCAGTTGGACGCTGAGCCCGTGCAGCTCGAGATAATCCCGGTACGCGTTCTGCTCGAACAGGCTCGCGGTCACTTTCGACACCTGCGCACCCATGGTCACCAGGTGGAATGCGACGACATCGGGACCCTTGTCAGCCGCCAACTGACGATCGCGGAAGAAGTCGGCCAGGCAGAGGAAACGCCCGCGGGTCTGGCGGGGGAAGGTGTAGCGCTGCAGCTCTGCGGCTGGATCGGAGGCATCTCCTCCACGATGGAGCACGACAAGGTCGTTGCCCTCGCTGTAGCAGGGCCAGTACCCGTAGACCACGGCGAACTCCGCGATCCCGTCTGTCTGGATCCGGTCCAACCAGGCGCGCAGCCGGGGCCGGCCTTCGGTTTCGACGAGCTCCTCATACGACACGCCGTTCCGGGTCCCTTCAGACCCCATTGGCCCATGAAGGTGGCCCGCTCATCGAGGTAGGCCGCGACGTCGGCCAGGGAGATGCCTTTGACGATCCGGTCGCCCCAGAACGGCGGAGTCGGTACGTCGATGTCGACCGCGACGTCGGAACGCCGGGCCACCTCGGTGGCAACCCGCTCCTCGACGAGGGTCGTCCCGCGGGCCTTGACCCGTCGCTCCCGCGGCGCTGGCAGCGCAGCACCCTCCTCGCCGCGCTTGACCGCCATCAGTGCGTCCATCAGCCGGAGCCCCTCGAAGGCATCTCGGGCGTAACGCACCTCGCCAGCAAAGATCTCTCGGAGATCTTGCTCGACGTAGGCCCGGGTGAGGGCGGCTCCGCCGAGGAATACCGGGTAGGCCGTCGCAATCCCACGCCGGTTGAGCTCCTCCAGGTTCTCCTTCATGACAACCGTGGACTTCACCAGCAGCCCCGACATCCCGATCGCATCAGCGTCTTGCTCCTGCGCTGCGTCGATGATCGCGCTGATCGGCTGCTTGATCCCCAGATTCACCACGGTGTAGCCGTTGTTGGTGAGAATGATGTCGACCAGGTTCTTGCCGATGTCGTGCACGTCGCCCTTCACGGTCGCTAGCACGATGGTGCCCTTGCCGCGGGCATCGGTCTTCTCCAAATGCGGCTCGAGGTAGGCGACCGCGGTTTTCATCACCTCTGCCGATTGCAGTACGAACGGCAGCTGCATCTGACCCGACCCAAAGAGCTCACCCACCACCCGCATGCCGGCCAGCAGGTCGGTGTTGATGATCTCCATCGCCGATTTGCCCTCAGTGAGCGCGGCCTCAAGATCATCCGAAAGGCCCTTGCCCTCGCCGTCGATGATGCGGCGCTGCAGCCGTTCGCTGAGGGGGAGCTTGAGCAGCTCCGCGGCACGTTCGGCCTTGGTGTCGGCGGTCGTCACCCCTTCGAAGAGCTCCAGGAAGCGTTGCAGTGGGTCGTACGCGGGCTCGGTGTCGGTGGCCGGTCGCCGCCGGTCGTACACCATGTCGAGCGCCACTTCTCGTTGCTCGTCAGGGATCCGGGCCATGGGGATGATCTTGGCGGCGTGCACGATCGCGGAGTCCAGGCCGGCCTCGATGCACTCGTTGAGAAAGACCGAGTTGAGCACGACACGAGCGGCCGGATTGAGACCGAAGGAGACGTTGGAAAGACCCAGCGTGGTCTGCACATCGGGAAAGAGCCGCTTGACCTCGCGGATGGCCTCGATAGTCTCGATTCCGTCGCGGCGGGTTTCCTCCTGTCCCGTGGCGATGGGGAAGGTGAGACAGTCGAGGATGATGTCGCTTTGGCGCAATCCCCAGTTCTCAGTGATGTCGGAGATCGCGCGCTGCGCGACGCGCACCTTCCACTCCGCCGTACGCGCTTGGCCTTCCTCGTCGATGGTCAACACGATCACCGCCGCGCCATGTTCGGCGACGAGCTCCATGACCCGGCAGAAGCGGGACTCGGGCCCGTCCCCGTCCTCATAGTTGGCAGAGTTGATCACAGCGCGTCCGCCAAGACGTTCCAGGCCCGCTTGCAGCACCGCAGGTTCGGTGGAGTCAAGCACGATGGGCAGGGTCGACGCCGTCGCCAGCCGATAGGTCAGCTCTCGCATGTCGGCGACACCGTCCCGGCCGACGTAGTCGATATTGAGATCCAGCATGTGGGCGCCGTCCCTGATCTGGGACCGCGCGATGTCCACGCAATCGTCCCAGCGCTCGGCCAACAGCGCCTCACGGAAGGCTTTCGACCCGTTGGCGTTGGTCCGTTCTCCGATCGACAGATAGCTGATGTCCTGGCGGAACGGCACCTCGGCGTACAAGGAGGACGCTGCTGGGACGTGGCTTGGTGAGCGGACGCCAACTGGCTTGCCTTCCAGGCGCATGACAACTTGCCGCAGATGCTCCGGTCCAGTGCCACAGCAGCCGCCCACCAGGCCGAGCCCGAACTCGCCGACAAATTGTTCCAGGGCATCAGCCAGCTCGACCGGCTGCAGGGGGTACATCGCTCCGTCGGCGGTCAACTGCGGCAGGCCGGCATTCGGCATGCAACTCACGCCTATCTGGGCATGCCGGGAAAGGTGGCGCAGGTGTTCACTCATCTCTGCCGGGCCGGTCGCACAGTTCAGACCAATGAGATCGATGCCGAGCGGTTCCAGGGCAGTGAGGGCGGCAGCGATCTCTGAGCCGAGCAACATCGTGCCCGTGGTCTCGACTGTCACATGCACGATCACCGGGAGATCGCGGCCCGAGTAGGCCAGAGCCCTTTTGGCACCGAGCGTGGCCGCCTTCGTCTGCAGCAGATCCTGTGACGTCTCGATCAGCACCGCGTCTACTCCGCCAGTAATCAAGCCTTCGACCTGCTGCTGATAGGCGTCACGCAGCCGCGCGTACGAGACGTGCCCGAGGGTTGGCAGCTTGGTGCCGGGGCCGACGCTACCCAGCACCCACCGTGAGCGATCCGCTGTGCGGTGCGCGTCGGCGGACTCCCGTGCAATCCGCGCGCCGGCCTCAGCCAGCTCCGTGATCTTGTCGGCGATGCCGTACTCCCCGAGAGCGGAAAGATTTGCGCCGAAGGTGTTGGTCTCTACCGCATCCACACCGACCTCGAAATAGGCATCGTGGATCGCACGCACGATGTCGGGGCGGGTGAGGTTCAGGATCTCGTTGCAGCCTTCGAGCTGCTGGAAGTCATCCAGCGTCAGGTCATAGCCCTGCAGCATGGTGCCCATCGCCCCATCGGCAATCACCACGCGTTCTGACAGCGTCGCGCGTAGGTCAGCCGGGGAGGAGGAGGCGGCACTCAGGCCATCGGGCATCTCGTGAGAATAATCGCCATTGCCACCCCCTCGGGCGACCTACCACGATGTGGAGTGAGATTGCATTGCCGAGCCGACGGCTACAGTGAAGGCCATGCCCGACTCCCCCAGCTCGGCCACCCGCGATCTTCGCGATCTGGTCAATCCGGTGGTTGTGATGGCCTTCGGTGGCTGGAACGACGCGGGGAACGCGGCTACCGGAGCTATCGAGCATCTCGCCGAGGCCTACCAGGCCGAGCCGGTGTACGCGCTCGACCCAGACGAGTTCTACGATTTTCAGGTCAACCGACCGCAGGTGGCATTCACCGAGGACGATGAGCGCGAGATCAGCTGGCCCACCACGGAGCTGAAGATCGCTCAGCTGCCGGACGGCCGTGACTTGATCTTGGTCGAAGGCCTGGAGCCCAATCTGCGGTGGCGCCAGTTCAGCACCATGATCGCGTCTGCGCTCAGCTCGGCGCACGTCACTCGGGTCCACCTGCTGGGCGCGCTGCTTGCCGACACTCCGCACACCCGCCCGATCCCGGTGTCGGTGTCGACCACCAACCGAGAGTTGATGAAACAGCTTGGCCTGGCACCAGCGACCTATGAAGGTCCGACCGGCATCATCGGCGTTCTAGGCGAGACCTTGACGCGTGGAGGCGTGGAGGTCCTCACCCTCTGGTCAGCAATCCCGCACTACGTCTCGCATCCGCCGTGCCCCAAGGCAACGCTTGCGCTGCTGTCCCAGTTGGAGCATGTGCTCGACGCTTCCTTCGATCTTGGTGAGCTGACCGAGCTGGCCCGGGCCTGGGAGCGTGGCGTGGACGAGCTGGCGGCCGAAGACTCCGAGGTCGCCGAGTACGTCGCCTCGCTGGAGCAGATGCAGGACGCAACGGAGCTGCCAGAGGCGAGCGGCGATGCCATCGCGGCGGAGTTCGAGCGTTACCTGCGCCGCCGCCAGGGTTAGAGTCCGCCGACTTGTCAGAACCCAGTGGTGCTATAGCACCACTGGGTTCTGACAAGTCGGCGGATGTCAGGTCGCGGCGGCCGCCAGCTCGCGCAGCTTGCCCACCATCGCGTCGGGATCGGCAGCGCCGAATACCGACGAGCCGGCAACGAATGAGTCCACCCCGGCTGCCGCGCACCGTTCCACGGTTTCGACCGAGACACCGCCGTCGATCTGCAGCCAGATATCGCCACCCAGCTTGTCCAGCATCGCGCGAGTCCGAGCGATCTTGGGCAGGCAGAGATCAAGAAAGCTCTGGCCGCCGAAGCCGGGCTCCACCGTCATGATCAACACCATGTCGAGCTCCGGTAGCAGGTCCTCGTACGGTTCGATCGGCGTTGCCGGCTTGAGTGCCATTGCGGCCCGCGCCCCCCGGCTACGCAGCTCGCGGGCCAGCCGCACCGGTGCCCCGGCCGCCTCGACGTGAAAGGTCACGGACTCCGCTCCCGCCTCGGCGTACGCCGGCGCCCAGCGGTCGGGTTGCTCGATCATCAAGTGGATGTCCAGCATCATGTCGGTGATCTTGCGGATGGACTCGACGACAGGCAGCCCGAGGGTCAGGTTCGGGACGAAGTGGTTGTCCATGACGTCGACATGCAGCGCGTCTGAGCTCGGCACCTATTCGATCGACGTCTGCAGGTTCGCGAAGTCGGCCGAAAGCAGGCTCGGCATGATTCTCAAGGCCACGGCTTGACTCTAGTGCCCTGACACGTCAGCGGGTCTTGCGCAGGTAGGCCGCGAACATGGCATCGGTGCCGTGTCGGTGCGGCCAGAGCTGAAGGTACGGGCCAAGGCCGGCGTCTGGGAACCTCGGGCAGCAGTTGCGCCGCCGGAATCACCTCGATATCAGCGCGTACGGCGAGGTCTCGCTCAGCACGTCACTTGTCTCGCGACGGTGCGGTGAGCAGGTCAGGTAGCCGATGATTCCGCCGGCAGCGGCACTGTCGATCGCCTGATGCCAGCAGTGCAAGTTGCAAGCGCGTGCAGCTGCTCCACATCGGCTGGGTTGCGTCGCCAGCGGGATTCAGGCCGCCGGCGCAGGGCGCCGAGGCCTGAGCACGGCACATCGGCCAGTACCCGGATAAACGAGCCAGCCTGCCAGGCAGGTCGATTTCCGTCGGCCACCACGATGGTCGGAGCCGATCCTTGCCCGGCATATGCCCGCACTGCTGCTGCTACCAGGCTCGCCCGGTGCGGCGCGAGATCCGATGCCAGCACCCGACTCCCGTCCAGGCGGGCCAGACCGGTCATCAGGGCCGACTTGCCGCCAGGTCCGGCGCACAGGTCGAGCCACCATCCGGCGGGAGCCGGCGCCTTGGTGAGTGCCCAGGTGACCAGCTGGGAGCCCTCGTCCTGGACTCCGGCTAGGCCGCCACGGACCAGCGGGAGCTGGGCTGGGTCACCGCGCCAGCGTGCCCCGAAAGGCGAGTAGGGACTCGGCCGGGCCCCTGCGCGTACCAGATCTGCCACCTCGGCGAGGCCGGGCCGGATGGCCAGGCAGATATCCGGACTGCGATTGTTGGCTGCCAGTGCCTCCTCGAGTTCCGGCTCCGGCAGCAGCTCGGCGTACGCGTCGACAACCCAGCGCGGATGTGCCGTACGCAGCGCGAGCCGATCGTGGTCGTCAAGTCCTTCGGACAGCTGGTTGAGCCAGTCGTCCAGATTCCTTTCGGCAACTCGGCGCAGCACGGCGTTGGTGAGGCCGGTGACCCGCTCCCCTACCGTGGCCGCGGCCAGATCGACCGATGCGGCGACAGCGGCCGGCGCTGGTACGCGCATGGACAGGATCTGGTGGGACCCGAGGCGCAGCAGATCCACCACGGCCGGCTGGAACTCACTCAGTGGTCGACCAGCCGCTGCGCCGATGATCACGTCATAGCTGCCCTGCCAGCGGCAGGTACCTGCGAGCAGCTCGGTCGCAAAGGCCGCGTCGCGTCCGGTCAGGCCACGCTCACGAAGCAGGGCCGGCAAGATCAAGTTTGCGTAAGCCCCGTCGGCATTCACCGCACGCAGGGCGTCGAACGCAGCTCGACGGGCCCGATCAGGACGACGACGCCGATTGCGCGCGGTGACTGGAGCGCTCACTCAAGCACCGAGTCTCGGCTCCGATTCGAAAGTGACGCCGCGTGCCCAGTCGGCGGCAGCCATGGGTTTCTTGCCCTGGGCCTGGACCTCGCCCAGCTCGAGTGCCCGAGTCGCGGTGCCGACCCACACGGCCCGTTTGCTGATCTCCAGCGCGCCAGGCGGCAAGACGGTGCCGGAGGTGCGCGCTGAGTTGATCTTGAACCGTGCGCCGCTGGAAGGTGGTCCAGGCTCCGGGGGCTGGGGCACAGGCGCGGATCAGCCGCTCCAGGACTTCGGCGGGTTGGGTCCAATCGATGCGGCCGTCCGTCCACGTTGATCTTGGAGGCGTAGCTCAGCTGAGCATCGGTTTCTGGCTGTGGTGTGGGTGTGAGGGTGCCGTCTTCGATCCCATCCAGCGTGTCGACGAGGAGCCGAGCACCGCTCAGCGAGAGCCGCTGCAACAGCTCACCCGCTGTGTCATTTGGTCGGATCGGCTCCGTCACCATGGCGAAGATGGGCCCAGCGTCGAGCTCGAGCACAATTCGGAAGGTCGTCGCGCCCGTTATCTGATCACCAGCCAGGATCGCGCGCTGGACTGGCGCCGCGCCACGCCAAGCCGGCAGCAGCGAGAAGTGCAGGTTGACCCAGCCGTGCCGCGGGATGTCCAGGACCCGCTGCGGGAGCAGTGCGCCGTATGCGACCACCGGGCAGCTGTCCGGCGCAATCTCAGTCAGGCGACTGACAAACTCCTCATCCCGGGGACGCTGCGGCCTCAAGACCTCAATGCCAAGTTCGGTGGCGTGCTGCGCGACTGGGCTGGCGGTCAGCTTCTTGCCGCGGCCACTTGGGGCATCAGGCCGCGTTACAACGGCGACCAGGTCGTGGCGGGAATCGGCCAGCGCATCCAACGACGGGATCGCGACATCCGGAGTGCCGCCAAAGACGATTCGCACCGCAGGAGTCTAGGGCGTCCGACATGAGCGCTGAGCCCGTCGAAGCGCGCCCTTCGACAGGCTCAGGGCGCATCAGGATCCCGGGATATTGACACAGCCGTCAGCGCCACTAGTCACCTGCCGCACATAGCGCCCGCTGAGATCATCGAGCCGTTCCCGAAGATCGGCGAAGAGTGGGATGCTCAGGTTTCCCGGCCAATCGGCGGGCAGCCACTCGGCGGGCAGGCGAGGGTCGACGTAGGGAATGACCCGCCACGCGTCCAAGCACCCGATCCAGGTCGCGAACGCCTGCCGAGGCGTCAAATCCTCCCCCACCACGGATCCGTACGCAGACAGGAACGCCTGATGCCGGGCGGCAATGGCTGGTAGGTCCCACCATCGCCCGACCGCCCGCCCGAGCCCACCGTCCACCCGCGCCTCGCCGGCCAGGAAGATCGAGGCCGATGCGCGTACGTCGAGATCACTGAGGATCTCTTCGACCTCGCCAGTGAGGTACTCCGGGCAGATCCACAGCGCGGCCGTGACTGTGCCACAGCCGATCCACGACAGCCGGCGGCGCAGCTGATGCCGGAGCCGGCGCTGACTTTCGGGGATCGAGTACGAGATCAGGCACCAGCGGTCCGATGTGCCCATCTGACGTGGCGCATAGATGCGCCGATCGCCCCTGGCCAGCGACGGAACAGCGGCGGGATGTAGCGCGTAGCCGACGCGTCCCTCTCGTACGTCGGGGGCGAGCAGCCCCTTGCCCCGCACCCGGAGAATGGCGGTCCTGGTACGTGCCTGGCTGACCCCGACCGTGGTCATCAGCTCTATCAAGCTTTCGGCGGCAATCCAGCCACCGAGGCGTCGCAGGTAGCAGCCGACAATCGTCCGAAGCAGTGATGTCGCGCTGCCGGGGCGCGAGTCCGCATCGTCAAGGACGGCTGCGGGCCGCGTCGCTAACTCACTTGTTGCCATAGCACCTCCCGCACGGCCACGAGTCCCCGGTACACCTCGTCAAAGCTGGTGCTCAACGGCGAAAGGCCGATCCGGAGGCCGTCGGGTGGCCGGAAGTCGGGAATGACACCCAGCTCCCAGAGCCGCGCTGTGGCGTCGCGGAACTCAGGATGCTCCAGTGTGATGTGACTCCCGCGCGCCGCCGGGTCGCGGGGTGAGCCGACCTGCACGCCCAGCGGGCCGAGCAGCCGATCGGAGACCTGGATCGCGAATTCGGTCAGCGCTAGGGACTTGGCCCGGATGGCCTCGAGACCTGCTTGTTCGATGAGCGCCAGCATGTCCTGCATGGCC
Organism: uncultured Actinomycetota bacterium; assembly: GCA_963744455.1. Taxonomy (GTDB): domain Bacteria; phylum Actinomycetota; class Actinomycetes; order Propionibacteriales; family Propionibacteriaceae; genus Microlunatus. Next base: position 183,858 of record CAVUTQ010000002.1, on the reverse strand, counting down.
AGCATCGCGATGATCGACGGAGTGCCGCTGAGAAAGCGCCGGATGCCGTCAGACGGCGTGTAATGCGCGGCCATCGCGAACGGCTCGGCCGACCCCATCCAGCCCTGGATCGGCTGTCGAAGACGCTTCTGAAGATCGGCCCGCACGTAACCGAAGGCAGGTGAGCCAGGTCCGCCATTGAGGTACTTGTAGGTGCAGCCGACGGCCAGGTCGACCTGCCAGTCATCGAGCCGCCGCGGGATCACTCCTGCCGAGTGACACACATCCCACAGCACGAGCGCACCATGATCGTGAGCCATCGCGGTGATGGCCGCAACGTCGGCCAGATATCCGGATCGATAGGCCACGTCGCTGAGCACGATGAGGGCGGTGCGCGACCCGGTCGCTTCGGTCACTTGGTCGACCGTGACGCCGCCCCTCCGGTCCGGCTCAAGCCATCTCAGGCGCATTCCCAGCTCGGCCGCGATTCCCTCGACGACAAAGCGGTCGGTCGGAAAGTTGCCGACGTCGACGATGATCTCGTCTCGGCCGGCTTGGCTCGCCAGCGCGGCCCGAATCCACTTGTAGAGCATCACGCTCGTTGAGTCCCCGACCACAGTTTGACCGGGCGCCGCACCTAGCACCACGCGACCGATCTGGTCACCGATGCGTAGCGGATCGTCCATCCAGCCCTCGTCCCAGGCACGGATGAGTCGGCTCCCCCAGATCTCCTCGATAAAGCGGCTGATCCGCTCACGGGTAGCCCGCAGCGGACGACCCAGAGAGTTGCCATCGAAATACGCAATGATCTTGGGATCGTCTGAGCCGATGAACTGATCGCGGAAGTCGGCCAACGGGTCGGCTGCATCGAGCGCTGCCGCTTGGCCGGCAAGATCATCTGCGCCGTCGCCACTGCTGTTCAGGCCCGCCGGCCCAGTCAGTCTTTCGGTCATGCTCAGTCCTTCGGTCATGGGACACCTTCCTTCAGTGCCTGCATCAGCCGGTGCGCCTGCATTATCCAGATCGCGAACTCGTCAGCGCCGTACGGCAGCGGGAGCGGCGCGTAGACAGCGGCCGCAGCTGGCAGATGCGCGGCCTGATGGACCGGTCAGTGACTCCAGGAGTGCATCACCGGTCAGGCCCGCTTGACCCAAGGCACTGATCTCCTCCGGCCGCGGCCCAACAGGCATTGGGCCCCCGTACATGTCATTGCCCATGTCTGTGCCGTAGTCAAGCCGCCCTCCGAGCCGGATGAACCGGCGTGCATTGTCGAGCGCTCTTTCGCGATCTGGTTCTGTGTGAATCGCAAACGTGGACGTCCATCTCATTGAGCCCGCCATGCGCACGGAGCAGATCGTCAGGGACGGACTCCGTCCACGGCACATGGACGAGGATGTCGGCACCGGCCTCGAAGGCACGGCGGGCCTGACCCTCACCCTCGGCATGTACGCCGACTGGCAGGTGACGCCGGTGTGCGGCGCGGACCACCGCAACCAGCGTCGCGTCATCGAGAACTGGACCACCGCTGTGGAGCACCAGTTTGATCAGGTCGTGGCCATGCGCGGCGGCATCGTCGACCGCGCGTACCCCGTCCGCAGGTCCTGCCAGTTCACGCACAGACCCCGATGGAGCCCAGGCCCGATCGACGGGGTACCCGCCTAGCGCGGTCAAGAACGGTCCGGCGATCCTGATCGGGCCACCGGTGGGCGGATCGGTCTTCCAGCCGCGTGCGATGCGCGGCACCCAGCCCAAGTCGTGGACCTCGACCACTGGGGTGTCCGCCAATGCGGCGGCATCCACCAGACCGAGGTGGACATGCCGGTCGACGAGGCCCGGCATGAGTGCGCCAGGAAGCTTCGGCACACGAGCCCGCTGCACAGCCGTACGCCCGAATGCGACCGGCCGCAACTCATCGTCAACCTGCTCGAGCAGAGTCGGTCCGAGTCGATGGCCGATCCATAGATCGTCAACGGCAAACCGCATGACTAGTGTGCCGATCTCGGTCCGCACCGCATAGAGCTCAGGGAAGAAGGTCAGGTCCAGCGCCTTCTGGAGGAAGCGCACCCCGGATGAGCCGCCGGTGCCGGGCTTGAAGCCGATGGTGCGCTGCACGGTTCGCAGATGACGGAATCGCCAGAACTGGAAGTTGTCCTCCATATCAACCAGGCACTCGCACGCCTCGTAGAGGTCGAAAGCGCGGTCGACAGCGCCGTAGATCGATTGGAAGACCGGAATCAACGCCGGCTGCATGACCCATGGTCGCCGCACGTCACGCTGCAGCACGTCGTCGGGGACGTCGAGCCCGCGGCGGGCAAGAAAACGCAGGAAGGCGTCGTAAACAGACGGCTGATCCAGCAGCTCCGACAGCATCGCGGACGCGGCCTCATCGGAGGCGAAAACCTTGAGCACGTGCTCGTTCTTGTTGCCCAGGATGAACTCGACGGCACGGTACTGCGCTGACTGGAAGCCGGATGCGGTGCCCAGCGTCCCGCGAAACTCCGCATATTCGTTCGGGGTCAGGGTGGCCAGCACGGACCACTGCTCGGTCAGCGTGCGCTGGATGTGCTTGACGCGGGCCAGGCACTTCAGCGCCTGGTGCACCAGATCGGCATCGAGGTAGGTACGCACGGCGCGCAGCTCGTGGAGGATCAGTTTGAGCCACAACTCCGTGGTCTGGTGCTGCACGATAAACAGCAACTCATCGTGATGCGGTGGCTCGCTCCTCGGGTGCTGCGCGGCCAGCAGCGTATCCAGGTCAAGGTAGTCGGCGTAGCTCATCGTTTCCCGGAAGTCGGTGTGCACCCCCGCGTCGATCGGCCGGAGCCCTTCCCGCACGCTCATCTGGCGCTCCCTCCTTTGTGTTCGCTCGCGCCCGAGCGTATCACTTTCCTGACGGCCGTCAGAAAAGTGAAATGCACGGCAAATGTGCCCCGGATGCTGACAATGTGCCCTGAGCTTGTCGAAGGGCATATGTGGCGCTTCGACGAGCTCAGCGCGCACATGTCAGCTCAGCTCTGCCGGGTTCACCCTGATCCGGAGCGAGCCAATGCTCTTCCGCGCGCTCCGGATTGCAACAACCTCCTTCGTGGCGCGCACCAGCTGGGCTGTCTCGCTGAGTGGAGCGCGCATAGTCAGGCGCTGGATGACCTCTCCTGAGCCGTCGCCAGTGGGAGGCCGCTGCAGATCGGGCTCTACCGGACCGAGCAGTTCGGTGTGCTGCGATGCCTGAAGCAGCGAGCTGAACTCATCCAAGGCCTCCGGTGGACCTTCAACTGTGATCAGCGTGACCGCGGGTGGAAAGCGTGCAGCGGCTCGGTCAGCCAGCTCACGCGCGGCGAATCCGCCGGGATCGATGCGGACCAGGGCCTGCAGCGGGCGACCTGAGCTCTCCCCGACCGCAATGACCGAGCCCCCGTCGGCGCCGCTTCGGACGAGCGCGACCACGTTGAGCCACCGGCGCAACGCCTCCTCGGCCGCCCTCAGATCCTGGCGGACCAACAGCAACGGCGTGTCCAGCAGTACGGCGCCGGCGTAACCGCCCACGGCCGGCGGCTCGGCACCGGGCGTAGCCACCACGATCCCCGCGGTATCTGTCACGGTGGCGATCCGCTTTCCGCCGATGGACTGCCTGACGGGTGTCTGAGGAAAAGCCTTTCCCAGTTCCTCAGCCGTCCTTTCGGCGCCGACGATAGGCGCCCGTACCCTGCGGGAGCCGCAGATCGGGCATTCCCAGCCGGCCTGGGGTCTGCCGCACCAGGCGCAGCTCGCTCCGGCGGTCGCTGCCTCGCCAGCCCCACCGGCAGAGACCCTGGTCGGGCCGCCGCAGAAACGACACCGCGCCGGCTCCCGACAGCCCTGGCAGACGAGGGCTGCGAGGTAACCCCCGCGAGGCACCTGAACCAATACGGGTCCCTGTGGCAAGGTCGCTCGCATCATGTCGAACACCTCGTGCGGTACCCGGGCCGCGCGAGCCGCTGGGTCGCGTTCGAGCGCGAAGTCGGAGTCCGCCGTCACCTTCACCCTTGGTGCCGTGTGCCGTACCACCATGCGGTCATCGGCCAGCTCTCGCAGCCAGCCACGTTCGACCCAGGCTTGCAGTTCGGTGGTTCTGGCGTAGCTCGCAAACAGCACGCCGGCCTTGGCACTGTCAGCTCTCAGGGCCAGCACTTCCCGCGCGTGGGGATACGGAGCGCGCTGCTCGGCCAGCAGGTCGTCGCCATCGTCCCAGAGTGCAACCAGACCTAGATCATGAACCGGTGCGTACACAGCGGCCCGGTTGCCGATCACCACACGCACGTCTCGGCGCAGTGCCGTCAAAAAGGCGCGGTACCGCGCTGCCGGGCCGGCTTCGGCCACCAGCACCGCGAAGCCAGTCGCACCGAGCACCTGCGTACAGGCTTCGCCGAGTCGATCAAGATCAGCCTGGTCCGGCACGATGATCACTGCGCCACGTTCGCTATCTGCGCAGGCACGCGCCGCCGTGGCAAGGCCCAGAGCCCAGTCGCCGCTCGGTGTCGCGCTGGGGGTGACCTGCCACATCGCCCGCGGGCGCCCCCCGTCCCGCAGCGCCGCCAGGAACCCTGGGCCCGCTGGATAGTCGACCAACGGTCCAGCTGGATGATCAACCGGCGACGAGCGCCGGGCGCTGCCTCGCTCCGCCTGCTCTGTCGCGGCGTGACGCGGCGGCACGGCCAGGCGCATCACGTCGGCAAAGGTCCCGGCGTAGTGATCGGCAACCTTCCTGATCAACTTCGCTATTTCAGCGGTGAGTACCGGCTCGCTGGAGATGATCTTGGCCAGCGGGGCCAAGGCTCCTTCATGATCACCAGTGGCAACCCGTTCCAGGATGAACCCGTCCCTGAGTCGACCGGAGAACCGAACACGCACCCGGGCGCCGGGAATCGCAGCGGAATCCTGCTCAGCCGTCACCGCGTAGTCGAAGGGGCGGTCCAGGTGACTGAGCGGAATATCGACGGCCACCCTGGCAACCGGGAGTTCGAGTTGGCTGGGCTCGGGCACACCCGATGATAGGCAGCGGGCGCTGACAGCACCTACACACCGGTTTGGGCGATAAGCCGCCCCGACTTTACGGCCGCTATGAAGGCTTCATAGTCGCGTTCGTTCTGGTCAGCGTAGATCGCCGAGAAGTCAGCGATTGCCCGGTCAAACAAGTCCCCCTTGCCCAAGTAGGAGGCGATCGCGATCCGGTCGCCCCACCGGGCATGAGCTCGAGCGAGGGTCGCTGCACAAATACGCGCGTAGAAGGTGGCTCCGGGGACCTCGAGGTTCTCCACGGTCGCGCCACCCTTCCAGTCGTGGAACTGCCGGACGTAGTAGTCACGGCTCACCCCGTCGAGCCCTCTTATGCGCTGCCAGCCGAGGAAGATGTCAGTCGCGCCCTGCATGAGGCGTTGGCCAACCACCACCCGCTCGCCATGATTCGGGTAGGTATCGCGTCCTGCGACCCGTTCAAGTACGGAGGCCTGCGCCTCTTTCACCTGCAAGAACAGTGGGTCGTTCTGGTCGCGGCCCACGAGGAGCAGGAGGTAGCAGCGGGTTCCGACGCTGCCGACGCCGACCACCTTGCGCGCGGCGTGGACGTAGCGGTACTCCTCCAGCGGGTGGCCCTGCCGTCCGAGGGTCCGCCGGTAGGTGCTGAGCAGCTTCTTGATCATCGGTGTGGGATCTTCCCATTCCGACCCCGGCACGACCAGGTCCTCGATCGGCACGATGAGCGGCGGGTCCGGCCACGATCCGCAGCTCGCCGTCGACCTCACTTACCCGCTTGGCGAACACCCGGATGCTGTCACGATGCGTGCCTGTGCCACGCGTCGCTCGGCGGTCTGCGCCTCCTGCTTGCTCAGGCGCTTGACTCGCTTCTCGTCGCTGACCAGCTTCAGCAGCATCGGCGCATCCAGCTGGTCATACCATGCGCTCAAGGTCCCCATTCGGGCCGCAAGGCGCATCCGGTCCCGGTATTCGCGCATCCCAGCCATGACGATGGCACGCCGGTCCGACGGCGCGAAGCCCCGATCACGCCCCAAGATCTCGAAGCTGGCCGCCAGCCGCTTAACGTCCCATTCCCACGGGCCCGGTAAGGTCTCGTCGAAGTCGGTGATGTCGAACAGCATCCGGCGCTCCGGCGTGCCGAACAGGCCGAAATTCGAGAGGTGGGCATCACCGCATAGCTGCACGGTCACACCTGACTCCGGAGTTGTTGCCAGATCTGCGGCCATGATCAAGGCGGCGCCCCGGTAGAAGCTGAAGGGTGAGATCAGCATCCGCCCGTACCGGATCGGGACCAACTCCGCAATCCGGCTCTGCGCTTGCTCCTCAAGCAGGCCAATCGGATCGGGACGGCCTGGGGCTGGTTCCCACCGGCTGTGGGCTGACCGCGGCGCCTCGCTGCGCGCGGCCCGGCCTCTGGCAACCCGCTCTTCCACCGTCAGACGCGCGCGTCTCCACGCCGACCCGAACGGCATGGGCCTCAGCCGCGTACGGCGGCGGCTAGCGCATCGGCTCGGTCGATGTTCTCCCAGCTGGCTCCGGGCAGTTGCCGGCCAAAGTGTCCGTACGCCGCCGTCTGCGCGTAGACCGGACGCTTGAGGTCGAGGTCCCGAATGATCGCGGCGGGGCGTAGATCAAACACCTGGAGCACCGCTTCTTGGATTTGTTCCACCGGCACGTGCTCGGTGCCGAAGGTCTCGACGTAGAACCCTACGGGATGGGCCTTGCCGATCGCGTAGGCCACCTGCACTTCGCAGCGGCCAGCCAGCCCCGCTGCTACCACGTTCTTGGCCACCCACCGCATCGCATAGGCCCCAGAGCGGTCCACCTTGGAGGGGTCTTTTCCGGAGAACGCCCCGCCCCCGTGTCGCGACATTCCGCCGTAGCTGTCGACGATGATCTTGCGTCCGGTGAGCCCGGCGTCCCCCATCGGTCCGCCGATCTCGAAGCGTCCGGTGGGGTTCACCAGCAGCCGATAGTCCGAAGCGTCGACCTGGTAGCGCTCCAGGATCGGGTCTACGACGTGTTTCCGGACATCGGGCGCCAGCAGCGCCTCCAAGTCGATGTCGGCGGCATGCTGGGTTGATAGGACTACGGTGTCCACGCGCTCTGGGCGGTCGCCGTTGTATTCGATGGTCACCTGGGTTTTGCCGTCGGGCCGCAGGTACGGCATCGTGCCGTCCTTGCGTACCGCGGCGAGCTGTTCGGCCAGCCGATGCGCCAAGTCGATCGGCAGCGGCATCAATGACGGCGTCTCGCTGCAGGCGTAGCCGAACATCAGACCCTGGTCCCCGGCGCCTTGCAGATCGAGCACATCGGTGGCTTCACCGGTGCGGCTTTCAAATGCCACATCCACACCCTGCGCAATGTCGGGTGACTGTTGACCGATGGCGATGGTGACCCCACACGAGCCACCGTCGAAGCCCTTGGTTGAGGAGTCATAGCCGATGTCGATGATCCGCTCACGGACGATGCGAGGGATCTCCACGTACGACTCGGTGGTGACCTCGCCGGCGACCACAACGAGCCCCGTCGTTACCAGACATTCCACCGCCACCCGGCTGTTCGGATCCTGACGCAGCAGCTCGTCGAGCACAACGTCGCTGATCTGGTCGGCGATCTTATCCGGGTGTCCCTCGGTCACCGACTCCGAGGTGAAAAGTCTGCGAGTCATGAGATGAGAACCTACCGGCGGGCCCGCTGCGCCAGTGCCTCGTCCCAAATGTGATGCGCAAGTGTGTCCTTGCTCCCAGTGATCGGCCCAGTCACACTTGCTGCGCTCAGTAGCGTTATCTGACTGTTGGATTGACCGAAGACCAGATTGTGGCCGACCTCGTTGAGAACCAACAAGTCGCAGCCCTTACGCGCGAGCTTGGCACGGCCCAGGTCGAGCAGTGTCTCTCCAGCACCCGGAGTCTCCGCCGCAAAGCCGACCAAGATCTGGCGGGCGTCGGTACGGGCCGCCACAAGACTGGCGAGCACGTCGGTAGTCTGCACCAGCCTCAGCTCGAGACCTCCGTCGGCTGATTTCTTGATCTTGGTCTGACTGGCGCTGGCAGGAGTGAAGTCCGCGGGTGCCGCCGCCATGACCGCGATGTCGGCATCTTTGGCAGCCACCGCCATAGCCTGGGCCAGATCGGCAGTCGAGCTCACCGGCTCGACCTCGGTGCCCGGCGGAGCGGGCAGAGGAACATTCGCGGCAACCAGGCGGACGTCGGCACCGCGCAGGACCGCGGCACGGGCGAGCGCCCAACCCATCAGGCCTGAGGAGGAATTGCCGATGAAGCGCACCGGATCGAGGTGCTCACGGGTACCCCCGGCGCTCACAACGACCTTGAGGCCCGTCATGTCCTGACCGGCAGCGCGTACCGCCATGCTTGGGTCGGCCAGCACAGCAACTGCCACCGCAAAGAGTTCGGCTGGATCAGGAAGCCGTCCTGGACCGGCGTCAGGCCCGGTCAGCCGTCCCGTGTCTGGTCGCACGACGACGGCTCCGCGGCTTCGGAGCGTGTCCACGTTCGCCTGGGTTGCCGCGTGCAGCCACATCTCGCTGTGCATGGCAGGGGCAAAGACAATCGGGCAGTGCGCCGTCAGCAACACATTTGTCAGCAGATCGTCGGCGCGTCCTGATGCCGCCCGAGCCAGCAGATCGGCAGTCGCAGGGGCAACAAAAACCAGGTCGTTCTCCTGGCCGATCTTGACGTGCGGCACCAGATGCGCGTCGTCGAACACTGAGGTGTGCACTGGCCGTCCTGACAAGGCAGCCCAGGTGCTCAGTCCGATGAATTCCAGGGCTGCTGCAGTCGGCACCACGGTGACCTCGTGGCCGGCGCCCTGCAGACGACGTAAGAGATCGCACGCCTTGTACGCGGCGATGCCGCCGGACACCCCGAGGACGATGCGACTCATCGCGCCCTCCTGTTGGTCACCGAGGGCGGCTGCTCAAGCAGTCTCGAAGGGTGACTCGCCGTCGGAGTCCACTGGCGCTTCAGGGTCGACGTCTATGCACAGCAGCTTGCCCTCGTTCACCTCACGCAGCGCGATAGACAGGGCCTTCTCCTGAACGGTGGTCTCGACCAGCGGGCCAACGTGGTCCAGCAAGCCCTCGCCGAGCTGGGAGTAGTAGGCGTTGATCTGTCGCGCGCGCTTGGCCGCGAACAAGACCAGCTTGTACTTGGAATCTGACTTCGTCAGAAGCTCGTCGATCGGTGGATTGGTGATCCCCTCGGCAAGCAGATGCTTTCCAGACACGTATGAACCTTCGGTTTGGGTGAACAAGCCAGCGCCGTTGCACAACTCGCGCCAAGTCAGATGTCCCTGAATCAGCACACGCCGGAGTGCTCTGCACGGCTACAGACAGAGCAAGGCTACCAAGTCATTGACCGCCTGGCCTATTTCGCCGTTGACGACCACGAAGTCGAACTCGGCCTGAGCCGCCATCTCGGCTCGCGCAGTCTCCAGCCGCCGCTCCCGCTGGGCGATCGACTCGGTGCCCCGCCCTACCTGGCGGCGTACCAGCTCCTCCCACGACGGTGGTGCAAGGAACACGAACCGAGCCTCAGGCCAGCTCTGCCGTACCTGGCGGGCTCCCTGCAGGTCGATCTCCAACAAGGCAGGACGTCCTTCAGCGATCGCTTGCAGGACGGGAGCGCGTGGCGTGCCGTAACGGTGGACACCGTGCACAGTCGCCCACTCCAGAAGCGCACCTTCGGCGATGAGCGCATCGAACTCATCAGCGGACACGAAGTGGTAGTGAACACCGTCCATCTCACCCGGCCGTGGCGAGCGGGTAGTGACCGAAACGGAGACGAAGATCTCTGGATGTTCCTTGGCGAGGCGCGCGACGACGGTTCCCTTGCCCACCGCGGTAGGACCTGAGACGACGGTGAGACGCGCCCGTGCCGTGCCTTCGCTCACTAGCGAGGCGGCGTCGACCGGTCAGAGAACTCCGCGATCAGGGCGGCGGTCTGATGTTTGCCCAAGCCCCGCAAACGGCGGTTGGCTGCGATGTCGAGCCGTTCCATGACTTTGCTCGCGCGAACTGTGCCCACCCGAGGCAATGCCTTCAAGACATCGACGACCTTAGCGTGGGCAATGACGTCGTCAGACTCAGCAAGGTCCAGCACCTGGGCAAGGCTCTGGTCGCCGGACCGAAGCGCCTGCTTCATCTCGGCGCGGCGGCGTCGAGCCTCGGTCGCGGCATGCCGTGCTTGCTGGCGCTGCTCATCGCTCAAGGGGGGAATCGTCACAGCTCGCGTCCTCATCTGGCGGCCCGGCATTTGGATCCGCCAGTGCGCGGCGGAATCAGTGGGAGGTTTGAGAACTTACCTCAACCCGATGACTGCTTTCATATCACCCAGCACCCGTGTCGCGGCAGCCTGCAGACCGGCTGGTGTTGGACCTGCCGATATGACCTCGCGACTGGTGGATGGGAGCACGAATCGGGTCGCGTCACCAAAGACTCCTGGGAGGTCGGCGGCAGTACCGCCTTGTGCTCCGATGCCGGGAGCCAGGATCGACCCACCGAGAGCACTGAAGTCGGTCGCCGTGTGTCCGATGGTCGCGCCAATCACGACACCCACCGGGCCGAGGCTGGCTCCCGGCTTGCGACGAACGGCGTTTCGGCGGGCCGCCTCATCGATGACGATCTGGCCTACCGTGCGACCGTCGGCAACGCGAGCGTGCTGGACCTGGGCACCTTCGGGGTTGCTGGTCAAGGCGAGGACGTACACGCCGCGGCCCCCCTGATCGGCCAGTTCGATCGCGCCGTCTAATGAGCCGAAGCCGAGGTACGGGCTGAGGGTTATAGCGTCGGCAGCCAGCGGTGAACCCTCGCTGAGATAAGCCGCCGCGTACGCGTCCATGGTCGACCCGATGTCACCCCGTTTCACATCGAGCAGTGAGATGGCTCCGGCAGCCTTGATGTCGACCAGAGTGCGCTCCAGAACAGCAATTCCGGCTGCACCGTACGCCTCGAAGAACGCCGACTGCGGTTTGAAGACCGGCACCGTCCCGCCCAGCGCCTCGATCAGGCCGCGAGCGCAGCGTTCCAGGCCCTGCGCATCGGCAGCCAGGCCCCACGAGGCCAGCAGGCTGGGGTGCGGATCCACACCCACGCAGAGCGGGCCGCGTTCGGCGGTCAATGCTGCAAGGCGTTCACCGTAGGAGCTGATCAGGTGCTCCTTCCAGCGGGCTCGGGGCATTCAGCCGGTTCAGATCGGCGACCAGTGCAGGCCCGCAGTAGACAAAGCCGGTGTAGATCTGCAACAAGCTGGCCCCTGCATCCAGCATCGCCTGGCCATCGTCGCGGCTCATGATGCCGCCGACGCCAATGATCGGCAATGTGGTGCGCTCAGCCAGGAAGCGCACCACGTGCCTGGCGCGTCTGGTGAGCGGTGCTCCCGACAGGCCGCCGGCTTCGGCGGCCAGCGGCTGGTCTGCTGGGATGCCGTCGCGGCCCAGCGTCGTGTTGGTGGCGATGAGACCCTCGGCACCGGCTTCGGTACAGACCCGCACGACCTCCTCCAGCGCTGCCTCGGTGAGGTCGGGCGCCACCTTGACAAAAATAGGCACAGGCGGGGCACCGGCTGCGAGCCGCCATGCCTGGTCGACCAGCGCTGAGATGAGGTCAGCCAGGGTCTCGGCATCCTGCAGAGAACGCAGCCCGGGCGTGTTGGGGCTGGAGACATTGATGGCGAGATAGTCCGCGTATCGAGCAACCGTACGGAGTGAAGCGAGGTAGTCCTCTGCTGCTTCATCGAGCGGCGCCTTCTTCGTTTTGCCGATGGAGATGCCGACCGGGATGCCCACGGCCAGGTTGCCCCGGCTGACCCCGGCGGCTGCGAGCCGCTCGGCCAGGGCTGACGCACCGAGATTGTTGAAGCCCATCCGGTTGATGATCGCTCGGCTCTCGGGCAGTCGGAACAGTCGGGGCCTGTCATTGCCTGGCTGCGGCTGCGCGGTGACGGTGCCCAGCTCAACGTGGCCAAAGCCGAGGGAACCCCAGGTCTTGGTGCCCACCCCGTCTTTGTCCATCCCAGCGGCGAGCCCGACCAGGCCCGGGAACGGGATGCCGGCGACGGTGGCCGGCGTCCGGTGTCTGGCGCAGAGGGTGGCCAGGGCGGCGAGTGCCGGCCGGCTCCGCCCGATCCGAGCAATTGCCGCCAGGGTTTGCTCGTGAATGCGTTCTGCGTCGCCGCCGTAGGCCCGGAACAGCAACGGCCGCAGGATGCGGCGGTAACCGAGATCGCTGATCACGTCACAGACAGCTCAGGAGGCATCGCTGCTGCTCCACGACTGCAGCGACCGGACCCCCACATTGCCGGCAATGATCGACTCGATGCCTTGCACTGCGGCAGCGAGGCCCTGCACTGTGGTGACGCACGGGATGCTGCGGAGTACCGCAGCAGTGCGAATCTCGTAGCCGTCGAATCGTGGGCGTCCGTCCGGACTCAGGCCATGCGGAGTATTGAAGATCATGTCCACCTGGCCGTCCAGGATGGCCTGCACGATCGTCTTCTCCCCGTGCGGCCCGACGCCCTGGCTGAACTTGCGCACCGTAGTCACCACAACCCCATGACGGCGCAGCATCGACGCTGTTCCTGCGGTTGCCAGGATCTCGAAACCAAGATCAGCGAGGCGCTTCACAGGAAAGATCACGAATCGCTTGTCGCGATTGGCGACGGAGATGAAGACGGTGCCCTTGGTTGGTAGCGGTCCAAAACCGGCAACCTGGCTCTTGGCGAAGGCCGTGCCGAAACTGAGGTCGATACCCATCACTTCGCCGGTTGACTTCATCTCCGGACCGAGGACTGTGTCGACCGAAATCCCCTCCACGGTCCGGAAGCGGTTGAAGGGCATCACCGCCTCCTTGACCGCGATCGGCGACGATGAGTCCTCGGTCGAGCCGTCACCGGTTGCCCGTAGCAGCCCCTCGGCACGCAGTTGCTGCACGGTCGCACCCAGCATGATGCGGGCGGCCGCCTTGGCCAGCGGGGTCGCCGTCGCCTTGGAGACGAACGGCACCGTACGCGAGGCGCGCGGGTTGGCTTCCAGTACGAACAGGGTGTCGCCGGCCATCGCAAACTGGATGTTGATCAAGCCACAGACGCCGACTCCCCGCGCGATCGCCGCGGTAGAGGAGCGAATCCGATCCACCAGCTCGGTACCGAGAGTGATCGGTGGCAATGCGCAAGCTGAGTCACCGGAGTGGATGCCTGCCTCCTCGATGTGCTCCATCACGCCGCCGAGGTAGAGATCCGTGCCGTCATAGAGGGCGTCGACGTCGATCTCGACCGCATCATCGAGGAAGTGGTCGACCAGCACGGGGTGGGCTGGTGAGACTTCGGTGGCCCGTTCGATGTATGCCGACAACGTCGACTCGTCGTACGCAATCTCCATGCCGCGGCCGCCGAGCACGTAGGACGGGCGCACCAGCACCGGATAGCCGATCTCGTCGGCGATGCTCTTCGCCTCGGCAAAGGAACGAGCGAGTCCGTGCTTGGGAGCCGGCAGCCCGGCCTCCGCCAGCACGCGACCAAAGGCGCCACGCTCCTCGGCGAGATGGATCGCCTCCGGGCTGGTGCCCACGATCGGAACGCCGGCGTCCTTGAGCGCTTGAGCGAGTCGAAGCGGAGTCTGTCCACCAAGCTGCACGATGACCCCCGCTATGGGTCCCGCTGCTTGCTCGGCGTGCACCACCTCCAGTACGTCCTCGAGCGTCAACGGCTCGAAATACAGCCGGTCGGCGGTGTCGTAGTCGGTTGAGACGGTCTCGGGGTTGCAGTTCACCATGATCGTCTCGTAGCCCGCCCCCTGGTTATCCGGGGAGTTTGACAGCGCCATCGCCGCGTGGACGCAGGAGTAGTCGAACTCGATGCCCTGCCCGATCCGGTTGGGCCCACTGCCCAAGATCAACACAGCTGGCCGCTGGCGGGGCGCGACCTCGGTTTCCAGGTCGTAGGAGCTGTAGTGGTACGGGGTGCGGGCGGCGAATTCGGCAGCGCAGGTGTCAACGGTCTTGTAAACCGGCCGTATCCCGAGCGCCCAACGGACCCCACGTACCACGTCCTCGCTGAGGTGCCGCAGGCTGGCGATCTGCGCGTCTGAAAAGCCGTGCCGCTTGGCCGTATGCAGCACGTCCGCGGTGAGCTCCGGTGCGGATTCGATCATGGTCGCGATCTCCAGCAGCAGTACCAGCTGATCGACGAACCAGGGATCGATCTTGGTTGCCTGGTGCACCTGCTGCGGTGTGGCGCCGGCACGTAGCGCTTGCATGACGATGTTGAGCCGGCCGTCGTGGGGTCTGGAAGCCCGTTCCAGCAGATCCTCGGCTGACTCGGCGATCTCGCCAGCGAACTGGAATGGTGCCTTCGGATCTTCTAGGCTCCGCAGAGCCTTACCCAGCGCCTCAGTGAAGTTGCGTCCGATCGCCATTGCCTCGCCCACACTTTTCATGTGGGTTGTCAGGGTGGAGTCAGCCGAGGGGAACTTCTCGAACGCGAATCGCGGCACCTTGACCACGACATAGTCCAGCGTCGGTTCGAAGCTGGCCGGTGTCTGCTGGGTTATGTCGTTAGGGATCTCGTCCAGGGTGTATCCGATGGCCACCTTGGCTGCGATCTTCGCGATGGGAAAGCCGGTGGCCTTCGATGCCAATGCCGAGGATCGCGATACTCGCGGGTTCATCTCGATCACGATCATCCGGCCGTTGGTGGGATCGATCGCGAACTGAATGTTGCAACCGCCGGTATCCACCCCGACCGCCCGAATGATGCCGATGGCGACATCGCGCATCCGCTGGAATTCCCGGTCGGTGAGGGTCATCGCGGGAGCCACGGTGATCGAGTCGCCGGTGTGCACGCCCATCGGGTCGAGGTTCTCGATCGAGCAGACGATCACCACGTTGTCGGCCCTGTCGCGCATGACCTCGAGCTCGTATTCCTTCCAGCCCAAGATCGACTCCTCGATCAACACCTCCCTGGTGGGGCTTGCCGAAAGACCGGCGCCTGCCATTCGTCGCAGATCAGCTTCGTCATGGGCGAACCCCGAGCCCATTCCGCCCATGGTGAAACTGGGCCGGACCACCAGCGGATAACCAAGATCATCCGCGGCCCGCAGCACTTCTTCGATCTGAGTGGCAGATACGGCTGCGTGCCACCTCGGCGGGCCCGCCCGGGATGTCAGACAGCCCCTCCACGATCGCTTTGAACTGCTCGCGGTTCTCACCGCGTTGGATGGCCTCGATCGAGGCGCCAATGAGCTCGACTCCGTAGCGCTCCAGAACGCCGTTCTCGTACAGCGCGACCGCAGTGTTGAGAGCCGTCTGGCCGCCGAGAGTGGCGAGCAGCGCGTCCGGACGCTCCTTCGCGATGACCATCTCGACGAACTCCGGTGTTATGGGCTCGATGTAGGTCGCATCGGCGAACTCGGGATCAGTCATGATCGTCGCTGGATTGGAGTTGACCAAGATCACCCGGAAGCCTTCATCCCGCAGCACCCGGCAGGCTTGGGTGCCGGAATAGTCGAATTCGCACGCTTGGCCAATGACGATCGGACCCGACCCGATGACGAGGATGGATGCGATATCGGTCCGGCGCGGCATTACACGGCTCCCCCGTTGACTTGCCATGAGCGCTATGAACCGATCAAACAGGTAGCTGGCGTCATGGGGACCCGCGGCGGCTTCTGGGTGGTACTGCACCGAAAAGCCCAGCAACTCGCCGGCCGGACCTGTGAGCTGCAATCCCTCGACCACCTCGTCATTGAGACAGATGTGGCTTACCTCCGCGGTGCCGTACGGCGTCTGGTACCGCTCCCCCGGTGCGGCGGCCACGGCGAACCCATGGTTATGCGCGGTGACCTCCACCTTGCGGGTGGTGAGGTCCATCACTGGCTGGTTGATGCCGCGATGACCGTAACCAAGCTTGAAGGTGCCGAAGCCCAGTGCCCGGCCAAAAAGCTGGTTGCCGAAGCAGATGCCGAAGTACGGTGTGCCGGCTGCCAGTACGGACTTCAAAAGCTCAACCTGCCCATCAGCCGCCGCTGGATCGCCCGGGCCGTTGGAGAAAAACACCCCGTCGGGATGCAACGTCTCGATATCGGCAAACGTGATGGTCGACGGGACCACGTGCACCTCGAGGCCGCGCTCGGCCATCCGTACCGGGGTCATCGATTTGATGCCGAGGTCAACCGCCACGACCCGGAATCGTGGTTCACGGTCTGGCCTGACGACGTACGGCTCGGTCGTGCTGACGTCGTCGGCGAGGTGGGCGCCGATCATCGAAGGCTGGGCCTGGACACGCTTCAGCAAGGCCGCTGCGTTCGTTTCCACACTGGAGACGCCCACCCGCATCGCACCGCGCGCGCGAATGTGCCGGGTTAGGGCTCGAGTGTCGACCTCGCACATGCCGACGATGCCTTGGGCGCGCAGCTCGAGGTCCAGGTCTCGTCGGGAACGCCAGTTTGAGGAAATCCGTGCTGCATCGCGTACCACGTAGCCAGCGACCCAGATCCTGTCGGATTCGCCATCCTCGTCGTTCCATCCGGTGTTGCCAATATGCGGCGCTGTCGCGATCACCACTTGGCGGTGGTAGCTGGGATCGGTCAGTGTCTCCTGATAACCGGACATACCGGTCGCGAAGACTGCCTCACCAAAGGTTTCACCGATAGCACCAAACGCCCGTCCGTTGAACGTGCGGCCGTCCTCAAGCACCAGGAGCGCCGGGGGAGAAGACTCAACCACCGAAATTTCCGGGCACGTTGATGGCTGCGAACATGACCGTCCTTTCCTGCCCTCAACTCAGGACTTGAGGTTTGGCGAATCGCAACAGAGGGTATCAGCCGCGGGCTGTGCAGGCCGTGCCTCACAAGTGACCACCACTGCCCAACAAACGGGCCGAGATCGAGTATCAGATGCCCAGTCGTCGCCCTCCTCACCAGTAGAGCGCATCGAGCCCATTCGAGCTCCCTGATCCGATTGAGGAGTTGTTATGCCGCATACGTCCTGGGGTGCTGTGACCGTGCATCCCCACCACGTCGACGATCTTTGTGTTGTTGCCCCTGCGCCGGAGGTCAAGGAGCGCCTCATTGACCAATTCAACCGGCTCCGTAACAGAGCTGCCGAGCTTGTCGGCCGCAACATTTCGTTGACGACACCCAGCTACGTCGGCCTCAACGACGGTTTGATCTATCCGGGGACCTACTACCCGCTGGGCACGACGGCCGCCGTCGCCCGCCGCGCCGCCTTGGATCGCGCACCACTGCGTGGAACCGTGCGGGTCATCGTCGTACTCGTCGACTTCAGCGACAAAGCCATGGCGGCAGGAGCTGCAGATCGGTTTCGGGAACTCTTTTTTTCCACTGGTGTGCTCCCGCACGGCAGCGTGAAGGAGTATTTCACCGACGTCAGCGGCGGCCTGATCACCATCGACGGTGAGGTAGTCGGTCCGTACCAGCTCCCTCAGACGATCGCGGCGTACGCGGGCGCTGACAACGGTCTGCAACCGGCTTTTCCCAACGCCCGCACCATGGCCAATGACGCCGTGACGGCAGCCGATCCCGATGTGGACTTCACCCCATACGACAACGACGGCAATGGTTTCGTCGACGCCTTCATCGTCGTACACGCAGGACGCGGCGCTGAGGAGACAGGATCTGCCGCCGACATCTGGTCCCACAAGTGGGTACTGCCGGCGGAGCGTTCGGTCGACAGCGCGAAGATCTTTGCCTACCTGACTGTTCCCGAGGACGCCAGGCTTGGTGTCTGCGCCCACGAACTGGGCCACCTGCTCTTCGGTCTGCCGGATCTCTACGACACCGATAACACATCTGAGGGCATCGGCAACTGGTGCCTCATGGCCTCGGGGTCTTGGGGCCTAAGCGGCGACCGGCCGACGCATCCTTCCGCATGGTGCAAGGCGACCCAAGGCTGGATCAACGTGGTGACCCAAGTCAACAACGCCACAGTGACCATCAACGACATCAAGTCCAGCCGGACGGCCTACCGCCTTTGGAAAGACGGAGCCGGTGGCAATGAGTACTTCCTCGTCGAGAACCGGCAGCAGGACGGCTACGACGCGTCAATGCCGGGCGAGGGCCTGCTCATCTGGCACATCGACGAGGCGATCTCGACCAACACCAACGAAAGCCACTACAAGGTCGCGCTCATGCAGGCCGACGGCAACCGCGACCTGGAGAACAACACAAATCGGGGAGACGCGGGGGATCCGTGGCCTGGATCCACAGGCAACACATCGTTTACCAACACATCCACGCCCAACAGCAAGTCTTATGCGGGGTCGAACACCTGTGTCGCGGTAACCAGCATCCCGGCGTCTGCTCCCGCCATGTCGGCGCATCTGGCGGTCCGCTGCTTCGTCAAGCCGCTGAAGGAGCTGAAGGAGGGACCCAAGGAGCTCAAGGAGATCAAGGAGCGGATCAAGGAGATCAAGGAACGTCCCAAGGAGTTGATCAAGGAACGTCCCAAGGAAATCAAGGAAGGCCCAAAGGAAATCAAGGAAGGCCCAAAGGAATTCAAGGAAGGTAAGGAGATCAAAGAAGGTAAGGAGATCTTCGAGAACAAGTTGGTTGACGGCGGGCCATTTGATCCAGGCGCCTTCGGCGGACCGGCCTGGGCGGCGCCTGGTTCGGGCAGCATCGAATCGCGGCTGTCAGCCATCGAGCAGACCCTGCAAGGCCTGGTCGCCGCTTTCGGCGGCGCCCAGCTCACCGGCTGGCCGACTGCGGATGAGCCATTCATCGGCGATGTCGAGCGACCCCGGGTCGGCCTGGATGTCGGCCAGCCTGACCTGAACGAGTTGCGATCGGCCATGGAGTCTGGATCGGCCAGCGCGAAGCAGGTGTATGACAACCTGCCACCGAGCTGAGTCGACACAGTGACTCCAAGAGTCGCGATCCTGGCACACTTCGGCGACGCGGGTGCGGTGGCGCTGGCCACCCACCTTCGCCGTCGGGGGGTTGTCCAGGTTGTCTTCGCCGACGAACGGGCCCTTGTTCGAGCCAGGCTCGTCCATCATCCGCCCAGTGGGTCACTCAATGGCAAGACAATGGCGCCGATATCGGACGCCGTGTATCTGCCCGACGGCACGGTGCTCGACGGAAACACCGACCTCATCGTGTCGCGACTCTCGACTTTTGCCCCGGCGCTCCAGGCAACGCCGGCAGGCCGGGAATACGCGGAGGCTGAGGCTTTCGCGTTCGTGCTGAGCTGGCTCGCGGGCCTGGGCGATCGGACGCTCAATCGTCCCAACCCCATGGGCTTGGCCGGCCATCAGCCGGATGTGTTGTTGTTAGCCCGGCTGGCAGCCGCGGTCGGCCTCGCGACACCACATCTGCGGCTGTCGATCAACGGCGCATCGGCCGCCCCCGTCGGCTCGGTTCGGTTGAGCTGGCCAGGATCGACAACGCCGGTTGCCTATCCGACACAGACCCTCCCGGCTC
This sequence comes from uncultured Actinomycetota bacterium, assembly GCA_963744455.1. GTDB lineage: Bacteria > Actinomycetota > Actinomycetes > Propionibacteriales > Propionibacteriaceae > Microlunatus. The sequence continues at coordinate 164,412 of CAVUTQ010000002.1, read as the reverse complement.
ACCGGCCCGCCGCTGCCGATGCCGGTCATGTTTGCCGAGCCGGTCAGCCAGGTCGCTGTTGCCCTTGTCGCCGGCGGCCGAGTCGCCGGTGCACCACAAGGGCTCGAGGAACGCACTGCCGCCCTCGTTGCGGCGGCCGAGCTAAATGTGGCCGAGGTGACGTTCGCATCGGCTGGCCCGGGCGGATCGCCGCTGGTTGTCGAGGTGCAGCCCGTCCCGCGCATGGTTGACTTTCCCCAGCTCGACCTGCTGGCCAAGTACGCCGAGGAGCGTGCCTGTCGCCGCCATGCCGTGAGGGTGGCATGAACCCCACAAGCGGCCGGAGGAGCGAATGATCGTACTCGTCGGCATGCCGGACGAGCCGCCGGTCAGCCGACTAGCGGAGGAGGCGGCCGAACTTGGAGTCGCCGTTGAGATGCTGACCGAGACCGAAGCCGCCTCATGGAACCTGACTGTCGATGCCGGTCCCCACGCCCTGCGTGCCACTGTTGGCGCAGCGGGCCGAACAATAGACCTCGATGACGCCACCGGTCTCTACCTGCGGATTACCGCCCCCCGAGTGGCCGGGCCGGTGCCGGACCCCCTCAGCCGTTCGCGCGCTGACGCAGCATTGGCGCTGCTCTGCGCCTGGGCCAACGTTGCCAGGATGCGGATTGCCAACCGACCAACGGCCATGGCGAGCAACAACTCCAAGCCGTATCAGGCAGGCATCATTCGCCGAGCTGGCTTCGGCGTACCCGACACGCTGGTTACCAACGATCCGGAGCAGGTACGCGCGTTCCAACGGCATCACTCACGGGTGATCTACAAGTCAACCAGTGGCATGCGATCGATCGTTCACGAGGCAACGCCGGCGCGGCTCGCTGCTCTCGACCGGGTACGGAACTTGCCTACCCAGTTCCAGCAACTTCTGCTCGGCACCGACGTTCGGGCTCACGTCGTCGGCACCGAGGTCTTCGCCTGCGAGATCGAGGCCGCCACGATCGACTACCGATACAGCGAGGGTGGCGTACAGGCACAGATGCATCCGGTGGAGTTGCCCGAGGATGTGCGTTTGCGCTGCCTCAAGGTTTCGGCCGCCCTCGACCTCCCGCTGGCAGGCATTGACTTACTGCGCGACGCCGATGACCAGTGGTGGTGCTTCGAAGTCAATCCCTCGCCGGCGTACACCTGCTTCGAGGAACCGACCGGCCTACCAATCGCCGCGGCCCTGGCTCGATGGCTCGCCTGTCGGGATGCGCTCTAGGCGACAATGCACTAGTGACCAGTGCTGTCGAGAATCGGGCAATCGTCGAGCTCCGGCCGGTCGGGCCGCCAGCGCCGGGACCGAACCCGGACTGGCTTGTCCACCAGGTGGTGGTGGAGTCGTCGCGTGATGTTGCGGGCTATCCCAACCTCCTTGCCGCGGGGCTGCCCCGCGAAATGAAAGCGCTCGTTCGAGCCAACATGGCCGCCGACCTCGGAGCTGCCAAGCGTTGGCGTGTCGAGGCCTCCCTGGTGAGTCCCAACCAGCTGCGGGTCGAGCGAAAGGCCTAGTGATCGAGGGGTCACGACTCCGATAGGCGCTGCATCAAGTACTTACGCTCGACCGGATTCGTGACCAGCTCGACGGCTCGTCGATACGCGGCCTTCGCTTCGCCGGCGCGTCCGGTCCTGCGGAGCAGGTCGGCCCTCGCGGCGTGGAACAGGTGATATCGGTCCAGCTCGTCGGCGAGCGGCTCCATCAGCGCAAGCCCTGCATCAGGTCCGTCGGCCATCGCGACGGCAACCGCCCTGTTCAACTCGATCACAGGTGACGGCGACATCGTCGTCAGGACCCGATACAGCGTTGCGATCTCCGGCCAGTCGGTGTCCTCAGGTCGCGGCGCCCGCGCGTGAAGCGCGGCAATCGCCGCTTGCACCTGGTAGGGGCCAGGTCGCCGCATGGCTACTGCCGCATCGAGTATCGCGAGCCCTTCGTCGATCATGTCCTGATCCCAGCGAGCGCGATCCTGATCCTCCAGCAGCACCAGGTCACCATGCTCGTCCACCCGAGCATGACGTCGGGAATGCTGCAGCAGCATCAGCGCGAGCAGTCCCCTGGTCTCCGCCTCTGCCGGCATCAGCCCGTCCACGACACGTGCCAGCCAGATCGCTTCGTCGCACAGCTCGACGTTCAGCAACTCACCTTCGGTCGAGGTGTAACCCTCGTTGAAGATGAGATAGACGACGGCGAGCACGCCGCTGAGGCGTTCGGCCAGCAGCTCCCGGGGCGGCACCCGGTACGGGATCCCTGCGTCACGGATCTTGCGCTTCGCACGGACGAGACGCTGCTGGACCGTGGGCTCGCTTATCAGGAACGCGCGAGCGATTTCGCGCGAGGAGAGTCCGCCCACCGTGCGGAGCGTGAGCGCGACCCGCGCCTCCATCGCGAGGGCTGGATGGCAACACGTGAAAATCAGCCGCAGCCGCTCGTCGGGAATCTGCTGATCATCCGATCCCAACATTTCCAGCGCCCGGACCTCTTCAGCCTGTGCCTCCTTGACGACTCCTACACGCCCCCGTCGGAGGCGATCGATTGCCCGATTGCGGGCTGTCGTGATGATCCACGCCGCGGGGTTGTTCGGAAGTCCCCGCTCTGGCCAGGTGCGAAGCGCCTGCTCAAACGCATCCTGGACAGCTTCCTCCGCCAAGTCGAAGCTGCCGGTCGCCCGGATCAGGGCCGCGACCGCCCGCCCCGCCTCCCGGCGGAACAGGAGGTCGACGTCCCCGCGTGCCTCGTCCGTGGCCTCAGCCCTGCGGCTGGTCCGGGAACTCCTGGATCGGTCGCAGCTCGATCGTGCCGAACATCGCGCCGGGACAGCGGCTTCCCGCTTCGATCGCCTCGTCTGCGTTGGCGAGGTCGAGCACGTAGTAGCCGCCGAGCTGCTCCTTGGTCTCGGCGAAGGGTCCGTCAGTGACGATGGGCTTGCCATCGGGCGCCCGGACCGATGTCGCCGTGGCCGTCGGCTGCAGCGCTTCGCCGGCCAGATACCAGCCCTTCTCTTTGAGCCAGTCGCCGTACTCGTACCAGACCTTCGCTTCCGCGGCTTGCTGATCTGGTGGGGTGTTCGCTCTGTACGCTTCCATCGCTGCCTCGTTGCCGTAGATCAGCAGCAGGTACTTCATGCGCCCTCCTTATGCTCCGGACGGTCTCTCCGCCCTCTCACCCTAATGACGAACGCGCTCGCTGTTCCTCGACGGCATTGTGATTGAGTCCTTCCATGGCTGACTCCTCCGCCACCGACTTCACGGTCCGCCCGATCGGACGGGTCGAGAGTCCTCTCGTCTCGACAGACGACGCGCCGCGGCAGGGGGATGAAGGCGCACCGGACGCGTACCTGGTACTGGACCCCGAGGTTCAAGCGGGCCTGGACGGCATTGCGGTCGGCGACGAGATCATCGTGTTGAGCTGGTTGCACGAGGCTGACCGGACCGTCTTGCGGGTGCATCCGCGCGGCGACCTGAGCCGAGCCGAGGCCGGGTGTCTTCAGCACCAGGGCACCGAGTCGGCCCAACCCGATTGGCCTGCATCGGGTAAGCGTCCTCGGCATTGATGGGGTGCGCGTACACGTCAGCGGGCTGGAAGCGATCGCCGGGACGCCTGTCATCGACCTCAAGCCGGTCCTGTCGAGTATCGAAGAACGGTAGCCGCAGCGGGCGGAACGAGCCATCGAACACCGCTCAGCCGACGTTGGACCCCGCCACAGCGCGCAACACCCCGTTCACGAACGCCGGCGAGTCTTCAGTGGACAGCTCGGAGACAAGCTGAACCGCTTCGGAGACCGCGACTGCGTCGGGTACCTCGCCGTAGTCGATTTCGAAGACGGCGATCCGCAGCGCAGTGCGATCGACTCGAGGTATCCGTGGCAGAGTCCAGCCTGGGGCTAGGCAGGCGCTGATCCGGGCCTCGATCTCGCCGGCGTGAGCGACCACGCCGCGCACGAGCTGCGTCGTGTACTCGCGAACCGGCGGATCCGCCGCAGCCGCCCGCTCCTCCAGGGTCGCGATAGGGTCCACCCCGCGAAGCTCCGCCTCGAACAAGATGTCCAGCGCCCGCTTGCGGGCCTTGCGGCGCGGCGAACTGCGACCCCGTCGTACGGGATCGCTTTCGGGACTGGCGGGCTCGCTCATCAGGTCTCGTTGCTGCATCGCCAGTGACACGACATCAGCTGGCGACGCGGCTGAGATATTCGCCTGACCGGGTGTCGACCTTCACCTTTTCGCCAGTGGTCAGAAAGAGCGGAACCTGGATCTGCAAACCAGTCTCGACCGTGGCCGGCTTTGTTCCGCCGGTGCTGCGGTCGCCCTGCAGGCCTGGCTCGGTATAGGAGATCACCAGCTCGACCGAAGCGGGTAGTTCAACGTAGAGCGGAGTGCCGTCGTGGATGGCCACCGTCGCCACCTGACCCTCGAGCAGGTAGTTCTTTGCATCCCCAATAGTCGCGTCGGGGATGCTCATCTGGTCGTAGCTGGTGGTGTCCATGAACACGAAGCCCGAGCCGTCGTGGTAGAGGTACTGCATATCGCGCCGGTCGACGTTGGCCGTGTCCACTTTGGTGTCGGCCGTGAAGGTCTTGTCGACGACCTTGCCGGACAGCACATGCTTGAGCTTCGTGCGTACCACGGTGTTGCCTTTGCCGGGCTTGTGGTGCTGGAACCAGACCACGGACCACAGCTGCCCGTCCAGGTCCAAGACCATGCCGTTCTTCAGATCGTTCGTCGATGCCACGCCTGCTACCCTTCTGGCTGCGCCATCGCGCTGATTGGCAGCGGCCCAGTTTAGACCCAGGGTGGAGATCGTCAGACCACGCTGAAATCGGGCTTAGCGGCGCCCGGCCGGTGAGCGCCAGCACCAGCTCGACGCCGGCGCCACGCAGCACCGCTGCGGTAGCCGCGACCCTCGCGACCTCACTCAGCAGCTGATCGCTGAATTCTGGCGGTTCAACGGCTGGTACCGCGGCCGCAATGTCCAGACTGTGCACCACGAGTTCGAAGGTCCGCGTGGAGAGGTAATTCTCGAGTCGCATACCCCCTGCTGCGGTGTGGATCAGCGGATTCCCAGCGGTTTCCACTTGTGCAAGTACGCGCTTTCGCAAGAGCCTCAACGAACTCGGCGGGATTCTCCCCGAGAGCCTTGACCCGCCTGACGTCCCCGGTCCGCCACAGCTGCATTGTCGAGATCGGCAATGGCAACGTAGTACGCAGCAGGGGTGGGCACTTCCTCGGTGTCGACTGGCCGTCCGAGATATGTCTCGACCGTCAGCTAGTGACCGCGAGGTGTGACCGACCAGAGAACGCAGATCCCACTCGCCTAGTCCGGGGCCGTCCCAACGATCGTTAGGAAGCGCCCGGACCAGACCGACGAAAGTCCGCGCCGCCTCGGCGAAGGTTTCGCGGACATTGAGCTCGCCCCAGGCTTCGATCATGTTGGAGATTCTCGCCTAGGCGGCGACGGCAGCGTACGCGGTGCGGAGCAGGTCCTCTTCTGGCGCAGTGAGGATCTCAGCGCTGGCCAGCCCGTTCAAGATCACGAATCGCAGCGTCGAGCCGCGGGTCTTCTTGTCGAGGGCCATGGAGTGCAACAGGTCGTCGAAGGCGTCAGCCGGGTAGCTCGTAGGCAATCCCACGCTGGACAGCACCGCGCGATGACGGCTGGCGGTTGCCGGGTCCAGCCGGCCCGCGAGCCGGGCCAGCTCAGCAGCAAAGACCATGCCGACACTGATCGCATCACCGTGGCGCCAGCCGAAGCGTTCCCTTCGTTCGATCGCATGGCCGACAGTGTGGCCATAGTTGAGTAGCTCCCTGCCTACCGTGGATCCTGTCGATGTGCTCTCACGGAAGTCAGCCGTGACAACCCGCGCCTTGACCGACACCGCTCGCTCGACAAGCTCGCGGAGCACCAGCGAATCGGGGCGCACTGCCGAGGCCGGATCTGATTCGATCATGGTCAAGATCTCAGGGTCGGCGATAAAGCCGCATTTGATCACTTCCGCCAGCCCGCCGACCAGGTCCGCAGGCGGCAACGTCGACAGTGCGTCAAGATCACAGACCACACCGACCGGCTCGTAGAAGCAGCCGACGAGGTTCTTGCCTTCCGCTGTGTTGATCCCCGTCTTGCCACCAACAGCGGCGTCAACCATGCCGAGCAGAGTGGTAGGGACCATGACCACTGGTACGCCGCGCAGCCAGGTGGCCGCGACGAAGCCGGCCAGATCGGTCGTGGCACCGCCACCGAGGCCGACCACCGCGTCGGAGCGCGTGAAGCCAGCATTACCGAGAATCGACCAGCAACGCTCCGCGACCGCGACACTCTTCGCGGCCTCGGCGTCGGGCACATCGATGCGAACCGGCTCCAGGCCCGCCGCACTCAGCAGGTGCGACAGCCGCTCGGCAGTCTTGATCATCGTCGGCGGATGCAGCAGCGCTACCCGTTGCACGCCCGGGCCCAGCAACGCAGGCACCGCCGCCAAGCAGTCCATGCCCCACAAGCACTTCGTACGGCCGCTCAGCCGCGACAGTGATCCGGGCCGGCTCAGCGATAGGCGGCATGCGCGTTCATGATCATCTCGACGACTTCGGCAGGGGTCGTGTGATCGGTGTCGACCACCTCGGTTGCTACCTCGGCGTAGAGCGCTGCTCGCTCGTTCAGCAGCTTCAGCAGCCGACCGCGGACATTGCCGAGGAGCAACGGGCGAGCGGTGTCGAGACCAACCCGCTTCACGGACTGGCTCAAGCCGATCCTCAACCAGACCACCCGATTGCCACGCAGTGCTGCCCGGGTGGTGGCTGACAACACCGCACCGCCACCGAGTGACAAGACGCCGGGTAGCTCCAGGAGTTCAGCGGTGATCTGCTCCTCGAGAACGCGGAATGCAGCCTCCCCGTCGTCGGCGAAGATCTCAGCAATCGACTTGCCGGCCCGCTCGACGATCACGTCGTCGACATCGCGGAACGTCGACGCCGAGGCGTTCGGCGAGCAGGGCACCAACAGTGCTCTTGCCGGAGCCGGGCGCACCGACCAAGATGATTTGCCCTTCGACGGGCTCAGGCCGCAGGTCCGTGCTCATGGCTGGGGCCGCACCTGAAGTCCCCGATCCGCCAACTGCTTGAGATAGCTCTCGTAGTTCCGCCTGGTTTCAGCCACCGAATCGCCGCCGAATTTCTCCAGGGCCGCGTTGGCGAGCACGAGCGCAACCATGGCCTCCGCAACCACCCCGGCCGCCGGTACGGCGCAGACATCCGAGCGCTGATGATGGGCGACCGCCGCCTGGCCTGTCGCGACGTCGACGGTACGCAAGGCCCGGGGCACCGTCGAAATTGGCTTCATCGCCGCGCGGACCCGCAGCACCTCACCGGTGCTCATGCCGCCTTCGGTGCCGCCTGACCGGTGCGACGCCCGGGCGATGCCCTGCTCACCCGGAACGATCTCGTCATGGGCCGCGCTGCCTCGACTGCGAGCCAGCTCGAATCCGTCGCCGACCTCGACACCCTTGATGGCCTGGATCCCCATCAGCGCTCCCGCCAGCTGCGCATCCAGGCGGCGATCCCAGTGAACATAGGAGCCCAGTCCGGGCGGCAGGCCCCAGACCACGACCTCGACAACACCGCCGAGCGTGTCGCCGTCCTTCTGTGCCTGTTCCACCTCCGCGACCATCGCGGCGCTCGCCGCCGAGTCGAAGCAGCGAACCGGGTCCTCGTCAATAGCGGCCAGGTCGGCCGCAGTCGGGATCACTCCGGCAGGCGCCCTTGCGGTACCGAGTTCAACGACGTGGCTCAGCAGGCTGACACCGAGCGCCTGCTGCAGGAAGGCGGATGCCACCCGGCCCAACGCCACCCGGGCAGCCGTCTCACGGGCGCTGGCACGCTCCAGTACCGGCCGGGACTCCTCGAAGTCGAACTTCTGCATTCCCACCAGGTCAGCGTGACCCGGGCGCGGTCTTGTCAGAGCCGCGCTGCGGGCCTGGCCCTCGAGGTCCGAGGCCGGAACCGGGTCGGCCGCCATCACCGTCTCCCACTTCGGCCACTCAGTGTTCGCCACCTGAATAGCGATCGGGCCGCCTTGGGTCTCGCCGTGCCGGATCCCGCCCAGGATCGTGACAGCGTCGGCCTCGAACTTCATCCGCGCGCCACGCCCGTACCCCAACCTGCGGCGAGCCAGCGCATCGGCGATCTCGCCGCTGGTGATGAGCACATGAGCCGGCAGCCCTTCGAGGATCGCCACCAGCGCCGGACCGTGCGACTCGCCGGCTGTGAGCCATCTGAGCATGATCAGCAGTCTTCCACGTACACCGACTTGTCAGCGTCCACGGTCGCCGGGGCGACCACTCATGCTGACAACTCGGCGGGGAGGGCGGCGTAAAGGACCTCGGCTGCGACGGAACGGCCGGTCATCAGCTCGATTTGCAGCAGCGCCTGGCCGATCAGCAAATCGAGGCCGCTGACGACCGTGCAGCCGGCTCGCTGGGCGGCTGTTGCGAGGACAGTCGGCCACGGATCGTAGATGATGTCGACGATCAGCGGGGCGCTGCCCGCCACAGCCTGTGCGACGCTATCGGCGGCACCTGACACGACCGTCGAAACGACAAGGTCGGCATCGGGTACCTCGCTTGACCACGACCTGATTTCCAGCCTTACGCCAAGCTCGTTGCTCAGCGCCCTGAGCGCCTCGGCCCGGGCAGGCGTACGCGCCACAACTGTCACCAGCTGCGCGCCAAGCTGGGTCGCGGCGATGAGTGCGGCCCTTGAGGTGGCCCCCGCGCCCAGGATGGTCACTCGCCGCAGCGGCGATGTGGCCACCTGCCCGACTGCCCAGATCAAGCCGCCAACGTCGGTGTTATAGACCCGGCGTTCGTCGCCTTCCAGGATGAGCGTGTTGCCAGCGCCGGCCAGCCTTGCCAGCTGGTCGACTTGGCCCAGTTCCAGGACCGCAACTTTGAGCGGCATCGTCAGGCTGAGGCCGCGCCAGGATGCGTCAAGCCCGCGGACGAACGGGGCGAGCCGCTGCTCATCGAGCTCGACCCGGTCGTATGTCCAATTGAGGCCAAGCTGGGTGTACGCGGCGCGGTGCAGAGCTGGGGAAAGCGAATGCCCGATCGGCGAGCCGAGCACGGCGCAGCGCCTCATGCCAGTCGTCGCGGGGACGTCAACTCTCACATCGGCCGGGGTTGGACTGGCACCAGGTCTGGAACTCCAGACGGATCTTCTCGAAGTTGGCCTGGTTTTCCGCGAACTTCGTCTCGCCGGTGTCGAGGTTCACCGTGACGAAATAGAGCCACTTGCCATCCTCGGGGTTCGCCGCCGCCTCGAGCGCTGCCTTCCCGGGCGCCGAAATCGGCCCGGGCGGCAGTCCCTTGTACCGGTAGGTGTTGTACTTCGACTTGCTCTTGCGGTCCTCTTGCGTGGTCGTGGTGGTCTTGAGCTTCTCGGCGTAGGTCACGGTCGAGTCGAGTTCGAGTTTCCTGTCCCTGTCGAGCCGGTTGTAGATGACACGTGCCACCTTGGCGCGGTCTTCCTCCCTGCGCACCTCACGTTCGATGATGCTGGCCACGATCAGCACGTCGTACGGTTTCCGCTTGATCTCCTTCGCGTCGGCCTCAAATTCGATCTCGCGAGTAACCGCCTTGTACTGTTCGACCATTTGCGTCAGGGTCGAGGTCGCCGTCGAGTCGGCGGTCAGCTCGTAGGTGTCAGGAAAGAGGAAACCTTCCGGTCTCTGCTTTGCGTACTTGGGCAGTTTGAGGACCTTTGGCTTTTCCAACGCTGCCCGGTACGCCGATTTCTTGATCTTGGTGCCCTTCACCAAGGCATCCACCTGGGCGGTGAGCCGAAGCCCCTCGGGGATGGTGAACTGCAGGCGAATCTTCGAACTCCCGGGATTGATCAGCAGCCGGAGGGCGTCAACGGCCTTCATCTCGGTCTTCATCAGGTACCGGCCGGCCTGAACGCTGGTCGCCCGCTCCTCCGTGCGCACGGCTCTGTCCCAGGCCTTCTTCGACTTGACCACACCGCGGTCCACCAGGAGTCCGCCGATCACATCCAAGGACGCGCCTCCGGGTACGTCGACGAGGATCTTTGTAGTGCCCGGGCCTGGATAGTCGGGAACCTCGCCGAAAGTAGACAAGAAGGTGCTGGTCTTGTCCCAGACGAAGTAGCCGCCGAGCACCAGTACCGCGGCGGCGACAAAGACCGCGAAGCAACCTTTGGCGGTGCGCGCGATCTCTTTGGACTGGCTCGGCGGGACCTCGGGGTCGAGCATCGATGACACGCTTGCTGATCTCCCTCAGGTCTGCAGAGGCCCCTCCTGCCCTGAGCGGCCAGGCAGGTCCGGCCCGTCGGTGACCGGGCCGCCAGAAGGTGATACTAGCTCCCCCGGCGGGATTCCTCGGGAATGCTCGAACGCCAAAGCCTGCTCGAGAATGGCGACAGCGGCCGCCGCGTCGATCAACTCCCGTTGCTCCTTGGCCCGCTTTCCGCTCTCGTGGAGCCGCCGCGCTGCCGCAACGGTCGTGAGCCGCTCGTCCACCAGCCGGACCGGCACCCGAATCGCCCCGGCAAGCCGCACGGCCCGCTCCCGCGCCTTCGCCGCCGCCGGCCCCTCGCCCCCACTCAGACTCCTCGGCAGCCCCACGATCACCTCGATCGGCTCGTACTCAGCCACCACAGCCACCAGCTCGGCGACCTCGTCTGGACCCGCCCGAACCGTCCTCACCGGATACGCCAGCACCCCGTCCCGATCACACGCCGCAACCCCGATCCGCGCATCCCCCCAGTCGAGTGCCAGCCGTACGCCGTGTCGCATCTGTCGTGTCCTCTCTGTTGCGCATCGTTGCCTGGGCTGCGGGGCAGCGCGGCCGTGAACGCTCCCGGGTGCCGGGAAAACGTGGTGGTCAGACCGGCGGCACGTAAGAGCTTGTCGCCTTCAGGTTTCAAGCATCTTAGGTTTTCCCGACACCCGGCACCGTCCCCGGCCCGCTCTGCTTGTCCAGCCGCGCGCTGAACGTCACCTGAGGCCGGGACCCAGCCCTCGGAACGCGCTGCAGCCCTGAGGCCGCGCGACCCGCGCGAAGGCGAGGGGCTCAGCGGCGGGCCGGCGAAAACCTAAGATGCTTGAAACCCAAGGCGCCGCAAAGTCCAGCCGACCGCCCAACCCGACCACCACGTTTTCGCCGGCCCGCCACTGAGCCCCTCGCCGAAGGAGTAAGAAACCGCGCGGCCACATCAGGACTGCAGCGCGTGCCCGATGGCGTACTCCACGGCCTTGAGGGCATCTTCCGCGCGACTGCCGTCAGTGCCGCCGCCCTGAGCGATGTCGGCCTTGCCACCACCGCGACCTCCGAGGGTCTCGCTCGCGACACGCACCAGCTCGCTGGCGTCCAGACCGCGGTCCCGGGCACGCTGCGTCGTCACGATGACCACGCTCGGCTTGTCGACCGGTCCGCCGACCAGAGCCACAACTGACGCCGTGTCTTGGACGCGGTTGCGGATCTCAAAGGCGAGGGATCGCAGGTCGTTGCCGGATAAACCGTCAGCGTGGTGGGCAATGTAGCCAACGCCCCACATGTCGTGGCTCTTGGCAACGATGCCGCCGACATCGGACAAGACCGTCTGGCTCCTCAGATCCGCGATCCGCTTCTCGGCCTCTTTGAGCTGTGCAACGAGCTTGTTGATCCGATCCGGGAGCTGCTCAGGCTGCACCTTGAGCGCGTCGCTGAGTTCCAGCACCAGCGACCGTTCCTTCGCCAGGTAGCGGAACGCCTCGATGCCGACAAACGCCTCAACGCGACGAACGCCGGACCCCACGCTGGACTCGCCGGTGATGGTGACCAGTCCGATCTGGGAGGTGTGCTGCACATGGGTCCCGCCGCACAGTTCCCGCGACCAAGGACCGCCCATCTCGACGACCCGCACCTGCTCGTCGTAGGTCTCGCCGAACAGAGCCAGTGCGCCGATCTCGCGAGCCTTGGCCAGCGGCATGATGTTCGCGCTGACGTTCAGGTCTTTGCGAATCGCCTGATTCGCCGCCTCCTCGACGTCGGCCCGGATCTGCTGGCTGAGCCCGCTCTGCCAAGCGAAGTCGAGCCGCAGGTAGCCCGGTTTGTTGTAAGAGCCGCTCTGCAGTGCCGTCGGGCCAAGCACCTGCCGCAGCGCAGCGTGCATGACGTGAGTGCCCGAATGCGCCTGGCAGGCCCCGAGTCGCCATTCACCATCAACCGCCGCCAGCACTTGGGCACCACTGAGCAGCTCACCCTGCTTGACCCGTACCCGATGCACGATCAGGCCTTTCACCGGGCGCTGCACATCGACTACCTCTAGCTCGACGCCATCGCCGATGATCCGGCCGGCGTCGGAGTCCTGGCCGCCCGATTCGGCGTAGAACGGCGTCTGCTCCAAGACAACCTCGACAAGATCGCCCTCTTCGGCGGCCTCGGAGAGCATCCCGTCCACGACAATGCCGCGGACCTTCGACTCGGTGGCCAACTCGGTGTAGCCGGTGAAAGGGGTGGGGCCGAGGGCACGCAGCTCGCGGTAGATCTCGACCGCGTGAGCGCCGGCCTTCTTGGACTTGGCGTCTGCCTTGGCGCGGTCCTTCTGCTCCTGCATCAACCGCCGGAAGCCTGCCTCGTCGACGCTCAGCCCTTGTTCGGCAGCCATCTCCAGAGTGAGATCGATCGGGAAACCGTAGGTGTCGTGCAGCTGAAATGCCCGCTCGCTGCTCAGCACCTTTTGCTGCTCCCGCTTGGCGTCGGCCACGGCGAGATCGAAGATCTGGGTACCGGTGGCCAGGGTGCGCCGGAACGCCTCCTCTTCGGCATAGGCGATCTGGGAGATGCGTGCCCAGTCGCTGGCGACTTCGGGATAGGACTCTGCCATCAGGTCGCGGCTGATGGGCAACAGCTCAGTCAGCACAGGCTCGGTGACGCCGAGCAATCGCATGGCCCGTACCACCCGACGCAGCAGCCGACGCAGCACGTAACCGCGGGCCTCGTTGCCCGGCGTGACGCCATCGGTGATCAACATCAGCCCGGATCGAATGTGATCCCCGACCACGCGCAGCCGGACATCATCTTGGTGCTGGTCGCCGTAACGTTTGCCCGCTAGTTGGGCGGCATGGTCGATCACGGGATAGACCTGGTCGATCTCGTAAAGGTTGTCCACCCCCTGCAAGAGGTAGGCAACCCGCTCCAGACCCAAGCCGGTGTCGATGTTCTTACGCGGCAGCGGGCGCGCTACGTCAAAGTCGTCTTTCTTCCGGACAGCTGACAGCTCCTCCTGCATGAAGACGAGATTCCAGATCTCCAGGAAGCGATCCTCATCCACCACCGGGCCGCCATCAGGTCCATACTCGGGGCCGCGGTCAACGTAGATCTCGCTACACGGCCCACCGGGCCCGGGAACACCCATATGCCAGTAGTTGTCAAGCACTCCGCGCCGCTGAATGCGTTCAGGTGCCAGGCCAGCGATGTTTTGCCAGAGTGCTGACGCCTCATCGTCGGAGCTCAGTACCGTGACCCAGATCCTGTCCGGGTCAAACCCGTACCCGCCCCCGTCTTGCGAACCGGTAACAAGGTCCCACGCGTACCGAATGGCCTCGGCCTTGAAGTAGTCACCGAAGGAAAAGTTTCCGTTCATCTGGAAGAACGTGGCATGGCGAGTCGTCTTACCGACCTCGTCGATGTCGAGGGTCCGGACGCACTTCTGCACGCTCGCCGCGCGGTCGAAAGGGGGCGTCTCGGCTCCAATGAAGTACCGCTTGAACGGCACCATGCCGGCATTGACGAACAACAGGGTGGGATCGTTGTACAACAGCGGTGCAGACGGCACGACTTCGTGATCACGCGATGCGAAGAAATCCAGGAAGCGGCGCCGAATCTCGGCGGTTTTCATGACGGTGTTCCTTGGCGGTGAATCGAGAACTGGCTAGCGGCGAGGTTGGCTCATCTGGCAGGCCGAGCGACTCGCGGAGTTCCGTTTCGCGCTCGGCCATTCCGGCTCGCAAGCGGTCGACAAACCCGCGAGCTGACTCGCTCACGCCGCTCGCGGATATCGGCAACTCGTTGACCGATCGCCTCCGGACTTGTCTTCTTGACATATACCCCGAACCTTGGTGCAACACGAAGACCGCGACACCCGCGCCGACAATGAACCAGAACAAGCGCCGGAACATCACGCGCTCCGCTTCGCCTTGCGGGCTGAGCCGTTGCCCTTGATCGCCTTCCGGACGCCGTAGCTGAACGCTGCTGTTTTGACCAGAGGTCCGCCGAGGGTGGCTGAGAAGAGCTGGGTCATCTGTGCAGCGTTCTCGCTGACGACCGTCGCGTTACGGCTGACCTTGGCCGCATCCTCGGTCACCATGCTGAGCTTGCCCAGTTCATCGTTGGTCGCGCGTACCGTGCCCTGCAACTCAGTGAGAATGGGCACCGACTCATGGCCGATGTCACGTACCGCCAGCCGGACCTCCTCTAAGACCCGCCCGAGCTTGAGCAGCGGCACGGCCGTGAATGCCACCAATGCAACGAAGGCAACAGCGGCGATCAGGCCTGCGATCTCCCCTCCAGACATGGGATTTCCTTCTCGTTGTGGACAGACGAAAGCGCGCCAAGCGGCGTGACTATGCGACCTTACCCTGCCCGCTACCTAGGCGGTGCTGGGATTCCCAGCACCCTCTAGTCATCGGACTTCTAGTCATCAGAGCGACCCAACAGCTCCTCGATGCGGGCCAGCCTCGTCGCTATCGCTGCCTCGGCGCCGTACTCGGTTGGAACGTAGTAGCGCGCGTCCGCCAGCTCATCCGGGAGGTACTGCTGGGCAGCGATGCCGTGCGGCTCGTCGTGGGCGTACGCGTAATCCTGGCCATGTCCGAGCCGGGTGGCGCCGGGGTAGTGAGCATCACGTAGATGGCGCGGCACCAAGCCGATCCTGCCCGCGTTCACGTCGTCGAGCGCGGCGTTGACGGCCATGATCACCGCGTTCGACTTGGGCGCCAAGGCAAGCGCAATAACCGCCTGAGCCAGATTGATCCGCCCTTCGGGCATACCGATGAACTCGACCGCGTGCGCAGCAGCGACGGCTGTTTGCAACGCCGTCGGGTCGGCAAGACCGATATCCTCCGAGGCCAAGATCACCAGCCGCCGCGCGATGAAGCGCGGGTCCTCGCCTGCTGCGATCATCCGGGCGAGGTAGTGCAATGCCGCCTGGACATCGGAGCCTCGAATCGACTTGATGAACGCGCTGATCACGTCATAGTGCTGATCACCGGCACGGTCGTAGCGGACCGCTGCCTTATCGACAGCACGCTCGACCATCTCGGTGGTGATCATGGTCTGGGCCACGGCGGAGGCGCCCGCAGCCGACTCCTCCAGGAAGGTGAGGGCGCGGCGCGCATCAGCTCCGGAGAGACGCACGATCATGGCGCGAGCGTCGGGGTCGAGCTGGTATTCGCCGGCCAGTCCGCGGTCCTCACTCAGCGCGTGATCCAACAAAGTCGAGATGTCCTCGTCGCCGAGTGGCTTCAGGGTCAGCAACAAGGACCGCGAAAGCAGCGGGGAGATGACCGAAAAGCTCGGGTTCTCCGTGGTTGCCGCGATCAGCGTGACCAGCCGATTCTCCACTGCTGGCAGCAGGACGTCTTGTTGGGTCTTGGAGAAGCGATGCACCTCGTCGATGAACAGTACGGTTTGCCGTGCCGTGCGCAGGTCCCGGCGGGCTTGGTCAAGCACCGCCCTGACATCCTTCACGCCGGCGGTGACGGCGGAGAGCTCCACGAACCTCGAATCGCTCTGGTGGGAGACGACCGCGGCGATCGTGGTCTTGCCGACGCCAGGTGGTCCCCACAGGAAGACCGACATTGGCTCGCCTGCGGCAAGTCGGCGCAGTGGAGATCCGGGTCCCATGAGGTGATCCTGCCCGAGAATCTCCTCCAGGCTGCGCGGCCGCATGCGTACCGCCAGCGGCAAGCCCGCGCGGTCGCTGTCTGCCAAGCTGCCACTGGGTGTGGCCGTCTGACCGCCAACGGTGCCGCCGAAGAGATCCTCGCTCATCGCCAGAGATCCTACGGACACTGCCCCAACGACGAGTCAGCCATCTGGGCCTCGGCTTAGCCGCTTACCGGGTGGTTGGACTGGAAGAGGTCCTCCGGGTCGTAACGCTGCTTGATCTCGCGGAGGCGGTCCACCGTCGCCTGCGGGAACGCCTTGGTCAGGTCGAAGCGCTGCTCAGCGAAATTGAGGTACATGCCGGCGTCGTAGGGCGCCAGCGCCGCCTTGTACGCGCCCAGCCAAGCGCGGGTCGGCGCCATCGCCTCCGGCACCGGGACGAAGCCGACCCCGAACGTGGAGAAGGAACCAGGCAGCGTGGCGAGCGCTCCCCCGCCCTGCGACGTCCGCGCGAGTGCGCCGCCGCAATGCCGCAGCTCGACAGAGAGCAGCTGCGAGCCGGAGCCGGGTCCAATTGCCTCGAGCAGGGAGTCGATCGCCGCAGCCGGCAGTTCGCCGACCAGCATGGAATCCGCCCAGTACGGCACGGGGTCGGGCGGATCCATATGCAGGTCAGCGATCCCCGCCGGCGGCTGAACCGCCATCGTGTCCATGACGACACTGCCGAGCTCGCGCAGCGGCGCCACCAGCCCGTCGCCGTCGGCCGGGTCCCCGCAGTAGATCAGCTCGAGAAGGCTGAACGACTTGCCGCGGAAGGGCTCGGGCACCTCCGGAACCGGCGGAAGGTTGAGGAGCCGCCCGACCGAAGTCATCTCCTCCGGCACGCCGCCGATCCACTCCCGCCAGCCGTGCAGGACCTCGCTCGCCTGCTCGGCGGGGAAGAAGAGGGCGCCGGCGAAGATCTCTGGCAGCGTCAGCAGGTCGAACTCGAGCGCGGTGACCACACCGAAGCTGCCACCGCCGCCACGCAGCGCCCAGAACAGATCGGGCTCGTTCTGGGCGTCGACACGGATCTGTTCGCCGCTGGCGATGACCAGCTCGATCGCGGTCACCCTGTTGCAGGCGAGCCCGTGCTTGCGAGCGTAGAAGCTGACACCGCCACCGAGCGTGTAGCCGGTGATGCCGACATTCTCTGCCGAGCCGTGCAGTGAGCCGAAGCCCAGCTCGGACGCTTGAGGTACCAGATCGCCCCAGAGTGCGCCGGCACCGACCCGCGCGGTGCCCGCATCGGCATCGATCTGGACGCCGCCGAGGCCAGCGGTGTGCAGCAGCACTGTGCCGGTGAGCGAGCTGAGGGGCGCCGCCAGGTGCCCGGTGCGCTGGGCGGCGACGCGCTTGCCATCGGCGGCCGCAGCACGGACCACCTCGCTGACTTCGTCCGCGCTCTGCGGCGCGGCAATGCCGGCCGGCTGCTGGTCGATCACGAGATTGAACGCGCTGCGCTCAAGGTCCCAGTTCGCATCCTCTGAGGTCAACCAGTGAGCAGCCATAGGTTTCTCCTATCAGACCTCCGGTTGGACGTCGACTCCGGCCTCCTTGCGCTGCTCGGCGGTGATCGGCGCCGGAGCGTCGGTGAGGGGATCCACGCCACCGCCGGTCTTCGGGAAGGCGATCACGTCGCGTATCGAGTCGGTTCCTGACAACAGAGCGCAGATCCGGTCCCATCCGAAGGCGATTCCTCCGTGCGGCGGCGGGCCGTAGCTGAAAGCCTCCAGCAAGAAGCCGAACCGCTCCTGCGCCTCCTCTTTCGGCAACCCCATCACGGCGAACACGCGCTCCTGAATGTCTCGTCGATGGATACGGATCGAGCCGCCGCCGATCTCGTTGCCATTGCAGATGATGTCGTAGGCGTACGCGAGTGCTGAGCCGGGATCGGTGTCGAAGTCTTCCGGGTCCTGCGGCGCCGTAAAGGCGTGGTGTACCGCAGTCCAGGCACCGGCCCCGACGGTGACGTCACCCGCAGCCATGGCGACACTCGCAGGCTCGAACAACGGCGCATCGACAACCCAGCAGAACGCCCAGGCATTTTCGTCGATGTGCCCAACCCTTCGGCCAATCTCCAGTCGGGTAGCGCCGAGCAGTGACTGCGCCAGGGCGCGCGGACCGGCCGCAAAGAATATGCAGTCCCCCGGCGCGGCACCGACCTCAGCTGCCAGACCGGAGCGCTCCACTTCCGAGAGATTCTTGGCGACCGGTCCGCCTAGCTCGCCGTCCTCGCCGACAAGCACGTACGCCAGCCCGCGGTGGCCGCGCTGCCGGGCAAACTCCTGCCAGCCGTCCAGCTGCTTGCGTGGTTGACTCGCACCACCAGGCATCACAACTGCACCGACATAGTCCGCCTGGAACACCCGAAACGGTGTCTCAGCGAAGTAGTCCGTCAACTCGACCAGTTCCTGTCCAAACCGCAGATCAGGCTTGTCCGTGCCGAATCGGTTCATCGCCTCCGCGTACGTCAGGCGCGGCATGGGGGTCGTGACCTCGACGCCGATCAGCTGCCAGATGGCCGTGATCAGCGCCTCGGTGAGCTCAATCACGTCGTCCTGGTCGACGAAGCTCATCTCGACGTCGAGCTGGGTGAATTCCGGCTGCCGATCTGCTCGGAAGTCCTCGTCGCGATAACACCGGGCAATCTGGAAGTAGCGCTCCATACCGGCCACCATGAGCAGCTGCTTGAACAGTTGCGGGCTCTGCGGCAGCGCATACCAGCAGCCGGGCCTGAGTCGTGCCGGAACCAGGAAGTCGCGCGCTCCCTCCGGCGTGGAACGGGTCATGGTCGGTGTTTCGATCTCGACGAAGCCACGCTCAGCAAGCAGCGTTCGGGCCACCCGATTGACCTCGCTGCGCAGCCGAAGCGCCGCCGCCGGCGCTGGGCGACGCAGGTCGAGATAGCGATATTTCAGCCTCGTCTCCTCCCCCACATTCACCCGCTCGTCGATTTGGAATGGCAATGGCGCGGCCGGGCTCAGGACGTTGAGCCTGGTGGCGACGACCTCCACCTCTCCCGTGGGCAGCTCGGGATTGGCGTTGCCCTCGGGTCGCAGCTCGACCTCACCGGTGACGACGATGCAGTACTCGCTACGCAGCTCGTGAGCCCCCGATGCGGCCAACATCTCGTCACGTACCACAACCTGAGCGAGTCCGGATGCATCGCGAAGATCAAGAAAGGCAACTCCACCATGGTCTCGGCGGCGGGCGACCCAGCCGGCCAGGGTGACAGTACTTCCGGCATGCTCGGCGCGCAGAGTGCCGGCGCCGTGTGTGCGCATCACGAGCAGGTGTCCTTTCCTATGTGTGGGGCGACATCCGATCCTACGGGTCGGCCGCCTCCCTCCCGTACTGCTTTTGCTACTGGCCACCCCCACAGATTGAAGGGCTCCGCCACCAGGCCCACATGTCACTGGCAAGTGGCAGAGTCGTAACCGTGCTCAATCGGCTCCGGGCGAGGCAGGAGTGGCAGTTCTTCAGCGCACTGCCCAAGGCCGATCCGGTGCTGGCCACGGTCTGGTGGGCGCTCCTGATCTTGAACGGTGCGATGCCCGCCGTCTTTGCGGTAGCCATCGGCGCCACGGTCAGCGCAGTCCAGCAGGCTCGCCCAGTCGCGGGTTCCCTTGCGCTGACCGGCGTGGTCTTCGTGCTCATGCTGATCATGAATCCGATCCAGACCACAGTCAGCATGAACCTTGGCAACAAGGTGTCCACTTGGCTCAACGAGGCCCTGATTCGCGCCTGCGTTCAACCACCCGGAGTCGGACATTTGGAGGATTCGGACCTTGCTGAGGATCTGACGACCGCGCGTGAATTCGACCGCGGCATGACGGGTCCGCCGATGTACCTCAACGTCGACTTCATTGCCACAAGCCTGGTCAGTGCCGTGAGCGGTGTGGCCTCAGCCGTCGTCCTCATCGGGTTCACCTGGTGGGCGCCACTGGTTCTCGTGGCGGCATGGGGATCGACCCATTGGCTGCTACGTGAGAGCGGGGTCTGGAAGGACCGGAACACCCCAGAGGTGCGGTCGGCCCAGCGACATGCGGACTACGCCTACCGGCTCGCTGTCGATCCTCAGTCGGCCAAAGAGCTGCGGCTCTTCGGGCTGGCGGGCTGGACTGTCGAGCGCTTCATCGCACGCCGCAAACGGCTGTTCGAGCTGCAGTACCGCGCCACGCGCCTCCGAGAGCACTCCGTGATCTTGTGCATGATCATCGTGATCGCTGCCAACGCCGCGGTGTTCGGTGCTCTTGGCTTCGGAAGCCGTCTCGGGGGACCTGTCGCTCGATCGGCTCGTCGTGTACGCCCAGGTTGCGCTCGGGGTCAGCCTCATCGCGTTCGGCGGTCTCAACTGGGCCTTGGATGGAGCGGCCGCTCCGGTCGCCGCGGTCGCCCGGCTGGGACCGGCGATGGCGCCGCTGGGAAGCTTGGCTGTCGGGCACGACCCAGCGGCCGGAATGCCGAGCCAGGACATCGCTTTCCGTGACGTCTCGTTCGCCTACCCCGGCAGTAGCCGCGCGGTCCTCTCCGGGCTCGACCTCACCGTGCAGGCTGGCACCTCGCTGGCGATCGTCGGCCAGAACGGCGCAGGCAAGACCACCCTCGCCAAGTTGCTCTGTCGCCTCTACGACCCGAGTACCGGGGCTATCACGGTGGACGGAGTCGACTTGCGCAGCCTTGAACCTGGCGGTTGGCGGCGTCGCATCGCCGCGGTCTTCCAGGACTTTGTCCGCTTCGAGCTGTCCCTGCGCGAAAATGTCGACCCCACTCGGGAGGCCAGCGACGAAGACATCAGGGCAGCACTCGTCGACGCGGGTGCGGCGAACCTTGCCGAGCTCGACACGCCGTTGGCCAAGGGATACAGCGACGGCATCGACCTGTCGGGTGGTCAGTGGCAGCGCGTTGCCCTGGCACGGGCGCTGTGCGCAGTACGACGCGGCGCGGGGTTGGTGCTCCTCGACGAGCCAACAGCACAGCTCGATGTCCGCGGCGAAGCCGAGGTATTCGACAGGGTGCTGCAGGCCACCCGTGACGCCACCACGATCTTGATCTCGCACCGGTTCTCCACTGTGCGGCACGCAGACCGTATCTGCGTTCTCGAGCACGGGCGAGTTGTCGAGCTGGGTAGCCATCAACGAGCTGATGGCACTGGGCGGTCGCTACAAGACGATGTTCGAACTCCAGGCCAAGAGGTTCGAGGCAACGATGGATGAGGAAGGTGTCGTGTTCGATGTCCTCTGACGCGACAGCTGACGCAGACCTCGCGCCGGTCATCACCATCCGGTCGGGACGAGCTCCCGCCAGCACTCTCCTCGATGTGGCGGCTGTGCAGGCTCGGATACACCCACGAGCCGCGGCTGGTCGTCGTGGTGGTCACGCTCACCTTGCTGCAGGCAGTGCCGGACGCGTTGTTCGCTCTGTGGCTGAGCCTGATGGCCGATGCGCTCTTGGCAGGCAATGCCGCCATGTTGTTCGCCACGCTGGCGGCAATCGCAGCGTCGGCGACTTTGACCTGGCTCCTCCGGGTCGTCACGACGCGAATGACCCGACGGTTCCGAGACCGCGTCACGATCGCGCTCGAGACCCACGTCGCCACACTCCAGGCGTCGGTCTCGGGACTTGAACTCCAAGAGCGGCATGACTATCTCGACCGGCTGGCGGTGCTCCGCAACCAGGTCTTCGTGTTGGATCACATGTACATGTCGCTGCTGGAGACGATCGGCTGGATCGTACGCGTCATCATCACGATCGTGCTGCTCACCAGCATCGATCCGGTGCTGGTGCTGCTGGCGGTTTTCGCAGTGCCGACTGTGCTGAGCGCAGCATGGCGGCCAGGTGTCGAGCGGCAGGTGGAAGAACGGTTCGCCCAGCACCACCGGCTTGCTGAGCACATGTTCGCCACAGCGACCAGTGCTACCGCAGCGAAGGAGGTGCGGGTCACCGGCATTGGTGACGACCTGGCTGACCGGCGTCGTACCGAGTGGCAACGCTGGTTCGTCCCCGTGGCGCGGGCGCGCTGGGGAACGGCCATCTCGCACTCGGTGGCATGGGCAATCTTCGGCTTGGGTTACGTCGGAGCTGTCGTGTTCGTTGTCGTCGGGCTCGACGCCGCGGTCGGCTCGGTGTTGCTGATCTTGGCGGCCGGTGCTCGGCTGTCAGCGTACGTCGGTGGCACGATCGGCGAGATCGGCTTCCTGCGGGGCATCTGGCTCGACGGATCGAGGAGGCTTGTCTGGTTGGAGAACTACACCGCCGCGTTGACCGCCGACAACGACATCGCGGTGCCGGAGCGACTGGTCGAGGGCATCAGCCTGGAGCACGTGTCGTTTGCGTACCCCGGGGCCAGTCGCCTCGCGTTGGAGGACATCACCCTGCACCTGCCGGCCGGCGCGGTGGTCGCGGTCGTCGGGGAAAACGGCGCAGGGAAGTCCACGCTGGTCAAGCTGCTCGCCAAGATGTATGAACCAACCTCTGGAGACATATTGATCGACGATCAGCCGCTGCGCAGGATGTCGGCGCCAGAGTGGCGCAACCGGCTGACTGGCGCCTTCCAGGACTTCTTCCGGTTCGAGTTCAGCGCCCAGCACAGTGTCGGTCTCGGGGATCTCCCCAGGCTCGACAATGAGCCAGCGGTGACGGATGCCGTGCGGAAAGCAGGAGCCCGCGATGTCGTCGAGCGCTTGCCGGAGGGCCTGCACAGCCAGCTGGGCTCGACATGGCCAGGCGGTCAGGAGCTGAGCTTCGGCCAATGGCAGAAGCTGGCACTTTCCCGCGGCTACATGCGCGCCGCACCACTCCTGATGGTGCTTGACGAGCCGACGGCGGCGCTGGACGCCGAGACCGAACACGAACTCTTCGAACGCTATGCAGGCGCAGCGCGTGGCGACGGGTCGGCGAGCAGCGACGCGGGTAGCATCACGATCTTGGTCTCGCACCGCTTCAGCACCGTGCGCATGGCCGATCTCATCGTCGTCCTCGACGGCTCGCGACTTGCCGAGGTGGGCAGCCACGATGAGCTGATGCAGCGGAACGGTCCCTACGCGGACCTCTACCGGATCCAAGCCGCTGCGTACCGGTAGGCACCACAGCAACGATCTTGTGTTCCCGGCGGGGGCAGCCGAGACTTGCAAAGTGAGGAGGCTCACGCTGCGTCTGGTCGCCCTGATGGCCTCACTGCTGCTGGGCACTTGCATCGCGTTCGTCGATGCGACGGAAGCCTTCGCCTGTAGCTGTGTGGGTATTTCGACCAATCGGGCATTGCGTGAAGCTGATGCGGTCTTCCGCGGCACGGTGATCAGCAAGGACGTCATCGGTCGTAGTGATCGCGCTCGGACCGATATCCGCTTCGCCGTTGACCGGGTCTACAAGGGCACGGTCTACCGCGAACAGATCGTCGCCTCCTCGCGTGACTCGGACGCCTGTGGCCTGGACCCGGAGATCGGGAGCACGTGGGTGATCTTCGCCATCCAGGGCATCGAGGGCGAGGGCGACCGGGCCGTGAACCGGCTCATCACCACGTTGTGCAGCGGCAACCTGCCAACCGGCATTGCACCTCCAGTTCTCCGGACTCCCAGACCACCTCTGGCTGGAGCATCCGATCGGGAGGAAAGATCCACCAACACGGATCGAATCCTGACGCGCGGGTTCGCCATCGCGGGAATCGGAGCGCTCTTCGTAGGCGCCCTAGCCGTGATCGGTCTAGGTGTGCTCTGGCGACCGGGCCGCTCCCAGTGACGGCCCGCACATCAGTGCCTCAGGGACGAAACGATGAGCCGGTTCGCTGCAGCGCACCGTCGGCCACCGGAAGCACTCCACGCCGCACCGCCTTCACCAGTTCCGCATGGTCAGCTTCGGTTTGATCGGCGTAGGACCTGGCGAATTTCGCCAGCGCCTGATCCAACTTGTCCGTCGCTCCCGCATAGCCGGCGATCATCGAAGCGCCGCTGGTTCGAGCGTGGCCCTTGGCCAGCAGATGACCGACAATCCCGGCGTAGTCGGTGAGCGCCGCCGCATCGATTGCGTCCAACGGGATGGTCCCCTTCATGTTGCGGAACTGGCGCACGTAGTACTGCAACTCGCCGATCGTGGTCCAGCCGAGCAGCGGGTCACTCACGGTCTGCAGCGCTTGCTGGTACTCCACGACGCGCTGACCCTGGTGGGCGTGCCACGCTGAATCGCCGTGCACGTATTTCGCCAGCACCGAGCGACGAGCCTGCTTGAGCTGCAGAAAGACCACGTCCTCAGGGCTGCTCCCTTCCAGCAGCGCCACGTACGCCCGCAAGCCCACACTGCCGACGCCGACAACTTTGTGCGCGACGTCGATGAGGGTGTAGCCACCGAGCGCACGCCGCCAGTGCGGCGCCAGCGTGTGAAGGTAATCGTCCAGCGCCACGGCGACCGCCTCGTACTCCTGCGCGCTGAGCCGAGTGATCAACGGCGGGTCCTCGATGATGTGCCGCTGGCCGTCGCGCTCCGCGGTAAATCGCGGAAGCGCACGGTCGCTGGTGCGCGAGCGGGCACGCTTGGCTGAACGGTCGATTTCCTCCCGAAGCGACTTCTCGGTGGCTGTCTCGTGCAGCCGACTCGACATCGAGACGGTTGTAGCTACGCATCAGCAGCGGCTGGTCGGCCAAGAATCGGACCTCATTGCGGTATGCCGCAACACAGGCCAGAACCGACGCGCGGCACTGATCCTCCGCCGACCCGTTCTCCCGGCCCGCCACCCAGATGCTGGCAACCAGCCTGCCGCAGATCCCACTCCCAGCAGCCTGGATGGGCCTCATCGAAGTCGTTCAGGTCGATGACGAGCTCGCCCTCGGGTGAGGCGTAGAAGCCGAAATTGCCTAGATGCGCGTCGCCACAGACAACAGGGTTGATACCGGTCGACGGCAGCCGCGCCACGTCGTCGGCCATCACGACCGCCGTACCGCGCAGGAACCCGTACGGGGAGAGCACCATGCGAGCCACCCGGACCGGAATCAACCAGTCCAGCCGACCCTCATGCGACTCAATGATCAACTGGACCGGGTCTGGGCGGTCGGCCGATGCCCGCCACCCACCGAGGCTCTTGCGCGGGACCTCGCGCCGCAGCGCCCGGCCCATCGCGTACCGCTCCGCGCGCGAGCTGGGACGCTTGCGAAGCGAGGCATAGACGTCGCTGTCCGCCGACGCCAGAACGGTATGCCCGGCCGACCGCACGGTCACGATCTCCTCCTCGCTTGATTGGACGTCACCCTATCGGGCGCTGACGCGACGAAAGAGAGCCTCCGCCCGTCAGGCGATGATCGTGAGCTCGAGCTCCTTCCCGAGGAAGGTCGCCAGTTTGCCGGCCGCCGCCTCCACCAGCGCTCCTGAGCGCCGCCCGACAGCGGGAGCCAGCGCAATCTCCATGATCATCTTGCGACCTTTCACGGTACGCCGCCAGGTACCGACATTCGTCTCAGCGATGATCACGCTGCCCACGAAGAGATCCTCGCCCGGTGTGTGAGGATGGCCGGTCGCTTGTGGAAAGTTGATCACCGGATAGCTCAGGGTCAGTTCGTCGTACAGCGGTACCAGCAGCGCGCCCGACGACTGGCCCGCCGGTGGTGCGTCCGGGTCGAACCACAGCTCGAGTCCCTCGACCGTGACGCAGTCCAGCCGGTCCTTGACCGCATCCACTGCGTCCCGGCATTGGCTGATGGTGAGCGAGGACCAGCGGGCCAGGTCCTGAATGCTTGCTGGGCCGTGACCGACGAAGAACCGCCGCGCCAGCTCAGCCGCGTCTCCCTCTTTTGGGCTGGCTGCCGAGCGCGGCGCCCGTTCGTCGAGGAGTGCATAGGTCTGCTGCGCACCGCGCATGGGCCCACTGCAAATGACGCCTTGGAGCTCCGCGTTCATCACGATGTAGGCCAACCCCAAGCGCTGACTGACCAGGTGCTGGTCGGCCAAGGCTTGGCCGAGCTCGGCCCGGGTGCGATACCGCCCGCCCTTGAGTTCCTCGACGATCAGCGCGACGCCGCGGTCCAGAGTGGTCGGATCGAGGCTCTCCTGGCGATAGATCGTCTGATTGAGCTTCTGAACTCGCGGCGCCGTGACCTCCAGGATCCAACGGATGTCCTCAGCGGGCACAAAGTGCCAGGTTGGGCGCAGGATATGCGTCCGGAGGAAGTCACCGCGGTCGAACTCGGCCTGCACATCAGCGGCCCTGAGCCCCGAAGTTCGCATACCCAGCGACCAGAGAGCATGGGCATACTCCTGCGACTGCACGCAGCCGAGCAACCGGACGACGTCTGCCGCGGACGGCAGCCGGCCAGCCTGCAGGCGCTGGGTTGCCAGCCGGCGACGCAGCACCTCGCGCCGGTCGATCTGTGTCACGATGTCGGGACACTATCTGGAGCCGCCGACACAAACACCGCCGGCCGAAATTCCGCCACGCGGGCCAATTTTTGCCATTCTCGGCAAAAGGGGGTCTCCGGGTGCCTTAAACTCCTCCAGGCAGGCGAATACCCACTCGCGAGGATGCCCCTGATGCCTCAAATTCTGATCCGTGCACACAAGAATCCATTCAGGGTGGCCGACGCCGATACCACATACAGACAGAACCTGATCGGCAACAACACAGGCAACCTCGTCTTCAGCCAGGCGGTGTACCGGCTGCTATCGACAGCTGATGCAAAGCTGGAGACGTCGGGAGCCGACCTCGAGACGTCGGAATTGGCCAAGAGCCAGCCACGAGTCATCAACTCCCGATTCGATCACCTCGTGATCCCGCTGGCCAACGCGTTCCGACCCTCCTACATTGAGAAGCTCGATGCGCTGAGCACCCGGATCGAGCAATTGACCATCCCGGTGACCGTGCTGGGCGTGGGGTCACAGGCTCCCTTGGATGGGATCCACAGAGGTGCCGACAGCCTCAAACCAGCGACAACCCGATTCGTACGTGCCGTGCTCAATCACTCACCCTCGATCGGGGTGCGGGGCCAGCGCACCCAGGACTACTTGAAGTCCCTGGGTTTCGGCGCAGAGCACGTGAAGGTGATCGGCTGCCCGTCGATGTTCATGTACGGGCCCGACCTGCATGTGGAACGGAAGGTCTCCTCGCTCACCGTCGACTCACCGATCGCCTTCAACGTGTCGCCCTATGTGCCTGAGATGGGCCCGATCTCGATGTATGCCGCCGAGCATTTCCCGCGCCTGGTGTACATGGCCCAGAACATCCAAACCCTCGAGCTGATGCTGTACGGCAGCTACCCGAAGAGTAAGCAGATGAAGGCCATGGCAGCATCGGGAGCGCCCATAACACTGGACCATCCACTGATTCGCTCCGACCGCGTCCGGTTCTTTCTGGATCCGAAGACCTGGTTTGAGCACCTGGCACAATACGACTTCTCGTTCGGCACCCGCATTCACGGCAACATCGCGGCCCTGTTGGCCGGGACTCCGGCTCTTCTGCTCGCTCACGACTCGCGCACTCTCGAGCTCGCCGAATATCACGAGATCCCGCACCGAACGATCACCAGTATCGAAGACGGCGCCGACGCTATCAGCCTCTACGCCGAGGGCGACTGGAATGCCCTCAACAAGGCACATCCTGACCGCTGGCACACCTTCGCAGCGTTCTTGCAGGAGCACAATCTGGCCCATGTCTACGAAGAGGGTCAGGACCCCAGCGCCTTCGATGATCGGCTCGCGGCCACCGAGTTCCCGCCGCCGGTGCGTACTCTGATGGGATTCTCGCCAGAAGAGTTGTACGAGATGAGGCGCACCGTTACCGATCTCCGTAGAGAGCTACAGGTCGCCCGCAACGAACTCAGCGCTAAACAACGCTGGAGACCGCGTCAGCTGGGTCAACGCGCGTGGAACCGGATTGACCGGGCGGTTCGCAGTCTCAGGTTGATGTCGCGAGACTGACGACGGATGGTCGGAGGTCTGCAACGCTCGGCATCCACGACGACGGGTCGGCGGGGCGCTGCGTGCCCGTCCGGATGTCCTTGACTTCCCCGCCGACGGCTCCGCCGAACCACACGTAGGGGATGCGGCGCCGGTCCGCGTAGCGGATCTGACGGCCGAATTTCTCCGCCTTGGGTGCTACCTCTGTCGGGATCCCGCGGGCGCGAAGCTGCTCAGCCACCTCGATTGCTGTGGCGCGGGTCTCCTCGGAGTCGACAGCGATAAGCACGGCTGTTGGGACCGGCCGGGAAGCCCGCAGCATTCCCTTGGCCAACAGGGGGGCCAAGAGTCTGGTGACCCCGATCGAGAGCCCAACGCCCGGGTAGGTGATCCGGCCATCACTGGCCAGCGAATCGTACCGGCCGCCGGAGGCGATCGACCCCCAGGACTCAAACCCGACGAGCTCGGTCTCATAGACGGTGCCGGTGTAGTAGTCGAGACCGCGCGCGACCCTGAGATCCGCGATCAGGCGACCGGGTACGTAGCGGGCCGCGGTCGTCACCACCTCGGCCAGCAAGTCGAGTCCCTCGTCGAGCTGATCATGCTCAACACCCAGCCGGCGCACTTCGGAGACGAACGAAACATCATCGGAGTGGATCTCGGCCAGCTGCACACACCTTCGGGCCTGCGCCTCTGTGATCTTGACCTCGTTGATCAACTGCTCAATCACCCGATCGGGCCCAATTTTGTCGATCTTGTCGACCTGCCGCAGCACTGCGGCAGGATCGGCGATATCCAAACCCAGGTAGAACCCCTGTGCCAGCTTGCGATTGTTCACCCGCATCAGGACCGGCGGCAGACCAAGATCAATATGAAGTCGCTCTAAGTGCGGCCAGGGTGACCAGCGGCAGCTCCACGTCATGGTGTGCGGCGAGTGTCTCGGCGTTCACAATGTCCACGTCAGCCTGAGTGAACTCGCGATACCGACCCTCCTGCGGACGCTCGCCTCGCCAGACCTTCTGGATCTGATAGCGCCGGAACGGAAACGCCAGCTGGTGCGCGTTCTCGAGTACGTAGCGGGCCAACGGCACGGTCAAGTCGAAACGCAAACCAAGATCAGCTGGCTCGTCCGCAGCACCGTGCAGCCGCTGGACCGTGTACACCTCCTTGTCGATCTCACCTTGCTTGGCCAGACGATCCAACGGTTCGACTGCGCGGGTCTCGATCGAAACGAAACCATGGAGTTCGAAGGTTTCTCGCAGCCGGTCGAGTACGAACTGTTCGACGATGCGGGCTTCCGGCGTGTACTCCGGGAAGCCCGACAGCGGCTTGGGGCGACTCACGCGCTACTCCTTGGACAGTTCTGCGAGGTTTTGCAGGTACGGGTTGCCGACTCGCTCGCGGGCCATGGTCGTCTGCGGACCGTGTCCGGGAAGCACAGCGACGGTGTCCGGCAACGGCAGCACCTTGGTACGCAGGCTCTTCAGCATGTCGGGGAGGCTTCCGCCTGGCAAGTCAGTTCTGCCGATCGAGCCAGCAAACAAGACGTCGCCGGAGAACACCACGGAATCGATGTCGGCGCTCGCCTGGTACGGGATTTGGAACATGGTCGAGCCCGGGGTATGCCCGGGGGCGTGGATCGCCTCAAAGGTGAGGCCCGCGACCGCCACCTCGGCCCCGTCGGTCAGCTCCCGTACCTCGTCGGGCTCAGTGAAGACCGCCGAGCGGCCGGTCAGGCGCTCAAGCAAGACCCGTGTCTCGAGGCCCATGGCCCGGAACGGGTCGGTCAGCAACACCCGATCGTCGGAATGCACCCAGCAGCTCGAGGCGTACGAGCGGCACAACGGTGTGACCGAGAACATGTGATCAATGTGCCCGTGGGTGAGAATTACGGCGACGGGCTTGAGGCGGTGCTCCATGATCAGCTCGGCAACACCGTCCACTGCGTCCATCCCTGGATCGATGATCACGCACTCGGCGCCGGGCCTCGCAGCCGCCAGATAGCAGTTGGTTTGCCAAGGCCCAGCAGGAAATGAGGCTATGAGCACACGTTCGAGACTATTCGAGACTATCGGGCAGGATGGAGTTATGACCGAACAAGCTGGGCCCGAAGCGCTGGGCCCGGCCGCCTTCGGACGGGTGGAGAGCGACGGCACGGTGTACGTCCGCACAGTGGCTGGGGAACGCGCGGTCGGACAGGTACCCGATGTTCCCGCCGCCGAGGCGCTGAGCTTCTTCACTCGCAGGTTTGAGGCTCTGGAGCTTGAGGTCTCGCTTCTCGAACGGCGCATCGAGACTGGGGCTCTGTCGCCCGATGATGCCGTCACCTCGATCCGCAAGGTGCGCGCCGCAGTCGCCGATGCCAGGGCTGTCGGTGATCTGGATCGGCTGCAGTCTCGACTGGAGGCACTGTCTCCCCTGATCGCTAGCCAACGGGCTGCTCGCAAGGCGGAACGGGCCAGGCAGCATGAGGAAACTCGGGCTGCCAAGGAGAGGTTCGTGCTTGAGGCCGAGCGCCTCGCGTCCGGAAACGACTGGCGCGGTGGTGTCAACCGGTTTCGTGCGCTGCTTGAGGAGTGGAAGTCGCTACCGCGCCTCGATCGTGCTACCGACGACGCACTGTGGCACCGGTTCTCCAGCGCCCGCACTACCTACACGCGGCGCCGCAAGGCCCAGTTCGCTCAGCAGAACGAGCAGCGCGAGGCGGCACGCGTGATCAAGGAGAGGCTTGTCACCGAGGCGGAAGCGATGGCTGGATCCACTGACTGGGGTCCGACGACAGGCGCCTTCCGGGACCTGATGGCGCGCTGGAAGGCGGCCGGACCGGCCCCGCGCGATGTCGATGAGTTGCTCTGGAAGCGGTTCCGCGAGGCCCAAGATCGGTTCTTCATGGCCAAGCAGGCGGCGCTGTCGGGGCAGCACACCGAATTCCGGGTCAACGCTCAAGCCAAGGAAAAACTCCTGGCGGAGGCCGAGGCGCTGCTGCCGATCAGCAACTCGAGCGCTGCCCGGGTCGCCTACCGCGACATCCTGGAGCGCTGGTCGGCCATCGGAAAGGTGCCGCGCGACGCGATTCGCCCACTCGAGTCTCGCCTTCGTGCCGTGGAGAACGCCATCAAGGCTGCCGAGGACGAGCGCTGGCAGCGCAGCAATCCTGAGGCGAAGGCGCGGGCCGCAGACACAGCGGCAAAGTTGCAGGCGCAGATCGCCGCGCTCGAGGCACGAGCCGCGGAAGCCGAGGCACGTGGCGACCAGCGAGCGGCACGTGAGGCGACTGCCTCTGCTGCCACTTATCGCGAATGGCTCGTCCAGGCCGAGCGAACGGCAAGCGATCTCGGCGGCTGAACTATGTGCCCTGAGCTTCGACATCGGCGCGCTGCGCTAGCGAGCGCGCTTCCGACAGACGCTCAGCGCACGAAGTAAGGAGCGCTACTGGTGAATGCGGTAGGCCTCGTAGACCGCCGGGACACCGCGCACCGCGCGTAGTACGTGGTCCAGGTGGGTTGGGTCGGCAGTCTCGAAGGTGAACTTGGCCCGGCAGATGCGGTCCTTGCTGGTGTTCAGGGCCGCAGACAAGATGTTGACATGCTGGTCCGACAGGGCACGGGTGATGTCGGACAGCAGCCGGTTGCGGTCCAGAGCCTCAATTTGGATGGCCACCAGGAACGAGCTTTTAGCGTTGGGTGCCCACTCGACGGGGATAAGACGTTCCGGCTCGGAGCGCAGGCTGTCCGCGTTGCCGCAGTCCACGCGGTGCACCGATACTCCCGCTCCACGTGTCACGAAGCCCAAAATGTCGTCGCCCGGCACCGGTGTACAGCACTTGGCCAACTTGACGAGGAGGTCGCTGGCACCAATGACGCGGATTCCGCAATCGCTGGCACCACTGCTGCTGCGCCGACGCCGCCCGGTGACGACCCGATCCTCGCTGGTCTCATCCGCGACCATCTCGTCGCCGCCCTCGACCATGATCAGCCTGTTCACCACGGCCTGTGCACCGACTGTTCCTTCGCCAACAGCGGCGTAAAGGGCAGAGACGTCTGCCAGCTTGAAGAACCCAGCTACCGCGGTCAGATGCTCGAGGGTTAGCAGCCGCTGCAGCGGCAGGCCGCCCTTGCGCAGCTGACGCGCAAGCATCTCCTTGCCGCCTTCGATCGACTCCTCCCGACGCTCACGGGTGAAGTAGTGGCGGATCTTGTTGCGCGCCCGCGGGCTACGAACGAAGGTAAGCCAGTCTCGGGTGGGGCCGGCGTTCTCGGCCTTGGAGGTGAAGATCTCCACCACGTCGCCGTTCGCCAAAGACGACTCCAGAGGGACCAGTCGACCGTTCACGCGGGCGCCGATCGTTTTGTGTCCGACTTCGGTGTGGATCGCGTACGCGAAATCGATCGGCGTGGAATCCTGCGGGAGTGAGATGACGTCGCCTCGCGGCGTGAACGCGTAAACCTCATTGGAGTTGATCTCGAAGCGCAGCGAATCGAGGAATTCGCTGGGGTCGGCCGTCTCGCGCTGCCAGTCAAGTAGCTGCCTGACCCAGATCAGCTCGCCAGCATCATCAGCACCCTTGACGGGCAGAGCGGCACCCTTGCCTTCCTTGTACTTCCAGTGCGCTGCTACGCCGTACTCGGCACGACGATGCATGTCGTCCGTCCGGATCTGTAGCTCGACCGGCTTCCCCTCCGGTCCGAGGACCGTGGTGTGCAAGGACTGGTACATATTGAACTTCGGCATGGCGATGTAGTCCTTGAACCGGCCCGGCAACGGGTTCCAGCGGACGTGCAATACGCCGAGCGCTGCGTAACAGTCGCGATTGCTCTCGACCAACACGCGGAGACCCACCAGATCGTAGATTTCTTGGAAGTCCCGACCGCGGACCACCATCTTCTGGTAGATCGAGTAGTAATGCTTGGGTCGTCCCGTGACGGACGCTTTGAGCTTGGCGGCGCGAAGGTCGGCCTGCACCTGGTCGATCACCGTTGACAGGTACTCGTCACGGCTGGGCGCAGCCTCGGCGACTAGCCGGATGATCTCGTCGTAAACCTTGGGATACAGGGTGCCGAAGGCGAGGTCTTCCAGCTCCCACTTGATGGTGTTCATGCCGAGTCGATGCGCCAGTGGGGCGAAGATCTCGAGCGTCTCAGCCGCGATCCGGGATTGCTTGTCCGGCCTCAAGTAGTGCAACGTCCGCATGTTGTGCAGCCGGTCGGCAAGCTTGATCACCAGCACTCTGATGTCCCTGCTCATCGCGACGACCATCTTCCGGATGGTCTCGGACTTGGCCGACTCACCGTACTTGACCTTGTCCAGCTTGGTGCAGCCGTCGACCAGCAGCGCGACCTCTTCCCCGAAGTCGCGGGTCAGTTGCCCGAGTGTGTAGTCGGTGTCTTCCACCGTGTCGTGGAGCAATGCCGCGCACAGCGTCGCCTCAGTCATGCCCAGCTCGGCGAGGATGGTCGTTACTGCGAGCGGATGAGTGATGAAGGCATCCCCACTCTTGCGCATCTGGCCGTTGTGCAGCCGCTCAGCTTTGCGATACGCGCGCTCGACCAGCGCCAGGTCAGCCTTCGGGTGATTGGCGCGGATGATTCGAAACAGCGGATCGAGCGCAGGCGTCTGCGGCCGACTGGAACCGAGGCGCGCAATCCGCTGCCGCATCTTGACGCGCTGCTGCTCCGCACCGGCGCTGATCCTGCCCGGAAGGCTGGGGCTGGACTCGCTGCCGGCGCCCTCAGCCTCGGGCTCGGGCAGAATGAGGGCGCGCCGCGGCTCATGGGCGACGTGGCCTCTTGGCCCCGGCGGCTTGGCTTCTGGGACAGGCGACCGGATGGCCGCCCCCTGATCGCTCACAGCCCGTTCCTCCTCAGCAGAATGCCATTCTAGACAACGAGTTGCTTCCGCCCGGAGAAGTCGCCGTCTGGCGCTCAGTTAGAGGCATTTTTTGCGGGTCACAAGGCGATTGGACTCCGCCACCCGCGCTAGCAGGCTAAGGCATCGCGCCGCCATCAGCCCTGTTGCGCTGCTCGATTCCGACGAGCGGCGCTAATTGCCTGCTGCTCGACTTCCTCGACGGCCTGACGGACCACGACAACCTGGTCTCCTCCCTCGAGGGTCGCCACCGTGGGGTCGTAGAAGCGGCGCAGGGTCTTGTTACGAACCACCGCTATCACCTGCTCTCCGTCGACCTGACTCGGAGAGCGGCCGATCTCCTCCTTGGTCACCGGCCGCTCCCACACCTCGAGACCCTCATTGCTGGTCAACAGATCCTCAATGATCGTGCCGAGGTTAGGGCTGACAGCTGAAAGCCCGAGGAGCCGGCCGACTGCTTCAGAGGATGTGACAACAGCGTTTGCCCCTGATTGACGCAGCAATGAGGCATTCACCTCCTCACGGACCGCCACCACGACGTGCGCACTCGGGTTCAGTTGACGCACGGTCAGCATGACGAGGATCGCGGAGTCGTCCCGGTCGACGGTGATCAGGACCTCGCGCGCTTTGATGATCTCAGCCCGACGCAAGATCTCACGTCGGGTCGCGTCACCCTCGATAGCGGCGTACCCGCGCACGTTTGCATCGGTGATCGCCGACGGCCGGCTGTCGATGATGACCATCTGGGTCGGGTTGAGGCCGTTGTTCTTCAGCGTTTCGACCGCGCTCTTGCCCTTGGTGCCAAAGCCCACCACGACGACGTGATTGCGCATCCGATTCCTCCAACGTGCGTCTCTGAAGACGTGCCGGCTCTGGTACGCCAGCACCTCGAGGGCCGTCCCGATCACCACCACCAGGAATGCGATCCGCAGCGGCGTAACGACGACCGCAGTCAAAAGCCTGGCGTGCGGAGCCACCGGCGTGATATCGCCATAGCCCGTCATGGTGATAGTCAGCGTCGAGTAGTAGATCGCGTCGATGAGCCCGACCTGGCCGTCCGAGCTGTCTGCGTATGAGTTCCGATCAAACCACACCAGCGAGCACACGATCGCCAACAGCAGCAGGGCCAGCAGTCCGCGACGCAGCAGATGGAGCGCTGGTGAGGAGGAACGGGCGGGCAGACTCACCAGCGCCTCGTGCGTCCGGGAGCGACTCGACCCGTCACCGCGGCGCGCCGGCTCGGTCAGGCTCATACGCCTACTTCTTCCGCTGGCTGCGGGATTTGTTTTGCGGCTGGGGACGCTTGGCTGCCCCGTCGCGATGCGATCGCACGTCCGGCTTGACTGTCACTGTGGCCCGCTTGGCGCCGTTTCCGGCCGCCGAGCTGGCCGCCTCAAGTTCTGCGTTGCTGGGTTCGGCGTCGGCAGTGGCAACGGTGCCAGGGACGTCCGCCTCAGCGATCGGTGTTGAGCTGGTTGTCTCGACCACACGCTCCTTCTGGGTCTCCTTGGCACGACGTGCCCGGACCCGCGCTGCCAGCTTCTTCATCTCGGGCTCGCGCTCCTTCATCTGCGCCAGCAGCGGTGTTGCGATGAAGATCGAGGAGTACGCACCGGAAACCATGCCGACGAACAGCGCTAACGCGAGGTCCTTCAGTGGACCCTCACCCAAGATCACGGCTCCCGCGAACAGCAGCGCCACGACCGGCAAAACGCCGATCACGGTGGTGTTGATGGAGCGGACAAGCACCTGGTTGACGGCTAGATTGGCAGCCTCGGAGTAGGTCCGCGTCGTACTGGAGCGAATGTCGCGAACGTTCTCACGCACCTTGTCGAACACCACGACCGTGTCGTAGAGCGAGTAGCCGAGGATCGTCAGCAAGCCAATGAGTGTGGCCGGCGTCACGGTGAAACCGACGAGGGCGTAGATGCCGATGGTCAACATCACGTCGTGAACCAGCGCGATGAGCGCCGCAGCCGACATCTTGACATCCCGGAAGTAGATCCCGATGACCAGCGCGACCAGTGCCAGGAAAACCGCCAACGCAATCAGTGCGCGCTCAGTGATCTGGCCGCCCCAGGAAGCGCCGATCAGACTGTATGCAACCTGATCTGGGTTGATGCCGACCTCGTTGGCAATAGCAGCCCGCACTTTGGGTACTTCTTCGGTCGGATCGAGCGTGCGGGTTTGCACTCTGATCTGGTTGTCGCCGATGGTGTTGACGATTGCTTCGTCGAGTTCAGAAACGCCGGAATTGCGGAGCGCGTCCCGCATCGAGTCGACGGTTTGCGCGGTGACTTGGGTCGGCGCCTTGAAGTCAGCGCCGCCTTTGAACTCGATGCCAAAGTCCAGTCCCCGCCACAGCAAGGAGATGAGCGCGATGGCGATCAGAATGGCCGACAGGATGTACCAGCGACGACGATGCCCGATGAAGTCGTAGGAGATCTCGCCGGTATAGAGGCGATGCCCGATCGCACCCAGCTTCGACATCAGGCCCCCTCCTCACTAACGGCTGCCGGACGCGCCACTACCGGCCGACGAGAACGTGAGCCAGGCAGTGCCTGAACGCCGAGGTGCTCCGGATCGAGCCCGGAGAGTCTGTGGCCACCGCCGAAGAACTTGGTTCGCGCCAGCAGGGTCATCAGCGGTTTGGTGAAGAGGAAGACCACCACCACATCGATCAGTGTGGTCAGGCCGAGTGTGAAGGCGAATCCCTTCACCGACCCGATGGCCAGCACGAACAACACCAGCGCCGAAAGCAAAGACACGGTGTCCGCGATCAAGATCGTCTGCCGGGCTCGCCGCCAGCCCGTCTCGACCGCCGTTCGCAGGCTACGTCCTTCGCGCACCTCGTCACGGATGCGCTCGAAAAAGATCACGAAGCTGTCCGCGGTGATCCCGATGGCGACGATGATGCCGGCGATGCCGGCGAGGTTCAGGGCGAATCCGACCGAGCTGCCGAGCAGCACCACACAGGCGTAGGTGAGGATCCCCGCGATCCCCAGCGAGGCCACTACAACGATTCCCAGGCCGCGGTAATACCAGAAGCAGTAACCGATGACCAGCGCGAGGCCGATGATCCCGGCGATGATGCCGGCTCGCAACTGCTCGCCGCCCAACGTGGCGGAAACGTTGCTGACTTCCGAAACGTCGAAGGCCAGCGGCAGCGCGCCGTACTTCAGGACATTGGCCAGCTCGGTAGCGCTCTTTTGGGTGAAGTTGCCGGAAATCTCGGCCCGGCCGCCCGGTATGGCCTCATTGACCGACGGTGCCGAGATCGAGACTCCGTCCAGCACGATGGCGAAGCGGTTCTGCGGCTCGCTCTTCTGAGAGATCTCCCGCGTTGCTTGCTCGAACGCCGTCGCGCCTTCGGAGTTGAACTCCAGGTTGACTACCCAGTTGACATTGTTCTGCGGAATGCCGGCAACTGCCGTCGTCAGCTGGTTCCCCTCGATCAGCGTCGGCCCGAGCAGGTATTTCTCGTTCTTCTCCTGGTTGCACGCGAAGAGGCCTTGGTCGGCGACCTCGGTCACTTTGGTTTCACACGTGAATTCTGCGAACGCAGCCTGGCAGGCTTCGGAGGGCTGCCATTCCAGCGCCTGATCAGGCGGAATTCCCTTGCCGTCCGGCGCCACGCAGGCCTTGTCAAGCGGGACCGGGGGTGCGGTCGGCAGGGCGGGCAGCGGCTTGTTGTTGCCAGTACCGCTTGGCTCCGTGCTGGCCGGTGTGCTGGGCTCCTCGGCCGGCGGCTGCGCCGTCTCCGAGGCACCTGCAGTGGGCTCATCACTCGGCGTGCCGTGGTTCACTGTCGCGGCCGGCGTCGGCTGCGGGGGTAGCACCTGCTCGGCCGCATGCACCGCACGGAACCGCAAGACGGCAGTCTGGCCGACGAGCCGGACCAGTTCGTCCTGCTGCACGTTCGGCACAGTGACGATGATCTGGTTGTCGCCGGCTGTGGTCACCTCGGACTCGCCGACGCCCAGGCTGTCCACTCGGCTTTGGATGATGGTCTTCGCGAGCTGCAGGCTGTTGGGATCCACGGTCCCGGTACCAGTGGTATTCGTGGCCGTCAAGGTGATGGTGGTACCTCCCCGGAGGTCCAAGCCGAGCTTCGGTATCCAGGTGCCGCTGACCGCCATCAGGGTGATCAGTCCAACCACCAACACCGCCAACACGATGAGGGTGCGGCCCGGGTGACCAGTCGTCGTTGCCACTCGCGTGTACTTCCTAGCTATCGGGAAGACTCAGTCAGCAGTCGGAGGCTTCGAATCGCGGGGCGTCGATGACGAGTCAGGCTCGGCGGCAGGTTCGTTGTTGGTTGCCGTTGTCGGCTCCTCGAGGGGCCGGTCACTGTGCAGCTCAATTGGCTCATCGAGAGAGGTCACCTGCTCCTCGAGCTCGTCCTCCTCCTCAAGACGATCCTCGTCATCCTCGGTGACGACCTTCGTGATCGCCTGCTTGAGCACGGTGAGCTCCGCGCCAGGTGAGATCTCCAGCACAACTTGTCGCGGGCCCACCGACACGACTGTGCCGAAAACGCCGCTGGCGAGCATCACTCGGCTGCCCGGGCTGAGCGCATTCATGGTCTGGCGCTGGACTTGCTGGCGTTTCCGCTGTGGCCGCAAGATCAAGAAATAGAAGGCCGCCACCAGCAGGGCGATGAAGATCAGGGTCGAGTATTGCTGCATTGCTCCGGCATCCGATTGTGAGGGTGCTGCGCTGCGGCGCAGTACCGATGAATTGTTCCCTGCGGCTCAGTCTTGCGACCTCTGCTGAAAGAAACCGACCGCCGTACTCTACCTAGTCTGCGACGAAAACCTGCATCGTACGACCGCATCGGCAACCCCAAGGGGCGGCGCCGGGGTTCAGGCAAAAGGGGTTCAGGCAAATAGGTCAGGTGTGACCTCGACACCAGGTGAGGGATTCGGAGCTGCCAAGCCGATGTGACGCCAGGCGGCAGGCGTGGCAACCCGACCGCGCTGAGTGCGCATCAGGAAGCCCTGCCGGACCAAGAACGGCTCCGCGACCTCTTCGACGGTTTCGCGCTCCTCACCGACCGAAATGGCGAGAGTAGATAGTCCGACCGGACCACCACCGAACCGACGACACACTGCGTCAAGCACGGAGCGGTCGAGTCGATCCAGACCGAGCTCATCCACTTCGTAGAGCTCGAGCGCATCTTGGGCGACCGTGAGCGTCACGCCGCCGTCCGCTCGGACTTGGGCGTAGTCGCGTACTCGGCGAAGCAGCCGGTTGGCAATGCGCGGAGTGCCGCGGGAACGGTTGGCGATCTCGGAGGCACTGGCCGGCTCCAGGCGGACCCCAAGTAACTCTGCCGAGCGGTGCAGGATGTGTTCCAAGGCGACCGCGTCGTAAAAATCGAGCTGCGCTGTGAAGCCGAAGCGGTCACGCAACGGGCCCGGCAGTAGGCCTGCCCGGGTGGTAGCACCAACCAGCGTGAAGCGCGGGATCTCCAAAGGGATCGCGGTTGCTCCCGGCCCCTTGCCGACCACAACATCGACCCGGAAGTCCTCCATCGCGAGGTAGAGCATCTCCTCGGCTGGGCGGGACATTCGGTGGATCTCATCGAGGAAGAAGACCTCGCCTTCGACCAGCCCGGAAAGGATCGCGGCGAGGTCGCCGGCATGCTGAATGGCCGGACCGCTTGAGATCCGCAGCGGCGCATTCATCTCCCTGGCGATGATCATGGCGAGGGTTGTCTTGCCGAGGCCGGGTGGGCCGGACAGCAAGACATGGTCGGGCACGCTCCCGCGATGCCGTGCTGCCTCAAGCATCAAACCGAGCTGGTCGCTGACCCGAGGCTGGCCCTCGAACTCGGCGAGGGTGCCGGGTCGGAGCATCGTTTCGGCGGCGCGCTCATCCGGATCGGCATAAGGACGTACCAGCCCCGCGAGGTCGTTGTCGCTCACATGACTCACCGGACTCCGCTACTTCCGAGCCAAGCTCTGTAGTGCGGCCCGCATCAAGACCGCGACGTTGACCTGCGGGTCGTCACGCGCCAGGTACTCCACCTCCTCGCAGGCCGACTCAGCGTCCCTGGCCGACCACCCCAGACCCTGCAGTCCCTGCATCACCTGCGCTCGCCAGGCTGCGGTGGGCCTGACCGCGGAGACCGGCGCATCGGCGTGGCCGACGGCGTTGATCTTGTCCTTGAGCTCGATGACAATGCGTTGTGCGCCCTTGCGACCGACGCCGGGCACCTTGCACAGCTGCATCAGATTCTCGGTGGCGATGGCGTTGCGTAGCTCATCGGGACTGAGCACCGCCAGCGCTGCCTGAGCCAGCTTGGGTCCGACTCCGCTTGCTGTCAGCAAGAGCTCAAAGAACTCCCGCTCGTCAGTCGAGGCGAAACCGTACAGGGTGAGCGAGTCCTCCCGCACGACGAGCGACGTCGCCAGGGTGGCCTGCAGTCCGAGGCGGAGTCCGGCTACGGTGCCCGGGCTGCAGAGCGCCTGAATACCGATGCCGCCCACCTCGATAACCGCTGACGTCGGGCCAATCTGGGCGACCACGCCGGTGAGCTGCGCGATCATGTTCCTCCACTGCAGGGGGTACGGGACCGCCCGAAGGCCCTCCGCTGCCGCTCGGCGTGCTGAGCGGCAGCCTCCACGGCCGCGTTCAGCCTGGCCGTGGTGCTACCCCGCCACACATGACAGATCGCAAGCGCCAGAGCATCCGCCGCATCCGGCGGGCTTAGGCGTGTCGTCGAGCTTGAGAATCTTTGTCACCATGGCGCCGACTTGTTCCTTCGGCGCACGGCCCGAACCAGTGATCGAGGCCTTGACTTCGCTCGGCGTATGCAAGCTCACCGGAATTCCATGCCTGGCGGAGACCAACATCGCCACCCCAGCAGCCTGGGCGGTGCCCATCACCGTGTGCATATTGTGCTGGGCAAACACACGTTCAATGGCGACCGCGGTGGGCCGGTAGCGGGCAACCCACTCTTCGATGATCTCTTCGATCGCCAGGAGGCGACGCGCGATATCCAGCTCTGTCGGCGTACGGATGACGTCGAAGGCGACCAGCAGCGGCTGGCGGCCCGGGACGCCATCGACCACGCCCAACCCGCATCTGGTCAGGCCCGGGTCGATTCCCAGTACCCGCATCCGTTCCCCTCGGTGTCGCGTGACCGGATCGCGCACGCGATCCCCCCTAGCGCTAATAAACGAACAGATGTTCGGCAGCCTATGTGGCGCTCCTGACGTTGGCGACCCCGACACGCTGTCCGTTCGCAACTAGTGTTCGCAATCCGGTGGTGTGCGAGCCGACTCTGCCCGGCTGGCGGGGGTGCCCTGATCCTGCTGTGTGATGGCAGGAGACCAGTCCCGGCCCGGCATCCGGCACTAGCTGATCCTGGCCAGCACCTCGTCGGAGGCCTCAAAGTTCGCGTACACGTTCTGGACATCGTCGGAGTCCTCGAGGGCGTCGATGATCCGCATCAGCTTCTCGGCTGTTGCGGCATCGACCTCCTGGGTGTACTCGGGGACGAAGGAGACCTCGGCCGATTCGTAGTCAAGCCCTGCGTGTTGCACCGCGGTGCGTACCGGCACGGTGTTGCTCGGGTCGGTGATGATCTCGAAGCTGTCACCAAGGTCGTTGATCTCTTCGGGGTCGGCATCCAAGGTGGCTTCCAGCAGATCGTCCTCGGTGATGCTGCGACCCTCTTGCTCCTTGGCGAGGATGACCACGCCCTTGCGAGTGAACATCCGCGCGGTCGAGCCGGCGTCGGCCATGGTCCCACCGTTGCGCGTCACAGCGACCCGAACATCCGATGCGGAGCGGTTCCGATTGTCAGTGAGGCACTCGATGAGCAACGCAATGCCGGCTGGACCGTACGCCTCGTACATCAGGGTCTCGTAGTTGGCGCCGCCACCCTCGGCCCCGGAGCCGCGTTTGACAGCCCGGTCGATGTTGTCGTTGGGAACCGAGTTCTTCTTGGCCTTCTGGATTGCGTCGTACAGCGTCGGGTTTCCGGCTGGGTCTGCACCGCCAACGCGGGCCGCCACCTCGATGTTCTTGATCAGCTTCGCGAACAGCTTGCCGCGGCGGGCATCGACGACAGCCTTCTTGTGCTTGGTAGTAGCCCACTTGGAATGACCGGACATGTGCGAAATCCTAACCGTCGCTCGGCTGCGGGTCCTTTGCTCCACTCCGCCGGCAATTGCTTGGACGGCGCATCATCTGCAGATGGCGCACAGTCACAAGCCACTGATCGCGGACGTGCCGTCACGCTTGAGGCCGTCAGCGGCGCCAGATCGGCACTGTCCTGCGGCTTGCCTCCTTTGACTGGCGGGTCACTCTGCTCCCAGATGCGCCGCCAGCTCGATGCCGGCGGCTCAGCCACATCAACAGAGCCGCGCTGGGCATCCCACCACGAGGCGGCATCCTCGGCCAGCAGCTTCTTGACCGCGTCGAAGATCCGCGGCGTTAAGTCCTCGGGCGTCTCGCCAGCCCCGGGACATGATCGGCGGCCCATATCGTACGCTCACCCGCGGGCGCCCCGGCACGGGCCAGTGACTCCCCCGCGGCATCGCCGCGTACGTGCCGAGGATCCCGACTGGAATGACCGGCACCTGACACGCGAGTGCTATCTCCGCTGCACCTGTCCGGAAGTGCCCGACGAAGCCGTCGCGGGAACGTGTCCCTTCGGGAAAGGCCACTACGGTCCAGCCGTCAGCCAGCAACCTGGCTGGAGTGCTGGCGAGCACATCCCCGCTGTGCTGTTGAATCGGGAAGGTATTGAAAGCGATCGCTGACGCGCTCGACCGGAGCTTACTGTTGAAGAAGTAGTCCCCTGACACCCCCACCGCTGTGCGGCGACGACGTTCGGCCGGCAAGGTTGACAGCAGTACGGCCGTGTCGAGGTGCGAGGCGTGATTCGCCAGAATCAAGGCTGGGCCATCCAGCTGGCGGAGCTCATCGAGCCCGTAGACCTCTACGGACAGCTCCTTCCGCATCACACTCTTGACGCCGACCACCTGGACACACTCGCGCAACGCGCGCACCGGGGCCAAGCGTGCCCAGCCTGTCGCGTTTTACTGGCCGACCATTCGCTCATTTGATGTCGACCAGGACCGTCGGAGGGCTGTGCAGGTAATTGATCGAGGGTGTCCGGCCTACCGTCGATGCCACGATCTCGAGCGCGTCGGCAAGCGTGGAGGCAGCGCGAAAGCCCATTCGTGCCGCACTCTCGCGGTCAGCCCCGACCCACACGATGTCGCTGCAGTGTCGTTGCGCGGCTGCGGTCTGGTACCACAGGTGCATCGGATGCACGCCGTGGAACGCCTGGCTGGTGCGGTAGAGGTGGACATACCAGGAGTCGTTGGCGAACTTCTCCTCGTAGTCCGCCGCGATGTGTTCGGGGTCGGTCGTAACGGTCAGCACGTCTGTGAAGAAGTCCACGTACGACGGATGGTGCAGCGGAGAGAACTCCGCGTGCAGCGGGTGGTACATGATCAAAGCGCCACCAGGCCGGACGAAGGGTGAGCCGTTGTGCGAGCCGAACGCAGCGGCGAGTCCGCTCCAGGCGGCAAGAATCGGGTTGGTCACCGAGTCGACGCTGTATGGGGTGTGCGCTCCCACCCCAAGAACCCCGACATCAGCTGGCGCTGAGACTTCGACGAGCTGTTGAGCGGTTATTTGGGCGCGGCTTGCCTCTTGGACGGCCGCCGGTGCACCGGCGGTCACCAGGGTGGCGTGGTAGTCGCCCTCGGCGCGGTTCATCAGCCGACGTCGGGCGCGCTGCGGACTCCATTGCAGACCCCGGGACACGCCGAACCACGTTGCCCTGTCCCGGAGGCTCCATTCCCACTCACGGTGGCCCAAGAACTCCACCGGTGACGCGAAGACGTCATTGTCGAGCACAGCATCGATCTCGAAAACGGGTACGGCCGACGTGATCAAGTCCGCAATCTCGGCTGCGGCGCTGCTCGCTTCAGCGCCGAGCCCTGACAGCTGGCCGATCGTAGCCGTCGAGCCGAGTCCGGCGGCGATGGCCGCCGGGCCACGGGGCTGCGCGTCCACCAAGTGCACGAAGATCAGCAGATCGGAGCCAGCGGCGCGGGCATTCAATGCGATCTCGCCAGTCATCGTGCTCCCAATCTTGGAAAGATTGTCGGCATCTTCGGCATCGTGATTGGTCAGTAGGCCATCCGCGTAGAAAGATCGGAAGACCCGCTCGCCAACGATGTACTGGAGTTCCTCGGCCGACATTCGGCGGTTCAGACCGTTCGCGCTGACAAGGGCAACATCGTCCACCCCCGCAGCCGCTGCCCGCGCCAATACCGCCTCGATCACCTTTCCGCGGATGTCAGGTCGCCGCATTCTCGGCGTCGGGGTTCCGATGTCATCGAATGCGATCGTCAGCCGCATTTCTGGTTCCAGCAGCGCCGAGAGCGGCTCTGACTGCAGCGGCGCATCGAGTGCAGTATTGATCGCTTCGCCGAGGTCAGGCACCCGCGTCAGCGACTCGGCAGGATAGATCACCCTGGTTCCGAGTGGGAACTTCTCAAGGCGGAAACGATCTCCGTCGGGCACCAGCAGCGGCGGAGTGCGGTCGTCGACCTCGAGAACGAAACCGGGTCGGCCCATCTACCAACCTCCTTACGTCGGCAGCGCCCAGCGCGGCGTGATCGGTTTGATCTTCCATTCCACGACGGACCACTGGTTGCGCTGAGCAGCCCGCATCAGCGGGATATCGGGGCTGACCGCCACTGCGTTGGCCACGGTTTCCAGCATCGGCAGATCGGAGTGGGAATCGGCGTACGCGAAGCTGCGGTCCAGGTCAACCTCATGCAGCGCCGCGTAGTGCTTGAGCCAGGCAGCTCG
The DNA here is from genome assembly GCA_963744455.1 of uncultured Actinomycetota bacterium. Taxonomy (GTDB): domain Bacteria; phylum Actinomycetota; class Actinomycetes; order Propionibacteriales; family Propionibacteriaceae; genus Microlunatus. The sequence goes on along the minus strand of CAVUTQ010000002.1, from coordinate 119,890 downwards.
GGACTCCCCTACCAACGGCGGCGCGGTGAGAAAGCCCGTGCAGCGGCCCTCCTCGTCGACTCCAAGCTCGGCGGCGACGATGACGTCGAACAGCGGCTGGATCGGCCGGGTCAGCGGCAGCACCACCCCAGTGATCAGGATGGTGGTGTGTCCGGCGGCACGATGTTCCCTAATCCGGCGCACGGCCTCAGGTGAGAGCCTGCTCAAGATGTGGGGAGCCATCGAGGTGTCGACGAAACGCTCCAGGGCGGCCAGATCAGCGCCGCGATAGCGGCGGTAGACCGCCCGCAAGAACGTGCCGCGGTCTCGTTGCTCGGCACGCAGGTACGACGGCAGGCGCCGCATGACCTGGCCGACCTCGGCAAGCTGACGGGTGCGTGACAGCTCCGGCAGTCGAGCCCAGAGGTATTGCTCGATCACGTTGGTGGACATGATTGTGCCGTCCAGGTCGAAGATCGCCAGCGCAGCGGGGCCTGAGGTGTCCTTTTCCAGGTCCTTCATCGTGGTCGGCCGGTTGCCGCGCTTGCTACGGATTGCGTCCATCCGGCGGACCGGAGCCGTGATAGATGGAACGTGCACCTCCTGGACGTAGGTCTTCCAGTCGAAGACCGAGGTGTCGAAGGCGAAGACCGCTTGATCATCGGGATGCAGCGCCTGGGTGAGGGCGACGGTGTTGTCATCAACGAAGTGCAACTCCGACTGCGCGTACTCCTTGTAGAGCGTGTGATAGCGCCGCAGGAAATCCAGCCGTACCCGGGTGCGATCCAGGTCCTTGGCGATCTTCCGAGTTCGGTCCGAGCGCGGCACTTGGGCCAAGGCACGCTCGGCCAGCTTATGGGCGCGTTCTGAGGTGGAGAGCAGCCGCTCGATTGAGGAGGCGCCTGGGAACTGCCACTGCGGCAACCGGGCAGCCCCCCGTGGACCGCCCTCGAACGGGTGGTCGAGAAAGTAAGCGCGAATGTAGGTATAGAGCTCGTTGAAGGTCAACGGATTCCGGGCACCCGAGTTGACGTGGTAGTACTCGGGGTTCCCGATCGTGGGCTGTGTGGCGCACACCGCGAGGATGGCGTTCACAACATGGTCGCAGGGCACGATGTCGACGATCGCTTCCGGCGACGCCGGGAACTCTGGAAGCTCGCCGCGCCCGTACGCCAAGATCAGGGGCTCCGCCATTTTGAAGCCTTCGATCCAGCCTGGATATGGATGCAACCAGGAGGACTCCACGATCGCCGGTCGAACAATCGAGACGTGCACATCCCGGCCAACATCAGCAACCACCCGCTCGCCGAGAGCCTTGGTGAAGGTGTAGGCGTCGGTCCAGCCGAGCGAGCGGGCCCGCTCGGTACCGGCCTTGACCAGCTCAGCCTGGACCCAATCGAGGCGGCGGCGCTCGGTTGCGGTGGCTGTGGTCAGGAAGCCGGCCTGCCGGTGCTCGCGCTCTGCCTCTTTGCGGAGCTTCGCAAGCTGCTCCGAGGTCCGCGACTCGGACTCGATCAGATCCCGCATCGCTATACCAGCGGCGGCCTCGGCGTCGTAGTCGATGTCGTGCACATGCGGCGCCTCAGGAATCGCGCCCCGTCGCCGACCGGCCGTGTACGCAGTGGAGATGTGCACGTAATGCGGCACCCTGCGCAATTGCCCCGCCTCATCAGTGACCGCATCCAGCATTCTGTCCATTAATGCCTTGGTGCCGATCACGTTGGTCGTGAAGGCCTGGTCAATCGGCGGGTCGAACGAGACGTCGCCTGCGCAGTGCACCACGATGTCAAGATCGGCCGGCAGTTGCGGGATATTGGGCAGATCGCCTTCGATGACCTCAACCCTGGTCTCCAGCAGCTCCGCAGCGCCTCCCGCGGCCGTCCGAACCTCGTTGAAGATCGGCTTCTTGACGACGGTGATCATCCGCTCCTGTGCACTCGCCGAGCCCTTGCGGCGGACCAGCACTGACGGCGTGGTCTCGGGTAGTTCGGTCAGGATCTTCCACAGCAGTTGCTCGCCGATGAAACCTGTCACGCCGGTCATCACAATCTTCTTGCCGGCTAGCAGATCGCGCAGCCGGCCGTCGAGCCGCTGAACGGAACGGCCCGTGTCGGCGGGCGCGGCGGTCATGTGTGGTTGCTCCCTGTGGTGCTCAGCTGCGCGGCCGCGAGGGCCTCCTCGATGGTGAAGCGGCCGACGTAAAGCGCGGTCCCAATGATGGCACCCTCCACCCCGAGCGGGACCATGTCCCTGAGGGCCAAGACGTCTTCAATGGTGGAGATGCCGCCGCTGGCGATGACCGGACGATCGGTCTCCTCGCACACCTGGTGGAGCAGCGCGAGGTTGGGGCCGCGGAGCATGCCGTCTGCGGACACGTCGGTGACGACGAAGCGGGCACAACCCGCGCGATCCAGCCGATGCAGCGTCGCGAGGAGATCGCCGCCCTCCCGGGTCCAGCCCCGAGCGGCGAGCTTGCTGCCTCTGACATCCAGTGCAATGGCGATCCGCTCGCCATAGCTGTGGATTATCTCCTCGCACCACTCAGGACGCTCCAGTGCAGCGGTACCAATGTTGACCCGCGCACACCCGGTCGCCAACGCCCGCTCCAGCGACTCGTCGTCACGAATGCCGCCGGACAACTCGACGTTGAGCCGCAGGTGCGAAGTCAGCTCGGCCACGATCTCGCCATTGCTGCCGCGTCCGAAGGCGGCATCCAAATCGACCAGGTGAATCCATTCCGCGCCCGCATCTTGCCAGCGTTGGGCAGCAGCGCGTGGGTCACCGAACCGTTTTTCCGACCCGGCCTGGCCTTGGACCAGCTGCACCGCCTGTCCTCCCGCGATGTCGACCGCAGGCAAGAGTACGAGCCGCTCGGCCCGAGCCGCGCGGTGTGAAGGACTTGCCGAATGCACCAGATGACCCTATCGCCAGCGGCCAGCAGTGCAGTGCAGTCCTAAGCGGGCACTCCTGAGGCAGGTAGTTGCGCCCTGAGGCGCAGGTAGTTGCGCCCTGAGCTTGTCGAAGGGCGCGCTTCGACGAGCTCAGTAGCGCAACTACGCCGGACGCTTGGACTTCGGCAGCTTCCCCACGATCAAGTCGTACGACGTGTCGATCAGATCCTCGATCTCGTCGGAAGGGATCGTCCCATCGATGGTGAAGGTGTTCCAGCCGTGCTTGCCGATGTAGGCCATCTTGGTAGCGGAACCCTGGTAGCGGTCGAGCAACAGGTCAGCAGCTTCGCGGTCACCACACTTCAGACCAATCGTCGTCTGGTTTTCAGCTGGCCCGAGAAAGGCAAAGATCTTGTCGCCAACCTTGGCGACGACGTCACCCTCCCAGGGCTCGTCCTGCCAGGCGCCTGGCTTCGCGAGGCAGTAATCAAGCCACCGCGTCTCGCTCACAACGTTGCGACCCAGTTGGCGATCAAGCGAGCGCCGGCGTCACCGGATTTCTCTGGATGGAACTGGGTAGACCAGAGCACGCCGTCCTCCACCGCCGCTACGAAACGATCAGCGCCGTGCTCAGCCCAGGTGACGCGCAGCTGGGGAGCGGTAGGCAGCGCGCGCACCCCGTAGCTGTGCACGAAGTAGAAGCGTTCGGATCCAATACCCGCGAATAGCTGGCTACTGGTGGCCGCTTCGATCGTGTTCCAGCCCATGTGCGGCAGTCGCGCGGCGTGCAGTTGTTCCACGAGCCCTGGCCAGATGCCGCATCCCTCGGTGCGTACGCCGTGCTCGATGCCGGCCTCGAACAGCACTTGGTGGCCGACGCAGATGGCAAGCGTCGGCCGCCCACTGGTGCGACGAGCGGCGATGATCTCTGGCCCACCGACCGCCACCAAGCCGGCCATACATGCCGCAAACGCTCCGACGCCAGGCACGACAAGTCCATCGGCACCTATCGCGAGCCGTGCATCGGTGGTGACTGTGACTTCGGCGCCAGCCCTGGCGACTGCCCGCTCGGCAGAACGGATGTTGCCTGATCCGTAGTCGAGGACGACAACTGTCCTCACAAGACTCCCTTGGTGCTGGGTATGCCCTCCATCCGCTGGTCAAAAGCGATCGCGTCTCGAAGTGCGCGAGCCAGGGCTTTGAACTGACACTCGACCACGTGGTGTGGATCGCGGCCGGAGATCACGGTCAGGTGCAGGCAGATCTGGGCGTGGAATGCCAGCGTTTCCATGATGTGCCGGGTCAGCGAGCCTGGATACGGAACGCTGGTCACTACGCCGCCGATTCCTTGCGAACCACCGATCAGGACATACTCCTGTCCGGTCGGCTCTCCGGTGTGAACGCAGTATGGCCGCCCAGAAACGTCCACCACCGCCTGGGCCAACGCTTCGTCCAGTGGCACCAATGCGCTTCCGAAACGGCGGATGCCCCGCTTGTCGCCCAGCGCCGAACGAATGGCCTGCCCAAGCACGATCGCAGTGTCTTCGACGGTGTGGTGCGCATCGATGTGCCAGTCACCGGCGCACTCCACCTCGAGGTCGATCGAGCGAGTGCGTAGCGAAGGCCGTCAGCATGTGGTCGAAGAATCCGACTCCGGTGGAAATCTGGGCCCGGCCGGTGCCGTCGAGATCCAGGCTGAGCCTGACCTTCGACTCCGAAGTCTCCCGTTCCACGTTGGCAGTGCGGGCCTTGCTCATGGCATCTCCTTGTCGATTTCGGTTGCGAGCACAGCCACGAGTGCGTCCTTGAAGGCCTGCATTTCCCTCGGTGTGCCCGCTGATACCCGCAGCCAGCCGTGCGGTCCGGTTTCTCGGATCAGTACTCCGCGGTCGAGCAGTGCCTGCCACACCGCATGGCGGTCGGCGAACCGTCCGAAGAGTACGAAGTTCGCGTCCGATTCAGCGACCTGCAGCCCTCGGGCGACGAGCCACTGAGCCAAATCATCCCGGGCCTGGCGGAGCTGATCAACCTTCGCAAGCATCTCCGGCGCATGCGCTAGGGCTACCCGCGCCGCGGCCTGGGTGAGCGCCGACAGGTGATACGGGAAGCCGTACGATGCGGAGCGCTTCGATGAAGGCCGGAGCCGCGGCGAGATAACCCAGCCGACCTGCCGCGAAAGCGAAGGCCTTGGACATCGTCCGGCTGACCGCGAGCCGCGGGTAGTGCGGAAGCAGCTGCAGTGCGCTCGGAGTGCCACTCCGGGCGAACTCGTGGTACGCCTCGTCCACGACCACCACACCGGGAGCGACATCACAGATCGCCCGGATCGTAGGCAAACCAACAGCCGTGCCGGTCGGGTTGTTCGGGCTGGTAATCAGCACCACGGCCGGGCGGGCTTGGAGCACCGCCGCCGCGGCCGCGTCCGGATCGATGGTGAAGTCGTCGCGGCGGGGAACGGTGCACCACTCGCTGTGCGTGTCGCGGGCGTACTCGGGGTACATCGAATATGTCGGTGCGAACGAGAGCACCCCCCGACCTGGGCCAGCGAACGCCAGCAGCACGTGCAGCATCACCTCGTTGCTGCCATTGGCGGCCCAGACCTGCTCGGCGGTCAACCCGTAGCCGAGGTAACGAGCCAGGTCGCCGCGCAGCGCCAGCGCGTCACGCTCTGGATAGCGGTTCATCGAGCGACCGGCCTCGGCAACTGCCGCGGCGATTTCGGTGATCACCTGCTCGCTCGGCGGATACGGATTCTCGTTGACGTTCAAGCAAACAGCCACATCGAGCTGAGGTGCTCCGTACGGCGTCTCTCCGACCAGCTCCGGCCGGAGTGGAAGCTCCTCAAGCGCCGGACTCGCGGTGGCGGCCGACATCACTGTGCGCGTATCGACGGAAAGAATCTGCGGGCAATTGCAGCGCCGTGAGCCGGCAAGTCCTCGGCGTCGGCGAACACCTCCACCTTCCGGGCGACCTCCGCGAACGCAGCCTCGGTGTAGCTGACGATGTGCATCATTTTGAGGAAGCTCCGTACGTTCAGCCCCGACGAGTGGCACGCGCAACCGCCCGTCGGCAGGACGTGGGTGCTGCCCGCGCAGTAGTCACCCAGCGAAACTGGGGACCACGGACCGACAAAGACCGCGCCCGCGTTGACGATCATGGACGCCACCTGCTCCGAGTTGGCGGTCTGAATCTCGAGGTGTTCTGCGGCGTAGCCGTTGGCCACCTCGATGCCCTGCTCGATGTCGTCCACCATCACAATCGCGGACTGGCGGCCTGCCAATGATTGGACGATTCGCTCCACGTGCTTGGTGGAGGGCACCTGAGCGGAGAGCTCAGCCTGAGTGCCCTCGGCCAGCTCGTCGGAGTCAGTGATCAACACCGCCGCCGCGAGCGGATCGTGCTCGGCCTGGGAGATGAGGTCGGCAGCCACATGAACCGGATCCGCCGTTCCATCCGCAAGCACCGCGATCTCGGTCGGCCCCGCCTCGGCGTCGATACTGACCCGGCCCCTGAGGAGCCGCTTCGCCGCGACAACGTAGATGTTGCCTGGTCCGGTGATCAAATCGACCTGGCGGCAGAGATCGGGCACACCAAAGGCGAACATGGCGATCGCTTGCGCTCCTCCGACTGCATAAACCTCCTCGACACCGAGGATGTGGCAGAGCGCGAGGATGTTGGGATGCGGCAGGCCGCCGAACTCGATTTGCGGCGGCGAGGCGAGCGCAATCGAGGGTACGCCGGCGACCTTGGCTGGAACGGCGTTCATGATCACGCTCGAAGCCAATGGCGCCAACCCGCCCGGGACGTACAAGCCGACGCGGCTGACCGGAATCATCCGTCGCCGTACCACTGCGCCGGGTGCCACGCTGACCTCCCCGCCACTGTCACCAAGCTCAGTCTCACTGACTCGATGCCGGCGCTCGATCGCCGTCGCAAAGGCCTTCCGCAGGTCAGGCTGGAGCCGTGCAGCAGCGGTTTTCAATGCCGTCGTCGGCACCCGGAACGTGTGGGGAAGCACGCGATCGAAACGGACCGAGTAGTCAGCCAGTGCAGCCACCCCGCGGCGCGCAACATCATCACAGATCGGCCGAACGATCTCGGTCGCGGCGGCAACATCGAAATCAGCTCGCGGCACAACGGCGGAGTAATCGAGCCGCTCGCCGGCCGCGCGTCGCCCGCGAAGATTGATCACCCGAAGCACGGAGCGATTCTAGTGCCCTGGAAGGGAAGTTCCTTGGCGCTTGGCGTCGTTCAGGTGCGTGCATCGCAAGGCCGACGAGGGAGGGATACCGGGTCGTATGTCGACCGAGGAGAACGCCGCGAGGTGCGTGCCTGGGCGGCGCGAAGCGCCAAGAGATTTCCCTTCCAGGGCACTACGCCCAGGCGTCCTGCGCCGACCCCGATAATCAACGGCCGATCTGGGCGGCGGATTAGTATCTCATCCGTCGGAGCGCCGCCAGCCTGCAGAGGAGGTCTGTGGAAGAGCCACTGCCGGAACGCGCTGCCATCCTGAGGGCCGCGATCGGCATTGGCCTTTACGCAATGGCTTTTGGCGCCTCCTTCGGAGCGATCTCCGTGGGTTCCGGATTGACTCTCGCCCAGACGATGGTGCTGAGCCTGGTGATGTTCACCGGGGCATCGCAGTTCGCATTCGTCGGGGTCGCCATGGCGGGCGGCTCACCTTTCGCGGCAGTACCGGCGAGCCTGCTCCTTGGAGTACGCAACGCCTTTTATGGCGTACCGCTTTCGGAGATCCTGCACCCGCGCGGCCTGGGCAGGCTAGGGACCGCCCACTTCGTGATCGACGAGACAACGGCGATGGCAGTGAGCCAGGCCACCCCACGCGCCCGGCGTTACGCATTTTGGGCCACTGGATTGATTTTGTTCTGCCTGTGGCAGCTTGGCAGCCTGACCGGTGCACTCATCGGCCGCGCGGTCAACCCCAGCGACGTCGGACTGGATGCTGCCGCGCCGGCGGTCTTCTTGGCTCTCCTGTGGCCTTCGCTGCGGCGCCGCGAGGCACGTTGGGTGGCACTCGGCGGCGCAGCAGTCGCTCTTGCCCTGGTCCCCCTGACACCGCCTGGCATGCCGGTGGTCGCCGCGGCCGGCGTGGCACTTGTCGCCGGGCTCCGCCCGCGTCGCGAAGGCGATGAGCACGCTTCTGGATCGGGAGCCGACGTGACTCCGCTGTGGCTGGCACTGGTCATCGCAGCGGTCGGCTCGTACCTGCTGAAGCTTGCGGGCGTCTCGCTACCCGAATCGATCTTGAACCATCCCAAGGTGCAGCGAGTTGCCGAGCTGCTGCCGGTTGCGATGCTGGCCGCCCTGGTGGCGGTCGAGCTATTCGATGGTGGCGGCCGCTACGCGGTGGACTGGCGCACCCTGGCTGGCGTTGCCGCCGGCGTCGTCGCTCTACTGCTGCGGCGCGGTTTCCTCGAAGTGTTTCTGATCGCTATTGGAGTGACCGCCCTGCTACGTCTGGTTACCTGAGCGTCGCCGGCGGAGCAATGGGCGCGGTTCCTCTTCGTCGCGTCCGAGGGAGGAGCCCAGCAATACCGGGATGATGGCGAAAAACGGCCACGTGAGCAGTGACGCGTAGGCGCGCAGGGTGAGTGGTATCGGCACCAGATCTCCCGGCTGAGCTGCGGCCAGGCGAGCCGAGAAATCACCCGGTCCGAGTAGGTAACCGACTAGCCAGCAGGTCAAGGCTGAGGCCGTGGCCCACACCAGCACCACGAGCACCACCAGCCAGCCGAGATCGCGAAGCCAGCGCCAAGCTGCGAGTCCGAGCAACAATCCCACCACCAGGCCGATTGCGCAGAACCATGCATCGCCAGCGATGAACTGCGTCAGGCCTCGTTCGGAGGTCGAGGCTCCCCCGCCACTGTTCAGCTCATACGCGGGAGGATTCACCACCATCCACCACACCACCCCGGCGGCAGCACCCAACCCGAGCGAGGCGGCAGCGAAGCCCCACAATCGGGCGTCGAGTCCCAAGGTCCGGCGGGTCGGGGTGGAAGCTGATTCGTTCAGGACGCCAGACACGACGGACCCAGCAAAGCCTTGAGGTCGGCCATCAGCGGTGCCGACGGGGTTACCTTCAGCCGCTCGTCGAGCTTCATCACGGTCGTCCTGTCCGCGGACCGGAGCCGCAGCCGCACCTCGGTCAGTCCGGGATGTGCCGCGAGCACGTCACGGAGCTGTTGCACGACCTGGGGCGTACACCGGGCCGCCGACAACGTGATCACCACCGGCTCGCTTCTCACCTCAGTGACGTCAGGAAGGCTGAGTTCGGCGGCGTTCAGCGACACAACATCGTCCTCGACCTTCACCCTGCCCTTGATCTTGACCACGGTATCGGTGGCCAGCACGGTTGACACCATCTCGTATGCCCTGGGGAAAAGCAGCACCTCGATCGACGCCTCCAGGTCCTCGACGGTGATCACCGCCCAGATGTCCCCGCGCCGAGTGGTCTTGCGGGTGATGTTGGTGATCATGCCGGCGATGGTCACGGTGCTTTCCCGGGGACCGTCCTCGGCGAGCAGCTCGCCGATGCCGATGTCGCGCTCCGCAGCCAGGATGTGCTCCAGACCCTGCAGCGGATGATCACTGACGTAGAGGCCGAGCATCTCGCGCTCGAACGCCAGTTTGGTTCGCTTGTCCCAGTCGGGCAGGTCGGGAACGCTGCCCGTCAGCACCGGATCGGTCTCCGCAAGCTCGCCGAAAAGATCATCCTGGCCATTGGCCTCGTTCCGCTTCAGGTCAAGCACCCCGTCTACCGCCGCCTCGTAGACGCTCATCAGGGCCCGCCGGGAATGCCCCATCGACTCGAAGGCTCCGGCCTTGATCAACGACTCGATCACCCGCTTGTTGCACACCACCAACGGCACCTGGTCGAGGAAGCCGTGGAAGTTCACAGCCTTCCCGTACGCCTCCCGAGCAGCAACGATCCCGTCCACCACGTTGTGCCCGACATTGCGTACCGCGGTCAGGCCGAAGCGGATATCGGCACCGACCGGGGTGAAGTTGGCTGCCGATTCGTTGACGTCCGGCGGCAGCACCTGGATTCCCATGCGGCGGCACTCGTTGAGGTACACCGCCATTTTGTCTTTGTCGTCTGCCACCGAGGTGAGCAGCGCCGCCATGAACTCGGCGGGGAAGTTGGCCTTCAGATACGCAGTCCAGTACGAGACCATTCCGTACGCTGCGGTGTGCGCCTTGTTGAAGGCGTAGTCCGAGAACGGAACAAGGGTGTCCCAAAGCGCGGTTATCGCGGCGTGGGAGTAGCCGTTCGCCTGCATGCCCGCGGAGAACGGCACGAACTCTGCGTCGAGGATCTCTTTCTTCTTCTTGCCCATGGCCCGACGCATGTTGTCCGCCTGGCTCAGGGTGAAGCCGGCGACCTTTTGGGCGATCGCCATGACCTGCTCTTGGTAGACGATCAAGCCGTGAGTGGTGTCAAGGATCTCGGCTAGCGGCTCGGCCAACTCAGGGTGGATCGGCGTGATCTCCTGCCGCCGGTTCTTGCGGAGCGCATAGTTCGTATGACTGTCTGCTCCCATTGGCCCCGGCCGGTAAAGCGCCAGCACCGCTGAGATGTCCTCGAAGTTGTCCGGACGCATGAGCCGCAACAGCGATCTCATCGGCCCGCCGTCGAGCTGAAACACCCCGAGCGTCTCGCCGCGCCCGAGCAGCCCGTACGCCGCCGCGTCGTCCAGCGGTAGGTCCTCCAGCACCAGCTTGAACCCGCGGTTGAGTGCGATGTTGGCCACCGCATCGTCAAGCACGGTGAGATTGCGCAGGCCCAGAAAGTCCATCTTCATCAGGCCCAACGACTCGCAGGTCGGATAGTCGAACTGCGTGATGATCGCGCCGTCCTGCTCCCGGCGCATGATCGGAATGATGTCGATCAAGGGGGCGCTGGACATGATCACCCCGGCGGCGTGGACGCCCCACTGCCGCTTCAGGCCTTCCAGGTCCTTCGCGGTGTCCACCACCGTCTGGACGTCCGGGTCGACCTCGTAAAGCGCCCGAAACTCCCCGCCTTCGCCGTAGCGCGAATGCTCGCGGTCGAAGAGCTTGGCGAGCGGCACGTCCTTGCCCATCACCGGGGCCGGCATCGCCTTGGTGATCTTTTCCCCGACCCCGAACGGGTAACCCAAGACGCGGGAGGCATCCTTCACCGCTTGCTTGGCCTTGATCGTCCCGTACGTGACGATCTGGCTCACCCGGTCCTCACCGTATTTCTCAGTGACGTAGCGAATCACCTCGCCGCGTCGGCGCTCATCGAAGTCGATGTCGAAGTCCGGCATCGAGACGCGGTCAGGATTGAGGAAACGCTCGAAGATCAGTCCGTGGGCGAGCGGATCGAGATCAGTGATCCGCATCGCGTACGCGGCGATCGAGCCGGCGCCAGAGCCACGCCCGGGCCCGACCCGGATGCCGTGCTCTTTCGCCCAGTTGACGAAGTCGGCAACCACCAGGAAGTATCCGGCGAAGCCCATCGAGATGATCACGTTGGTCTCGAAGTCGGCCTGCTTGCGCACCGTGTCGGGAATCCCGCCGGGATAGCGGCGATGCAAGCCCGCCTCGACCTCATGCACGAACCAGGAATCCTCGGTCTCACCCTCCGGGCAGGGATAACGCGGCATGTAGCGTGCCGTTGCCCTCGGTAAAAGACACTTCACAGCGTTCGGCGATCGCCAGGGTGTTGTCGCACGCCTCGGGGATCTCGGCGAACAGCGCGCGCATCTCGGCTGGTGACTTGAGGTAATAGCTATCACCTTCGAACTTGAAGCGATTACCCTCCGCCATGGTGGAGCCGGTCTGCACACAGAGCAGTACTTCGTGAGCCGCGGCGTCGGTCTGCTGGGCGTAATGCAGATCGTTGGTGGCGACCAGCGGTAGCTTGAGCTCTCGCGCTATCCGCAACAGATCGTCACGGACCCGACGCTCGATCGTGATGCCATGGTCCATCAGCTCCACGTAGTAGTTGCCGGCGCCGAACAGATCGCGGAACTCTGCGGCGCTGGCGAGGGCGTCGCTGTACCGACCCAGCCGCAGGTAGGTCTGCACTTCTCCGCCGGGGCAGCCGGTGGTGGCGATCAGCCCGCTCGCATACCGGGCGAGCAGCTCGCGATCGATGCGTGGCTTGTAGAAATAACCCTCCAGCGACGCCAGGGAGCTCAGTCGGAACAGATTGTGCATGCCGGGGGTGTTCTCTGCCCAGATCGTCAGGTGGGTAAAGGCGCCGCCACCGCCAACATCATCCGATCCACCGTCGCCCCAGAGAACCCGTCGCCGCTCGGATCGGTGGGTCTTCGGGGTGAGATAGGCCTCGATGCCGACAATCGGCTTGACCGCGGAGGACCGCGACGCCTTGTAGAACTCATACGCTCCGAAGGTGTTGCCGTGGTCAGTGATCGCGATGGCGGGCATACCCATCTGCTCGCAGCCGGAGAACAGGTCGGCAATTCGCGCCGCCCCATCGAGCATCGAATACTCCGAGTGCACGTGGAGGTGGACGAATGAGCCGTCCCCAGGTTGCGTGCTTCCCGGCATACCTGCACCAACCTCCAAATCGAACCATGCTGCACGCGTCCTGCCGGACACGAGGGGGGAAGCTCAGCAAGGGCCTACATTAGTCGCCCGATCCCCCTACCAGTCTGCGGCGCGCCTCTGACACCCCGGATCTGCCGGGTCTCAGGTGCAGAGCGCCAGCACCTTCTCGAGGGTCCGGATATTGCGGACTGTCGAGCTCACGCCGATGATGGCGCTGAACTTCTCGGCCAGCTTGCTCTTTCCAATGCCCTGTGAGTAGTTGACGTAGACCTGCTGGCCGGAGAAGGTGAACGGCTCGTAGTCTTTCGCGACCGCAGCCACCTTCTGCTTCGCGTCCGCTGCCGGCGCTTTGGTCAGGAAGGCGACCGTGACCTGGCTCGGGTTGCCGTCCGGATAGGGGTTCTCAGCGAGGAGCTTCTTCAGTTCCGCCGGCGTACGCACTGCGACATCGATCGGGCGCCCGAAGGTGTCCTTGATCGCTTTGGCGATCTCCCCCTCCACGGTCGCTGCTTTCTTCGGCGAGCTGATGATCAGGTTGCCGCTGTTGATGTAGGTCGCGACATCGGTGTAGCCGATATCTTCGGCCATGGCGCGCAGCGCCGGCATCGAGATCTTGTTGTTGGGCCCGAGATTGACACCGCGCAGGAAGGCGACGTAGGTAGCCACACCGCCATCATTCCAGCCATCCCCCAAGGAGCCGAGGCAATGGCTGGTTCAGCCCATCCCCGGCGTGATCGCCCGCACGAGGGCACGCATGGCCGAGTCCGAGCTACGTGTGGACGTCGGGCCGAGCGCTGCAAGGCTGGCGATCAGGGCGGCGATCTCCTCGAAGGTGAGCGGCACAGGATTCGGCGCGGCGTTCCGAGGCAGCCGGTGGCCCCCATGAGGGCCAGGAACCGACTCGATCGGCACTCCAGACTCGCGCAGCCTGGCGAGATCTCGTTCCACGGTGCGCAGACCTACCCCGAGATGGCGGGCCAGGGCGGAGCTGGAAACCGGCTGCCGGACCGCAGCAAGAAGCTCGACCAGCCGCTGCTGCCTCTCAACCCGCCGCAGGGTGAGGTGGCTGTCACGTGACTCGGCAGCCAGGCGTACCAAGGCCGGGGCATCTGGGATCACACGACGAAATTACCCGGATCCCCGCCGCCGGCCCGGCGGCATTGGACCGTAACGTCGACCGCATGCAACCCGTAACGGCCACCGAGTCGATCGAGGACTTCTTCGCCCGCTACACCGGCTATCTCACCGCCGGAGACCTTGAGGGCCTTGCCGCCATCTACCACTACCCGTCCCTCGCCGTGACGGCCATGGGTTGCCTGGCCATCACCGATCCCCAGCAGTCCCGCGACTTCTTCAGCCAGGGCCAGCACTTCTACCGCAGCCGCGGGATCCAGGGGGTACGTGCCCGCGACATCGTGACCGACGTCGAAGTTCCGGGCATCTGGGTGGGTCGTCTGGTGCTGGAGAATCTCGACGACAGCGGAGCGGCGGTGGGCCTCGAACGCAACGCCTACCAGGTGGTTACCGCCGCCGACGGAACGCGCCGGATTGCCGTATCCACGCCACTGGACGCGTACCCCGATCAGGCAAGCGACACAACGACTGCATAGCGCCTCAAAAGAGGAAACTGTCGGCAGATTGCACCCTAGGGGCACCTGTCGATGCAATCTCTCGACAGTTGGTTGTCCACAAGCTGACATTGGGACTTACCGATATCCACAGATGCCGAGCCCATCGGCTGATCAACCACTTTCGTACGCATGCTCCGAGCGTGAAGGTCTCAACAGGACCAGCTGAACCCGCGTTCCGCGGCCATCGACGTCTGGCCGGCTGGCGCAGGATGTCCTATGGCCTCTACATCAAGGATGGCGAACCACGCCAGCTGGCCGATCAGCTCAGAGCGTGGAGTCTGGTGCTCCCCACTGCGGCGGCCTTTACCCACCTCACCGCGGCTGAACTTCGGGGTTGGTGGTTACCGCACGCTATCCCACATCCGGTCTTCGCCGCTCTCCGTCAGGGCGACCCGTGCCCGCACCGAGCAGGCTTGCTCGTCAGCCGCCACTCCTCCCGCGTACCCTCCGAGCTGGTGTCGGGAATCCGGCTAACCACGCCTGCCGAGACCCTGCTGGCCGCTGCTCGCGACCTCGGCGTACTCGATCTGGTGCTGATGGGTGACTCGGCGCTGCGACTCGGCCATTGCACGATCGACGAACTAGTCGACGCAGCTGCACAGCGTCGTCGCGGTGCACCCATGCTCCGTCGGCTGCATGAGTTCGATGGTGGGGTGCCTATCCGCCGCTGGCAGGCGTACCGATAACTGTCCTCAGATTGCATATCCGAACCTTGTTCCGATGCAATCTGCCGACAGTTACCAGAGGATGAAGAATTCAGACCATCATCTGGCGAGCCGTAGGCGGGATCGGGCGGGGCAGCTTGGTGGAGCCGGAGAGATATTCATCCACACCAGCAGCGCAGGCGCGGCCTTCAGCGATCGCCCAGACAATCAGCGACTGACCGCGGCCGGCATCGCCGCAGACGTAAACACCGTCCACATCGGTGGCGTAATTCTTGTCGCGCGCCACGTTGCCGCGCTCATCAAGGGCAACTCCCAATTGGGAGATCACGGTGTCCGTCTCCGGGCCAACGAAGCCCATCGCGAGGAGGACCAGCTCTGCCGGAATCTCCCTTTCGGTCCCCTCGACGGGGATGATCTTTCCCGTCTGGAATCTCACTTCAGACATGCGCAACGAGGACACGTTGTCGTTGTAGTCACCGATGAACTCCGAGGTCGACACCGAGTAGACCCGCTCCCCCGCCTCCTCGTGCGCCGAGGAAACCCGATAAATCATCGGGTACGTCGGCCAGGGCTGGCTCGGCGGCCGCTCGTCTGGCGGGGTGGGCATGATCTCCAGTTGCACGATCGACTTGGGCTGCTGCCGGATCGCAGTACCGAGGCAGTCCGCGCCTGTATCACCGCCGCCGATGATCACCACATGCTTGTCTTTGGCGGTGATTTGATCCTCCACGTGGCGGCCCAACGCTGTCCGGTTGGCTTGTGGCAGGAACTCCATCGCCTGATGGATGCCACCGAGTTCCCGCCCCGGCACCGGCAGTTCACGACCGATGGTGGAGCCGACTGCCAGCACGATCGCGTCGTAGCGCTCCTTGAGCTCACTCCCGGTGATCTTGACCCCAACCTCAACCCCACAACGGAAGTTGGTGCCCTCGTCATGCATCTGCCGGATACGGCGATCCAGCACGGACTTCTCCATCTTGAATTCGGGAATGCCGTAGCGCAGGAGGCCCCCGGGCGCGTCGGAGCGCTCGTAGACCACGACTGTGTGCCCAGCGCGAGTGAGCTGCTGGGCGGCTGCCAGCCCGGCCGGGCCTGAGCCAACAACCGCGACTCTCTTGCCGGTGAGCCATTCCGGCGGCTGCGGAGTGACCCGGCGCTCGTCCCACCCCTTGTCGATGATCGCGACCTCGACATTCTTGATCGTCACCGGGTCGCGGTTGATACCCACGACACAAGATGTCTCGCACGGCGCCGGGCACAACCGGCCCGTGAACTCCGGGAAGTTGTTGGTCGCGTGCAGCCGCTCCAGCGCTTCGTCCCAGTCGCTGCGCCACACCAGGTCATTCCACTCTGGAATGAGGTTGCCCAGCGGGCAGCCTGTATGGCAGAAAGGGATGCCGCAGTCCATGCAACGGCCTGCCTGCTCGGAGATGATCGGCAACACGGCTCGCCCCGGTGTGCCCGGATAGACCTCTTTCCAATCGTGAATCCGCTCCGCGACTGGCCGCCGCGCCGCAACCCGTCTCGGCGACGTCATGAATCCCTTCGGATCAGCCATGCTCAACCCCCTATCAACTGGAGAAGAGCGCGCTCACCCATGGGCGGCTTCCATCATCTTGCTGGTGGTTTCGGCCTCATCCAGCCCTTCTGACTCCGCTTCCTGCCGAGCAGCGATGACTCGCGCATAGTCGCGCGGCAACACCTTGGTGAAGCGTCTGGCGGCTGACCGCCAGTCGGCAAGCAACGACTCGGCGACGTCCGAACCCGTCTCCTCCCGATGCTGCACGATCAGCTTTCTCAGCAGCTCAAGATCGGCTTCGGATGGTACGAGCGCATCGACCATCTCGGTGTTGAGCAGCGTCGGGTCGAGGTCGAGGAAGTAGCCAATGCCGCCCGACATGCCCGCCGCGACATTGCGGCCCGTCTTGCCGAGCACCACGGCGACGCCGCCGGTCATGTACTCACAACCGTGATCACCCAGCCCCTCAACGACAGCGATCGCACCGGAGTTGCGGACGCAGAACCGCTCGCCGACCTGCCCGCGGATGAACAGCTCACCGGACGTCGCGCCGTACCCGATCACATTGCCGGCGATGATGTTGTCTGCCGCGACGAACCGAGCCGTACGCGCTGGCCGCACCACAATGCGACCACCAGAGAGTCCTTTGGCCAGATAGTCGTTGGCATCGCCCTCCAGTCGCAGCGTGATGCCAGCGGGCAAGAAAGCCCCAAAGCTCTGTCCGGCAGAGCCTTCGAGGGTGATGTCGATCGTGCCGTCCGGGAGGCCTTCACCTCTGGTCGCCTTGGTCACCTCGTGACCCAAGATCGTTCCCACCGTCCGATCGACGTTTCGGATCGGCAGGGAGGCGCGAATCGCCTCACCGGTCTCCAGCGCCGGCCGGCAGATCTTGATCAACTCCTGGTCCAGCGCCTCGGCTATCCCGTGATCTTGAACCGTGACATTGTGCAAGACGGTTCCCTCGGGAAGCTGCGGCTTGTGCAAGATCGGCCGGAGATCCAAGCCGTGCGCCTTCCAATGCGCCTCCGCCCGCGTAGTATCCAGGACCTCCACGTGGCCGATCGCTTCAGCCAGGGATCGGAAGCCCAACGCTGCAAGATGTTCTCGGACCTCCTCGGCGATGAACTCGAAGAAGTTGATCACGAACTCCGGCTTCCCCGAGAACTTCGAGCGCAGCTCGGTGTTCTGCGTCGCAACTCCCACCGGGCAGGTGTCAAGATGGCAGACCCGCATCATGATGCAGCCACTGACCACCAACGGAGCGGTCGCGAAGCCGAACTCCTCTGCCCCGAGCAGCGCACCCATGATCACGTCACGACCCGTCTTCAGCTGACCGTCGACTTGCACCACGATCCGATCTCGGAGGCCATTCAGCAGCAGCGTCTGCTGTGTCTCGGCGAGGCCGAGCTCCCACGGGCCGCCGGCGTGCTTCAGGGAGGTAAGCGGAGCGGCACCCGTACCGCCATCGTGACCAGAGATCAACACCACATCCGCCTTGGCCTTGGAGACCCCGGCGGCGACCGTACCGACACCGACCTCGGCGACCAGCTTGACGTGCACTCGGGCAGACGGATTGGAGCACTTCAAATCGTGGATCAGCTGCTTGAGATCCTCGATCGAGTAGATGTCGTGGTGCGGGGGCGGTGAGATGAGTCCCACGCCAGGCGTGGAGTGCCGCGTCTTGGCGATCCACGGATACACCTTCTGACCCGGCAGCTGGCCGCCCTCTCCGGGCTTGGCGCCCTGCGCCATCTTGATCTGGAGATCGCTTGCATTGGTGAGGTAATCCGAGGTGACACCGAAGCGGCCCGAGGCGACCTGCTTGATCGCGCTACGCCGCTCCGGATCGTAGAGGCGGTCCTTGTCCTCCCCGCCTTCGCCGGTGTTGGACTTGCCGCCGATTCTGTTCATGGCGATGGCGAGCGTCTCGTGCGCCTCCTTGCTGATCGAGCCGTACGACATGGCTCCAGTGCAGAAACGCTTGACGATTTCGCTGACCGGCTCAACTTCCTCAATCGGAATCGGCGGACGGTCGGAAGCAAACTTCAGCAGCCCGCGCAAAGTCATCAGCCGCTCGGATTGCGTATCGATGTGGTGGGTGTACTGCTTGAAGATGTCGTAGCGCCCGGAGCGAGTTGAGTGTTGCAGCCGGAAGACCGTCTCGGGATCGAACAGGTGCGGCTCGCCCTCGCGGCGCCACTGGTACTCACCACCGACGGACAGCAACCGGTGGGCTAGCGGGATGCCGTCGCTCGGGTACGCGGTGAGATGCCGCCTGCGCACCTCCTCCGCGATCTGTTCCAGAGTCACACCGCCGAGCTTGCTCGTCGTGCCGGTGAAATAGCGGTCGACCACCTCCCGGGAAAGACCGAGCGCCTCGAAGATCTGGGCCCCGGTGTAGGAGGCAACGGTCGAGACACCCATCTTGCTCATCACCTTGAGCACGCCTTTGCCGAGCGCCTTGATGACGTTGCTGACTGCCTTCTCCGGCTGGACGTCGGTATAGACCCGGTGCCGCGCCAAGTCCTCCACCGACTCGATGGCGAGATACGGATTCACCGCTGCGGCGCCGTAACCGATGAGCAACGCGACGTGGTGTACCTCGCGTACATCGCCTGCCTCCACAATCAACCCGACCTGGGTCCGGGTCTTTTCCCGGACCAGATGGTGGTGCACAGCTGCGGTGAACAGCAGCGAGGGAATCGGGGCCAGCTCGGCGTTGGAGTTCCGATCGGACAGCAGAATGATTCTGGCCCCATCGGCGATCGCCGCGGAGATCTCGGCGCAGAGCTCCTCCAGCTTGCCGGTCAGCGCGGCCGCCCCCCATCCACCTCGTACAGGCCGCGGGCCAGGTACGTCTGGTACCCGGGAAGGTCGCCCTCGCGATTGATCTTGACGATCTTGCTCAAGGCATCGTCGTCCAGCACCGGGAACGGCAGCACCAACCGTCGACACGAGGCTGGAGTGGGGTCGAGGAGGTTACACTCCGGACCGATCGTGTTGTACAGCGAAGTCACCAGTTCCTCGCGGATCGCATCCAACGGGGGGTTGGTCACTTGCGCGAAGAGCTGAGCGAAGTAGTCGAACAGTAGCCGCGGCTTGTCACTCAGCGCCGCCAGTGGTGTGTCGGTGCCCATAGAACCGAGCGGCTCGACGCCCGCGGAGGCCATCGGCGCCAGGATCAGGCGCAACTCCTCTTCGGTATAGCCGAAAACCTGCTGGCGACGAGTGACCGAGGCATGCGTGTGGACCACATGCTCCCTATCCGGCAGGTCGGACAGCAGGATCCTTCCTGCAATGAGCCACTCACCGTACGGCGCCGCTGCGGCGAGCTGGGCCTTGATCTCCTCGTCGGACACGATCCGATGCTTGTCAAGATCAACGAGGAACATCCGGCCGGGCTGCAGTCGGCCCTTCCGGACGATCTTGTCCTGCGGGATATCCAGCACTCCGGCCTCTGACGCCAGCACCACCAAGCCGTCATCGGTCACCCAGAAACGTCCAGGACGCAAGCCGTTGCGGTCCAACACCCCGCCCACCACGGTGCCGTCGGTGAACACCACGCCAGCGGGGCCGTCCCAGGGCTCCATCAGGCAGGAGTGGAAAGCGTAGAACTCCCGCCGGGCCTGGTCCATCTGTGGGTTGTTCTCCCAGGCCTCCGGGATCATCATGAGCATGGCGTGAGGCAACGAGCGCCCACCAAGGTGCAGCAGCTCCACCACCTCATCGAACGAGGCGGAGTCCGACGCGTCGGGCGTACAGATCGGGAACAAGCGCTCTAAGTCGCCGGGAATGACATCGCTGGCGAGCAAGGCCTCGCGGGCACGCATCCAGTTGCGATTGCCCATCACCGTGTTGATCTCCCCGTTGTGGGCGATCATCCGAAACGGGTGGGCCAGCTCCCAGGCCGGGAAGGTGTTGGTGGAGAAGCGGGAGTGCACCACGACGAGTGCGCTCGCCATCCGCTCGTCCAGCAGCTCAGGGAAAACCTGAGGCAACTGTGCAGTGGTCACCATCCCCTTGTAGACGATGGTCCGGCACGACAGGGACGCGAAGTAGATGCCGGTCTCGTGCTCGGCCCTGCGGCGCAGGCAGTAGGCCAGCCGGTCCAAGGCGATACCCATGACTGGGCCGCCTTTGGCGGCGAGGAACAGCTGCTCGAAGCAAGGCATGTTGGACCTGGTGAGGTCGCTGAGGCTGGAGTCGTTGGTGGGGACCCGGCGCCAGCCGAGCACGGACAGGTTCTCTTCCGACGCGATCTGCTCAATGCTGGCCTTGGCCTTGGCGGCCAGCTCGGCGTCGGTGGGAAGGAATGCGTTGCCCACCGCGTACTCGCCCTGTCCCGGGATGTCGAAGTCCACCTCGCCGCGGAAGAAGCTGTCGGGAATCTGCAGCAACATGCCGGCGCCGTCGCCGGTCTTCGGGTCCGCGCCAACCGCGCCGCGATGGTCCAGGTTGCGCAGTGCTTCCAGGCCCTGGCTGATGATGTCGTGGCTGGCGACTCCGGTCAGCGTCGCAACAAAGGCGACCCCGCACGAATCGTGCTCGAACGCCGGATCGTAGAGGCCCTCTGCCTTGCGGACCCTCGAAAGGGCATGAGCAGTTGTCATGAACAAACTCCCGTCGTCCAGCCACTAGCAGAGTCGGGGCCTCTGCCACGGGTCACGGCTGAGCGGCACGGCTTCGGGGCAAAGAGTGCACGCTACAGAGCTTGCGGGACAACATTGGCCCAAAGTTGATGCAAAGGGTAACGCACCTAGCCGGGATCGTGGAACGTGGAAATTACGGCCGAGAGGTGGGGTCCTGGGTTGCTGCTCGGCTTGCGACGTCGTCGCCCGGCAACTCATCTGCCTCAACCGCATCGTCAGCCGAAGATGTCTCTGTCGCGCTGTCCTCCGCGACAGATTCAACGCTCAGCCCAATGCCCTCGACGATTTCTTCGCGACCCGGTCTGTTACGGATCAGCCAGATGAGCCAGACGAGCGCGACGACAAAGCCGATCAGCGCGGTGTAGTTGTTGAGCCGAAATCCGCCGACTTCGTTGACCGTGTCGATGCGCAGCGCCTCGATCCAGAAGCGACCGGCGCAGTACAGCATGACGTAGAGCGCGAAGACCTTACCGTGGCCAAGCCGGAACCGTCGGTCCAGCCAGACCAGCAGGACCGCGGCCGCGAGACACCAGAGCATCTCGTACAGGAAGGTCGGGTGAAATGTGGCGAACTGGCCGTAGCCAGTTGGGCGGTACTGCTGTGCGATCTCCAGCCCCCACGGCAATGTGGTCGGACGGCCGAACAACTCCTGGTTGAACCAGTTGCCCAACCTCCCGATCGCTTGGGCCACCAGGATTGCCGGTGCGATGGCATCGAGCACCGCGGGGAAGGCGATCTTGCGACGCCGTGCCACGAGGTAGCCGCCAAGAACGCCAAAGGCAATGGCTCCCCAGACCCCGAGCCCGCCTTGCCAGATCTTCAGCGCGTCCAGCGGCTGCCGACCTGGGCCGAAGTAGAGCTGATAGTCAGTGATCACGTGGTAGAGGCGGGCACCCACAATGCCGAAGGGCACCCCAACCACGACCATCAGCTCCATGCTGTCGGCCGTGCCGCCTCGGGCTTGCCACCGCCGCGTCGCGATGATCAGGGCCACGATGATCCCGGCAATGATGCACAGCGCGTACGCGCGGAGCGGGAAGGCGCCGATGTGCCAGATGCCCGTGCTGGGGCTGGGGATCGACAGGACAGCATGCGCCGACGTGGCCGTCACCACACTGTCCCCATAACGCCCACTCTTCCCTCGCTCACATCCGTGACGGCAACCCTACGTTAGATCGGACACGACACTACCTATTTCTGCGCCGCGCTCGTGATCATCGTCTGCAGCGCCTCAGGAGTCAGATTCCGGAGATCTACCCGCTCGCCGTTGATGAACATGGTCGGTGTCGCGGTGACTCCGTTCTTTTCCGCAGCCACGGCGATTGAGGATAGCCAGCCGGCGTGCGCGTTGCTTGTCACGCAGGTCGGGAACGCCGCCGAGGGTGATCCGCCGACCTTGGCTGCCAGATCGATCAACTGCTCATCGCTCCATTGCAGCGTGTGGTTGGCGAACAAGCCGAGGTAGTAGCTCTGCCCGAAACCTGCCTCGGCCGCGCATGCCATCGCGTTTGCGGCGGCCGCCGAGCCCTCGTCGATGAAGGTCAGCGGATACAACTCGACGCGGGCTGCACCACTGTCTTGAGCTTGTGTGATGACCGGCCCGAACTGTTGCTCGAACTCCGCGCAATGCGGGCAGTGGAAGTCCTCGTACAAGGTGATGGTCGCTGGCGCCTGGGACGAGCCAAGAACGATCGGCTGTCCGTTGCTGATCGTGACCGGACTGGCCGACACCGCGGTCGAGGGTGCGGCCGATGGCGATCGGTTGGTACGCCAGGCCTGGAACCCGATGCCAGCGGCCACGACGACCAAGACGAAGCCCGCGATCACCGCTATCAGGATGCGCTGGTCACGCTTGCGGGCTGCAGCTTGCTCAGCCGCCAGGCGGGCACGCTCGCGGGCGTTCAGGTTCTTGGGATTGATCATCGCAGTGCCCCTATCCGAGCGCTGGCAAACCGATCCAGCGTGAGCCGGCTGCGTGGCTGCCATACCAGCCACAAAGCCAGCAGCAGCAAACCTGTGTCGCGAACCAGTTCGATGCCGTACGCCGTCTCGCCCGGAGCCACCTCACCACCACCACCGAAGCAGCCGCAGTCGATGCTCAGACCTCGCGCCGCAGCGGAGACCACAGCGGCCATGAAGATCAGAAGCAACACTGCCGCCGCCGCCGCGACGGCTCGGGTAGCGATCCCAGCAAGGAGTAACAGGCCCAAAGCGATTTCCGCGAACGGCAGTCCCCATCCGACGATGGTTGCGAAGGAGTTCGGAAGCAGTTGGTAGGCACGCACCGCAGCCACTGAGGACTGCGGATCGATGGCCTTGAGCACTCCAGCTACGCAGAAGACACCGCCGAGCACGACTCGCGCTGCGGTCGACACCCAGCGGGCAGCCGCGGCAAGCCGCGGTTCGGTGGTGATCGGAGCGCTCAACGCGACCGATTCACCAGCAGAGCGAAGTCATGTTTGAGCGCGCCGATCGGGGTGCCTGGTGTCCAAATCACCACTCCGGAGTTGCGGTTGAATCCGATCACCTGCGCTGAGTGCCCCACCTCGTAACCGCCGCTCGGCAGTTTCTTCAGCCCCTCGATCTCGACACCCACCTCGCTGGCGGCGCGCTTGATCGTCGACATGGGGCCGGTGAGACCCACGAAGGTGGGATTGAACCGGTCGAGATAGCGCCGGATCTGCTTCTCTTTGTCGCGAGCAGGGTCGGTCGTGATGAAGATCAGCTGAATCTGGTCTCGATCGGCTGGTGCGACCCGCTGCAGAGCCAGCGACACATCTGAGAGCACGGCGATACAGACGTCCGGGCAGTGGGTGTAGCCGAAGAACACCAAGGTGACGGGCTTGGACGGAGTGGTTGCGAGGTTGTACGGCCGTCCCGAGGTGTCGGTTAGGGAGACCTCGGGCATCGAATACGGCTCCGGCAGCGAGGATCCGCCGGTGTATCCGGCCGGATCGGCGTTCCGCTGACCGCCGGGAGCGGTCGGCGCCGTAGTACAGCCAGAGATCAGCAGCAATACCCCAACCGCCAACAGCGAGCAGGTGAGGATGCTCAGCCGTGCCATGTCAGCGGCGCCGCTCGCCGACCATGCCGTGCCGGAGCGTTCAGTACCGCTCACGTCCCGACTAACCCTGGCGATCGCCGTGAAGTTCCCGATTCCGCGGGAGCAGAATGCTCACCGTTTCGCTCGCCGCGGCCAGCACGTACGCCAGCGGCAAGATCAGCGACGACGGCGCGCAGTCCGCTCAGATCCTCGGGCTGCCCGGCGTCTTCGGCATCCAGCAGCGTCTTGACCAGCGCGGAACCGACGATCACCAGGTCAGCGAAAGCGGTCACCTCGCGCGCCTGCTCGCCATCGGATACGCCCAGGCCGACTCCGACCATCGCCGACGGATCCACCTCACGCACTCGCCGCACGAGCTCCGGAGCGGCCGCTGAGGTCTGCACTCGGGTGCCGGTGACACCCATCAATGACGTGGCATAGACCCACCCTCGGCAGGCTGCCACGGTTGAGGAGAGCCGCTCGTCCGTCGATGAGGGCGAGACCAGAAAGATCCGGTCCAGACCGTACGCATCAGAAACCGCCAGCCACTCCTCCGCCTCATTCGGCGTGAGGTCCGGTGTGATCATTCCCGCTCCCCCTGCGGTGACAAGATCGCGAGCAAAGCGGTCGACGCCATAGCGCTCGACGAGGTTCCAGTACGTCATCACCACCGCCGGTACGCCGCGACTCGCCACGGCCTCCACGGCAGCAAATGCATCTCGGGTCCTTACGCCCCGCTGCAGCGCCTTGGTTCCGGCGCGTTGGATCGTCACCCCGTCCATCATGGGATCGCTGTACGGCATGCCGACTTCGACGAGGTCGACCCCCTCAGACTCACCTTCGCCGGTGAGTGCCTTCAGGGCCTGCAGCGAGATGTCCACCGTTGGGTAGCCCACATGAAGGAAGCCCGCCAACCCTCCGCGACCCTGTGCGCGGACTTCGAGCAGCTTCCGTCCGGTCTGCCCAGGCTCGATGCTCACCGTTCGGGCCCGCCGGTCGGGGCACCCGAGGATTCCGATGCCGTACCGGTGGTGTTCAGTCCGAACCAGCTGATGGCGGTATCGACGTCCTTGTCGCCACGGCCGGAAAGGTTGACCAAGATCAACGGCCGCTCGCCGGTCTCGCCGGTCTGCAAACGGGGACCAAGCTTGAGCGCCCCGGCCAGCGCATGCGCCGACTCGATCGCCGGAACGATTCCCTCGGTGCGTGAGAGCAGCTGGAAAGCATCCATTGCCTGGGCGTCGCTGATCGGCTCGTAGTGCGCGCGACCGGTCTTGGCGAGCCAGGCATGTTCAGGTCCGACGCCCGGATAGTCCAGTCCGGCGGAGATGGAATGTGATGCCTTGGTTTGCCCGTCCTCGTCCTGCAGCACGAAGGTCCGCATTCCGTGCAGCACCCCGACCTCTCCCGCCGAGATCGTCGCGGCGTGCCGCCCCGTCTCGATGCCCTCACCGCCGGCCTCGAAGCCATACAGCGCAACATCGGGATCGGGGATGAAGTCGGCGAAAATGCCCAGCGCGTTGGAACCACCGCCGACGCAGGCCGCCACCGCATCCGGCAACCGGCCGTAACGATCAAGGATCTGAGCTCGCGCTTCAGTGCTGATCACCCGCTGGAACTCGCGCACCAGCATCGGGAACGGATGCGGACCAGCGACCGAGCCAATCAGATAGTGAGTATGGTCAACGGAAGCGACCCAGTCGCGCATCGCGTCGTTCATCGCGTCCTTCAGGGTCTGCGTGCCCGACTCGACCGCGATCACCTCGGCACCCAGCAGCCGCATCCGGGCGACGTTGAGGGCCTGTCGCTCGGTGTCGATCTTGCCCATATAGACGGTGCAGTCGAGCCCGAACAGCGCGGCGGCGGTGGCGGTGGCGACCCCATGCTGACCGGCGCCGGTCTCGGCAATCACCCGTGTCTTTCCCATTCGCCTCGTGAGCAGTGCCTGGCCGAGCACATTGTTGATCTTGTGCGAGCCTGTGTGGTTCAGGTCCTCTCGCTTCAGCACGATGATCGGGGTCTGTCCAGTCGCGGTTGCAGCAGCGTGCTCGCTGAACCGTTTGGCTTCGGTGATCGGGCTCGGCCGCCCGGTGTAGTCGGCCAACAGCGCGCTCAGCTCGGCCTTGAAATCGGCATCCGCCACGGCCGCGTGGAATTCGCGCTCCAGCTGCAGCAACGCCGCGAACAGCGCCTCAGGGACGAACCGTCCGCCAAACCTGCCGAAATGGCCGCTTGCATCGGGCAGCGAGCCAGCAGCGACCTGCGGCAGCTCCGAGGTCACGGTGGACTGCCTTGACACGACTCGGATTCCTTACTCTGAGGTGCGCGCGTGAAATGACCGGACACGCCTAGGACTTGTGCACCGCCGGGTGCGCCCCAGCGGCTACCAGGTCCGCCACGCCGCTGCGCGGATCCCGGCCTGTCACCAGGGCCTCGCCGACCAGCACCACGTCAGCTCCGGCCCGCGCCAAGTCGATCACATCATGTGGTCCGCGTACGCCGGACTCCGCTATCCGGACAATGCCGTCGGGAATCAGCGGCGCAAGCCGGCTGAAGGTCGATGGCTCGACCGTGAGCGTCTGCAGGTTACGCGCGTTGACACCGATGATCGTGGCGCCCGCATCCACCGCCCGGCGTACTTCATCAGCCGCATGAACCTCGACCAGCGGTGTCAGCCCGATTGAGCGAGCCCGCTCGACGAGGGAGACCAGTTCTGAGTCCGACAGCGCGGCAACGATCAGCAACACCATGTCGGCACCCGCGGCTCGCGCCTCGAACAACTGGTACGCGGTGACCACGAAATCCTTACGGAGAACGGGAATGTCCACCGCGCAGCGTACCCGGACAAGATCATCCAAAGACCCGGCGAAGTGCCGCTGTTCGGTCAGCACCGAAATCGCGGCCGCGCCACCTGCCTCATACTCCACCGCAAGCGCAGCCGGATCGGCGATTTCAGCCAGTGAGCCCTTGCTGGGGCTGGACCGCTTGACTTCGGCGATCACCGCGACGCCCGGGCCGCGGAACCTCGGCATCGGATCAATGGCCGGGTCGATGTGCTGACATCTCTCCTTCAACCGGTCCAGCGGAACTCGGGCCTGCTGAACTGCCAGATCCTCTCGGACCCCGGCGATGATGTCGTCTAATGCACCCACAATCGGACCGATCAGTTTGCCCCGTAGCCCATGCGTCGCAGGACGACCGTCGCAATCAGGGCGATCACGACCAAGCCGACGCTGGCCCAGAACAGCGGCTGGTTCTGGATGACTACGGCGATCCCGCCGACAACGAAGGCGACCAGAGCGATGAGCGAACCTGTCCAAGCCGCGAGCGTGCGGCCATGGTGGATATGCCTGCCGTGCCTATCGGTCGGATGTGTCAGGTCTGAGTGCTGCGCTGTGTCTGCCATGGTTCCCTCGTTTCCGCTGATCGGGATCTGCATTCCGAGCACCTACCCCAGGACTCCGCTACTTCTCGCGCTCACGCGGTGCGCGCGGCCCTTCGGTGTCATCCATTGTGTCGCCTGGATCGCGATTGCGCACATCGGGGTACGGCACCTTGGCAGCGTCGACGCTCGCATCTGTGTTTCCAGTTGTTGGATCGACGCCCGCATCCAATGCCTTCCACAGTTCAGCCGGATCCTCGGGGGCCGGAACCTCAGCCTTGCTCGACCCTGGTTGCAAACGGTCGGATCTTGCTGGCCAGGTCCCTGCGGTGATGATGGTCAAAACCGCGCCAATTGTGACCAGCGCCCCGGAAACGGCGAAGACCCAAGGCCAGACTGTCGCCCTCAACCGGAATGTATCCGCCAGGCTCACCTCGCGCACCTCGCTGCCGACCGCGTCGGCGCTGGGCTGCAACCCGAGTCCACCCACCACGGCGAGCCCGACGCCGACGAGGAGCAGCAGCGCGCCGATGACACGGCGTCCGCGGGTTCGCAGTGCCAGCATTAACAAAGTCCCAGCCAGCGCGACAATCGCAAGAGCTTGGCTCAGTCCACCCGTGGCCTGCGTCCCGCTGAGGCTCAGGGCGACAGCTCCGCCGGTGGCGCGCCACCACGGTTGAGCACTGCCGACCAGCGCCAACGCACCACCAGTCAGCAGGCAGCCGAATGCCAGTGCCCTACTCCTCATCCGGCCTCGGCTCCGCCCAGCGCATTCGAGACTGCCGGCTGGACCGCTGTGAAGCTCTCGGCCACAGAAATCGCTCGAACCACCGCGGCTGCCTTGTTCTGGGTCTCCTGATCCTCGGTCGGAGGCCGCGAGTCGGCGACGATTCCGCCTCCGGCCTGCACATACGCCACGCCATCGCGCAAGAGAGCCGTTCGGATCGCGATCGCAGCGTCGCCGTCACCGGCGAAGTCGAGATAGCCGACGACCCCACCGTAGAGGCCTCGGCGAGAAACCTCGAGCTCGTCGATGATCTCCATCGCACGGACCTTCGGCGCACCGGACAGCGTCCCAGCCGGAAAGGCCGCCAAGACCACGTCGAGTGCGGTGCAGTCCTCGGCAATCGTGCCGGTGACCGTCGACTCGAGATGCATGATGTGGCTGTAGCGGCGAACCTCCATGAACTCAACCACTTCCACGGTGCCCGGCAGGCAGACTCTCCCGAGGTCGTTGCGGCCGAGATCGACCAGCATGACGTGCTCGGCGCGTTCCTTGGGATCTGCGAGCAGTTCAGCCTCCAAGGCGGCGTCCTCCGCCGGAGTGGCGCCCCGCGGCTTCGAGCCGGCGATTGGATGGGTGACCGCTGTCGCTCCCTTGACGGTGACCAATGCCTCTGGGGAGGACCCGATGATGTCGAAGCCGTCGAGCCTGAGCAGGTACATGTACGGGCTCGGGTTCGTCCGGCGCAGCACACGGTAGATATCGAGCGCGTCGGCACGCGTGTCGACCTCGAACCGCTGGCTGACGACGATCTGAAACGCCTCACCCGCCTTGATCTCCTCGACTGCGGAACTGACGGCCCGCTGGTACTCCTCGGGCGTCCGCTGACGCCGGATCGGAAGGGTCTTCTCGTCGAAGCCTGCCAACACCACGCCGGCAGGGGTGGGCTGGATCAACAGCTCGGTCATGGACTGGAGCCGAGCGACGGCGTCGGCGTACGCCTCGTCAACGCGCTCGTCGGTGTTGTCGAAGTTGATGGCGTTGGCGACCAGCCACACTTCGCCGCTGTGGTGATCCAGAACGGCGAGGTCGGAGGCCAGCAGGAAGGCGAGCTCCGGAACGCCCAGGTCGTCGACACAGGAGTCAGGCAGGCGCTCCAGCCGGCGCACCGCGTCGTAGCTGATGTATCCAACCAGGCCGGAGGTGAAAGGCGGCAGTCCCTCCCCACGCGGGGTATGCAGCAGGCGCAAGGTTTCGCGTACGGCGACCAACGGATCTCCGCCCGTCGGCAGACCGACGGGAGCATGCCCTAGCCAGATGGCCCGACCGTGCCGCTCGGTCAGCGTGGCAGCCGCCCGAACCCCGACGAATGAATAGCGGGACCACACGCCCTGCTCAGCGGATTCGAGCAGGTAGGTGCCTGGCTGATTTCTGGCCAGCTTGCGATAGAGCCCGATGGCCGTCTCGGCGTCGGCGAGCAGCCGGCGGTAGACGGGGATGACCCGGCGCTCCACGGCCAGCTTGCGGAACTCCTCCAGCGTCGGTGACAGCTCGTTCACCGCTCCGGTTCCCCGGTTTGCTGAACGACCACAGCTGGTAGGGGGCGCCCGTCGAAGCAGGTGCGGTCGCCGGTGTGACAGGCTGCGCCCTCCTGATGAACCTTCACCAGGACGGTGTCGCCGTCGCAGTCCAGCCGCACCTCGCGGACCCACTGCCGGTTGCCACTGGTCTCGCCTTTGACCCAGTACTCGCCCCGACTGCGGGAGAAGAAGGTGGAGCGCCCCGTGGTCAAGGTCTTGTGCAGGGCCAGGTCGTCCATCCACCCCACCATCAAGACCTCTCCCGTGCGGTCCTCCTGGATGACGGCCGTCACCAGTCCGGCGGCATCGCGCTTGAGCAGCGCGGCGACCTCCGGGTCAAGCGTGCTGCCGGCGACGGCCGGCGCTGGGTCGGTCACCCGCCCATTGTTCCAACACCGTTCCCGACTGACCGTCAACCTTCCGACCCGTGGCAAGTTGTCTCAGCTCACCGCGGAGGTGTGGTTCACGCTGGCCGTGGCGGGAGCGCGAGGTGCAGAGGGTGCCTGGCGGTGGCGCTACGATGGTCGCTCGTGACGTTTGCCAGGTCCGAACGGGCTGAGCTGTGCGACCTGCTCGACGAGGTCGGACCGCACGCACCCACGCTGTGCGAGGGCTGGGATACGCACGACCTCGCCGCGCACCTGTGGGTCCGCGAAACTGATCCCATAGGCGCCAGCGGCATTGTCGCAAAACCGCTGTCCAGCTTGTACGAGCGCCGGATCGCCGAGATCAAGCAGCGGTGGGAATTCTCCGAACTTGTCGACCGGGTCCGCAGAGGTCCGGCGCGATTTTCGATCTTCGCGATTCCGGGCGTCGACGAGGGGGCCAACACGACCGAGTTCTTCATCCACCACGAGGATGTACGCCGGGCCGGGGATTCACCGCAGACTTCGCGGCAGCTGGGCGACGACGTTGAGGAGTGGATGTGGCGCCGGCTGAAGCTGCTGGGTCGAGCGTGGTTCCGGCGGGTTCAGGTTGGTGTCGTCCTTGAGCGCCTAGGCTCCGCCGACGCCGACGGTGCTCCGGAAACAATCCGGGCGGTGAGCGGCGCCTCGACCGTCACCCTCGTCGGCACCCCGAGCGAGCTGATGCTGTACGCCCATGGGAGGACGAGCATGGCCGAGATCAAACTGGTCGGCGAGCCTGAGGCGATCGCGATCTTGAACTCCGCTGACCTGAGAACGTGAGGCCCGTTGGGCACGCAGGCGAGACTGTGGGCGTGACCGCAAGACCGTTGCCAGCAAGGCATCGGGCGCGCCGCTGCCGCTTGGTAGCTGCCTGCGGCGCGCTCCTTCTGGTGGCCGGGTGCACCAACTCGGCAGGAGAACCCAGTCCTGAGACCCGCACCGCGGGGCCGACCCCCGCAAGCTCGTCGCCGCCACCGAGTCCAACTCCCAGCAGTCCAACCCCCAGCACCGTCCAGTCGCGCGGCGATCCTCGAGCCCAAGAGATCGCTTCCGCTCTTGCTGCACCTTGGGGCCTGGTCGCACTCAAGGACGGCAGCTTCCTGATCAGCGAACGCGACACGAGGAGGATCGTCCGTATCAACAGCGACTCGACTTCGCGACTCAGGACCATCGACGAAGCTGATCCGGCTGGGGAGGGTGGCCTGCTTGGCCTGGCCATTACCGACGATGAAAAGACTGTCTTCGCGTACTACACCGCTGCTAGCGACAATCGAATCGTCTCGATGAGCTGGAACGGCCGAGAGCTCGGCGCGCCGAAGGTCATTCTCCGGGGGATACCCAAGGGTTTCATCCACAACGGGGGCCGGATGGTCATCGGTCCCGACAATTACCTCTACGTCGGCACCGGCGAAAGCGGAGACGGATCGTTGTCGCAGGACAAGGATTCACTCGGCGGGAAGATCCTCAGACTCCGACTCGACGGCAGGCCTGCGCCGGGCAACCCCTTCGACAATGAGGTTTTCAGCTACGGCCATCGCAACGTGCAAGGGCTCGCCTTCGACGAAGAGGACCGCTTGTGGGCGAGCGAATTCGGCCAACAAGCTTGGGACGAGCTGAATTTGATCACGGAGGGAGCCAACTACGGCTGGCCTGAGGTCGAAGGCTCGGGCAAGGTTGATGGAATGACCAATCCGAAGGTCGTCTGGCGTACCCGCGATGCCTCCCCTTCCGGGTTGGCCTACTGGCAGGGCGATCTCTGGATGGCGGGACTGCGCGGGGAGCGGCTCTGGCAAATTCCGCTTGACGGCACGAAGACGGGCGATCCGATCGCGCACTTCAGGGGCGACTACGGTCGACTACGGACCGTGGTCGTCGCCCACGATGGGAACAGCCTGCTGCTGAGCAACTCCAACACCGACGGCAGAGGCGATCCGGCAGGGGATGACGACCGCCTCTTCCGGGTCACGCGATAGCGTCCCGAGCATGCGGTCGAAGGTGGCACGGACCACGGGCTTGATCATCGGCGGACTCGCCGTCCTCGTCGGTGCGGTCTGGATTGGTCAGGGTGCCGGCTTCATCAAGGGAAGCTTCATGACGGGGAGCCGCACGTGGCTGGCCATCGGATTGCTCTGCCTTGTTGTCGGAGTGTTCCTGATCTTCTTGACCCTGCGACCCCGCTCGGACGGAGGAGGCCCGCGCAGCGGAGGCTAACGGCTGCTGTGCAAGCCTGGCTCCATGACGGCCGGGCTTGCTACCAAGATCTTGTCGTGGACAGTGCTTGTCCCCGTGCTCGCGGCGGTGCTGCTCGCGTTCACCTGGGGGCGCAGTATCAGCGTCCTCGTCCAGGTTGTCGTGGCATTCGCGCTCGCAGCCGCAGTCCTGGCCGCCGTCAATCACGCTGAGGTCGTTGCCCACCGCGTCGGTGAGCCATTCGGGTCGCTGCTACTGGCGATCGCTGTGACGATCATCGAGGTGGGCCTGATCGTGACGCTGATGATCTCCGGCGGCCCGGGCACTGCATCGTTGGCCCGCGACACGGTGTTCGCGGCGGTGATGATCAGCTGCAACGGCATCGTCGGTATAGCTCTGCTGATCGGTGGGGTGCGCTTCCACCTCACGATGTTCAACGCCGAGGGAACCGGCACGGCCCTGGCCACGGTGACCACGTTGGCCACCTTGAGCTTGGTACTGCCGACCTTCACCCTCGGTCGCCCCGGTCCGGAGTTCACTCCTGCGCAGCTGGCTTTTGCGGCTAGTGCCTCGCTCGCCCTGTACGTCATGTTCGTCCTGACGCAGACAGGTCGGCACCGAGACTTCTTCCTTCCCTTGACCTCCGCCGGCGACGTCGTGGACGCCGAAGAACACGCCGATCCACCCAGCGATAGAGCGGCGCTGGCCAGTCTCGGCCTCCTCGTGCTGGCCCTCGTCGCCGTTGTCGGCCTGGCCAAGGTCGAGACACCCGCGATCGGAGCAGGTGTCGCCGCGGTCGGGTTCCCTCCGTCGTTCGTTGGTGTCGTGATCGCACTGCTGGTGTTGCTGCCTGAGACGCTGGCCGCCGCGCGGGCAGCACGTCGAGACCGGATCCAGACCAGTCTCAACCTCGCATTCGGCTCCGCCATGGCGAGCATCGGACTCACCATCCCCGCCATCGCGATCGCCTCGATCTGGCTGGAGGGTCCGTTGCTGTTGGGCCTCGATGCCACCCAGATGGTGTTGCTGGCAGTGACCGTTGTCGTCGGGATTCTCACGGTGGTTCCGGGACGGGCAACGCGGCAAGAGGGCGCAGTCCACCTGGTACTGCTGGCGGCCTTCCTCTTCCTGCAGTGAACCCGTAACCGCTGAGGACAGCCGTCAGACGACCGTCGACGGCCAGGACGAAGGCTCCCGACTAGCCGATCTTCTCCAAGATCATTTCTCGGACTCGGGTGGCGTCAGCCTGACCGCGCATCTGCTTCATCACCGATCCGATCAGCGCGCCCGCTGCCTGCACCTTGCCGCTCTTGATCTTGTCAACGATGTCGGGGTTTGCGTTGATCGCCTCATTGACCGCCGCCGCCAGCGCACCCTCATCAGAGACGATTGCCAGTTGACGGGCAGTCACCACCTCGACCGGGGAGCCTTCGCCGGCTATCACGCCTTCGAACACCTGGCGCGCCAGCTTGTCGTTGATGGTTCCCTTCTCGACCAGGGCCTGGGTCTCGGCCACCTGCTGCGGCGTGATCCCCACTTCTTCAAGATCAACTCCAGTTTCGTTCGCGCGCCGCGCAACCTCAGTCAGCCACCACTTCCGGGCCGACTGCGGCGACGCGCCGGCGGCGACCGTCGCCTCGATTGCGTCGACGGCACCGGCACTGACCACATCTCGCATCTCCAGCTCGGAGAACCCCCACTCCGCGCTCACCCGCTGGAGCTTGGCCGCGGGAGGCTCGGGCAGCGTGCCGCGCAGCTCTTCGACCCATTCGCGACTCGGAGCCACCGGGACCAGGTCCGGTTCTGGGAAGTACCGGTAATCTTCCGAAGTTTCCTTGTTACGGCCCGGTGTGGTGATACCGGAGTCCTCGTGCCAGTGCCGGGTCTCCTGGGTGACCTTGCCGCCACCAGCCAGAACCGCAGCCTGCCGAGTGATCTCGTACCGCAAAGCCCGCTCGACGCTGCGCAGCGAGTTCACATTCTTGGTCTCGGTACGGGTACCGAAGGCCGAGGTACCGACCGGCCGCAGCGAAACGTTGGCGTCGCAGCGTAGCGAACCCTGCTCCATCCGGACGTCGGAGACACCGAGCGCACGTAGCAGGTCACGCAGCATCGTCACGTACGCCCGCGCCACTTCTGGCGCCTTGGCGCCTGTCCCCTCGACAGGCTTCGTCACTATCTCGATCAGTGGTACCCCCGACCTGTTGTAGTCCAGCAGCGAATAGTCGGCGCCGTGGATGCGGCCCGTCGCGCCGCCCACGTGCAACGACTTCCCGGTGTCTTCCTCCATGTGGGCACGCTCGATGCCGATTCGATAGCTCTCACCGTCGAGTACCACCTCGGTCCACCCGTCGTACGCGATCGGTTCGTCGTACTGGGAGATCTGATAGTTCTTCGGCATGTCCGGATAGAAGTAGTTCTTCCGGGCAAAGCGACACCACTCGGCAATCGTGCAGTTCAGCGCCAGTCCGATCCGGATGGCCGACTCGACCGCCTTGGCGTTCACCACCGGCAGCGCGCCTGGGAGACCCAGGCAGACCGCGCATACCTGAGTGTTCGGCTCAGCGCCGAATGCCGTCGAACAGCCGCAGAACATCTTGGAGGTCGTGTTGAGTTCCACGTGTACCTCGAGTCCCAGCACCGGGTCGTACGCGGCGAGCGCTTCTGCGTAAGGCAGCACGCTCATCGAACCGCTCCCCGTTCCGGGAGGCGATCAAGCAGCGGCCCGCCCCACGCCGACTCCAGAGCCGCTTCCAGTGCGCCGCCGACGCGATACAGCCGGTCGTCGGCGAGCGGCGGTGCCATCACCTGCAACCCCACCGGCAACCCATC
Source organism: uncultured Actinomycetota bacterium (assembly GCA_963744455.1). Classification (GTDB taxonomy): domain Bacteria; phylum Actinomycetota; class Actinomycetes; order Propionibacteriales; family Propionibacteriaceae; genus Microlunatus. The sequence continues at coordinate 84,837 of CAVUTQ010000002.1, read as the reverse complement.
CTCGGGGGCAAGGCCCACCGGAAAGGAGGCGCTGGCGTTGCCCGCCAGATTGGACGGAATCGTGCACAGGTCGTTCATGTACATGGCGAGTGGGTCGTCCACCTTCTCGCCGATCTTGAACGCGGTGATCGGGGTTGCTGGTGAGACCAGCACGTCCGCCTGGGAGAACGCCTTGTCGAAGTCCCGGGAGATCAAGGTCCTGACCTTCTGCGCCTGCCCGTAGTAGGCCTCGTAGTAGCCGCTGGACAGCGCGTAGGTACCGATGATGATCCGTCGCTTGACCTCAGCGCCGAAGCCCGCCTCCCTCGTTGCCGCCATCACCTGCTCGGCGCTCGCAGTGCCGTCGTCACCGACTCGCAGCCCGTAACGCATGGCGTCGAACTTTGCCAGGTTGGAGGAGCATTCGGCGGGCAAGATCAAATAGTACGCCGGCAGCGCGTAGACGAAGTGTGGACAGGAGACCTCGATGATCTCTGCGCCGAGCGATGCCAGCAGCTCGACAGCTTCGGTGAAGCGCTGCTCCACCCCGGGTGCATAACCTTCGCCGCCAAGTTCGCTGACCACGCCGACTTTCATTCCAGCGACGTCAGCGGACCGCGCCGCGCCCACCACATCAGGCACCGGTTGGTCGATCGAGGTGGAATCGCACGGGTCGTGGCCCGCGATCACCTGATGCAGCAGCGCCGCGTCGAGGACGGTACGGGCGCACGGGCCAGGCTGATCCAGGCTCGAGGCAAGGGCCACCAAGCCATAGCGCGAGCTCCCCCCGTAGGTCGGTTTCACCCCGACCGTGCCCGTGACTGCGGCTGGCTGCCGGATGGAGCCGCCCGTGTCGGTGCCGATGGCCAGCGGGGCCTGGAACGCAGCCACTGCCGCGGCCGACCCGCCACCGGAGCCGCCAGGGATCCGGTCCAGGTCCCACGGGTTCCGCGTCGGCCCGTACGCTGAGTTCTCAGTCGAGGAGCCCATCGCGAACTCGTCGAGGTTCGTCTTGCCCAAGATCACGATGTCATGATCAAGCAGGCGCCGGGTCACCGTCGCGTCGTACGGCGGCAGCCAACCCTCCAAGATCTTGGATCCGCAGGTCGTCGGCGCGCCCGTGTAGGTGAGGATGTCCTTGAGTGCGAGCGGTACTCCGGCGAGCGTCCCCACCGTCTCCCCGGCTGCGATCTTGGCATCGACGCGCGCTGCCGATTCCAGGGCACGGGCGCCATCTATGTAAAGGAAAGCGTGTATCTCGCCGTCGATCTCGGCGATCCGATCAAGGTGTGCCTGCGTCACCTCGACAGCGCTCAGCTCTCGAGATTTGATCTTGGTAGCAAGATCAACAGCAGTCATCCGGATGATCTCAGCCCCAGCCTGCTGCAGACTCACGCCTCCTCCCCCAGGATTCGCGGCACCCGGAATCGCATCTGCTCTGCGGCCGGTGCGGCGGCCAGGACTTGCTCCCGAGGCAGCGATGGCCGCAGTTCGTCCTCGCGGAACACGTTCGTCAGCGGCAGCGCATGCGAGGTTGGCGGGATGTCCTGCGCTGCAACCTCGGCCACCCGGGCAACCGACTCCAAGATCACGTCCAGTTGCGGTGCCAACACTTCCAGCTCGGCTTCGGTCAGCTCGATCCGCGCCAATCTGGCCAGGCTCGCCACGTCTTCAGTGGTGAGTGCCACCTATCGATCCCCTCTGTCGTTGGTCCGGCTCATCCTAGTGCGGGCACCTCCGCGAGGCGCAGCAATCGGCGGCGCGGCTGCTAGCCGTCAACGGGCTCGAGACGGGCAGCTCTGAGAGTGCTGAGCGTACGTTTGCCATCACAACCGTCAAGACGGGTGGTTCCGAGAGTGCTGAGCGTACGTTTGCCATCACAACCGTCAAGACGGGTGGTTCCGAGAGCGCAGAGCGTACGTTTCCCATCACAACCGTCAAGACGACCGGTTCCGCAGGCGCAACCGTAGTTTCCACCACCGCAGTCAAGTCAAGCGCGTCGAAAGACGAGCGAAGGTACGGCTGCTGGAATCACTCCGTCAGCGAGCGAATCACGAACCCGGTCTTGAGCTTGGGGGTGAAGAAGGTTGACTTCGGTGGCATCAGCAGGCCTTCGCGGGCGGTCCGTTCGATCTCGGCGACACTGACCGGCCGGATCAGCACCGCTGCGGAGGCCCGCCCGCTGTCCACTTCGTGCAGCGTCTCGTCGAGCCCGTGCTGATAGGTCACCGTCAATGGGATATCGGCGAGTGCAGTCTCCAACCAGCCCCCATCGAGCGGGCGTACGCCGTCGAAGCGTCCCGGTCTTGGCTCGCATGCGCCATGCGGCCTCGGGGCCGATCAAGATCAGAAAGCCTTCCTTTTGCATTGCCGCAAGGGTCTCGCTGCTGGGCCGTTCGATCGGAACAAGATCGAACGATCGCCCGAGGGCATCGACAAGATCCGCGAGTTCGATGTCGGCGTAGAGGCGGTGAATCGCCGCCACACTCAGCTGCTCTTCGATCAGCTCGTTGACAAAGGCGAGCGTGAGCTCCGCGGGTGTATCGGTCCGACCGGTGGCCTCTCGGACCTCATCGCGGTAGGTGCGAGAGATTCCGTAGCGGTGGTGCCCGTCGGCGATCAGCACGTCATCGGCAGCCAGGCACTCTCGAATGACTGCGATCCGCTGCGGATCGGTAACCCGCTCCACCACGTGCTCAACGCCCTCATTGGTCACCGAGCCCAACGCCTCGCCCGAGTCCTCAAGAAGTTCGGTGAGGCCCCTGGCCAGCGACAGACCCCAGACCGGGGACAGGTTGGCCGCGGTGGCTCGAGTGAGGTCCAGGCGATCGGTGGAGGCCTGTGCCGTCGTCCGCTCATGGGGCAGGACCCCGCCCGCTTCGGGATCGACGACCTCGAGCGCGCCGAGCACCCCTGCGATGTCGCGTCGCGCGCCGGTCGGGTCGGTGAAACGCAGCCGGTAGATGGTGAAAGATGGTTCCGGGTCGATGGCAAGGATGCTTTCGTCCAACCACGCTCGCATCGTCTGAGCCGCGAGCTGGTAGCGGTCCTCGCCACCCCGCGGTACATCGATCCACACAACGTTGTGGGGTGATCTTGCCTGGAGGACATCGACATCGGCGTTGGACAGCACGTCGTACGGTGGAGCGACCAAGGATGCGAGGTCGTCGGTCGCGTAACGGATCGCAGCGAAGGGTTCGAAGCGCGGCACGGCACAAGGCTTCCACGGATTGCGCGCGGTATCTGACCACGGCTCATAAGTCGCATACTCAGGCCCCCTTTATCCACCCGAAACACGCCAGTAATCGATGTAAGGAAAGATGTTCACGTGTTCCTGATGCGGATCACCCTCCCGGACCGACCAGGCTCGCTGGGATCCGTCGCGACGGCGATGGGGAGCGTCGGCGCCGACATCAATGCCGTCGAGATCGTGGAGAAGAAGTCTGACGCGAGCGTCATCGACGACTTCATCGTCGACCTACCACCGAATCAGTTGCCCGAGACGATCGTGACCGCGTGCCAGAACCTTGCTGGCGTACGCGTGGAGTGGATTGCGCGTTATCCCGAGGGCGGCGGGCTGCAGTCCGACCTGGAGGCGCTGGAACGGATGACGGCTGATCCGCCGCATGCCGCGGAGACACTCGTCTCGCTGTGTCCCGTCGTTTTTCGTTCTCACTGGGCGACCTTGATCGATGTGTCAGACGGCCCACCCCGCTCCAGCTTCTCCACCACCCTGGCACCCGACCTGACGCCTGAGATCGCGGCGAAGTTCACGCCATTCGACACCACACACCGCACCGATCTGGAGGCGGAGTGGAGTCCGGGTTGGGGCGACACCACGGCGGTCGTCACTCCGCTGACCCAGGACCGGGTGATCGTGATCGGCCGCTTAGGTGGACCCGCTTTTCTCGACTCCGAGATCGCCCGTTTGCATCACCTGGCAGCGCTCGTGAAGTAGGCGCCACCCTGCGCCCTCAGGTACGTTCGGCCCGTGGTTACGTTCGGGTGGGCTGAGCTGGTCGCACTGCTCACCTCGATCGGTTTCGGAACCGTGTCGGCGGTCGTCCCAATCGTCAATGCCGAGGCATATGTCATCGCCTCGCAGGTGTCAGCCGTCGCGGGGCCCATTCCCATTGCCATCGGCATTGCAATCGGCCAAACGGTGGGAAAGCTCATACTTTTCTTTGGTGTGCGTGAGGGAAAGGAACTCTCGTTCGTCAAGCATCGGCGGGAGATCCGCCAACAGCGCCCGGTCGGCCCAACCCGTGCCCGGTTTCGCGCGGCCATAGCCAAGCTGCTTGACCTGGTTGGACAAAAACGCTGGGGGTTGCCGATCGTCCTCCTCGCCGCCATCGTCGGTATTCCACCGCTGTACGCTGTCGCCCTGCTGGCTGGCGCGACGACGATGCAGCCCCGTCTGGTTCGGGCTTACCGTGTTCGTGGGCCGGCTGTGTCGCTTCCTCCTTGTGGCGTCCGGCTTTTATGGCGTTCACCAGTTTTCGCTCTGACCTGCGAGCGTCCCATCCGCTAACACCGCGCCGACTAAAGTGGTCCGGTGCCGAGGATCTTCAGCAATCTCAATCTGCATGGAGCCACCCCGCCGCGCGTGCAGCCGACACTCGGCGAATGGGGCCCGGTCAAGGTACCCAGCACTAAACAGAAGAAGCGGATGCGGATCTGGGTCACGCTTGCGCTGCTCGGTGCCATGATCGCGATCTTTCTCCTTGGCTGGTACGTCTACTACCTCATGACCGGCAGCTGGGGCTTCGGCATCGGCGACGAGAGGCAGTTCGTCGAGGCATTCCTGCTGTAAGGGTTACTCCCCCACGGTCGCGACCTGGCGCCCAGCCTCGGGGCCCTGCTCGAGCAGCACCTCGAATGCTTCCGCCCCGCTGAGCACGGGAACCTTCAGCTCCACAGCCTTGTCGTACTTCGATCCCGGGGAATCGCCGACAACGACGAAGCTGGTCTTCTTCGACACCGAGCCGGCGACCTTGCCGCCGCGCGAGGTGATCGCCTCTTCTGCCGAGTCGCGGGTATACCCCTTCAGAGAGCCGGTGACCACAACTGATAAGCCGGTGAGCGTTTGCTCCCGCGTGACCTTGGGCTCGTTTCGCATCACACAACCAGCGGCCTTCCACTTGGCGACGATCTCGCGGTGCCAGGGTTCGGCGAACCAGTCGGTGATGGCGGTGACGAGCGTCGGTCCGATGCCCTCCACCTCGGCGAGCTGCTCGGGGGTCGCGTTGCCGAGAGCGTCGATGTCGCCGAATGCCGCGGCAACGTCCGGTGCTACGCCCTTGCCGATATGCCGAATCGACAGCGCGACCAGGAACTTGTCCAGCGGCCTGGTCTTCGCCGCCTCGAGGTTGGCCAGCAGCTTGGCGCCGTTAGCCGAGAGGGCACCGGACTTGGTCGTGAAGAAGTCGGTCTTGGAGAGCTTTTCCTCGGTCAGGCTGAACAAGTCGCCCTCATCGGTCAGCAGGCCGGCGTCGAGCAGTGCCTGCGCCGACTGATAGCCCAGCACCTCGATGTCGAGAGCCTCGCGGCTGGCGACGTGGAACAACCGCTCCCGAAGCTGTGCCGGACACGACCGGGTGTTGGGACAACGCAGGTCAGCGTCGCCCGCCTTCTCCGGACGCAGCTCTGTACCACAGGCGGGGCAGTTCGTGGGCATCACGAACGCCCGCTCGGTGCCATCGCGCAGGTCGACCACCGGACCGACAATCTCCGGGATGACGTCGCCGGCTTTGCGGAGCACAACCGTGTCGCCGATGAGCACTCCTTTGCGGACGATCTCGCTGGCGTTGTGGAGCGTCGCCATACCCACGGTCGACCCGGCGACCTGGACTGGTTCCATGACACCAAATGGGGTCACTCGGCCCGTCCGCCCGACGTTGACGTTGATGTCGAGGAGCTTGGTGGTCACTTCCTCCGGCGGATATTTGTACGCGATCGCCCAGCGTGGCGCGTGGGACGTCGAGCCGAGCTGGTCTTGCACCGCCCGCTCGTCCAGCTTCACCACCACACCATCGATTTCGTGCTCAACTGAGTGCCGGTGCTCGCCGAAGTACTCGACGTGTTCCCAGACCTCAGCCAGGTTCCGCGCCAGCTTGCGATGTGGGCTGACCGGTAGTCCCCAACGATCCATAGCTGCGTACGCGTCGGAGAGCCGGTCGGCCGTGAAGCCTTCCAGGACGCCTATCCCGTGGCTGACAAAGCCCAGATTCCGCGAGGCGGTAACCTTCGGGTCCTTCTGTCGCAGCGAACCAGCTGCTGCATTGCGGGGATTGGCGAACGGTGCCTTCCCGCTCAAGACGAGAGCTTCGTTGAGGGCCGCGAACTCGGACACCGCAAAGTAGACCTCGCCGCGTACCTCGAGCGTTTCGGGAACGTCGGGGCCCGACAGCCGATGCGGGATGACCTTGATCGTTTTGACATTGGCTGTGACGTCTTCGCCGACGCGTCCGTCGCCTCGGGTCGCCGCGCGTGCCAGCCTGCCGCCCTGGTAGACCAGGTCGATCGCCAGGCCGTCGACCTTGAGCTCGCACAGATAGCCGGACTGTTCGAGCCGCTTTTCCCCCAGCTCGCGAATCGCACGCTGGGCCCAGCGGTCCAGCTCTTCGCGGCTGAATGCGTTGTCCAGGCTCATCAGCCGCTGCAGGTGCTCCACTGGTGCGAACGTGGTTGAGGGTGGGCTGCCGACCTGCTGGGTCGGCGAGTCTGGCGTACGGAGTGAGGGGAATGCGCCTTCCAGCTCGATGAGTTGGCGCATCAACGCGTCGAACTCGCCGTCGGACATGGTGGGCGCGTCGAGCACGTAATACCGCCAGCGCGCCTCGTTCACCCGCTCGCTGAGATCTGCGTGCCGCTGACTGGCCTCCGCCAAGGACTCGGAGCGCTCGATTTCTGGCTCGCCTGCCGGCGTGGTGAAGATCTCGTTCGCCACGTACGCACACTATCCATTGCACTCTGACAGGCAGTGCGCCGGATTCGCCTCCTTCGTCGGCTCGCCAACGCCACTGAGCCTTCTCACAACTGCCCGGCCGCGAGCTCCTGCAGTTGGCGAAGCGGACTGCCCGTCATAGTGCTGCTAACGCCCGATGCTGACGTCCCCGTCGAGCCACGAGAGCGAGTGTCACTAGGCCGCAAGCTGCTCGATGACGATTTGCGCCGCCGTGCGCAAAGTTCGGAGCGCACGTACCGCGCCTTCGCGAGTCGCCGAGGCCAGGCCACAAGCCGGCGTGATCACGGTCTGTGCCGCCAGCAGTTCCGGGTCCACATTGAGATCACGGAGCCGTCGGAGCACCCTTCGGGCCAGCTGATCGGGGCCGAGCGCACCGTCGGTGGGCAGCGCACCCAGGCCTATCCACTGCCCAGCTTCGAGGCTGAGTCCGACTTCATCCCAATCCGCAGTGGACAGCTGGTCGATGTCGATCAACAGCCCGGCAAGGCCGGCTGAGCGCAGCAGCTCGACGGGCACGCCGGCCGCGCAGCAGTGAACCGCAACAGGTGTCGGCGCGAGCCGATCAAGGACAAGGATGAGAGCGGCACTGACCTCGCTTGGCTCGAATGGATCGATGCCGCGAGAAGCCGCTCGCTGTTGGGATCGCGCCTGCAAGCACCGCGGGCAGCAGCGGCTCATCAAGCTGGATCAAGAACTCGACATCAGGCAGCCGCCCGATGAGTTCGGCAACGAGTTGAGCGATTCCTTCGGCAAGCGACTGGCTGAGATCGCGTCGCGCTCCGTAGTCGGCGAGCAGGCGATCACCGCGCGGACGCTCCATCATGGCCGCCAGCGTCCAGGGGCCGGCGACAGAGAGCTTGATCGTTCCTTGGTATCCCTGGGCGTGCTCTTCGAGCAGATCGAAGTCAGCGCGTAGTGTGCTGATCGCCAACCGATGGTCCCGGCTGGAGGCGTCGGTGAGCCGCCATCCAGCCGGTTGCAGGTCCACGCCCAACCCGGCAAGGAAGGCAGTCGAACGTCCGATCATCTGGGCGTACGGTCCGCGCGCCGGAAGTTCCGGCAAGTACGGGAGATCAGGGCACTCCGCAAACGCGATCTTGATCGCATCCACCATGTCGGTACCCGGCCAGGAGCCAATGCCGGTGGTCCGGATCGGCGGCAGATCGCCGTCCGGCGGGATGTCGGTCACGCCCCAGTTGCCGAGATGGTCGCGCTGCCGACGACTCGCGAGCCGGCGTAGAGAACCACCGCCTGGCCCGGTGCAACACCTGTTGTGGCCGAGTCCAGCATGACCTCAAGATCTTGATCATGCACCGACACCGTGGCCGTCATGGGACGCCCATGGGCCCGAACCTGCACTTGACCCAACCACTCCTTGTCCGGTGGCTGAGCTGTCCAAGTGGGCCGGACCGCGCTGATGCTCTTGACCGCCAGCGCGTCACGCGGGCCGACCGTAATGGTGTTGGTGGCCGGTGTGATTGCCAGTACGAAGCGTGGCCGGCCGTCGGGGGCGGGCGTACCGAGCCGAAGACCACGGCGCTGCCCGATGGTGAACCGGTGCGAACCGGCGTGCTCGCCAACTTTGGCCCCAGCCAGGTCCACGATGTCCCCCGGTCGATTGCCTAGCCGCTGCTCCAGGAATCCGGCTGTGTCGCCATTGGCGATGAAGCAGATGTCATGGCTGTCAGGTTTGTCCGCGACTGCCAAGCCGCGGTCCCGGGCCTCCGCACGCACTTCGGCCTTCTCTGAGGCACCGAGCGGAAAGTAGCAGCGACGCAGTTGATCACGGTTGAGTACGCCCAACACGTACGACTGGTCTTTGCCGGCATCGACGGCTCGATGGAGCTCCACGTCATTCCCGACGCGGACCAGTCGGGCGTAATGACCGGTGCAGACCGCATCGAAGCCAAGCGCGATGCCGCGCTCCAAGACGGCGGAGAACTTGATCTTCTCGTTACAGCGCACGCAGGGGTTCGGGGTATGACCGGCAGCGTATTCTGCGACGAAGTCGCTGACCACATCGGCGGCAAAGCGATCCGATAAGTCCCATACATAGAACGGGATTCCGAGTACATCGGCGGCCCGCTGAGCATCGTGCGCATCTTCCTTGGAGCAGCAGCCACGCGCACCCGACCGGTAGCTCTCCGGGTTCTTGGAGAGGGCCAGATGTACGCCGGTGACATCGTGTCCGGCCTTGATCGCGCGGGCCGCGGCAACAGCTGAGTCAACGCCGCCAGACATCGCGGCCAGCACCTTCATTCGTGTCCTCTCACGGGTGGCGATCGCGACCAAGCAGCCTACGCGAAGGCAGCCGCGGCCTTGGCTCGGTGGACGGCATCGGGTAGCGCAGCGGCAAGCGACGCGACGTCGCCTGGAGTCGAGGAGTGGCCAAGCGAGAACCGCAACGCCGAGCGCGCATCGGCCTCGCTATATCCCATTGCGAGCAGCACATGACTCGGCTGCGAGACCCCGGCCGAACACGCCGCTCCGGTGGAGCAGTCAATCCCTGCGGAGTCCAGCAACATCAAGATGGCGTCGGCCGGGCAGCCGGGGAAACCAATATTTGCGATGCCAGGAAGGCGATCTCTTTCCACGGTCGGGCCGTACGGGACCGCCCAGGGGACCGCAGCGAGCACTGCGCTGACCAGGTCCCTACGCAACTCACGTATTCGCTGCTCCTCCCGGACCCGGTTTCGCATCGCAACCTCGAGGGCTGCTGCGAACCCAGCTGCGGCGGCGACATCGAGAGTGCCGGACCGCACCTCCCGTTCCTGACCGCCGCCGTGAAGGATCGGGGCCAGCCGAAGGTCCCGTCGCGCCAGCAAGGCACCGATCCCGTAGGGTCCGCCCAGCTTGTGCGCCGTGAAGCTCAACAGGTCCAGCCCGCTTGCCGCAAAGTTCACCTCGATGTGTCCGACGGCCTGGACGGCGTCGCTGTGAGTGAGCGCACCATGCTCTGCGGCGACCGCGGCGATCTGCCGTACGGGCTGTATGGTGCCGACCTCGTTGTTCGCCCACATCACCGAAACCAGCGCGGTTCGTGCGTTGACAGCGTCGGTGAGGGCGGAGAGGTCGATTCGTCCAACGGGGTCAACTGGAACATAGCTGACCTCGGCCGCTGCCGACTGGCCGAGCCAGGCCACTGAATCCAAGACGGCGTGGTGTTCAAGCGTCGAGGTAACTACCCCACGACGACCGACCTCGGTGCCTGACGAGTGAGGGCCCGACCAGAAAGCGCCTTTGATGGCCAGATTGTCCGACTCGGTCCCGCCGCTGGTGAAGATCAGCTCTGCTGGACCTGCTCCAACGTGAGCCGCAATCGCTTCCCGCGACTCCTCGACAACGCGCCGGGCCCTGCGCCCTGAAGCGTGCAGCGACGAGGCGTTGCCGACCCTGGTCAGCTCTCGCGCCATCGCCTCGACGGCTTCCGGAACCATCGGCGTGGTAGCCGCATGGTCAAGGTAAATCCGGCTCATGAGCAATCAGTCTGCCTCAGCCTGCTCCGGAGCCAGCTCACATCTTCCGTTTCTTGACCTCTCCGATGACGCCGTCGAGCACTTTGTGCAGGTCACCCACGATCCCGAGATCGGCGAGGGCGAAGATCGGCGCCTCAGCATCCTTGTTCACCGCGACAATGGCCTTGGACGTCTGCATTCCGGCTCTGTGCTGGATGGCGCCGGATATGCCGGCAGCGATGTAGAGCTGCGGCGAGACAGTCTTGCCCGTCTGACCGATCTGGTACGCGTAGGGATACCAGCCGGCGTCGACTGCGGCTCGCGAGGCCCCTACTGCGCCGCCGAGCAGGTCAGCCAACTCCTCGACGGCAGCGAAGTTGCCACCGGTGCCGCGCCCACCCGAGACCACGACTGCTGCCTCGGTCAGCTCCGGACGGCCGCTGGCCTGCTTCGGCTCGATGCTCACGATGCGTGCGGCCTTCGCCGCCTCGGAGAGGGTCACCTCGACCTGTGCTATCGCAGGCTCGGTTGGCGCGAGCTCAGGAGTCACAGCGTTCGGCTTGACGGTGACCACTGGGATGCCATGGGTCACCGCAGCAGTGACCGTCCAGTTCCCCGCAAAGACCGACTGCGTGGTCGTGCCATCGGCGGCAATGTCGGTCGCATCGGTGATCAGGCCGGACTCGAGCTTGACCGCAAGCCGTCCAGCAATCTCCTTCCCCTCAGGCGTGGAGCTGATCAGGATCGCGACGAGCTCCGCACTGGCGGCGATCTGCGCAAGAGCTTCGGCTTTCGGCGCGACGAGGTAGTCCACGAGCGAGGAGTCAGCGACGAACAGCACGCGTGTGGCGCCATACTCACCGAGCGTCTTGGCGACTGCTTCGTCGGTCTCGCCAAAGACCACAGCAACCGGGTCACCGAGCCGGCGAGCCAGAGTGAGAAGCTCCAGCGCTGGCTTGGAGACGTGTGAGTCGACCTGCTCGGCGACGATGAGGACCTCAGACATCAACAACCTCGCTCTCAGATGTATTTGCCGGCGGTCAGGAATTCGACCAGCGCCGCCGATCCAGCGCCATCTTCATCAACGACGACGCGGCCTGGCTCCTTGGGCGGACGCGGCGTCGTTTGCAACACCTTGCTCCACGCGGCCTCCAGGCCCACCGCCGCGGCGTCGATACCGAGATCGGCCAGCGTCCAGGACTCCACCGGCTTCTTCCTGGCCGCCAGAATTCCCTTCATCGACGGGTAGCGGGCCTCGCCGGACTGGTCGGTGACGCTGACGATTGCTGGCAAGGGTGCCTCGATCATCAGGCTCGCCACATCGGTATCGCGGCGAATCGTCAGGCGCTCTCCGGCAACCGACAAGGTGGCTCCAAGCGTCGCGGCAGGCCACCCCAGCCGCTCGGCGATCATGGCGGGAATCACGCCCATGGTGCCGTCAGTAGAGGCCATGCCACAGATCACCAGGTCCGGGCCAGCTTTCTTGATTGCCTCAGCCAAAACCAGACTCGTGGCCAACGCATCAGAGCCGTGGACGGCGTCGTCAATGATGTGGATAGCGCCCCCTGCGCCCATCTGCAGCGCGCGCTTGATCGCGTCCCCCGCATCTTCTCCTCCGAGCGTCATGATGAAGACTTCGACGTCGTCGCGCTCTTCGGCGATCTGCAAGGCCTGCTCTACGGCGTACTCATCAAGCTCTGACAGCAATCCGGCGCTCGCCGCCCGGTCAACCGTGCCATCAGAGGCAAAAGTGCGCTCCCCTGTTGCATCTGGAACGTGCTTGGCAAGAACAACGATCTTCATCTCGCTCCGCTCTCCTTATGCGTTGGACCCGCTGGCATGGCGGCTATATTACTCATGAGTAACAAGGCTGGTTCCCTACCTCGGTCTCGGTGAAACAGGTGCCCTCTCGGGCGCGAAGGCCGCGAATCGCTCAACTCGGATGATCTCTCGGTAGCGCTTCTCCCCTATCACCGCCCGCACCGCTTCAGTCTGGCTTGCCTGCGCGGCCAGCGCCGCGTACTTGAGGTCCAGGAGCTCGCCGGTCAAGGCGACATCGATGCTGAGAGGCCCGGCCCAGACAGTCGGCGGCTCGCCGACGATCGCGCCCAACTCAATCCACTGGGCGAGCTGATCGTCGAGCCAGTCCTGGGTGTTCGCGACCACATGCAGGGTGCCGATGCGAGTACGGCGTACGGCTTCAACCGTCCAGCGGTGCACCGCGATGTGATCGGGGTGCCCAGTCTGACCGTCAGCCGGAAAAGTCAAAATCGTATCCGGCGCTATCTGCCGAATGATCTCTGCAATGTGCTCTGCGGCTGCATTGATGTCGGCCTCGGCGCAGCCGCCATCGGGATATCCCAACCAGCGGTGCTCCTTGATCCCGAGGACCGCAAGGCACGCTGCCAGCTCCGCCTCGCGGATGGCTGGAAGCTGCTCCGCCGGCCACCTCGCTGGGTCGGTGACGCCGAGTTCTCCGCGAGTGGCTGTCACGCAGACCACCCGAGAGCCCGCGGCTGCGGCCATAGCCATGATCCCGCCACATAGATAGGCCTCATCATCCGGATGGGCCCAGATCGACAGGACCGTTCCCAGCTCCCGGATGTCGCTCATCACCACGAGAGCAGTCTGCTGCGTTCCTGACGCGCTGGCTAACCGACGCCGGTGAGATGCTCGGACCGCAGGCGCCTCTCAACATCGATTCTGCAAGAATCCGAGCTATGCCAGCAGGAACCAAAGAAGACCCGTGGGAGCTCAGCACCCCCCCGAGAACCTCGACGTACACCATGTGGGCGGACGAGACCGCCGACCCACCCACGCTGTTCTGCCAGGTCGGATCGACTCAACTGAGATACCAGCTCAGATGTATCGACGACTTGCACGCGTGGCTCGTCGAGCAGGGCGACTGGGTCGACTTGGGCGCCGCCGATGAGCAAAAGCCCGCCAAAGAAGGCACCGTCGAGGCGTGGGGTCGTTCCGAGGACAACCCTGTCGGCGGCTGGTACGGCCTCCGCAAGGGCTATCGCGGCCGGTTTGGCATGTACCTGCCGCCGCTCTTGGAGGTTCTCGGCAAGGCCGAGCTCACCCACGAGCCGCGCAATAACAAAGTCCGCGCCATCGTCTGAGGCTGCCGCCGACTTGTCAGCGTCTCAGCGGGCTATAGCCAGCTCAGACGCTGACAACGCCGGACCGTGCCCGAGTGGTTGACATCCTGCCCATTCATGTTGCGGTTGCTGACGAAACCGGTTGCTCGGCTCTTCCTGACGCCCGGATCGTCGGCATCTGTCGGCCAACTGGGGCAGAATGAAGGCGAATCCTCGCCCACGGGCGGGGCCACGTCATCATCCTGATCGGTCCAGAGCACGATCCAGCCCATGCGAAGGCTCGTAACAGATGACAACAACGGCGTTGCCAGTGCCCGAGGACACTTCAGTCCTTGGTGCACACATGCGCGACGGCGGAACCGCTTTCGGGCTTTGGGCGCCTCGTGCGATACGGGTCGAGCTCGCTCTAGTCGACGAAGACCGCAACCAGACCAACCACGACATGACGCGGGATGAGGACGGAGTTTGGACCGTCTTCATCCACGGCATTGGGCCCGAGCAACGGTACGGTTTCCGCGTCCACGGACCATGGGACCCCGCCACCGGCGCTCGTTTCAATCCGGCCAAGCTGCTCCTCGACCCGTACGCCCGGGCGATCACCGGAGGCGTGGACTATTCGGGGCCGATTCTCGATCACACGCCCGAGTCACACTTCATCCCCGATACCACTGACTCATTCGCCGCGGTGCCGCTCAGTGTCGTGGTGCCCGACTCGCCCCCGCCACGGCCGATCGATCGGCGTCGGCCGATGTCAGAGAGTGTGATCTACGAACTGCATGTCAAGGGCTACACGCGGCTGCACCCGTTGGTTCCCGAACACCTCAGAGGCACTTATCAGGGGTTGGCCTACCCGGCGGTGGTGCAGCACCTGGTAGACCTCGGCGTCACTGCGGTCGAGCTGCTGCCGGTGCACCACTTCGTTTCCGAACCGTTCCTTGTTGGGCGCGGCCTCTCCAATTACTGGGGATACAACAGTCTTGGCTACTTCGCACCTCATTCTGCGTACGGCTCTGTAGGCACGCTCGGCCAGCAGGTGCGGGAGTTCAAGGAGATGGTGTCGGCGCTGCACGATGCCGGGCTTGAGGTCATTCTCGATGTCGTCTACAACCACACCGGCGAGGGTGGTCACGAGGGTCCGACCCTGGCGTTCCGTGGAATTGACCATCTCGGCTACTACCGGCTGACCGACGACCACCGCAACGACTACGACGTCACCGGCTGCGGCAACTCGGTCGACACCTCCGAACCAGGCGTACTCCGCATGGTGCTCGACTCGTTGCGCTACTGGGTCACCGAGATGGGGGTCGATGGTTTCCGCTTTGACCTGGTAACCACCTTGATCCGGGACGAGCGGCATCACGTCGATCAAGATCACCCGTTCAAGCAGGCGATCCTGCGAAGACCCTGTGCTGAGCCAGGTCAAGATCATCGCCGAGCCCTGGGACATGGGCCCGTACGGCTATCAGGTGGGCGGCTTCGGCCCGGGCTGGAGTGAATGGAACGACCGCTTTCGCAACCATGTGCGCGACTTTTGGCGCGGCAACACCCGCGGTGTGGGTGAGCTGGCGCAGCGGCTGATCGGCTCCCCCGACATTTTCAGTCGGGACGGCAGGACTGCTGCAGCGAGCGTGAACTTTGTGACCGCACACGACGGGTTCACGATGCGTGATTTGGTGACCTACAACGTCAAACACAATGGCGCTAACGGTGAATCCAACCGCGACGGGTCTGACGACAATCGCTCCTGGAACTGCGGCGTCGAAGGCGAGACCGAGAATGAGGGGGTCAACGCGCTGCGGCACCGTCAGGCGCAGAACCTGATGGCGACTTTGATCCTGGCAAGCGGGGTCCCGATGATCACCGCAGGCGACGAGCTGGGGCGCACCCAGCAGGGCAACAACAACGCCTACTGTCAGGATTCACCCATCTCGTGGGTGCACTGGGACACCAAGTCGACCTGGAGCGACCAGGCCGATCTCACGCGCAAACTGCTCCAGCTGCGCGCCGAGCGCCCGCTCTTCCGACGGGAAGAGCTTCCGACAAGGTGAATTCCTGCTCGATCCGAAAGGCAAGCCATGCGGCCGCAAGAACGTTGCCTGGTTCGGCGGTCGGAATGCCGAGATGACCGAGCAGGACTGGCGCGACGAGACGCGTCGCACCCTCGGCATGTACCTCGCGTACGACGACCCGTACCGAACCTCCGACGAGGCAGTCCTCATCTGGTTCCACGCCGGTTCGGACCCCGTCCAGGTCGAGCTGCCGGACGGGCCCTGGGCAAACAACTACACCGTCGTCGCGCACACCGGGCAGGAGGGCGAACTGCCCTCAGAGAAAATCGCGGCTGGCTCCGCCTTGCAGCTACCGGGCCACACGGTGGTAGTGCTCCAGGTCGACTTAGACCGATGGGGGTGTCGGCATGCTCGCGGGGAGCGTTGCCAGACCCATTTCCGCCTGGCTGGCGAGCAGCGGATGATAGGGAACCACGCGCACGGTGTATCCGATCGCGCCGGCACGCTTCGGCCTCGACCCACCCCTCGTAGCGGCGTAATCCGCCGTCGACATCGACTCCACTCGGGAACGGACTCACCCGCGGCTCGTAGAGTCGGTCGTCACCGCTGACCCGACCGGTGACCAGCTGCACCTGAATGTCGTCAGGAGTCAGCTCGCCGAGCCGGACCAGTGCGCTGACATGGATTTTTGTGCCCACCTCGACCTGCTCGCCGCCGAGCGACTCCACGTGCTCAACCGCCACCGATGACCACGCGCGGCGGATCTTGCGCTTCCAATCTGCGAGTGACGCCGCTCCACCGGTCCACGAGTCGAGCGCCAAACTGGAAGCCCACGCGTGGGTGTAGAGGTTCGTCACGTAGTCACGAACCATCCGCGACGCCACGACCTTGGGGGCCAACCCGGCGATCGTGTTCCGGATGATCTGAATCCAGCGCTCCGGCAGCCCAAATTGATCAAGATCATAGAAACGCGGCACGATCTCGTTTTCGATGATGTCGTAGAGCGCCTTCGCCTCAAGATCGTCACGACGATCGGCGCCATCCGCGCCCTCGGCCGAGGGGATCTCCCAGCCGTATGCCGGATCGAACCACTCGTCCCACCACCCGTCGCGAATCGACAGGTTCGCGGCGCCGTTCAGCGCCGCTTTCATCCCCGACGTGCCACACGCCTCGTACGGCCGCAGCGGATTGTTCATCCACACGTCACAACCCGGGTAAAGCCGTTTGGCCATCGCCATGTCGTAATCGGGCAGGAACACGATGCGTTCGCGTACCGCTGGATCGTCGGCGAACTGTGCCATCTGCTGGATCAGGGCCTTGCCGCCCTCGTCAGCGGGATGGGCCTTGCCTGCGATGACGATCTGGATCGGCCGCTCCTTATCGGTCAGCAGCGCCTTCAGCCGTGCCGGATCGCGCAGCATCAGGGTCAATCGCTTGTATGACGGCACGCGCCGTGCAAAACCGAAGGTGACCACGTCGGGATCGAGCGCCTTGGTGACCCAGTCCGTCGACATGCCACGATTTGCGCTGCTGGCCGACAGCCGGGCGCGCGTCATGACGATCAGGTCCTCGCGCATCCTCCGCTTGAGCGCCCAGATCGCCTTGCTGTCGATCTCAGACAGCGCGTGCCAGTCATAGCCATCGCTCTCTGAGGGGCTGCCGGTCGGCGCCTCGAGCAGTTCCAAGAGCTCGCGGTGTACCCAGGTGAGGTGGTGTACGCCGTTGGTGATGGCGCTGATCGGCACCTCGCTTGTGTCGAACGATGGCCACAACCCCTGGAACATCTCGCGGGACACCACGCCATGCAGAGCAGACACCCCATTGGCCCGCTGGGCTAGCCGGAAGCCCATCACGGCCATGTTGAACTTGCTCGGATCGCCGCCTTCGTAATCCTCAACGCCCAGTGCAAGGACCCGGTCCAGTGGCAGATCCTCAAAGCCCGCGAACTGATGGACGATCAGCTCGCGCGGAAAACGGTCGATGCCGGCCGGAACCGGAGTGTGAGTGGTGAAGACGGTGCCAGCGCGACTGCGTTCCAGTGCCGTATCGAAGTCATCCCCGCTTTGCATGTACTCCCGAATCCGCTCCAGCCCCAGGAAGCCGGCGTGACCCTCGTTCGTGTGGAACACCGTTGGCGACGGGGCGCCGGTAATTCGGCAGTACGCGCGGATGGCGCGCACCCCGCCCACACCGAGCAGCACCTCTTGCTCAAGCCGATGATCGGTACCACCGCCGTACAGCCGGTCGGTGACCTCCCGCTCGTAACCAGCGTTTTGCTCGACGTCGGAATCCAACATCAGGAGCGGCACCCGGCCCACCTGCGCTACCCAGACCTGCGCGAAGAGAGTACGCCCGGCGGCGAGCGGGACCTCGATTCGGACCGGGCCGCTGTCATCGTGGAGCATGGTCAGCGGCAACGCGTTCGGGTCAAGAAGGGGGTAGCGCTCCTGCTGCCAGCCTGCGGCATTCAGTGACTGCCGGAAATACCCCTGCCGGTAGAGCAAGCCGACTCCGATGATCGGCACGCCGAGATCGCTTGCAGCCTTCAAATGATCACCGGCGAGGATGCCCAGGCCACCTGAGTACTGCGGGAGCACCTCGGTGATGCCGAATTCGGGCGAGAAGTAGCCAATACTCACTGGCGCTGCAGGGTTTTCGGCCGCGTACCCCTGATACCAGAGATCGCCGGTCAGATAGTCGGCAAGATCGGCCTGGATCAGGCGCGAGATTCTTGATGAACCGCTTATCGATGGACAGCGCCTGGAGGCGCTCGACGGACACATCGGCCAGCAGCCGGACCGGGTCACCGCCGGTGCGCTCCCACAACTGCGGGTCCACTGATCGGAAGAGATCTTGCGTCTCAGGATGCCAACACCAGCGCAAGTTTCGGGCCAGATCGCCCAGAGGCTTAAGAACCTCAGGCAGAACCGGGCGCACGATAAAACGACGGATAGCGCGCACTCGGATAACCTACCGGCGAACCCTGGGTCGTACCGGGTTTGTGCGTCATCGGCTCGATGAACTGCGTCACCCCGGAGCACTCGGCCCACCAGCCAGGGCTGCTCAACGCAGCCCGAGTCGATGTCACCGACCCCCTGCCGCGTAAGCAGTGAGGCCGATAGGTTGGCACTCGTGACGGCAACCAACTCAGGCTTCCCTGTACCTGAGCGCGACGACGCGGCTCAGCCAGGCTCCGCAGAATCCTCGCCCCCCCAAGCCTCCGCAGAAACGCCGGCGACGGCAGCAGCCGCCCGACCCACGGTCATCATTAGCCAGCCTGTGCTGGGAACACCCATCGATCGCATTCCGGTGCACAAGGTGTCACCGGTTATCGAGGGTGGTGCATACCCGGCGAAGGCTGTGGTCGGCGAATCCATTCCGATCCGGGCGACGGTGTTCCGAGAGGGGCACGACGCCGTCAACGCCTCGGTAGTGCTCACCGACCCGAACGGCAATCGGCGGCTCGAGCCGATGCACCCCACCACACCGTTGGGCTTCGACTGGTGGACAGCCTCGGTGGTACTCGACACCGAAGGGCTGTGGACGTTCCGAGTCGAGGGCTGGAGCGATCCTTGGGAGACCTGGGTACACAACGCCGAGATCAAGATCCCAGCCGGCATCGACGTCGAGCTGGTGTGCAGAGAAGGCAGGGCGCTGTTCGAACAATCCGCCGCCGTCGCCGAGGCGGCCGGTGATGCGCGGAACGCCGCCCTGCTTCGCGGTGCCGCCAATAGCCTGAATCCAGGCCAGCAGGTGGAGGACCGGTTGGAGGTCGTGCTTGCCGCCGAGGTACGCGACGCGATGGGTCGTTTTGGTCCCCGCGAGCTGGTCTCGCCCACCCCTGACTACCCGATCTTCGTCGATCGCCGGGCAGCTCTGTTCAGCTCGTGGTATGAGTTCTTCCCACGCTCACAGGGTGCGAGATGGGACGAGGAGAACCAAGAGTGGATCTCCGGGACGTTCGACACGTCACACCAGCGGCTGGAGGCTGCGGCCGCGATGGGTTTCGATGTCGTCTACCTCCCGCCAATCCATCCGATCGGCAGATCCTTCCGCAAAGGACCGAACAACACGCTCACCCCGGGCCCTGCGGATCCGGGGTCGCCGTGGGCGATCGGCGCCGCGGAGGGCGGACACGACACCATCCATCCAGACCTCGGCGATTTTGACGCCTTCGACCGGTTCGTCGCAAAAGCCAAGTCGCTCGGGCTTGAGATTGCGATGGATTTTGCGCTCCAGGCATCGCCCGATCACCCCTGGGTAACCGATCATCCGGAATGGTTCTCCAAGCGCGCCGACGGGACCATTGCGTACGCGGAGAACCCGCCGAAGAAGTACCAGGACATCTACCCCATCAACTTCGACAATGATCGCGACGGGATCTACCTGGAGAGCTTGCGCATCCTCAAGCTCTGGATGAGCCACGGCGTCCGGATCTTCCGCGTCGACAATCCGCATACCAAACCTGTCAACTTCTGGGCGTGGCTGCTCGGTGAGGTTCGCAAGACGGATCCGGATGTGCTGTTCCTGGCCGAGGCGTTCACCAAGCCGGCAATGATGCACGGCCTCGGCAAGGTGGGCTACCAGCAGTCCTACACCTACTTCACCTGGCGCAATGAGAAGTGGGAGATCGAGGAGTACATGAAGGAGCTGACAACTGAGACGGACAGCTTCTTCCGGCCCAGTTTCTGGGTCAATACTCCCGATATCTTGCCGCTTTTCCTGCAGTGGGGTGGCAAGCCGGCATTCACCATTCGAGCGGTGCTGGGCGCAACGCTCTCGCCGCTGTGGGGTGTCTACTCAGGGTTCGAGCTGTTCGAGAACGCCGCTCTGGGTCAGGGCCGCGAGGAGTACTTGGACTCAGAGAAGTTCCAATACCGGCCCCGTGACTGGAAAGCGGCCGAGGAGAGCGGCGAGAACCTCAACATGCTGCTCGGCAGGCTCAACCAGATCCGCAAAGAGCATCCGGCACTTCAGCAGCTCCGGGACCTGCATTTCCATCATGCTCCGCATGCCAGCGCGGTGGCCTACTCCAAGAGGAGCGGCGACGATGTGGTGATCGTGGTCCTCAGCCTCGATCCGCACGACATCGTTGAGACCGAGATCTATCTGGACATGGAGGCTCTGGGTCTGACGGCCCGCGACGTCTACCTCGTCCACGACGAGCTCACCGGACAAACGTGGCGCTGGGGACAGCACGCCTTCGTCAAACTCACCCACGACGATCCCGCGCACATTCTCACACTTATTCGGTACGGCTCGCGGAGCACGGCCCCCGGGCCGGCTACCACACAGGGTTAGGACGCAGTGAGCGGAACGGGGGATCCTCAGGTAGCCGACCAGGTCCTGAGGTACATCTCCAGTGCACGATGGTTTGCCGGCAAGGGCCGGCGGGTCCGGCTCCGATCGCTGACGCCGCTGCCCTGGCTGACGGAGACCTCCGAATTCTTCTCCCCTGCCGCCCAACCAGCGGTACGGTTCGAGATCGCCGAGGTCAGCTATCCAGCAGAGGAAGATCCCGAGCCGTCCTCGGCGATACCCGATCAGTCTCAGGACGACCTCGACTCCCGAGATTTCGACCCAGTTGGCACGCCCGAGATGGCACACGAGATTGCTGCGTCGCCCACCGAGTACTACCAGCTTGCGGTCTCCTACCGTCCGGCCCCGCACAGCGACTTGCACCATGCCGAGATCAGCCGGGTCACCGATCCTGATCTGGGTCCGGTCATCGCGTACGACGCCGCCCAGGACGCTGAGGCATGTCGGGTGATTCTGCGAGCATTGTTGGGCGGCCGTCGGCTGCGGACCATGGACAGCGAGACCAGATTCAATACCACGGCGCCGCCCGGCCTCAGCTCCGCACTTGAGCCACGGCTCTTCACCGGGCAGCAGAGCAACACCTCGGTCATGCTGGGCGAGACTGCGATTCTCAAACTCTTCCGGCGTCTGGAACTCGGGCACAACCTCGACATCGAGGTGCATGCCGCGCTCAACGCCGCCGGGATCTCCGATGTCGCAGGCCTGTTCGGCTGGATCCAGGGCAGCTGGGTGTCCGAGGGTCGGCAGCTGGACGCCGATCTTGCCATGGTGGTTGAGATGCTGGCTGGCGCAGTGGACGGCTGGGACCTGGCGCTCGACTCGCTACGGGCCGAAAACGCTTCCGCTGACATCAGTGCAGGCTCAGGCTTCTCAAAGGAGGCTGAGGCACTCGGCAGGGCGCTCGCCGAGACTCATCACGCCCTCCGCGCTGCCTTCCCCACGACGAAGGTGCTGGGGACCCGGACGGCAATGATCATGATGGATCGTCTGCATGACGCGGCAGAGATCGCCCCGGCGTTAGCGCCGCACATTCCCGGGCTGCTGCGCTGCTTTGATCACCTGGGTGCCGAAACCCTTGATACGCAGCGCGTGCACGGGGATTTCCATCTCGGGCAGACACTGCATACGCCCGCCGGCTGGAAGATCATCGACTTTGAGGGCGAGCCGGCGAAAACCATGGCTGAACGTCGCGCTCTCGACGCCATCTGGCGAGACATCGCCGGCATGCTGCGCTCGTTCGACTACGCGGCGGCGAGCGTTCCAGGGCCGCACAGCACGGTCTGGGCCGCAGAGTGCCGGACCGCGTTCCTCCGGGGGTACGCCGGAGCGGGGTTGAGCGCGGCCGATCGGAGCATGCTGCGCGCGTACGAGGCCGACAAGGCCATCTACGAGGTCGTCTACGAGACGCGGAACCGGCCCGACTGGGTCGGCATCCCGCTCCGCGCAGTGGCCGCACTAGCGGCCGACAACCCCGGCTCAGGAGGCTCTGACCCTCCGGCGTCTGGTGGACAGCAATCAGGTACCCCCAAGCGAGCCTGCGAGCCCACCCAAAAACCACGGCGAGCCTGCAGCCCACCCAAAAAAGACGGCGAGTTTGTGAGCCCGACCAGAGAACAGGAGTAGCACTCATGTCGTACGATCCGAGCGGCGGTCTGACTGGCTGGGACCTCACGGGCTTCCACGAAGGTCATGACACCGAGTGCTGGCGCCGCTTGGGCGCCCACGAGATGACCATCGAAGACTCCGAACGTGGGCCGATCTTCGGCACTCGATTCTCGGTGTGGGCCCCCAACGCACAAACCGTGCGGCTCGTCGGTGACTTCAACTACTGGAACGGCGAGGGGCACTACATGCAGCTGGTGCCCGGCGCCGGGGTCTGGGTGCTGTTTGTCGAAGGGGCTAGCACCGGCAGCCTCTACAAGTTCGAGGTGCTTGGTGCCGACGGTGTCTGGCGGCTCAAGGCTGATCCCATGGCTCGGTTCGCTGAGGCTGCCCCGCATACCGCCTCGATCGTCTATGAAAGCCAGTACGCCTGGAGTGACGACGACTGGATGTGGTACCGCGGGCAGAAGGCCATGCATGCGGAGCCGGTGAGCATTTACGAGGTGCACGTCGGCTCGTGGCGTAAAGGCCTCACCTACCTCGAGCTGGCCAACGAACTGGTCGAGTACTGCGGCTGGCAGGGCTATACCCATGTGGAATTCATGCCCGTTGCCCAGCATCCGTTCGAAGGCTCCTGGGGCTACCACGTCACCGGCTACTACGCGCCGATGTCGAAGTTCGGCTCCCCGGATGAGTTTCGGCACCTCGTCGACAAGCTGCACCAGGCCGGGATCGGAGTCATTGTGGACTGGGTGCCCGGCCACTTTGCCACCGACCCGTGGGCATTGCAGCGCTTCGACGGAACTGCCCTCTACGAGCACGAGGACCCGAGATTGGGATGGCACCCCGATTGGGGTTCCTACATCTTCAACTTCGGCCGCAATGAGGTGAAAAGCTTCCTGATCTCGAATGCGTACTACTGGCTGGAGGACTTCCATGTCGACGGGCTACGCGTGGACGGCGTCGCCTCGATGCTCTATCTGGACTACTCCCGGGAAGCGGGTCAGTGGGTGCCGAACAAGTATGGCGGCAACGAGAATCTGGAGGCGGTCGAGCTGCTGCAGCGGACCAATTCCCACGCTTACGGACGCGAGCCCGGCAGCGTCATGGTCGCCGAGGAGTCCACCTCCTGGCCCGGCGTTACGCAGAGCACCGAACAAGGGGGGCTCGGCTTCGGGTTCAAATGGAACATGGGTTGGATGAACGACTCGTTGCGTTATCATGGGCCGCGAGCCGGTCTACCGGCAATACCACCACCATGAGATGACCTTCTCCATGGCGTACGCCTATTCGGAGAACTTCATCCTGCCGATCAGCCACGACGAGGTGGTGCACGGTAAAGGCTCGATGTTCGAGCGTGCGCCCCAGGATGAGTGGCGAAAGTTTGGCACCCTGCGGGCCTTCTATGCCTTCATGTGGGCGCACCCGGGCAAGAAGCTGTTGTTCATGGGTACCGAGTTCGCCCAGCGTCGAGAGTTCTCCGAAAGTCGGAGCATCGACTGGTGGCAGAGTGCGGAGTGGGGACACCGCGGCGTACAGCGGCTGATCAAGGACCTCAACACGATCTACAAGGAGCATCCCGCCCTGTGGAAGCGTGACTACGGATCCATCAGGTTTCTCCTGGATCGACGCCGATGACCGCGGCGGGAATGTCTTTTCGTGGCTCCGCTATGACGGCGATGGCCAGATGATCGCCTGCATCACCAACTTCTCATCCGAGCCCCGCCCAGACCACCAGATCGGGCTGCCCAGGGAGGGCGTCTGGAAGGAGATCTTGAACACAGACGCCGAGGTTTACGACGGCACAGGCTTGATCGGCAACCTCGGACAGGTGGTAGCTCATCCCGTGCCGTCGCACGGCTATGCGGCATCCGGCTCGGTCACGGTCCCGCCCCTCGGCGCGGTGTGGCTCCGGCTCGAGCCCGAGCTGGATGAGGAGCAGCCGATCGAGCCCGAGAAAGCGACACGGGCTGTCCGCGCCGCCGCCAAGGTGGCATCGCCACATGCGACGACGGCCGACGAGGCCTTGACGGCGCCCCCCGGGCCACGGCGTGCC
The DNA here is from genome assembly GCA_963744455.1 of uncultured Actinomycetota bacterium. GTDB lineage: Bacteria > Actinomycetota > Actinomycetes > Propionibacteriales > Propionibacteriaceae > Microlunatus. The sequence goes on along the minus strand of CAVUTQ010000002.1, from coordinate 60,346 downwards.
AGGCCTGCGGAGAGCGGCCAGGCTTCCGGGGCCGAACCTGATCAACCCGCCGTTGCGGGGGCCGCTGTTGCGGCTTCCGCCGCTGCCCCGGAATCGATCTCAGCCGAGTCTCCGAGCAGCCCCGACTCCCCCGAGTCCCCAAGCAGTCCCGACTCCCCAGAATCACCTGCCAGTCCCGAACCACCTCCCGAGCCACCAGGGGCTGAGAAACCTCCAGAGTGACAGACGTCGAGATCTCAGTCAGCGTCTTAGACAGTGGCATCGCGACCTTCCGCTGGGAGGGAGCGGTCAGCCCGGATTCGCTGATGCGTGCCGTCAGCACCGCAGCTGAGGATGCACTGCAGAACCGCGGCTTGCGCCGCCTCGAGATCTCGGTGCCGGCTGAAGATCTGGCTGCTCGGCGGGCAGTGCTGCGCTCGGGCTTCCGGTTGGAGGGGATTCGTCGCCAGGCGGTCGAGCGGCCAGACGGTTTGTACGGTGATGTCTGCCTGTTCGCACGGCTTGCGTCGGACCAGACGTACGGGCCGCACGGCTTCTCGGGGGTGATGAATTCAGCACTGCCGAAGAAGCGCCTTATCGCGCACGTGCTGCTTAGGGATGCGATCGGCCGGGTGCTGCTCTGCGAAACCCAGTTCAAGGCGGACTGGGAACTGCCTGGCGGCATCGTCGAACCGTACGAGACGCCGCGGCAAGGCGCGATCCGCGAGGTCACCGAGGAGCTCGGCATCGAGCTGGCCGTCGGTCGCCTGCTCGTCGTTGACTGGATGCCGCCCTATCTCGGTTGGGACGACGCGATCGAGATGATCTTCGATGGCGGCCGGGTCGGCGAGGACGAGCTGGCTGCCTGGTCGCTGCAGCGCACCGAGATCAAGCAGGTGGCACTGGTCGACCTCGAGACCGCGGCCGGGCTGGTCACGCCGCTTGCTCATCGGCGGCTGGTGCTGGCGGCCTCGCTCGGCCCCGATGAGATGGCCTATACCGAGGACGGCCGGACGCCCTAATCAGACCTTGCCAAGCTCCAGGCGTACTTCGTGGAGAGTAACGATCAGCGCATTATCCGCGCAGGCCAATCCCGCCTCGCCCTCCGGGGCGAGCACACCGCCGATCTCTGGCATCGACACCGACTCCTTTGCCGAGCCGATGGCAAGCGTGGCGGAGCCAGTGCTCTCGCCCACCGTGAAGTTCGCCCGGTTGCCCTCGAGGCGATACTGACCGCTGATCGTGCCGTCCACCAGCAGGTCCGCATTCTGACCGGCAAGTGTCAGCTTGATCGGGTCATTACCGGCGCCGCGCAGCAGGTAAGACCCGTCGTCAAAGGTGAGTGTGACATCGCCGCCTTCACCTGTGCCGTAGGTCCCCTTTTCACCCACGCCGACGAACCGAACCAGGTGATAACGCCCATTCAGGCATCTGACGTCCCCGGTAGCTGATGACGGCGTGGCTGCTGGCGTCGGATCGCTCGCGGGTGCTGACGATGTCGATTGCGTGGGCGATGGAGTGCTGCCGGCAGACGGACTATTCGAGCAGCCGGCCACGGCCAACATCAGCGCAGCCACGACAACGAATAGCAACCGCTTCATCCTGGGTCTCCTGAGTGCTGAAGGGACCGCGCCAGCATATGCGGCCCAATCAGGTCAGTGGAGTCAGAAGAGTGCGGTCATCAAGTCCCGACGCGCCTTGAGGACCCGCTCATCGGCATTGCCAAGCGTCTCGAACAATTCCAGCAGCCGTACCCGAGCTTGGTTCCGCTCCTCACCGGACAATCTCTTGATCAGTCCGATCAACCGCACGAAGGCAGCTTCCGCCTCTCCGGTGATCATCTCGACGTCCGCGGCCGCAAACTGGCGGTCCAGATCGTCTGACTCATCAGCGGCAGCGAGGGTGGACGTCGGATCGAGCAGCGCCGCGCGAGCGAACAGCCCTGCTTGTGCCTTGCCGGCCTGAGCCTCGGCGTCGTTCGGGTTGGCCTGGAGCAGCTTGTCGAACTCATCGCGTGCATCCGCAAAGTCACCGCGCTGCAGTGCCGCATCCGCCGCCGCAAACCTGGGATCCGCCTCAGGCTCTGGCTCGGCAGTTGTCGGTTCTTCGGGACCAACGGGCTGAGCGCGTCCCACCATCCCATTCGCCACTGCTGCCTTTAGCAGTTGATCAATCGTCGCCTGCACCTGATCCTTGGGCAGCACTCCCTGAAAAAGCGGAGCCAGCTGTCCGTTGATCAGTGCGACGACCGTGGGGACGGCCTGCAAACCCAGCGCCTGAACGATCCCGGGGGCCGTGTCGACGTTCAGTCGGGCCAGCAGAAACTTGCCGTCCGAGGCGTTCGCGATCTCGATCAAGGCGTCGGACAGCTGCTGGCCCGTCGCTACGCGCGGCGAGTAGAGCTCGACGACCACAGGGTGCTTGACTGACTTGCGAATTGCCTCAGCTTCGAAGGTCTGTTCGGTGATCTCGATGACGTACGACGCACCGGCAGTTTGCGGACCAAGCGGTGACGCCGAAGCCGACTGCTTTGCCTGCTGCGCGAGCTGAGAAAGATCAACGGCGCCAGGACGGTTGAAGCTGGACGAGCTCATGCAGCCCATCCTGGCAGAACGGTTCTCGGGCTCGTGCTCTGTCCAATTGCTCGCTCCGCTCGCGGCGTTCCGCGCTACGGCGGCGCGCGAAACCCGGGTCCAATTGCTCGCTCCGCTCGCGGCGTTCCGCGCTACGGCGGCGCGCGAAACCCGGGTCCAAAGCTCGCTCCGCTCGCCGCCATGTCCGCATCGAGGAGCCACAGCTGCGCGTACAGAAGTAGTCGCGCGGTGACTGCGTTTGTCGGCAGAATGTGGCCCATGGCTCACCCTCGCGCCGGCCAGCCGGCTCTCCCAGAAGACCTCATCGACGTCGACGCAGTCATCAGCGCCTACTACGACCTGGTTCCCGATCCCAGCAATCCCGACCAGCAGGTGGCGTTCGGGACGTCCGGACATCGAGGGTCGAGTCTCGACACCGCGTTCAACGACGCGCATATCGCCGCAACGACTCAGGCGATCGTCGAGTACCGCGCGTCCCAAGGCATCACGGGGCCGCTCTACATAGGGAAGGACACCCACGCGCTCTCCAAGCCTGCCTGGACGACCGCCATCGAGGTCTTGCTGGCCAACGGAGTCACCGTCTGCGCCGAGGACGAGGAGGACTACACGCCAACACCGGCGGTCTCCCGGGCGATCGTCGTGCACAACGCGACGGCGACCGCAAGCAACACTGCCGACGGCATCGTGGTGACCCCGTCGCACAACCCGCCCCGCGACGGCGGCTTCAAGTACAACCCGCCGCACGGTGGCCCGGCAGACACCGACGCGACGAGCGCAATCGCGGCCCGCGCCAACGCTTTGCTCGCTGATGGCTCGGCAATCCGGAGGCGGCCGTACGCCGATGTGGTTTCGGAGATCAATCGCTTCGATTACCTCGGGGCTTACTGCGAAGACCTGGTCAACGCACTGAACTTGAAAGCGGTGCGGGACGCCGGAGTGCACATCGGCGCTGACCCGATGGGCGGAGCGAGCGTGCAGTACTGGGGCTATATCGCAGAGAACCTCGGCATCGACTTGACCGTGGTCAACCCCAAGGTCGACCCAACCTGGTCATTCATGACCCTCGACACCGACGGCAAGATCAGAATGGACTGCTCCTCGCCCAACGCTATGGCAAGCCTGATCGGCAACAAGGAGGCCTACGACATTGCGACGGGGAATGACGCCGATGCCGACCGGCATGGCATCGTTACCCCGGACGCAGGGCTGATGAACCCGAACGCCTATCTCGCTGTCGCTATCCAGTACCTCTACGCGAACCGCCCCGGCTGGCGAGCGGACGCCGGCATCGGCAAGACGCTGGTGTCCTCGTCCATGATCGACAGGGTTGCCGCAAGTTTGGGCCGGACACTGGTTGAGGTGCCGGTTGGGTTCAAATGGTTCGTGCCGGGACTGCGCACCGGCGAGGTCGGCTTCGGCGGTGAGGAATCGGCCGGCGCATCATTCCTCGCTCTCGACGGCAGCACCTGGACCACCGACAAAGACGGCATCTTGCTCGCCCTGCTGGCTAGCGAGATCAAGGCCGTGACTGGTAAATCTCCCAGCGAGCTCTACGCCGAGCTCACCGCCCAACATGGTGCCCCCGCGTACGCCCGTATCGATGCGCCCGCCAACCGGGAGCAGAAGGCCAAGCTCTCCAAGCTTGATCCCTCCGCCGTGACCGCCAGCGAACTTGCCGGGGAACCCATCACCGCGATCTTGACCAAGGCGCCGGGCAACGACGCTTCCATCGGCGGATTGAAAGTGGTGACTGAGTCAGCCTGGTTCGCTGCCCGGCCCTCGGGCACCGAGGACGTCTACAAGATCTACGCCGAGTCGTTCAAGGGTCCCGAGCACCTCGCTCGAGATCCAGGAGGCCGCCCGGTCCGTCGTCTCAGCCGCCCTTGAGGGCTAGTGCCGCCGGATGTGGCATCCCACGCTGCGTGGGATGTTCACGCGTGGGCATGGCATGCACACCATGTACAGCGCGCGGATCCCACGCTGCGTGGGATGCCGACAGAGGCCCGGCTGGATTCCTAGCGCGCGATGCGCGAGCAGCAAGAGCCAGAATAGCCTTGACGGTGCACGCCGACGAGCTGGCGGACCTGCTCCGCTGGTGCGCGGCGCTGAGCACCGATCCAGCCGACCTGGCCGGAGAAGTGATGGTTGCCGCGGGCCAGCGCTGGTCAGCGCTGGTCGACTCGCCGGCCGACTTGCGCGAGCTCACGGTGCGGACCTTCTTGCACACAACGCAAGCACCGGACCTCGCTGTCCGCGAGCGCATCGAGCGCGTGCCCGAAGAGCTCCGTGCCGTCGTCGCCGCCTACGACCAGCTGCCGAAGCTGCAACGCGCAGTACTGATGCTCAGCTACCTCGAAGACATCACCAACCAAGAGATCGCTGGACTCGTTGACAGGACACCTGCGCGGGTACGCCTGGAGCTTGATCGCGGACTCGCCGCCATCGGCGGCGACCCCTACTCGTTACGGGCTGCATTGGACATCACCGGCTGGCATCCACCTGCTCCCGCTGACGTCACCCGAGCCTTCCAGCGACACGCCAGGACGCGGGCCCGCCGGCGACGCCGGATCGGGCTGGCCGGGGTTGCTGTCGGAACGCTCGCGGCAGTGCTGCTGTCGGTCAGCGCTGTGCATCGGCCGCAGGTAGAACCGCGGCAACCAGGTGTCTGGGCGTTCTCCCATTCCGTCCAACCCCTCCCGGGCTGGTCGGTACGGAGGCGAACTGTCGAGCATCAATGGGAAACAACCACGCTACGCGCCGACTCGCCTGAAAGCGGTAGCTGCTCGGTCGCGGTCGGTGCCTCGGGTGCCAAGTGGGTACGACGGCTGCCGCGTGACCCGACCAAGGTTCGCGTCGGCACTCGTAGCGCTTTCTATGCCGACCGCGTCTGGCGTAGCGGCGGCGGGGCGATGCTGTGGTGGCAGTACGCAGACGGCGCCTTGGTGATCATCGAATGTGGCAACCTTGCCGCTCCGCGCCAGGTGCTCCCGAAGCTGGCCAGCCGTGTGGTGCTGAGCGCGGAGCCGGTCTTGCTGCCCTATCGCATGCGATCCGTCCCCAGCCGGTACCAGGTCTCGTCCCTCACCAAGGGCCTGGTGAACAACTCGACGGTGGCGTACCTGACTCGCAACGACTATCCCGAAGGCCTGCTGCAGATCAGCATCCGCTACCCCGCTAGCTTGCCGATGTATGGCGTGAACTACACCTCCACGATCTCGCGTTACGCCTATGGCAGGCACGCCGCCGCCTGCCGGCCCTTCGGAGGCAGTCACATTTGCGTACGCGCCGATCTGCCGGCCCGTGATTCCTTCAACATCGCAAAACAGCCCGGCGTACGCGCGGTACTTGATCGGATCGCTTCCAACCTCGAGCTCGCCCCGAGCGCTACCGATCTCACTGTCTGGTTCGACGCCCGGGAAGCTCTGCCTTCCTGAGTTAGCCGAGACCTGACTCGGGTTCAGAAGCGCGCGGGCTCGACGTACTCCCCCCACTCAGCGCGTAGTGCGTTGCAGATCTCACCCAGCGTCGCCTCAGCCCGCGCAGCCGCCAGGATCGGTTCGATCATGTTGCCGTCGGTACGGGCAACCTTGATCATCTCCGCCAGTGCGTCGTCGACCGCCACGCTGTCCCGGGCGGCCCGCCTGCCGCGGAGCGTCTCACATCTGCTGGACTTCGACCTCATGGCTGACCCGCAGGATCTCAAGTGGCCTGGTCACGGTGGTGGTGTGCACATTGACGCCGACGATCTTCTTATCGCCTTTCTCGAGCTGGGTCTGATAACGGAATGCGGAGTCGGCGATCTGCCCGGTGAACCAGCCTTCCTCAATGCCAAGCAACAGTCCGGAGGTGATCGGACCTATCTCGTGCTGCCGCGCCGAGCCACCGCCGAGCTCCTCGATCCGCTCGAGGAGCGTCACTGCCTCGGCTTCGATCTTGTCGGTGAGCGCCTCGACGTACCAGGATCCACCGAGCGGATCGGCGACATTGACTACCCCGGTCTCCTCGGCCAGCACTTGCTGGGTCCGCAGTGCGATCTCGGCAGACTCCTCAGTCGGTAGCGCCAGCGTCTCGTCCAAGGCGTTGGTGTGCAGGGAATTGGTCCCGCCCAGGACGGCAGCCAGTGCCTCGATTGCGGTTCGTACGACGTTGTTGTACGGCTGCTGTGCAGTCAGCGAAACTCCTGCAGTTTGGGTGTGGAATCGCAACGATTGTGCCTTGGCGGTCTTCGCGCCGTAGCGATCACGCAGCCAGCGCGCCCAGATCCGGCGTGCGGCCCGGAACTTCGCAATCTCCTCGAAGAAGTCGATGTGGGCATCGAAGAAGAAGCTCAGGCCGGGGGCGAAGCGGTCGATGTCCAACCCTCGTGACAGCCCGAGTTCGACGTACCCGAAGCCGTCCCCGAGGGTAAAGGCGAGTTCTTGAGCAGCGGTCGATCCCGCTTCGCGGATGTGATAGCCGGAGACGCTCAGCGGCTTGTACGCAGGGATCTCGCGGCTGCAGTACTCCATCATGTCCCCGATGAGACGAAGGTGGGGGGCCGGGGGGAAGAGCCACTCCTTCTGAGCGATGTACTCCTTGAAGATGTCGGTCTGCAGGGTGCCATTGAGGGTTGCGACGTTCACGCCTTGCCGCTCCGCCGCCACGAGGTACATGCAGAAGATCGGCACGGCTGGGCCTGAAATCGTCATCGACGTGGTGACGGTACCAAGATCAATTCCGGAGAACAGCTGATCCATGTCGGCCGCGGAGTCGATCGCCACGCCGCAATGACCGACCTCGCCGAGGCTGCGGCTGTCATCGGAATCGCGGCCCATCAAGGTCGGCATATCGAACGCGACACTGAGCCCCCCGCCACCGGCGGCCAAGATCATCTTGTAACGCTCGTTGGTTTGCTGGGCGTTGCCGAAGCCGGCGAACTGTCGGATGGTCCAGGGACGCCCGCGATAGCCGCTCGGATACAGACCGCGGGTGAAAGGGAAATCACCGGGCCAGCCGATCCGCTCCATGCGCTCGTCGGCATTCTCCTGCTCCGGCCCATAGACCGGATCGACCTCGAGGCCCGAAATGGTCGTGAAGTCGGCGTCGCGGACCAGGCCTTTCGCCTGAGCCTCCGCAAAGGCAGCCGCCCATCGCTCCCTGCCACCAGCACCGTGTGCGGTCATCGCAACCTCCAGTTATTACTAGGATGCCCTAGCAATACGGCTAAGCACGGCGCACGGATCGCGGCCGCAGCGGCGAGCGACACGCTTCGCTGCGACGATGCGCGGCACGCGATCCGCAGCGAGCGGAGCGAGCAATCAGACACGAGCGCGATGCGCGAGCAGCTCTCTAGAAATCGCCCGCGGCCTCCCGCGGCTGGGTGAGCAACCAGGTCAACTGATCGCACTCCTCATCGCTTAACGAACTCAGCCCGAAACGCGCACCGACGATTGCGTCCGTCGCCTTTTCCATCGCGAGCCGGCCCTTGGGGGTGATCGAAGCCAGTACTGCGCGGCCGTCTTCAGGATGAGGCACACGTCTGATCAGATCTGCTGCTTCCAGACGCTTCACAAGCGGTGTCACCGAGGTGGCATGCACCTGAAGCCGCTCACCGATCTTGCCCAATGGCAAGGCGCCCCGCCGCGAGAAGGAGAGCAAGACCAAGACCTCATAGCGGGCGAAGGTCAGACCCAATGGGCGGAGCAACTCATCGAGCTCGGTGAGCAGCAGTTGATGGACCCGCATCAACGACGTGACAGCGCGCATCCGGGGCATCTCGCCCCACTGCGTGGCCCACTGCTTGGCCGCCTCCTCGATCGGGTCGAATGGCAGACGGTGACGCTCGACAGCGCTCACGTTCCGTCGTCTTCTTCAGCTGAAACGGCAGGTTGGGGTATGTCGCCCGCCATCACCATGCGTAGCACGTCCTCACGCTGATCGATGTCCTTGACGTACCTGATCTCGTTCAGACCCTGGACCTGCGCGGCGGACTCGAACACGAAGTGTCCGTAGTTCAGCCAGCGGCCAATGACGGACTTCTTGACAGTGATGTCCAAGATCCGAACGAGCGGGATGCTGGCGCGCGCCGTGGCCAACACCCCGTGGACCCGGAACACCCGCTGATTGGTGATCACGAACCGATCGCGGTATTCATCGAGGATTCGCCACAACGCTTGCAAACCCAACGCACCGCCGACGATGACGAACACCCAGTAGACCGGCGACTGGTAGGCAAAGCCACTGATAAAGATCACAATTCCGAGGGCGAGTCGTATCGCCGGCCAAGCACTGGCGGCCCAGTGTTTCCTGACCTCGACGACTTTCTCCTCATCCGCTGTGGACAAGATGTATCTGTCCACGTGCGGATCGAGCCAACTCACCACGCCCATGGCTAAGGAGCCAGTGACTCGAAGAAAACAATGATCGAGCGGAAGACCCTGGCAAGGGCATCGAATATGGCACGGACGGCGTCCGCGGCGGCCTCAGGCTGCGAAATCAAATAGAAAATCGCAAAGCCCACGACCAAGAAGATGATGAACCGCTTGACCCACTTCATGTCGGACTATTCATCCTTCCGGTCTTCCACGCAGACTATTCGAACACCCTGCAGCAAGTACAGGCAGACGCCTGGATAATCTTCTTTCTACCGGACACATCGAAAGATTGGGTGCAGGCACGCCGCCAGCGGTTCCGGCGCCGCCCAACCGGTTCCGATCTTGCGCCTTAAAGACCGACGACCACACGGTCCGCCGCCGCGTACGGATCGAGCTCACCACGGCTCACCGCCTTGGCAAGATCTTCCAGCCCGGCCTCGCCATTCAACCGAAACTCCGCGTGCACTTTGGCGAGTGCGATGCTCTCGACCTCTCGCCGGGCGCGGGCGATCCGGCGGGTGGCGGCACGTCCGGTCTCCACTTGTGCTGCTCGGAACCGATCGATCGCTTCCAGCAGATCTGCAATCCCGCGATTCTCGTACGCCACAGTCATGACAATCGGTGGTTTCCACTCCTGCGTGCTCCGGTTGGCCAGTGCGATCATCGTCCGCAGTTCCCGCACCAGTGCCTGAGCACCATCGCGATCACTCTTGTTCACCACGAAGATGTCGCCGATCTCAAGGATGCCAGCCTTGGCCGCCTGAATCCCGTCTCCCATGCCCGGCGCCAGCAGAACGAGGATGGTATCGGCCATCTCCGCTACCTCGAGCTCCGACTGCCCGACCCCGACCGTCTCGACGATCACGGTGTCAAAACCTGCCGCGTCGAACGCCCGTAATGCCTGCGGGGTAGCGACGGCGAGCCCGCCCAGATGACCCCTTGTCGCCATCGATCTGATGTAAACGTCGCGATCGAGCGCGTGCTCCTGCATCCGAACCCGATCCCCAAGGAGCGCTCCGCCGGAGAACGGGGAGCTCGGGTCCACTGCCAGTACGCCAACCCGCTCCCCGCGCGCCCGAAGCGCGCGGACGAGGCAGGTTACTGTGGTCGACTTGCCAACCCCAGGCGCGCCGGTCAGGCCGATAATGTGCGCTCGCCCGGTGTCTGGCGCGAGCTCCTTCACGATCATCGGCAGCGCCGGCGAGGCATTCTCGATCCAGCTGATCAGACGACCCAGTGCCCGCGGATTGCCCAACCGCACGGCAGCAACGACGTCGCGTACTTCGTCACGATCGACGGACAAGGGCGCACCGCTCAGCGGGAACTGCCGTCTGCAGGAACGGTGATGATCAAGGCGTCACCCTGCCCACCACCGCCGCAGAGCGCCGCAACTCCGGTCCCGCCGCCACGTCGCTTCAGCTCAAACGCACAGGTCAGCACCAGCCGGGCGCCCGACACGCCGATCGGATGGCCAAGAGCGATCGCCCCACCATTCACGTTCACGCGCTCATCCGTCTCATCCGCACTCAGGCCCAGTGCGCGTGCGCTCGCCACACCGACGGCGGCGAATGCCTCGTTGATCTCGATCAAGTCCAGGTCCGAGAGGCTGATCTGCTGCTTCTTCACAGCAACGTTGATCGCGTTGGCCGGCTGCAGCTGGAGGGAGGAGTCGGGTCCTGCGACGCTGGCATGCGCGCCGATCTCGGCAATCGGGTTGAGTCCCAACCGGGCGGCCGCTTCTTTGCTCGCCACAATCAACGCCGCCGCGCCGTCTGAGATCGGGCTGGACGAACCCGCGGTGATCGAGCCGTCACGCCCGAAGGCGGGAGGCAGCTTGGCCAGCGACTCCGCCGTCACTCCCTCGCGGATGCCTTCATCCCTGTCGATCACCAGATCGTCCCCGCGACGCTGTGGGATGCGGACCTCGACGATCTCCTCCGCCATCGCACCACTGGCCGTCGCGGCGGCGGCGCGCTGATGTGAGCGCGCAGCGAAGGCATCTTGATCTTCACGACTGACCAGTTGCTCGCCACGATTGCAACCGTCGGTCAGGGAGCCCATGGCTTGGTCGGTGAAGGCATCCCACAGGCCGTCATAGGCCATGTGGTCGATCATCGTCACGTCGCCGTACTTGAAACCAGACCGCGAGCGTGGCAACAGGTGCGGGGCGTGGGTCATCGACTCCATGCCACCTGCGACAACCACATCGCACTCACCGGCTCGGATCAGCTGATCGGCTAGGGCCACTGCGTTCAGGCCTGAGAGACACACCTTGTTGATCGTCACGGCCGGGACCGACATGGTGATCCCGCCCTTGATCGCCGCCTGTCGAGCGGGGATCTGACCGGTGCCGGCCTGGAGCACTTGACCCATCACGACGTAGTCGACATGCTCCGGGGCAACGCCCGAGCGTTCGAGCGCCGCCGCGATGGCGTAGCCGCCAAGGTCTGTAGCGGATACGTCCTTGAAGCCACCCAGAAGTTTGCCAAACGGCGTTCGTGCCCCGCCGACGATGACTGAGCCCATGCTCCACCTCCACGCTGCCAGCTGCGCGCTGACGATCATGCCCGATGCTCTGTCCGACACCAGTCTGGCACCCTAATGTCCATGACCCCAATGCCCTCCGATCTCGGGGGTGTGCTGCCCGGGCTGCTCGGTCTTGATCATGTCGGCGTCGCAGTCGTCGATCTGGAAGCGGCGATTGCCTTTTATCGTGACCTGCTGGGCCTGCGGGTTGTGCATCGCGAAGACAACCTGGACCAACAGGTGGCCGAGGTGATGCTCAGCAGCGGAGACGGCGGACCTGACGGCGATCAGCTTCAGTTATTGATGCCGCTGGCTGAAAACTCCGTGCTCACGCGCTTTCTGGTGAGACGCGGCGGCGGCGGCCTGCACCACGTGGCTTACGCTGTTTCAGATGTCCGGTCCGCATCCAAGATTCTGCGTCAATGCGGTGTGCAGGTGCTTTATGATGCACCAAGAGCCGGTACCCGCGGCTCGCAGATCAACTTTGTCCACCCCAAGGAAACTGGCGGCGTTCTGCTCGAGTTGGTCGAGCACGCCGCGCCAGATCCGCACAGTGGGTGAGCGAATTGGTGTTGAGCGAGTCGCCGTCGCTCACGCGGGCACAGACTCGGCTTCAATACCTATTCTCGGAGAGGGTTCCTTGCGGTGAACGCATCAGACAACACGGGGCTTGGCCTGTTCGACGACACAGCAAGTGCGGTCGGGAACTTTCCCACCGCTTTACGCGGCTATGACCGAACGGCAGTAGACGACTACGTCCGCACGCTCGAGGAAAGCGTGGTCAAGTCCCGTAGACACGGCACTCAGCTTGAGCAGCAAGTGACCATGCTCCAAGATGAAATGGCCTCGGCTGGCGACAGGGGGGCCGACGCCAAAGAGGTCGACTACGCCAACCTGGGCGGACGCGCGAACGACATTCTCCGGCTCGCTCAAGAGCAAGCGCGTGAACTGGTGCAGAACGCCACAGTCGAGGCCGAGAAGGTCAAGGAACAGGCGCGGCGTGAGGCTGACGGGCTGCGCAACTCTGCTGCCCGAGAGGGCGACGCCATCAAGAGCGGCGGGGCCGCACAGATTGATCAGCTACGCAGCAAGTTGCGCGACGAGGTCAAGGCCCAGGTCGACAAGGCCAAGGCGGAAGCCGAGTCCTTGGTTGCGGCTGCTCGTCGGCAAGCCGAGTCGGTCCGCCGAGAGGCCGACAATGAGGCACAAGCGACGCGCCAGAATGCATACCTTGACACCGAGAACCTGCGCCGCACGGTTGAGCGCGAGGCCGCTGAGGCCAGATCCAAGGTGGCAGTCGAGCGGGAACAGGCGGTTGCGCAGCTCAAGTCGGCGCACGACGAGGCGCAACAGAAGACCGCTGCACTGCTTGCCGAGGCGACCAGGTACCACAGCGAATCGGCAGATCGCTTGGAGGCTGACCTCGCCGAAGCCGCACGCATTCGTGCCGAGGCTCTCACCGAAGCCGAGCAGAGCAAGGCCGCGGCGGTTCAGGAGGCTGAAGCTCGAATCGCGACAGCGAAGAAGCAAGCGGCGGCGATCAACGAGCGGACCCAACAAGAGTTCGCATGGCGGAAGCAGCAGCTGCGTCGTGAGACGGAGTTGCTGCACCAGCGCAAGCAGGCGGTGTTGAGCCAACTCGCCAGCTTGTCGGCGCTCGCGGAGCAAACCGCCAGCGCCTTCCCCGACCTGGACGACCCCAACGATTTGGAGGGCGAGGTCGGGGATCGCACCGTGATGCGCCCAGACATGTTGCCGCCTGCGGGTCTGGGCGAGGACAGTCCTGCCGGGAACAACGCAGGCTCGGGCAAGAATGGGGGCAAGTCATCCGACGGCGCCGACGAAATTGAGATCGATGGTGACGCCACAGTGCTCGTGGCCCCTTCCGACCTTTCCGGCGAGGGAGCCAAGTCGAAGTAGTAGTCAGATCTCGCGGGCCGCTGCCTTGGTCACTACTCACTGACCGCTGGCCCTCGCCTACGGGTGCCGTTACCCTGAGATGACTCGGGGTAACGGCACTTTGGTGCGTAAGGAGCCGGTGTGAACACTGCCCCAACAGGTGACCCGCATTCGGAGGACGGCAGCTTTCCCCTGTCGCGCAAGGGATATGACCGTGAGGCTGTTGATCACTTCGTGCGAGCGACGCAGGCCCAGATCGCGCAGCTGCTGCAGCAATACGACTCTTTGATCGCCTACAACCATGAGCTTCGGCAGGCGCTTGACGACGCCCACGCACGGGCGAATCATGCCGACTTCTCCGCACTCGGCGGTCGGGTCCAAGAGATCCTGCGAATCGCCGAGGAGCAGGCTGGCGACATCACGCAAGCCGCCATTCAGGAAGCGGATCGGCTGAGCGCCCAGCGGCAGGCCGAAATCGATGAGCTGCGCCAGAGCGCGTACGCAGAACTGGCAGAGATGCGAGACGCCCAGCGGGCGGAGCTGGACGCCCTGCGAGATCAGCTAGAGCGAGACGCGGTGCAACTGATGGCGCGCGTTACGGCTGAGGCTGAGCAATTGCTGATCTCGGCTCGACTGCAGGCCGAGGCCGTTCGTACCGAGGCGGAGGAAACCGCCACTGGCATGCGCAAGGCCGCTAGTTTTGAGGCGGAGGAACGACTTGCCGCCGCGGAACGTGACACTGCGGCCTTGCGCCAGGAGGCTGCAGACCAACGCGAGCATGTGATGGCCGAGCTGAAGCAAGCGCAGGAATCGGCAAACCAGGCCATTCAGGAGAAGCTGGCGATGGCGACCGAGTTGCAGCGGTCCGCCGGGGAGCACTTGACTTCGGAAACCGAGGAAGCAGCAAAGCTACGCAACGAAGCCCTGGCGGAGGCAGAACGCATCAAGGTGGGCGCGAGTGGCGACGCGGAAAAGATCATTGATCGAGCCCGACATCAGGCCGCGATCATCGACGACCGAGCACGTCAGGAGCTGGCGCTGCGACGCCGCCAGATGCGGGACGAGCAGGAACTGCTGACGCGGCGCAAGCACGCGATGCTCAACCAGCTTGCCTCGGTGAGCGCGCTTGCTGTGGAGACTGCGGAGAACATGCCTGACGTCCCGGCGGAGTATGACACAGCATTCTCCGAGCACGAGGCCAATTCAGGCCACGGCAGCCCGGCGGCTGAGCTAGAGAGCGATCCCACGATAGGCAATCCCACGGACGAGCCTGACGAGGCGATTGAGCAGGGCAAGGCCGGCGAGGAAGCCGGGCAGGCGATGGATGAGGCACCGGCTGACGAGGCAGAGTTTGCTCGGGCATCCAAGCCCTAACAGTGGTCCGTCGTCGTCGTCGGCGAAGTGTGAGAGGCCCGCGCTCGCTAGAACAGTCGGTCGTCCGCCCTATCCAGTCCCCGCAGCAGGTCATAGTCAACAGTCACACAGCTGATTCCGCGGTCATTTGCGAGCACCCTGGCTTGCGGCTTGATCAGCTGCGCCGCCAAGATGCCGCGCACGGTGCCGAGCAGTGTGTCGCGGCGCATCAGATCTAGATACCGACTGAGCTGTTCGACGCCCCCTGAGCCGCTCAGCCTCTTGCCGGGGATCTTGGTATGGGATGGCGCGAATGGTGTAGCGGCGCCTGCCGGCCTTGTCGATCTTGTGAGGATGCGGAGCGATGATGATCTTGTCGACCAGCATCGCCGTGAGCGCGCGCCTGTCCTCTGCCGACAGGTCCTCCCACGCCACTGACGGGTCCGGTAGCTCGGCATGGCCGCCTCGCTGGTAAGCCGTTTGTGCTCACGAGCTAGCCGATCATGTGCCGCGTCGATCTCCGCCGTCACCTCGCGAAACGTCCTGCCGTCGACCTCCCCCCAGAGCTTCATCCGCAGCGCCTCGTTCCTCTGCTCCTGCAGATGGCGCATCTCGCCAGTGATCTCCCTGATGCGCGCCATTCTGTCGTCGTCAGATTGCGCGATCTTGATGGCTTCGGGTTCGGCCACTGGTCGATGACATAGCCCTCCACATACGCCTCCAGCGGCTCGGCCACGATGCGCACCCGTGCTGGGCAGACGGGGTTGTCGTCCTCGCGACGGCGGCTTGGGTCATCCAGGAGCTCGGCTAACCGATCATGGGTGGCGCAGTCGATATTCGCTGGGCACGCCGCGTCGCCGACCACCTCACCGTTGTGCTCGCGCAAACCCGCAATCCTTCGCAGAGGATGACCGCTCGCACGCGCCGAGCGCCGGATACCCTCATTCGGCGCCGTGAGCGCATTGCAGGCATCCATGGGCTCAGTATCGACACTATCGAGCAACCCACGAGGCCCATCTGTCGTATTCGTGTCGGCGATGAAGGTCTGGGGATCGGGGCGCGTGGTTCGGGCAATCATCGGGCGCGCACGCACGCACGCGCACGCACGAGGCATCAAGGGTGTGAATCCTGGACGGCTACTTGTTCTTCTCGCTGGCCAAGTTGCCACATGTCCTCCTGCGTGTGGCCGTGCCCGTGACGCAGGCGCACGGCCGGATCGGTCGAGACGCGGCCGGGCGTGAGCTTTTGCTCGAGCACGCGCTCGAGCGCCGGATTCGCGACGCGTCGGGTATGGCGGTCGGGTACGCCGAGACATGCTTGTCGAAGGGATCAACGCGTAGCCCGAGGATCCCCTCCACCCACGGCAGCAGCCTCGGGATGCGCTTGCCGCTGATCGCGGAGCGCGCACCCCGGAAGATGACGTGACCGGCGTCGTCAACGACGAATCCGCTGTCGCGAAAGCCCCACACGTCGCGACTCGCGTCGCCCGCGCGCGGCGGCGGGTCCGGGACGATGCGCTTCACCATCGGGCCTCCTTCCTGGACGCACTCCGGGTGCCTACCAGCGGCCAGATTCCGAGTTAATGGGTAGTCGGTGTCAGTCTCCCGCGGGTGGCACGAGGTGGACGTAGGTCTTGATCTCCTGAAATTCCGCGAGACCACGGGCGCCGCGCAGGCGGCCTAGACCGCTTTGCTTGTAGCCGCCCTCTTCGAAGCCGGCGTTCATGGCGAACCAGGTGTTGGTCCAAACCGTTCCGGCGTTGATCTGGCGGCTCACGCGGCGGGCACAGTCGACATCGCGGGTGAACACTCCTGCGGCCAAGCCGAAATCGCTCGCATTAGCCCGATGGATGGCGTCTTTCTCGTCGTCGAAGACCTCGAATGTGGCTACCGGCCCGAAGATTTCTTGCTGGATGATCGGTGCGTCGAGATCCTCGACTTCGATCAGGCTCGGCCGGTAGAAGGCGCCGGAGGCTAGCGGTCCATCGGTGACGGGTCCACCGCGAACGATCGCCTTGCCGTAGTTGGTCGAGTCCTCGACGATCCGATCGACGCGCGCCACGGCAGCAGAGTCGATCAGGGGTCCCATCTGGGTGTTCTGCTCTTCGCCGGGACCGACCACAACATGTGTGAGCCGTTCCTGCCAGGTGTTCGCGCACTTGATCGGCGATGCCGCGCTGGACGAGGATCCGAGAGCCCGCCATGCAGTTCTGGCCAGCAAAGGTCGTCACACCGGCGGCCAGTAGCGGCAGCGTGGAGGCGAGCGTCGCATCGTCGAACACGATCATCGGAGTCTTGCCGCCGAGTTCCAGGTTCATCCGTTTCAGCGTCTTGGCACCAGCGGCCGCGATCACCCGGCCCACCTCAATGCTGCCGGTGAAGCTGACCATGTCGACATCGGCCGATTCGACGAGGAACGCCGCCCCGGTGTTGCCCGATTCGGTGAACATATTGACAACGCCGGCAGGCAGTGACCGCGCCTGGGACACAACGTCGGCCATCAGCGCATTAGTGAGCGCGGTCTGCCCCGGCAGCTTGGCCGCGACCGTGTTCCCGGCGGCGAGCGCAGGGCCGAGGGAACGGATGAACAGCGCCACCGGTGCGTTCCACGGCACGATGATCGCGACGACCCCGACCGGCTCGGCCAGGCTGCTGAAATACTGACCCGGCGCCACCTCGGCAGCGGTGCCGACATCGGTCAACGCCTGAGCGGCACTGTGACGCAACATCGCGGCCGGCGCCCCGACCTCACCGGTCGCTTCCGCCAACGTTTTACCGTTCTCTCGCGTCACCATCAAAGCCAGTTCCGGGGCGCGCGCCTCGAACAACCCGGCAAGTTCCAGCAGTGCTCGCGAGCGCAGCGCACGGTCGCGTCCCCAGTCGGTGACCTCAAAGGCACAACGGGCCGCGCCGACCGCCGCCCGGGCCTCCGCTTCACCACCCTCGGCGAACCTGCCAAGCACCTCCCCGGTCGCCGGGTTGTACGAGTCGGCGACCCGCTCAGACTCCAGCCAAGCGCCGTCGATCCAATTACGAGCCATCTCAGTCATTTCGAGTTCCCTCCTCGCTATCACACGCCAACTGTGAACCCGGTACGACACGAGATCACAGCTAAGCTGTATTAATACAGTGAGACTGTATTATCGAACTGTGAACGTAGTCAATGGCAAGGACCAAACTCGTAGCCGTCGAGCCGACAAAGCCGAACGGACCCGGCAAGCGATCCTGCAGGCGGCCTCGGAGCTGTTTGCCGCGCAAGGCTTCGCCGCCACGACCATCAGCGCCATCGCGGCCCAGGCAGACGTAGCGGCTGAAACCGTCTACTCCCGATTCGGCAACAAGCTCACATTGATATCTGAGATTCTCGAAACGGCCATCGTCGGAGACGCCCCCCGGGTCGACGTCCTCGAACTTCCCGAGATCGCGACGATCCGGGCCATCACCGACCAGCGCACCCAAATGACGCGGCTGGCTCATCTCTCACGAGGCATCCTCGAACGCACCGCGCTCGCCCATCGCATCCTAAGAAACTCCGGCACCGCCGACCCCGCCCTGGCCGAATTCGTCGCCGCTGACCGCCAACGTCGCCAAAGGCACCAGAGCGCCTACATTGCCATGCTCCTCCACAACGGACCCCTCCGCGAAGGAATGAGCACCCCCGACGCCGCGGCCACCTACGGTGCTCTCGCCAATCCCGACACATATGCCGAACTCACCAGCCACCGAGGATGGAGCCCCGACCACTACGAGAACTGGCTGAGCGACAGCCTGACCCTGCTCTTGTTGCCTCCACTGACAGGAGCCACAGGGCCCTTCAACTGACCCAAACCGCCACCACGCGTCTGAGATGCGCAATCTCCATCACTACGCCTTCGTCATCATCAGCTCGGTTGACTGCCCCCGGTGACGCCCCCGAGTCACCTGACGAACGGCGCTATGCGCTCGCATAACGCTGCCGACCAGTCACACCTCCGCCGACCCAGTGCCCGATGTCGAAGACAAAGCCGAGGACCACAAAGATCCATCCCCAACCGCCCACTCCGCCGCTAACCGGGTTGTAGGCAAGGACGTAGAACAGGGTCGCATAGGGAAAGACGATCAGCCCGAGGAGCGGGATGAGGAAGCCGTTGAATGCACGGTCCACCCAGTTCGTGAAAATCCAGATCAGCACGAGAGCGACTCTTGGCGCGAACCCGGCAAGCAGTGCGAGCAGACACCCCATCCGCCGACCTTTCTCTCCGGCCCACGGTGTGAGCCTGTCCACAAGACATTGTGGAAGCACTCGCGCCGGCCAGCCTCACCCTATGCGGGTGAACACGCAAACGCGCATGAAGCACACGACCGCCGCAGCTCGCTTGTGTTGCTGACCAGGTCAAGAAAATTCTGGGCACCGGGGACCGTCGTACACAGGTGGGACTACTCGCCCGACCCGCTGTCCCTGATCGCCCAGCCGTCGTTCTTGCTGACGCTCGTCCGCACCAGCTGCGCTCCCCACTCCTTCGCGCGCTGGATCTCGCCTGCGCGAACCGGCCCATATGCGTCATCCAGGATGAAGCCTTCGGGGTTCTTCACCAGGCCATAACCGTGTCCCTGCAACTTGTGGGCAATCCCATAGCCTGCGCCGCCGGCCAGCGCGGAGCCGAGGCGAGTGTCGAAGGCGGCGGCACGGCCCTGCGGCCCAGCGAGCACGCCACCCTCTTCGGCCTTTTGCAACTGGCGGAACCATTCGCGCAAACCCGGTCCCTCCGCATCAAGTTCGAGCTCGTGCGGGGGCCCGCCTTTGGCTTCGGCCTTCTTTTCTCCGCTGATTTGCCTCTTGCGGTTGAAGTCAGTCGTCATGCGGCGAAGATGGGTCGGCCCGTCAAAGAACTGCCCCTTATGAGAGCCGCCATCTACGCCAGGTTGAGCCAGGATCGGTCCGGACAGAGCGTCAATGTCTGCATCCAAGGGGCCGAGGCCCGGAAGTACGCCGCCGAGCATGACTATGAAGTGGCTCTGCGAGCTGACTCACCGTGCATTTCAGGATCGCTCAGCTTGCCTTCCTTGAAGTAAGTCCGCTCTCCGGTCTGGAGGTTGAACCACTCCTGCCGGTAGTAGTCCTTCTCGTTATCCGTGGTCATCTCGCGTCGCTCAAGGCTCTGGCGGTCATAGCTCCAGATCACATCGCTGTAGACCTTCACGCTCGGAGCCTTCTTCGGTTCGTAGGAAGACGCCGGCACCGGCATGGGTCCACCAACACTGGCGCGGTAGGTCATGTGACCGTCCGGGTGCCGCCTGCCCTGAATCCGCAGGCGCTTGGCGTCACGATGCATAGACACCCGCATACCGGACGGCGTGTGCGTGCCCACCATGAGGTGATCGGCAGTCTGGCAGTTCGGGCAGACATCATCGCCAGGGCGAACGATGGTGCCGCATTGGGCGCAGTGGACAATCACGAGCAACAAGGTTAAATGCTGGGGCTGACAACCACCTCGATTTACCGAGCCGGTGAATAGACAGAAGCGCCACGCCGCGATATCAAGATCACGAGCGCTTTGATGGCGCGCTTGGGCGGCTCTGGTGGTTCCGGGTTCCGCATCTCTAATTCCAGCCAGTTCCATACCTTCAGCCGGAGGCTCTCCGGCTTCAACCAGTTGCACCCGACGAAGAGCAGGATGATCACGACCACCAGCACGATGCTGATCAATATCGCCGTTCCCAACGTCGTGCCTCTTCTCCGCTTCCCCGCGCCGTGGTAGTCGAACTACTCGGCCGGCACTCTCTGGTGGTGATTGCTCGCTGATCGGGAACGGCGAGAGTCTCAACGAACTTCGCCAGTCGCTTCGCTTCCGCCTCAGTGAGGTCTTCCGGAAGTGTGATTATTCACAGCTGCGGATATGTGCAGCTAGAACAGCGTCGGAATCGCCGGGTCGATCCCACGAAGGGCGTCGTAGTCCACGACCGCGCACACCAGACCTCGGTCTTCGGCCAGCGTCCGGGCCTGCGGCTTGATGGTCTGAGCTGCCAAGATGCCGCCGACCGGCGCCAAGAGCGTGTCGCGGTTCAGGAAGTCCACATAGCGCGTAAGTTGCTCGACGGCTTCGAGGCCGGCAATCCGCTTGACCTCTACAGCCCAGTGCCTAGCGTTCGTCAGACCGTGTTTTGCTCCGTCAATCTCTCCCCGACGTTTGATCTCGACCGCCACGTACTCCCCCGCCGGATCCCGACACAGCAAGTCGACCGGACCGATTGGGGTCGGATGCTCACGTCGGACCAGAGCGAGACCGGGTGCCAGCGCCTCAGGATGTTCGGCGAGCAGCGCCTGCAGATGGGCCTCCACGCCGTCCTTCTGCAGGCCCGGGTCGACGCCGAGTTCGTGGGAGGAGTCGTGGAACACCTCCGCCAGCCAGATCTGAAGCGTGTCGCCGTCGCGTCCGCGGACTTCCCACAAGGCGGACAACGGCTCGCCGTTCAGTGTTGAATCGTGGTTGGGCCCGGGCGGTCCCAGCTCCACCAGCGAGCAGGGAGGACTCATCCAGTTCAGCGGCTTGTAGGCACGGTCATCGGCATGGATCGATACGGATCCGTCGGACTTGATCAAGATCAGCCGCGTCGCCATCGGGAGGTGAGCTGTCAGCCGCCCGGTGTAGTCCACCTGGCAACGGGCAATCACCAACCGCACGGGGACAAACTACCGGCTGATCGGACGCTCTACCCGTGGTTGAATCTCAACGTAATCCGCCGATCTCCAGGGAGTTGATCGATGGCCCGACGGCCGAGTAAACATCTCAGGCCGGCACGACCCCTGAGCTCCGGACATGCGACATCGGTGATCAAGGGTGACGGGCGGTGGATTGTCCGCAGCGTACCGGGGGCAGCGGCCACCAAGGTCTACCGGTGTCCCGGTTGCAACGTGGAAATCCGCGCCGGCACGCCTCATGTCGTGGTGTGGCCAGATACGCCCGGCCTGCTCTCCCAGTCCGCGGTCGAAGAGCGTCGGCACTGGCACACGGGCTGTTGGCAACGACGCCCGTGAACGCGGACACGCCCCAGCACGGGCTCTTCAGCACCCAACTGGGAAACACGGGACCACGCGTGGTGTTTCTGCACGGCCTGTTTGGGCAGGGAAAGAACTGGAACACCATCGCGAAGGCCTTGAGCGAATCCGCTCGAGTCACGCTGGTTGACTTGCCGAACCATGGCCAGTCTGCCTGGACGGACCACTTCTCCTATCCCGAGATGGCGAGCCAAGTCGCCGAGCTGCTGAAGGATCAGGGCATGGGAGATCAGTACGCCGTGGTCGGCCACTCGATGGGCGGCAAGGCGGCCATGACGCTCGCGTTGCTCCAGCCAGAACTCGTCGAGCGACTCTGCGTGGTCGATGTTTCTCCGGTACCTACTCGGGAGTTCACCGACTTCGATACCTTCGTACGCGGCATGCGCGCCATCGACCTCGAAAACCTCACCGATCGCCGGGACGCCGACGCCCGGCTCGCTCCGTATGTCAGCGATCCCAGCATCCGCGGCTTCCTGCTGCAGAATCTGCGTCGCCACGGCGCCAACGGCTGGAAGTGGCAGGTGAACCTCGCGATGCTCGGTGACCACCTGGATGAAATGGGCGATTGGCCTGACCTGCCCGCCAAGCCGTACGACGGTCCGGTTCTGTGGCTGGCCGGCGACGAGTCACCTTACATCCAGCCCGAATACGCTTCCGCGATGCGCGGGCTGTTCCCGCGTGTTCAGCTCGTCACGATCAAAGAAGCTGGCCACTGGGTGCATAGCGAGCAGCCGCAGGTGTTTCTCGCGATCATGCGCCGGTTTCTGCGGCTGTGAGAAAGTCGACGTGGCCGCGTGGGCTCCTCGCTCTCGTGCGATCGTGGCTGTCGTGGCGTTGCAGCGGCTTCTCCGCGGAGACTGTCAATGACGGAGTTCTTGATGGTCGTTCTTGCTCTCGTCCCTCTGGACGTGCTACCCGAGGCGCCGACTCCGACGCCGTCCCCGGCTCATCCTGGTCAGGCACCTGGCCGTGGTGCCTATCTCCTTGGCGGCTTTTTCGGCCTCGGCATCATAGTGCTGGCCATGGTGCTACTCAGGTTGCCGAAGCGTGCGAAACGTCCGCCACTCGACTAGCCCGCACCTTCCTGGACCATGCCAACGCCGCCCGCACTGAGCTGATCATGCCGCCCGATGCCGGCTGGTACCGAGTGCCGGGAAAACCTAAAGATCTTGAAACCCGGCGCCGTACAAGGTTCACCGCTCCCGACGTCGGCTGGCTGTCGGGTGGCAGGAAAACCTAAGATGCTTGAAATCTAAGGCCCACAAAGCTCCGCCGTTCCGCCGAACCCTCCCACCACGTTTTCCTGCCACCCGACAGCCAGCCGACGGAGGCAGTTCAGCCCGAGCGCCAGCCGACGTCGGGGCCGTTTCACGCTCGAGTAACCGTCGCAATCTCACATGGATTGTTAGGCCGACCAGTGCCATCGGCGTTGCTGCCGTCCTGGCCTTCTCCGGCCATCGATGCCACCACGTCGCGAGACTCCTTGTTCATCGTGCCGAAGATCGTAAAGTTCGGGAGCTCGTCGAGGCTGGTGGAATCCGCCCAGACCAGGAAGAACTGTGAACCATTGGTGCCCGGGCCGCCGTTCGCCATGGCGACAACGCCCTCGGTGTAGGACTCCGTACCGTCGGTTTCATTGGCAAATTCGTAGCCGGGGCCACCCTTTCCGGTACCAGTCGGGTCACCGCACTGCAGGACGAAAATGCCCGAATCCGCGAGCCGATGGCACTTCGTGTTGTCGAAGTAGCCCTGGTCAGCCAACGAGACGAAGGAGTTGACAGTGCATGGGGCCTTCGTTCGATCCAGGGTGATCGTGACCTTGCCATTCGTCATCGCGAGCGCGTAACTGATCATCCCGCTTGTCGGCACTCCAGTGGTCGGCGGTGGCGTAACCGGCCGCGCTGCATCACCTGACGCGGAATACTCGCAAACGTCACCTGCGTCGCCACCAATCCTGCTGGCGCTGGGCACGGGCGAGTGCGCGGAGCTCGCCGGTGCATCCGGTGGTGGCGGAGGGTTAGGGATCTGACCACAGCCGCTGATCAGTAGGGCCACCCCGACGATGACGACCGCGCTGCCGCGCAGGCACGCGATACCGACGCTCGCAGCTGGTTCACCGTTGTACTGTGCCACAGCGCGACGGCGCTTCCCGGCAGCCACAAGCCTTCCACCACGAAGTTGTCAACACCCGAGCCGCACCGTACCGGACCATCTGCGTAGGGTGTGATCATGGTTCGGCTGACCCGCATCTACACCCGCACGGGCGATGCCGGGCAGACCCAGCTTTCCGACCTGTCGCCGGTCAACAAGACCGATCCGCGGGTCGAGGCGTACGGAGATGTGGACGAAGCCAACTCGGCTATCGGGGTCGCGCTTGCGGCCAGTGGCCTGCCGGACGACGTCGCAGCGGTGCTACGGACCGTCCAGAACGAGATGTTCGATGTCGGAGCTGATCTTTCGACCCCATTACGAGTGCCCACCGACCCCCGACCAGCGCTTCGCATCACCCAGGAGTACATCGACCGGTTGGAGGCCTGGTGTGACCAGTTCGGTAAGCCGCTACCGAACTTGAAGTCATTCATCCTCCCTGGCGGTGCGCCGGCTGCCGCCCAACTGCACCTGGCGCGTACGGTGGTGCGGCGCGCCGAGCGCGCTGCCTGGGCCGCCGTCGACGCGTACGGAACAGATGCGGTCGCGGACCCCCAGCTTCCGGGCGGGGTCAACACATTGGCGATCACCTATCTCAACCGGCTCTCGGACCTGCTGTTCATCCTCGCCCGAGTCGTCAACGGGACCGATGGCGATGTGTTGTGGGTACCCGGCGGTGAGCGAAGCGACGGCCCTGCGACAGATAGGGCGACAGATGGTTAGCCTCAACCAAGTCCTTTAGCCCCAACTAGGAGGATCCGATGTTCAATGACACCCGCGGTCTAAGAGAAGCCACTGGCAAGGCCGAGGCCGCTCAGGCGAGACCGGTCACCTTGTTCACCGGCCAGTGGGCGGACCTGCCATTCGAGGAGGTGTGCCGGCTCGCTTCCGAGTGGGGCTATGACGGGCTCGAGATTGCCTGCTGGGGTGATCATTTCGACGTCGTGAAAGCGGTCGAGGACGAGGGATACCTGCAGGGCCGCAGAGACATCCTGGAGCAGCACCGGCTCGGCTGCTGGGCGATCTCCAATCACCTCAACGGCCAGGCGGTGTGTGAGGCGATCATCGACGACCGATACAAGAACATGGTCAACCCTCGGGTTTGGGGTGACGGTGATCCGGAGGGTGTCAGGCAGCGAGCCGCCGAGGAGATGAAGACCACCGCGCGCGCGGCGGCGGCGTTCGGGGTGGACACTGTTGTCGGTTTCACCGGATCGGCCATCTGGCACTACGTGGCCATGTTCCCGCCCGTCGACGACAAGGTCATCCAGGCTGGGTACGCAGACTTCGCGGACAGGTGGAACCCGATCATCGACGTCTTCGATGAGGTCGGGGTTCGCTTCGCCCACGAGGTCCACCCGAGCGAGATCGCCTACGACTATTGGTCGACGGTCGCCACGCTGGAGGCGATCGGGAACCGGCCCGGCTTCGGCCTCAACTTCGATCCGTCACACATGGTCTGGCAGGGCCTGGACTACGTCGGTTTTCTATGGGATTTCCGCGACCGGATCTATCACGTGGACTGCAAGGACACCAAGATCAGGATGAACAATGGCCGCAACGGCCAGCTGTCCTCGCATCTCCCATGGGCGGACCCGCGACGCGGCTGGGATTTCATCTCAACCGGCCACGGCGACACCCGTTGGGAGGACATCTTCCGGATGCTCAACCACATCGGCTACGACGGACCCATATCCATCGAATGGGAGGACGCCGGCATGGACCGGCTCGACGGCGCACCCGAAGCCCTCGACTTCATCCGGAGTATGAACGGCATCCGGCCCTCGACTGCCTCTTTCGACGCAGCCTTCGCCACCAAGGACTAGGGATTCGGCCTAGGTGAGCGCTCGCACGCCAGCCAAAGGCTCGGTGAAGAAACCTGGGTTAACCCACTTTCCTGGCGCTTCACACATGTAGCAAAGTGTGCAAAGCGTAGGGAACCTGGGTTTACATAGGTTTCTGCAAGAGGCGCCGATAAGAGGCGCGGCAATAGGAATCGGGAGGGCTTATTCGAATCGGCGTACGCCAGGGGGCGCCGCTTCCAACCAGCTCAGCAGGCCGGTCAGGGACTCCTCGCTCATGGCCAGTTCCCATTCACTTTCGGCACGACCATCGTGCATCTCAATGCGGAGTACCTTCTCGTCTGCGTTCAGCGCTACCGCCTCGACGGGATCCGGCATTCGGGTCTCCAGCACGCGTACGCTACGTCGTGGGAAGGCCATTCGCGGTCGTAGCGAGTAGGAGAAGAATCTGAACCACTCCAGGATTCCCTCGCTATAACGGCCGACTCCGAGCACCCAGCCGGCGCCCGGAGTCCTCATCCGCAGCCGGAGGCTGCAATCGAAGGTGCCACCGAGGCGGTTAAGCCAGCGACGGCGCCCGGCAAGCATCAGCAGGCTTATGGCCAGCAGGCCAGCAAGCACGCCGAGGATCTGAATGACCCCGAGCCAGCCGTGCATGAACGTCCTCAGATCGCATGCGTATGTCTAGCAGCGACCTTACTGCGCCTTTTGCGCTGCGCGAAGTTGTGCCTCCGCGCGCTGGAAATGCTTTCGATCCTCGTCGCCTCCGTCGCCCGAATCGAGGATTCTTTGCGCTTCTGCGAGCTCCTTCTCGGCTTGTGCGACGGTGATCTCGTCGGCCATTCGCGCGTACTCACTCAAGATCGAGACTCGCCCCTGCGATACAGAGATGAAGCCACCATCCACAGCGATGATCTCTCGCGTTGCATCCTCGCAGAAGATCACCACTGCACTCGGCACGAGCACGCCGAGCACCGGTTCATGACCGGGCAGGATTCCGATCTCGCCCTCGACAGTCTTGGCAATGACGTTGTCAGACTTGCCCGACCAGACGACACGATCGGCCGAAACAACTTCCACTTGCATGAGTTCAGCCATATCGCTCCATTCCCGGCCGGCCGCTCGGTCTATCGACGAGTCCAGGACCGACCTTGCTCACTGCATCGTCCTTGCCAACCCATCCTGTCCTGCAGGTCAAGATCAGCCTTCCTTCTGCAGCTCCGACCAACGCCGCTCGACGTCGTCCATGCTGCCAACATTGAAGAATGCCTGCTCCGCAATGTGATCAACTTCGCCGTTACACACCATCTGGAACGACTCGATGGTCTCGTTGAGCGGCACCGTCGACCCTGGAATGTTGGTGAACTTCTCAGCCATGTAGGTGTTTTGGCTGAGGAACTGCTGGATGCGACGGGCGCGGTTGACGACGATCTTGTCTTCTTCGGACAACTCGTCGACACCCAAGATCGCGATGATGTCCTGCAGCTCCTTGTTGCGTTGCAGAATCTGCTTCACGCGCACCG
The DNA here is from genome assembly GCA_963744455.1 of uncultured Actinomycetota bacterium. Lineage (GTDB taxonomy): Bacteria > Actinomycetota > Actinomycetes > Propionibacteriales > Propionibacteriaceae > Microlunatus. Next base: position 33,134 of record CAVUTQ010000002.1, on the reverse strand, counting down.
CTACGTCATAGTGCGCCTGACCGATGTATTGCGGATCAAGGATGCGGCTGGTCGAGCTGAGTGGGTCCACCGCCGGGTAAAGACCACGAGAGGCAATTTCGCGCGAAAGCTCAGTGGTGGCGTCCAGGTGAGCGAACGTCGTGGCCGGGGCCGGGTCGGTGTAGTCGTCGGCCGGCACATAGATCGCCTGCATTGAGGTGATCGAGTGGCCGCGCGTCGAAGTGATCCGCTCCTGCAGCTGGCCCATCTCATCGGCAAGGTTGGGCTGGTACCCCACGGCCGAAGGCATCCGACCTAGCAAGGTGGAGACCTCCGAGCCTGCCTGGGTGAACCGGAAGATGTTATCGATGAAGAGCAGCACGTCCTGGTTCTGCACGTCACGGAAGTACTCGGCCATGGTCAGCGCCGACAGTGCGACCCGCAGCCGGGTACCGGGCGGCTCGTCCATCTGACCGAAGACGAGCGCGGTGTCCTTGAAGACGCCTGCCTCGTGCATCTCATGGATCAAGTCATTGCCCTCGCGGGTGCGCTCTCCCACGCCGGCGAATACCGAAGTGCCGCCGAAGTTATGGGCGATGCGGTAAATCATCTCCTGGATCAGCACGGTCTTGCCGACACCGGCGCCACCGAACAGGCCGATCTTGCCGCCAGTCACGTATGGGGTGAGCAGGTCGAGCACCTTGATACCGGTCTCAAGCATCTCGGTCTTGGACTCCAGCTGGTCGAACTTCGGAGCGGAGCGGTGGATCGGCCAGCGCTCGGTCACCGTGATGCTCGAGGCGTCGACATCGAGTACGTCGCCAGTCACGTTCCACACGTGACCCTTGGTGATGTCGCCCACAGGCACTGAGATCGGCCCCCCGGTGTCCCGCACCTCCGTACCACGCTGCATGCCGTCGGTCGGCTTCAGCGCGATGGCTCTGACGAGGTTGTCGCCGATATGCAGTGCGACCTCCATGGTCATGCTGCGGGTCTCATTGTTGACCGTCATTTCGACCAGCAGCGCGTTGTAGATGTCAGGCATCTGGTCGGCCGGGAACTCAACATCGACCACTGGGCCGATGACCCGAGACACGCGGCCGATGCCGCCCGAAAGGGCTTCGGTGTTCTTTTCTTCGATCGTGGCGGTCATCTGGTTCCCTCATTCGTCGGGTGGGTGATGGCTGGTCATTCCTGGTGCGATGTCACTCGGCAGCCGCACTAGCCTCGGCGAGAGCACTCGCTCCGCCGACGATCTCGGAGATTTCCTGTGTGATCTCGGCCTGCCGGGCCTGGTTTGCTTCGCGGGTCAACCGCTCGATCAGCTGCTGCGCATTGTCGGTTGCCGACTTCATCGCCTTCTGGCGGCTGGCCAGCTCCGAGGCGGCGCCCTGGAGCAGGCAGTATTGGATGCGGCTTGCGACGTAGAGCGGCAGCAGCTCGTCCAGCACGGTCGCGGCATCCGGTTCGAATTCATACAGCGGAAGGATCTCGTCGGTGTCCGGCGGCTCTTCGCCCTCCACGACCTCCAGTGGCAGCATCCGGATCACCTCGGCTCGCTGGGTGAGCATTGAGACGAAGCGGGTGAAGATGACATGAATCTCATCGACCCCGCCCTCTTCGGTTGGCGTCCGGAACGCTTCAATCAGTCTGTCGGCGATCTCACGTGCGTGGGCGTAAGTCGGCGCGTCGGAGAAGCCCTCCCATTTGGCGGCTACATTACGGCGCCGGAACCCGTAAAACGCGATCGCTTTTCGTCCAGTCAGGAACGGCACGGTCTCCTTGTTCGCCTGCCGCAGCATCTGGTTAAGTTGCTCGCCCTCCTTGATCACCGAGGAGGAGTATGCGCCGGCCAAACCGCGGTCCGAGGTAATCAGCAACACCGCGGCCCTCGTCGGGTTCTCCGCCTCAGTGGTCAGCGGATGATCAACGTTGGAGAACGTCGCCACTGCCGACACAGCCCTGGTCAGCTCCCGAGCATACGGAGCAGCCGACTGGGCGCGCTGTTGTGCCTTGATGATTCTGGAGGCCGCGATCAACTCCATCGCCCGGGTGACCTTCTTGATGGTCGATACCGAGGAGCGGCGCTGTCGCAGCTCACGCAGGCTTGCCGGCATCTAAGCCATCCCTTCGCGTGTCGCGCTGGTAGCCGACGTTCGGCGAGTGTTAGCCACGCTTCTGCCTCACGATTTGTTCTTGCGTAACGTCCTCTTCCGCTAGTGCGACATGCTCTTCGCGGCCGGCCAGCAGCTTGCCCTCCGAGGTCTGGAACCCTTTTTTGAACTCCGCGATCTGCTCGCGTAAGGCAGCCGCAGTGTCGTCGTCGAACGTCTTGGTCTCCCGGATGTTGCGTAGCGCGCTGCCATGGTGGTGCAGATGTTCCAGTAGCTCGCGCTCGAAGCGGAGCACGTCGTCAACCGGCACCTCGTCCATCAGACCCTGAAGACCAGCCCAGACGGAGACCACTTGCTCCTCCACCGGATATGGCGAGTACTGCGGCTGGCGGAGCAGTTCGACCAGCCGGCCGCCCCGATCGAGCTGGCGGCGGGTGGTGGCGTCGAGGTCGGAGGCGAACATCGCAAAGGCCTGCATGTCACGGAACTGGGCGAGCTCCAGCTTGAGCGAACCGGCGACATTCTTCATCGCCTTGATCTGCGCAGCTCCACCGACACGGGAGACGGAGATGCCCACATCGATGGCAGGTCGCTGATTGGCGTTGAAGAGGTCCGACTGCAAGAAGATCTGTCCGTCAGTGATCGAGATGACGTTGGTCGGGATGTAGGCCGACACGTCATTGGCTTTGGTCTCGATGATCGGTAGGCCAGTCATCGAGCCGCCGCCGAGCTCGTCGGAGAGCTTCGCGCAGCGCTCCAGCAGGCGGCTGTGCAAGTAGAACACGTCGCCGGGGTACGCCTCGCGGCCCGGCGGGCGACGCAGCAGCAGCGACATGGCACGGTACGCCTCGGCCTGCTTGGTCAGGTCGTCGAAGATGATCAGCACGTGCTTGCCCTGGTACATCCAGTGCTGCCCGATGGCCGAGCCGGTGTACGGCGCGACGTACTTGTAGCCAGCCGGGTCGGACGCAGGGGCGGCGACGATCGTGGTGTACGCGAGCGCACCGGCCTCCTCCAGCACTCCGCGAACAGCAGCGATGGTCGAGCCCTTCTGGCCGATCGCAACGTAAATGCAGCGCACCTGCTGTTCCGGATCGCCGGTGTCCCAGGCGCTCTTCTGGTTCATGATCGTGTCGACGGCAATCGCGGTCTTACCGGTCTTGCGGTCGCCGATGATCAACTGCCGCTGGCCACGACCGATCGGGATCATCGCATCGATGGCCTTGATTCCGGTCTGCAGCGGCTGATTGACCCCTTGCCGATCCATCACACCAGCGGCCTGCAACTCGAGCGCGCGACGCTCGTCGATGTCGGTGATCTCGCCGAGCCCGTCGATCGGGTTGCCCAGCGCGTCGACCGTACGTCCGAGGTATCCGTCGCCGACCGGAACCGAAAGGATGTCGCCGGTGCGCTTGACGACCTGGCCCTCCTCGATCCCCAGTGATTCGCCCATAACGGCGACACCGATCTCCCGGACGTCAAGGTTCAGGGCGATGCCGAGAGTGCCGTTCTCGAACTCGAGCAGCTCGTTCGCCATAGCCGAAGGCAGGCCTTCGACCCGCGCGATGCCGTCGCCGGATGTGACGACCGTTCCGACCTCCTCGCGGCTGGCCGTCTCCGGCGTGTAGCCCTGGACGAAGCGGTCCAGTGCACTGCGGATTTCCTCGGGACGAATCGTGAGTTCTGCCATCGCCTGCGCTTTCTGCTCTTATCTCGGAGGTGAGTGTGTTCAGTTGTGATGTCGCGGAGCCGTGCTATCCAAAGAGGCGTCGGGCCGCCTCGAGCCGACCCGACACGGTACCTTCAAACACCTCGTCGCCAAGCTCCACCCGGACCCCGCCCAGGACGTCGGGGTCGATGACCTCCTGGATGGCAACCTCGCGACCGACCTGCCTGGTGAGAGCAGCGCGGAGCCGTTCCCGATAGTCGGAGGAGAGTGGCTTGGCGACGCGGACGGTCGCAACGACCCGATTTCTCTGTGCTGCTGCCAGAGTGACGTAACCCTCGATCGTATTCGCAAAGGTCCGTTCACGAGCGGCCACCGCGCGCTTAGCGAGCACGATCGTCGAGGTCGGTGACGCGGCCTCTCAGCAGGTCGACGACCAGCTCCTGCCGCTTGCTACGGTCGATCGAGCGGTCAGCTAGCACGTTTCGCAGATCGGGGTTGGCTTCCACCAACCGTGCGAATCGGAATAGCTCGTCCTCGGTGTTCTCCAGCTCACCGCGTCGCTCTGCCGCGATGAGCTCGCCCCGTACGGCCTGCCGCTCCAGTGCAGCCGCGAATGTCCGGCCTCCAGCCCAACGCAGCGTCGCCGCCTCCGCCACCAGATCAGCCACAACCTGGTCGACCTTGCCATCGAGCAGCCCATGCACCAACGCCCGGCGGGCGCCTTCCGGCGTTCCGGGGTCGGTCACCGCCCGCCGCAGCGTGGGCGAGGAATCAAGCGCGTCGACCACCGCAAACATGTCAGTAGCGAAGGTGTCGCCGACCTGGCTGTCGTCCAGCATCCGGTCGAGCGAGCTCAGTCGCGCATCAGTGGCTGCTGTCATGGCCTACCTGCAGGAGTCCGCTCGCCCTCACCTTCCAGTTCGGCAAGGAACCGGTCGACCGTACGCCGGGCTCGCTCGTCGTCCTCGAGCGACTCGCCGACGATGCGGCTGGCCAACGTGGTCGCCAGGGTGCCAATCTCACTCCGTAGCTGGGTCATCACCTGGGTGCGCTCGGCCTCGAGCTGAGCCTCGCCCTGAGTCCTGATCCGGGCCACCTCCGCCTGCGCCTGCTCCCGAAGGTCGGCGAGAATCTGGGTGCCCTCAGTCTTGGCTTCCTCGCGAATCCTGGCCGCTTCGGTGCGGGCCTCGGCCAACTGCTCGTTGTACTGGCGCAAAGCCGCATCGGCAGCCTCCTGAGCCTTCTCCGCCCTCTCCAAGCCGCCCTGGATGGCGGCGGTGCGTTCGGCGTAGGTGGCCTCGAACCGCGGCACCACGAACCTGCCGATGAGGTAGGTCAGCAGCAGCGCGAACACGATCGCGGCGATGACCTCCGACAGGTGCGGGACCAGCGGATTCTCCGCCTCCTGGAGCGGGATCAGAAGCGTGGTCATGGTGACCACTCGCTCACAGGCCGCCGAAGACGAAGGCGAGGGCGATGCCGATGATCGCCAGCGCCTCGGTCACCGCGAATCCGATCCAGGCCGTGCCCATCATCGCGCCGCGGGCCTCGGGCTGTCGCGCCGTGCCCTGGATGACCGAGCCGAAGATCAAGCCCACGCCGATTCCGGGGCCGATGGCGGCGAGGCCGTAGCCGACGATGCCGAGGGATCCGACGACTTCCATTGGAGTCATTTGCGACTTCTTTCTTGACGGGGTTTCGCGGAATCTGCCGAAACCGAGGGTGGGTCAGTGCTCCTCGGCCGCGGCCGAGGAGATGTACTGGGCGGTGAGAACGGTGAAGATGAAGGCTTGCAGGGACTGAACGAAGATCTCCAGGCCGAAGATCGCCATGCTGAAGATCAGGGCCACCACACCGGCGAGCCTTGTTGATGATCGATTCGGAATGCAATAACAGGTACTCCCCGCCCAACACGAACACCAGCACCAGCAGGTGACCGGCGAACATGTTGGCGAAGAGTCGCAAGGACAGGGTGACCGGCCGGACCAGGATGTTGGAGACGAACTCCAGCGGGATGATCAGCGGCCACATGAAAACGGGGACCCCTGAGGGAAGCGTCGCGACCTTGAGATAACCAAAGAAACCGTGCTTGGCGATGCCGACCCCGTTGTAGATCACCCAGACCAAGAGCGCCAGGCCGTACGGCCAACCGATGTGCGAGGGCGTAGGAAGCAAGCTCAGCGGGAAGACCCCAAATAAGTTGTTGATCAGCACGAAGGAGAACAGGGCAATCAGCAGTGGCAGGTACCTGCGGAAGTCGTGCCCGATCATGTCCCGGGCGATCGTGTTCCTGACGAAGAAGTAGGCCGTTTCGCCGAGGTACTGGCCCTTGCTGGGCACCATGGCGTTCTTACGCGCCATGATCAACCAGAAGACCATGATCAAGATCACCGAGATCATGCTTTGCAGCATGTACTTGTCCAACCACACAAGCCAGGGAATGCCTTCGAACAGCGGCGGTACGTCGAAGCTGTGCACCCCGGGGGCCTGGAAGCCTTCGGTCTCCGTCTCTAGCGGCACCAGGCCCGACAAGAAACCGCTCACCGTTCCCCCTTCTCCGCCTCGTGCGTGTGTCCGGTTACCGTGGCTTGGTTGCTTCGATCCTTGGCACCTGTTGCAGGTGCCGCATCATCGATGCGGCCAAAGCGCCGGATGATCACGTACGCCCCGAAGGCAGCACCTGCGACGATTCCGATCGGCAGCAGGAACTTGGTGCCGAGGTAGTGGTCGCCGAGCCATCCCGCCAGTCCGTAGACCAGCACGCCGGAGATCAAATAGGAGAGCACTCGTAGCCCCAAGTCCATGCCGTTTGATTTCTCGCCTCCTTGCGATCTCGGCTGGTCGATGGCCGCCTTCGGTTGTTCCTTCATGGCGTGACACACGCTAGCAGTGATTGTTGCGCCGGTCACGGCTCAAAGTCACCTTTGCTTGGCGGCACGTACTCGGTGTCGTAGGCCCCTATTCGCAGTCGAGAAAAGACAAAGATCTCCACCGCCAGCCATCCCGCGACAACGATGATCGTCGTCAGGAAGATGACCATTGGTGTCAACGTCGGCCACGCTTCGTGGTGGGCGTTGTAGAGCACCAGAACCAGTCCCAGCACGACGACCCTTGCGGTGTAGCTGCACATTGACACGGTGAGCAGCGTCCGGGCCCCGGCGTCGGCGAAGAGCACCATTACGTACTGGCCGACTCCGTAGAAGAACAGCACCATGGCGGCCGCAAGAGCGGCTGAGATCAGGCCGCTGGTACCGAAGCCGATGGTGAAGACGATCAAGCACACCGCTGCAGCCGTCACCCCACCGACGGCGCCGCCGATCAGCAGCTTGCGAGCCCGGATGACGTGCACACTCGGCCCATCGGCAGGCATCGCCGCATGCTCTGGGCGGCTGTCGACGGTCATGGGCGGCAGTCCTTCTTTGCCAGTGTCGGAGCTGGGTCGTGATCGGATTTGGGCCGGGTCGCGTCGCGCGAACAAAGGTCGCCGGGCTGCGTGCGTGAAAACTAACACGAGTTGGATTGGTTCGCTCGCTCCGCTCACTCGCCGTGAGCCGATCTATTATCAGCGCGGATCGCGGCGCCGTGCTGAGAGCGGAGGCGCGCCTTGCGTCTCCGAGCACGACGAAGTAGGCGACCCAAAGCGCGATCCGCAGCGAGCGGAGCGAGCAATCAGACCGAGCTACAGCGACTCGCCTCGACGCACTTGGGTCTTGGCGCGTACCGGGCGACCCAGCGTTACCACCATCAAAACCAGCGCACAAGCGACGCCGGAAGCAACCACAGTCCACTGCCGCTCGGTATGGACCAAGCCCAAGATGATCACGCCGAAGGACACCAGTGCCGACCAGACGTACATCAGCAAGACGGCACGACGCTGGCTGTGCCCGCGTTCCAGAAGCCGGTGGTGCAGGTGCTGTTTGTCAGGGAGGAACCACCACTTGCCGGCGTAGGTCCGGCGGATGAATGCCAGGGTGAGATCGAGGAACGGCAGGGCGAGGATTGCCAGCGGCAGCACCAGGGGAAGGACCGTCGGAATCAGACCCCCGCGATCGTCTTGCAGCTGTGAGATGTCCATCTGTCCGGTGAGGCTGATGGTGGAGGTCGCAAGCAGCAGACCGAGCAACATCGCGCCGGAGTCTCCCATGAACATCCGCGCTGGGAAGAAGTTGTGCGGCAGGAAACCGAGGCAGGCGCCAGCGATCGTGACCGTGATCAGGCTTGAAGTCGTCGCCCTGGTGAGGCCCTCCGTCACGGTGAGCAGGTAGGAGTAAGCGAAGAAGGCAAGCGCACCGATTCCGACCACTCCGGTGGCCAGCCCATCCAGCCCATCCACGAAGTTCACCGCGTTCGAGCAGAGGACGATGAAGAACACCGTGATCGCAACCGAGGTCGTGCTGTCCAGCGAGACGATCTGGTTGGGCAACGGAATCCACAGCATCTTGACGCCTAGTGCGACGGCGATTCCGGCCGCGAAAACCTGTCCGGCGAACTTGGTCAGCGGCGGCAGCTCGAAAACATCATCGAGCACACCGACCAGACAGATCACCGTCGCTGCCACCAGGACAGCCTGAGAGTCTTGTTGCACGGTCGCCAGCCGGCCCAGGAATGGCAGCTGCCATGAGATCAGAATCGCTGCGGCTACGCCAGCCAGCATCGCCACGCCGCCGAAGTACGGCATCTCGATCGTGTGCACATCGCGATCCCGCACTCTCGCCATTGCTCCAGTCCGCAAGGCCAATCTGCGACACACACCACTCAGGAGATAGGTCACTGATGCCGCGATGCAGAGGACCAGCAGGTACTCGCGCACTCAGCCTCCTACATTGGGCGGCTCTGAGCCGTCATCGCGATGGCCTGAGCCTTCACCGTTAGGTCCTGAGCCTTCACCGTTGGGTCCTGAGCCTGACGAAGGACCATCCTGAAGATCTTGAGCCACACCCGTCAGATCGCGGAGACTCGGAGCGGTCTCGCGCAGGGTCTCCCCGCTGATGGCACCTCGTCGCAGTACCTCACCGCTCTTCGTAGCGGGTGAAGTCCACGATGGTCGAGGGTGCACCACCCAGCCCACCCAGCGGCCCGCCGTCGAGATAGACCGACACCGAATCGCCGAGCTGCTCGATCGCCTCGTCACAGGTCAAGGCTGCAGGTTGACCACTGATGTTGGCGCTGCTCACCGCCATCGGACCGGTCCGCCGCAAGATGTCGCGTGCCAGCTCATGGTCAGGCACTCGAAGCGCGATGGTGCCCTCGGTGTCACCAAGATCCATTTGCAGGCTGGGCTGGATCCGGCAGATCACCGTCAATGCGCCGGGCCAATGTCTGTCAACGAGAGCTTGGGCTGTCTCGGGCACGTCCACCGCCAGAGTCCGAAACAGGACCGGCTCAGCCGATCAGTACCGGCGGAGGCATGTCGCGCCCGCGTTTCTTGGCGTCCAGCAGCCGCTGCACTGCCTCAGCGCTGAACGCGTCCACTCCGATTCCGTAGACGGTGTCGGTCGGCAGCACGATGCACTTGCCGTCCGTGATGGCCTCCCGGGCGGCCTCAAACGCTTCCGCCACGCTCGCCGGATCGTCGCCGATGCAGTCGAACCGCTGATACCCGAGGTCAACGGCCGACTCTGCCGCATCTCCGGGATCAGGCTCGCCTGGCACGGCGGTCTTGGTCACCGGTCAATCTTGCCAGAGTTGGTGGTTGGCGGCGCTGGGAGCGCAATGATCACTTGGAGCGACGCAGTGAGCGCCGTCAGCGGAGCAATCAAGCACGCCGAACAGCAGTTACAAAGCGTGGTCGTCCGGTCAGGTCGCGATGATCACGTACGCCGGCGAAGGCCCCGTGCTGGATGAGGACTTGTTGAGCGGATTCCCCTTGCACGTCGGCGTGCTCAATACAGAGCAAACCCGCCGGTCGCAGCAGGCGCGCCGCTTCGGCGACCACCACCTTGATCACATCCAACCCGTCATCACCGGCGAACAAGGCGAGGAGTGGGTCATGATCGCGTGCCTCGGGAACCACGGACTCGAAAGCCTCCAACGGGATATAGGGCGGGTTGGCGATCACCAGATCGACACTGCCGTCGAGCTCAGGCAGGGCGCCGATCATGTCCTGAACGTGTAGCTCGACCGTCGTGTCCGCAAGGTTGCGTGCGGCGTAGGCCGCAGCCTCCTCCGACAACTCGACAGCATGAACTCGGGTCCCGGTCAGTTCGGTGGCTATGGATTTGGCGACTGCACCAGATCCCGTGCCGAGCTCGACGACCACCGGCAGGTGTCGCGACTCACCGCGCGCGACCGCGTAGACCATCGGACGAAGTTGTTCTATCGCCCAGCCCGTCATGACTTCGGTCTCGGGTCTGGGTACGAAGACACCCGGACCTACCTCAAGTTCCAGGTAGCGAAAGTGAGCCCGACCCGTCAGGTGCTGCAGCGGCACTCGATGGGCGCGCTTGTTGATCAACGTTTGGAAGTTGGCGGCCTGGCCATCCTCGACGGCATCGAGCAACGGAAGCCGAGCCAACTCGACTCCTGCCGCGTACGCCAGCAGCTGTCGAGCTTCCTGGTCCGGCGACGCTACGCCGCTCTCGCGCAGCTGGCTCGCAGCCTGATGCAGCAGCGGTCGAACAGCCTTGCTCACGAGCCTGGGCCACCGACCTGGGAAAGCCGCAACTGGGTGTCGGCCTCCTGGAGCGCGTTGATCACCGCGCCGAGGTCACCATTCAGAACTTGATCAAGGTTGTAGGACTTGAAGCCGATTCGGTGGTCAGAGATGCGGTTCTCTGGAAAGTTGTAGGTACGAATGCGCTCCGAACGGTCGACGGTTCGGACCTGACTGCGGCGGGCCGCCGAGGCCGCGCTGGCAGCTTCCTCTTCCGCGGCTGCGGTCAACCGAGCCCGCAGCATGCGCATCGCCTGTTCGCGGTTCTGCAACTGCGAGCGCTCGTTCTGGCACGAGACGACGATGCCGCTGGGCAGATGGGTGATGCGCACGGCCGAGTCTGTGGTGTTGACGCCCTGGCCACCAGGGCCGGACGAGCGGTAGACGTCGATCCGGAGATCGCCCTCATCAAGAGCAACCTCGGTCTCGGCAACCTCGGGCATCACCAGCACACCTGCAGCTGAGGTATGCAGCCGACCCTGCGACTCAGTGACCGGCACCCGTTGCACCCGATGCACACCACCTTCGAACTTGAGTACCCCGTAGGGCATCGAGTCAGGCTCTCCCTCGACCGGCGCCTTGATCGCCACGGTCACTGACTTGTAGCCACCGAGATCGGTTTCCTGAGCATCGAGAATCTCGACCTTCCAGCCGCGACTCTCGGCGTAGCGGGAATACATCTTGAGCAGGTCAGCGGCGAACAGGGCTGATTCCTCGCCGCCTTCACCTGACTTGATCTCCATCAGCGCATCCGAGGAGTCGTTGGGGTCCCGCGGAGCCAGCAGTCGGGTGAGCCGCTCGGTAACCTGACCCAACTGCGCCTCCAGCTCGGCCGCCTCGGTGGCCAACGAGGGGTCCTCCGCGGTCAGCTCTTTCGCCGCTTCAAGATCATCTGTGAGCCGGGCGTGCTCGTCCAATGCCTTGATGATCGGCGTCAGCTCGGCGTAGCGCCGACCCACCTTGCGGGCGCGAGCAAGATCGGCATGGACCGCCGGATCGCCAAGCGCGGTTTCCAGTTCCTGGAACTCAGCACGCAGTGGAGCTGCCGACTCAAACATCCGAGACTCTCCTCTCCGACTTGTCGCCGGGACGCGGCAAGCGCCGGGATGCTGGGGTCGTTCCCTGCCTCCCGGCGCTGCTTGCCAGCTACTTGCTGGGCTTCTTGGCTGACTCTTGGCCGCGTACCGCTTCTCGAAGCGAGCGACGCGGCCACCGGTGTCGAGAATCTTCTGCTTGCCTGTGTAGAACGGGTGGCAGGCTGAACATACGTCTGCATGGATCACGCCGTTGGGCGCGGTGCTGCGCGTGGTGAACGTGTTGCCACAGGTGCAGGTCACCAGCGTCTCCACGTACGCGGGGTGAATGTCGGGCTTCATGCTTCTCTCCTCGTCATAGGCGCCGGGTCGCCACGCATCTGCGCTTAACGGCGTGAACCGGCACCAAAGAGTGATTCTGCCGCAGTCTTACTGGCGGCACCAAATGCAACGGCTAGCGACTCCGCTTTAGTCCCGTGGAGCAGCCGATGCGCCCTGAGCCTGTCGAAGGGCCTTCGACAAGCTCAGGCCACAGCTAGTCCTGTGCCGGAATGGTCTTGGTGATCGCCATCAGGAACTCAGCGTTGCTCTGGGTCTTGCGGAGCCGGTCCAGCAGCATCTCCAGCCCCTGCAGGCTCTCCAGGCCAGAGAGCACGCGGCGCAGCTTCCACACGATGGCCAGCTCCTCGCGACTCATCAGCAGCTCCTCGCGGCGAGTGCTGGAGGCGTCGACGTCGATCGCGGGGAAAATCCGCTTCTCAGCGAACTCGCGGCGCAGCCGGATCTCTGAGTTACCGGTGCCCTTGAACTCCTCGAAGATCACCTCATCCATCTTCGAGCCGGTCTCGACCAGGGCAGTCGCGAGGATGGTGAGCGATCCGCCACCCTCGATGTTGCGGGCGGCGCCGAGGAACTTCTTCGGCGGGTACAACGCTGCAGAGTCGACGCCACCAGACAAGATCCGTCCGGAAGCAGGCGCTGCCAGGTTGTAGGCACGGCTCAGCCGAGTGATGCCGTCGAGCAAGATCACCACGTCGTGGCCCAGCTCAACCAGCCGTTTCGCCCGCTCGATAGCCAGCTCGGCAACGGCGGTATGGTCCTCGGCGGGTCGGTCGAAGGTAGATGAGATCACCTCGCCCTTGGCTGAGCGCTCGAAGTCGGTGACCTCCTCGGGTCGTTCGTCCACCAACACCACCATCAGCTTCACCTCGGGGTTGTTGATGGCGATGGCGTTGGCGATGGCCTGCATGATCAGGGTCTTGCCGGCCTTGGAGGGGGAAACGATCAGCGCGCGCTGACCCTTGCCGATGGGGGCGACCAGATCGATGATCCGGCCGGCCATCTGGTTGGGGGTGGTTTCCAACTTGAGTCGCTCTTGCGGGTAGAGCGGGGTGAGCTTGGCGAAGTCCGGTCGCTGCCGAATCCCGTCAGGATCGGCACCGTTGATGGTATCGATCCTCACCATCGGGTTGAACTTCTCCTTGCGCTCGCCCTCGCGCGGCGTACGGATCACACCAGTGACCAGGTCTCCCTTACGCAAGCCGAGCTTCTTGACCATCGAAAGGGAGACGTACGCGTCGTCGGGTCCCGGCAGATAGCCGTTGGTGCGGACGAAGGCGTAATTGTCGAGGACATCCAAGATGCCGCGAGCCGGGACGAGCACGTCGTCTTCTGAAATCACCGGCTCGTCGTAGCGCTCCATGTTGCCGCCGCCACCGCGGTTACGCCGGTTCTGGCGATCCCGACTACGCCGCCGACGGCTGCGGCGGCCGCCGCCTTCCTCGTCCCAGTCGCGTCCCTGGTTGTCGCGACCCTGGTTGTCGCGACCCTGGTTGTCGCGACCCTGGTTGTCGCGCTGCTGGTTGTCGCGCTGCTGGTTTTCGCGAGCCTGGCCTTGGTCGCGGCCCCTGCGATCCCGTCGGTCGTTTTGCCGATTCTCGCGAGCCTCGTCCGCCCGCTCGCCATCATCGGCGGTGCCCCTCAGCAGTCTCCTGCGCATCAGATGATCGGTCGGCGACCTGCTGGGAATCGCTACCGTCCCGTGGCGCACCGCTCTCCTCGCGCACCTGACCGTCGTCGACGGTCTGGACCGAGCCTTGCTGCTGGTCGGACGTCGGATTGCCGGGCTGGTCGGTTGAGACCAGCTCAGGCTGTGCGGGATGCTCGGGCATCTGTGCCTCCTCGCGCTCGTCGCTGGCATCGCGCGGCGCTCGTTGCAGCTCATCCAGTGCGCTGGCGACATCTCGGCTGTCGCGGCCGTCCTGGAGGCTGCGCTGGCCATTGTCTTGCCCGGTCTGATCCACGGGTGCGCTGTCTCCCGGACCGCGCTGGGCGGATTGAATGGCGTCGATCAATTGACTTTTGCGCATCGCGCCAGTGCCCTTGATTCCAAGGGAGCCGGCCAGCTGTTTCAGCTCGGCGAGGACCATGGAGTCCAGGCCGGAGCCCTTGCGATTGCGACGATCACTGGTGAGTTGCTTACTCTGCTCGCCGGTGCCTTCCTCATGTGCGGAGGCACTCGTCACTTCGGCGATTTCTGTCAACGTGTATGTCCTTTGTCGGTTTTAGGCACGTCATCGGTGCCCATCCATGGCGCGGGGTTCTGTTGCCCCGCCCAACGGGTCTTTCTAGAGGTCCTCACCGCATCGCGACGACTGTTCTCGAGATGTGGCTGACGGGAGATGCCGTAAAGCCTCGTCCGCGCCGCACCTGACCTTGTGGCGCTACTTGGTCAGATGTGCGTCTTCGTGACTTGGCTGGTTGGGGAAGCCGGTCACCGCAGCTGCCCTGACCGTGTCGGCCCTCTAAGGCTAGCACCTGCGTCCGGGGTTTCCATCACAGTGTGATCACGCACCCCTGGGGCGTCAGGGTTGAGGATCGCCGCCGCTGACCCTAAACCACTGAGCCGTAACGAGAAGCCAGTTCTTTGTTGATCTTGTAGTGCAGTCAGATCCGCCTGCCTGCCCAGCACCAAAACGCTCGGACCAGCACCACTGATCGTCGCCGCAAATCCCTGTCCTCGCAGCGATTTCATCAACTCGTACGAGCGCGGCATCGCGGCTTCGCGATATCCCTGGTGCAGCCAGTCGAAGGTGGCGTCGTAGAGCAGGTCCGGTTCAGACGCCAGGGCGTGGACCAGCAGAGCTGCTCGGCCGGAGTTCGCCGCCGCATCGACGTGGGGCACGGTCTCGGGGAGCAGATCGCGGGCGGCATCAGTCGCCACTGACGTCTCGGGGATGAACAACGCCGCACCGATTGAGGCGTCAACGTGGCCCCGTGCCACCCTCACCCCGGTCCGGCCCTGGTACGCCAAGACGAAGCCTCCGTAGATCGCCGCAGCCACATTGTCGGGATGACCCTCGATGGCATTCGCGTGTCCGAGGAGCCAGTCAGGCTCCACCCGTATCTGGGCCAGTCCCGCTGCAGCAACCAGGCCCGCGACGATTGCGGCGGAGGAAGATCCGAGCCCTCGACCGTGCGGGATGGTGTTGCGACAGCCGAGCCAAAGCCCAGGTGCCGTGACCCCAAGATCGGCGAGGCCGACGAGCGCGGACCGGATGATCAGGTGGCTCTCATCGCGAGGCAGCTCGGCCGCCCCTTCCCCCAACACGTCGATCTGATAGCCCCGTTCGATCACCGCCAGGCTGACCCGCTCCCGCCAGTCGAGCGCGAGCCCAAAGCAGTCGAAGCCAGGCCCCAGGTTGGCGCTAGTTGCTGGAACCTCCACCAGCACCGAGCGTCCGGGGCTCAGCACAGGCTGATCCGAGGGCTCGGGACGCACCATCGGGCTCCTTGGAAACGACATCATCTGGAGAGCTAGTCGAGCAGCCCGCAGACCGTCGCAATGGCGAGCAGATCCGCTGTCACGACTTCGGCATGAATCGGACCGAGTCGCGATAACGCCGTGTCAACATCCTTCAGGCCATGCCCCGTTACGGTGACGGCGATCTGCAGGCCTGCCTCGATCTCGCCGCGCTGGTGTTTGGCAAGTAGACCTGCGACCCCTGCAGCCGAGGCGGGCTCGACGAAGATTCCCTCCTCGCGGGCGAGGAAGGCCTGAGCGTCCAGGATCTGCTGATCGCTTACCGCCTCGATCAGGCCACCGGATTCGTCACGAGCGGCCAGAGCCTGCTCGGCCGATGCCGGGTTACCAATGCGGATTGCGGTGGCGACAGTCTCGGGCTGGAGAACCGGATGTCCAAGCACCAGAGGGGCTGCCCCACTCGCCTGAAAACCCCACATACGTGGCGCTCGCGTGGCCTTGCCGGCCGACGCGTACTGGCTATAACCACGCCAGTACGCCGAGATATTCCCGGCGTTGCCCACTGGGATCACGTGTACGTCCGGCGCATCGCTCAGCTCGTCGATCACTTCGAACGCCGCAGTCTTCTGACCCTCGATCCTGTTCGGGTTGACCGAATTGACGAGCGCGACCGGGTACTCGTGGGCGAGCTTGCGGGCGAGTTCCAGGCAGTCGTCGAAGTTGCCGTCGATTTGCACCACTCTGGCACCGTGCACGATCGCCTGCGCGAGCTTGCCGGTCGCGATTCGACCGGCCGGGAGGCAGCACGATGGTGGACAGACCAGCCTTCGCCGCGTACGCAGCGGCCGACGCAGAGGTATTGCCAGTCGAGGCACAGACCACGGCCTGCGCCCCTTGCCCGGCGGCGACACTGAGCGCGACTGTCATGCCGCGGTCCTTGAACGAACCGGTCGGATTGGCGCCCTCGACCTTGATCCATGTCTCGGAGTGCACGATCTCCGACAGTTTCTCAGCCGCCACCAGCGGCGTGCCTCCTTCTCCGAGGGTGATCACCGGATCGCTATCGGAGACTGGCAACCAGTCTCGGTAGCGAGCGATCACTCCGTGTCCGGGCCGGCGCCTGAGAGAAGTGGGTCGGTCCGCGATGAAGGACTCGGGGATCATGTCAGTCCCCTTCGACTCGCATCACGCTGGTGACCGCGCGGACTACGTCGAGCTTGCGTAAGGCCCGCACCGTGGCACTGAGCGAAGCATCTTGGGCGTGGTGAGTCACGATCACCAACTGAGCCTCGGCATCCCGCCCGTTCTGCCGTACGGTCTCGATCGACACGTCATGTTCTGCGAAGACATGAGCGATGGTCGCCAACACGCCCGCCCTATCGGCCACCTCGAGCGAGAGGTGATACCGAGTCATCACGCTGCTGATCTCGCTAACGGGACGCGCCGCGTAGCTCGACTCGCCAGGACCGACCGCCCCGCGCAGCCGGTTCCGGGCCACAGTGACAAGGTCCCCGAGAACCGCACTCGCCGTTGGTGAACCCCCGGCACCAGGCCCGTAGAACATGAGCCGTCCGGCAGACATCGATTCGACGAACACAGCGTTGTAGGCGTCGCCAACCCCTGCGAGCGGGTGGGAGCGCGGAATCATTGCCGGATGAACCCGCACCGACACCCTTCGGTCGGCAACGCCGGCAACTAGTGGGGATAGCTGGCAGATTGCCAGCAACTTGATCACGCAGCCGATGTCGTGTGCCGAGGCAATGTCAGCAGGAGTGATCCCGGTAATGCCTTCCCGGTAGACATCCGCGCCGGTGACCCGCGTATGGAATGCCAGGCTCGCCAAGATCGCGGCCTTGGCTGCGGCGTCGAAGCCCTCGACGTCTGCCGTCGGATCGGCTTCCGCGTAGCCGAGAGCCTGCGCCTCGGCCAGCGCCTCGGCAAAACCGATGCCCGCGGTATCCATGCGATCCAAGATGTAATTCGTGGTGCCGTTCACGATCCCGATTACGGAGGTGATCTCGTCACCGACGAGCGATTCCCTGAGCGGCCGGATGATCGGGATGGCACCGGCAACCGCGGCCTCAAAGTAGAGGTCAGCTGCACCCCGTTCGGCAGCCTCGAACAGTGCGGGGCCGTCCTGGGCGAGCAGCGCTTTATTCGCGGTCACCACCGAAGCCCCATGGCGCAGCGCCGCCAAGATCAACGACCGGGCCGGCTCGATCCCTCCGATGAGCTCGATCACAAGATCGACGTCCTCTCGGGTGACCAGTGCCTCGGCGTCGGTAGTGAACAGCCCGGGGTCGATGCCCGGCCGGTTTCGGTCGTCTCGGCGCACCGCAATGCCGACAAGCTCCAAAGGTCGACCCACCCGAGCACGCAGATCAGCCGCCTGCTCGATGATCAACCGCGCCACCTCGGAGCCCACTACACCGCAGCCGAGCATGGCCACCCGGAGCGGTGTGAGCGGCGGAATGTCGAGAAGGGGCGTGGGCTGCACGCTGGTCAAAGTCACGGAAACCTCATTTACGCAACGACACCACGACCCCGAATCGTGGCGGTTTCATTGTTCACTATCCCTTCGGGGGCTCTGCTCGCGTATCGCGCTATAACCCCCGCGCGATACCGACCCTCGCGGAGGTTCTCCTTCATCCAGCATCCAGCGCCAACAAATCCTCCATCGTTTCGCGTCGGATCAGCGTCGTGATCCGACCGTCGCGAACCGCAATGACCGGCGGCCGGGGGACGTAGTTGTAGTTGCTCGCCATGGAACGGCTGTAGGCGCCCGAGCCCGGCACCGCGATCAGGTCGCCGGCCGCAATGTCGGCTGGAAGGAACTCATCCCGGACCAAGATGTCGCCGCCTTCACAGTGCTTGCCGACCACTCGGGCCAGCACAGGAGGCGCGGTAGAACGGCGCGAGGCCAGAGTGGCTGAATAAGCGGCCGCATAGAGCGCAGTCCGGATGTTGTCACTCATCCCGCCATCGACGGCGACGTAGAGGCGGCTGGCACCGCCATCCAGCGCGACGGGCTTGACGGTGCCGACTCGGTAGAGGGCGAAAGTGCTGGGACCGCTGATCGCGCGACCCGGCTCGATAGACACGTGCGGAACAGTGATGTCGAGCGCTGCGCATTCGTTGGCAATGATCTCCCGGAGTGCTTGAGCCAGCAAAGCCGGCTTCGCCGGTGTGTCAGCACTGGTGTAGGCGATCCCGAAGCCGCCACCAAGGTCCAGCTCGCCCAGCTGAACACCAGTCTGAGCAGCGAAATCGCCTTGCAGCCGGAGGGTGCGTCGGGCCGCTACCTCGAACCCCTCAGCATCGAAGATCTGCGAGCCGATGTGGGAGTGGATTCCGATCAGGTCTAGCGAGGGGTCCTGGTGACACATCAGCAGCGCCGATAGCGCGGTGCCATCGGCGATCGAGAACCCGAACTTCTGATCCTCGCGCGCGGTCGCGATGTACTCGTGGGTATGCGCCTCGACACCCGTGGTTGCCCTGACCATGACCCGCGGTCGGACCCGTAGCTCCTTGGCAAGTGCGCTCAGCCGGGCGATCTCATCGAAGGAGTCAACGATGATCCTGCCAACGCCGCCTCTCAGCGCATACCGCAACTCCTCAACACTCTTGTTGTTGCCGTGCAGCCCCACCCGCCGCAGATCGATACCGGCGCGCTGCACCACAGCCAGCTCGCCGCCGGTACAGACATCGACGCCGAGACCCTCTTCGCTTACCCAGCGCGCCACGGACGTACAAATGAACGACTTGGCGGCGTAGTAGACATCCCAACCCTCGAAGGCATCTGCGAAGGCGCGAGCCCTCGCCCGCAGGTCCGCTTCATCCACCACGTAGACAGGTGTGCCGACCTGTTCGGCAATCTCGATGACACTCAGCCCAGCCACAGTGAGCACGCCGGACTCCTCCTTGTGGACACCGCTGCTCCACAGGCTCGGCAGCAGTGCGTTGACGTCGCTGGGCAAGCTCAGCCAGCTGGGAGCCCGGGCGGTGGAATCGGCGTGGATCGAGCCGGCCACGTGGGTATGGGTCACATCGCGAAACTGTTCCAGACCAGGCCAAACAGGCACGGATTTATCAGCCCGCGGACGTCCTCGCAGGTCCTATGACGATGCCGTGATATCGATGGTGCGACTCTCGGCCAGACGCACTTCGGTTGGAGCCGCGCTGACCTTGCCGTCCACAGTGACCTCGAGGTCTCTGCATGCCGACCCGAGGCAGCGCCCATCGAACCGCACACCCCAGACCGTGAAGAACTGTCCGAGTGTGACCTCGTCGGTTTCACGGCCCTCCAGCCATATCTGGCCTGAGGTGTCGTGGGTGTGCATCGGGGCTTGTACCGCGCGAACCCGATCAATTCCTACGTTGGGTGGCACTTCCACTGACGCGCCATCCACGGTGATCCGGAGATCGACAACGTCGGAGTTCTCTTTGCTGTTGAGAGGTTGCGGCGCCAGTCCAGCGGCGGTGATGTAGGAGATGGCGTCCCTCGGTGCGCTCCATGGCGGCGGCGTGCTCCGCTGAGCGGCTGGGGCGGGCTCAGCCTGACGGACGCAGCCGATGAGCACGAGCAGCACGATGAGGACGGCCGCCCGCGCGGCCGACGCGTTCCACCGACCGCCCAGCACGGGTCGAGAATAGAACGAGGTCCCACGGCGAGCGGCCAGCCGCGAGCACGCTGGTACATTGCCTTTCGGCCCTCCACAGGCCTGGCTCGCCCAAACGGGCCCAGCCCCCGTAGCTCAGGGGATAGAGCACCGCCCTCCGGAGGCGGGAGCGCGAGTTCGAATCTCGCCGGGGGCGCCAGCCGAATTTGGCGCCTGACCTGCGGTTTTACCTTTCGCCTTGTAGGCGGCCAAGTCGACCACGTCGGCGTTTGGCAACACTTTGGCAACAGGATTCTGAGCATTGGCAACAGCGGCGGCGGATCTGGCAGCCTCGGATCGAGCGGTGTCGAGCGCGTCGGCGACCTCGTCGAGGCGATCGCTGAAGAGGTGCCCATAGACGTCCATCGTCATCGCGGCGCTCGAATGGCCGAGCATCTGCTGCACGACTTTCACGTCTGCGCCGCTGGCGATGGCGAGGCTGGCGGCGGTGTGGCGCAGCTCGTGCGGGTGCAGCTCAGGGATGCCGATCGCCGCGGCCGCGACGTGGAAACCGGCGCGGAAGATCGGAGCGCGTAGTGGGCCGCCTCCCCTTACGCCGTTGAACACGAGCTCGTCGGGCTCCTTGCCCGCGATGTGGTCTCGCAGCTCGGCGACGAGGAACCGTGGGATCGGCACCTGCCGGCGTTCGTGAGATTTGGGAGTGCCCCAGACCAGCCCCTTGCCCTGCCCGCCGATCTCGGATCGTCATCGGCGGGCAGGTCGGCGGGTCAATCGGTCGTACCCGTCGGCCTCGGAAACTCCGAAGGCTTGCGGCCGTCGGGATGCCCGCTCCACTCGTCTGCGGCGACGTCCGGGATGTCGTGGAGCGCCAGATTGGCTAATAGCGAACGGTCGACCTCCCAGGCGATCTACGCAACGCGAGGCAAATCGAGGGGATGTGCTCCTCTCCGTGAGTGTCATCCCATCCAGTGCCCGCAGTGCGGAGCACTTGCTTGTAGAGTTACCGGCGACGCGTCCGCTGCCGCACGCCGGTGTCCGGAAATCCTTACGCGTAAGGAATCCGTACGGCAGTGAACACCAGCGAACACACCAAGACGACCATGAATGGCGGTCGGGATGGCGGTCAAAACCATAGCTTAGCTAAGCGGATTGAGGAGAGACCAAGATCAATTAACGGCTAAGATGCCAAAAGTACAACAGCGCGCCACGTGCATCGAGCGCGCCATCCTCAGCCGTGTCATGCGTTGTGCCGTTGTAGATCTGATGGTGGCGATTTCTCAACGCTCACTTAGCCTCTCATTGAGAGGTCAGGTGATCGAGTATCAACGCTCGTCGCGGCGCGGTACCACGTCGGGCTCCAAGCGGACCGCGCTTGGTTTGACGAGCCGGCAAAGCGCGGCAAAGCTGTCCGGGCGCCGGCACGCCGTCTGAGTGAGTGCCACGCACAGCGTCAGCTCAATGCCGAGCGCAGGAGTGTTGAAGACCGCGGAGATTGGAGACAGAGAGGTCACCATCGGAGGGTCGTAGGGCATCCCGCTGACTACTTGGTACTGCGGGGCTGGCCTCCGTCAACATCAACACTGCCCCTATGACTGATCGCCGTATCCGGGCTGCGTCTGGCATGGATCTTGCAACAAGCTCATCGCATATTGTGGTCCTGTTGCCGTGGCCGAGTCACGTGTGAGGATGGCCTTTGGAGATCGACACCTAGCAAATGGGGGTTGTCGTGGCGGCGCTAACCGACGGCCAGCTGCGTGGGGCACGTCCGGTGGTTGGCTGCGGTTTATGAGGACGTGTCTCTTCTCGCATTTTGGAGTTCGGCTGGCAGAGAGGCTTGACATGTGGATTAGCGGGAGCCGGGTGTGACCGCTTCACCGGGTGCGGAAGGGCTTGAGAATCGGGCATCGGTGATCATCACACCTGATCAGCGGGTCCGGGTGTTCATTTCCTCGACGCTGGAGGAGCTTGCCGAGGAGCGGGCGGCGGCGCTGCGGGCGATCCGGCGGCTGCATCTGGTTCCGGTGTGGTATGAGTCCGGCGCCCGGCCTCATCCGCCGCAGAGCATGTACCGGGCCTATTTGGAGCAGAGCCAGATTTTTGTGGGCATTTATTGGCAGCGGTATGGCTGGGTGGGGCCGGGCATGGAGATCTCCGGTCTGGAGGATGAGTACCGGCTGGCTGCTGGTAAGCCGATGCTGTTGTATCTGAAGCGCCCGGCTCCAGACCGGGAGCCGGGACTGACCGGGATGATCGACAGTATTCGAGCGGCCGGCGCCACGTCGTATCGCCACTTCGGCACGGCGCGGGAGCTGGAACGACTCCTGGTCGATGACCTTGCTGTTTTGTTGAGCGAGAGTTTTGCCGGCGCGAGTATCAGCCTTGCTGCGCCGCACCGATCGCCGGCCGTGCCGGTCGAGCCTGACGGGGCCGAGTTGCCGGCCGGGACACTGACATTCCTGTTGACTGACATCGAGGGTTCCAGCCGGTTGTGGGAGAGCGAGCCGGAGGCGATGGAGGTGGCGCTGCACCGGCATGATCGGCTGTTGGCCGGGGTGATCGAGGAGCATGGCGGGATGGTGATGATCTCCCGCGGGGAGGGGGATAGTTTCTTCGCCGTTTTTTCCAGCGCGGTTTCCGCGGTGGAGGCGGCCGGGGATTGCCAGCTTCGGCTTGGCCGCGAGGCGTGGCCGACCGGTACGGCGTTGCGGGTGCGGATGGGGCTGCACACCGGGGAGGTGCGTCCGCACGGAGGCGAGCATCTCGACTACGGCCCGATTAACCGGTGTGCTCGGGTACGGGCCGCCGGCCATGGCGGGCAGGTACTGCTCACCAAGGCGACGAGCGACCTGGTGGCGGGCAGGCTGGGCGACGGGTTTGGGCTGAGGCGCCTGGGTGAGTTCCGGCTGCGTGATTTGGCAGAGCCGGAGCTGATCTATCAGCTGGACCATGCTGATCTTCCAGTCGAGTTCCCACCGATCCGCACGCTTGCCGACCGCACCGGCAATGTGCCGTTGCAGGTGAGCTCGTTCATTGGCCGTGCCCAGGAGGTGGAGGAAACTGCGGCCGCGCTGGGGCAGGCGCGCCTGGTGACGCTGACCGGGCCGGGCGGGATCGGCAAGACCCGGCTGGCGATGGCGGTGGGCGAGCGGCTGCGGAACCGGTTCGGCGCCGGAATGGTGTTCGTCCCGCTAGCCGCGGTGAGCGACTCCACCCTGGTGCTCGCCGACATCGCCCGGGCGGTGGGCGCCGACCTTGCGGGGGCGGGGTCGCCGCTGCAGGCGCTGGCCGAGTGGTTCGGCGACGACCGGTGGTTGCTGATCTTGGACAACTTGGAGCAGGTGGTGAGCGCCGCCGGTGACCTGGGCGAGCTGCTGGGCCGCTGCCGTGGCGTGGCGATCCTGACCACCAGCCGCACGGTGCTGGGGCTAGCCGCCGAGCGGGAGTACCCGGTGCCGCCGCTCCCCCTGCCGGCCGAGCAGGCCACGATCCCGCCAGCGGAACTGGAGTCTGCGCCGGCGGTGGCGCTGTTTGTGGACCGCGCCCGGGCGGTGCGTCCCGGCTTCGCGCTGACCCCAGGCAACGCGTCAGCGGTGGTGGAGATCTGCCGGCGGCTGGAGGGCCTGCCGCTGGCGATCGAGCTGGCGGCCGCCCGCACCCGGCTGCTGGATCCTACCGCGCTGCTCGCCCGGCTGGCCGCCTCACTGGACGCGCTGGGCACCGGAGCGGTCGACCTGCCCGAGCGGCAACGCACCCTGCGAGCCACGGTGGAGTGCAGCGTCGGGCTGCTCGATGACGACGAGCGGTCGCTGCTGGAGACGGTGGCGGTCTTTACCGACGGCTGGACCATCGGCGCCGCCGCGCAGGTGGCCGGGCTGGAAGAGGACCGGGCGCTGGAGTTGTTGGATGCGCTGGCCCGGCACAATCTGGTCCAGCCCGACATCAGCAGCGACACGTTCCGCTGCCGGATGTTGGAGACCGTCCGAGCGTTCGTGGCCGAGCGGCTGACGGCCCGCCCCGATGCTGCCGAGGTTGAGCGCCGACACGCTGATTACTACAGCGCGCTGGCCGAGCAGGCGGACCGGCCGCTGCGCGGCGCCGGACAAAGCGAGTGGCTCGAGCGGCTGCAGGCCGAGGCGGGGAACCTGGCCGCCGCCGTAACCTGGTACCTGACCCACGACCCCGCGCCGCTGCCGCACCTGTTCCGCATCTTGTATCTCTTCTGGCTCCTGGGGGACCGTCAGGCTGAGGCCCGCCCCTGGGTGGAAGAACTGGTCCGCGACGCCGCCATCTTTAACCCCAACGCCCGTGCTGAGCTCGAGTGGACGGCGGCGGCGATGGCCATCGAGTGGGGCGACGACGCAGCGGAATTGGCCGCCCTTCGGGACCTTGCGCCACTGCTGGCGGGGATCGAGGACCCGTTCCTGCATGCGGTGTCCGAGCTGGCCATTGCGTGGGCATTGCCGATCACCGGCGACTTTGAGGGCGCCCTGCGGGAGGTATCGGCCAGCCTGGAAGAGCTGCGCGGTCAGGACGAGCCCTTCTTCACCGCCCTGGCTGCATCCACCGCCTGCGCTGTGGAGACGGCCTTAGGCCGCCCCGACGACGCACTGCAGCACCTGCGCGTGACGCGCCAGCTGGCGGATAACTTCGGCTACACCTGGCTCACAGCCAGCTCAGGGGTACAGCTGGGCGTCCTGGCCGTCATGCAAGGCCGGCTAGAGCAGGCCCGGGAGTTACTGGATGAGGCACTGGAGGTGAGCTTGGCAGCCCGCAATACCCGTAACATGACCCTTTGCCTGGCGGCGTTCGCCCGGCTGGCATTGGCCGAAGGCGACCCTGAACGGGCGGCGCTGCTGGCCGGGGCGGCCGACGGCCTGCACGGCCGGGCCGGGATGCGCACGTGGCCGACGCGGCGCCGGGGGGAGGCTGAGCTGGTGACCGACGTCCGCCAGGCGCTGGGCGTCGACCGATACGGTCAGGTGTTCGGCGCCGGGTCTCGGCTCAGCCAGCAACAGGCAGTGGCTGCGATTCGGGACCGGCCCGGCAACCGGACCCAGCCGTCCTGAGCCGCGGCCAGCAGGTCCCGCTAGGTAGCAACCACCGCAGCGACACGTAGCGTCTCTCCCAAAAAAGAGCTGGCTGTCCCGGTGCATGGCGGAGCGGGCTGAAATATCCATACCTCAGCTGCTCATCCCCTCAGTTCCGCTGCGCGGACAGCTTGCGGCGCCATCTTCAAAGCTGGGCGGCAACATTGTTGATCTCACGTCTCCTCCCCGAGGCGGATGAAGGCCAGCGGCGAAGCCCGCAGAAGATCGGTGCCGGACAAGAGCGACTTCATTGAGCTCTCGTTCAAGGTTGCGCCCGATCAAGCGGTCGACGCCGGGAAAGCATTCCGGGACATGCTCGCGGGCCGCGGACTCGACACGGACGGCGATCAGGTGGCAAAGACTCGCAGGGTGCTCGAGTTCTACACGGCGGCCGGCTGAGCGCGGGCGAACAGCCAACGCAACTCCCTGAATTCGCATCACGCACGAGCTTGCGGGCGGCTGTCCGAGCCATTTTCAGCGCACCAGAGATGCAAATCCAGGGAAACTCATTCCTGGTAGGTTCACATGCGTTCTGTTCGTCGACCAAGATCCTCCTTACACCGATGCGCACTCCCCTGTTGCCCGAATTTGTGGGTGGTGAATGAGCCGCCTCGTTGCCTGGTATGACGCACACCGTGGCTCCCGTGCGATCGTCTTTGTCTGGCTCGCAACTCGCCTGCTGATCTTGCTAGTGCTCGCGGCCTTTGAGCGCTTTGTAGTGGGAGACGTCTTCTATTACCACCGTAAGATCAACGCGCTGTTCACTGCTGGCCTGGACCGCACACTCTTTGAGTACCCCACACCGGTGGTCTGGATCCTCTGGCTGCCCTACGGCGCATCCTTTGGCAGCCGCGTCGGCTATCTCATCGCATTTGTGGTCTTCATGCTGGCCCTCGATGCTTTGTTCACCTATGCACTCTGGCGCTCGACGGGCCGACGTCACGACACTTCGATCGACTTCTGGCTGATCTTCGTACCGCTGATCGGTCCGCTGGCGTACCTTCGCTTCGACATGCTGCCGGCGGTACTCGCCGGCGGTGCGCTCCTCGCGGCCAGGCGCAAGCCCTGGGTCACCGGAGCTCTTACGGGTTTAGGCGCTGCCATCAAGCTGTGGCCGGCACTGCTCATCGGCGCATTCATGTCCTACCGATCCGATCGGCGACCCGCAGGCGTGGCCTTCATAGTGGTCGGCTTCGGCCTCGCTCTGATCAGCCTGATCTTCGGTGGTTGGTCACGACTCATCTCGCCACTGACCTGGCAGTCCAATCGCGGGTTGCAGATCGAGTCGATCTGGGCAACGCCGTTGATGCTGGCGCGGGCTCTCAGGCCGGATCAGTGGATCGTCGACATCTCCCAGTACCAGGCGTACGAGATCTTCGGCCCGGGCGTAGATGCCTGGGTGATGATCAGCAGCATCGCGACGCTACTGGGTCTGGCACTGATCGTCCTGCTTACGATCCGTGCCTTCCGCCATGACGGATCAACTCCCGCCGCGATCGGGTTTGTCATCCTCGCCACGGTGGCGATCATGACGATCACCAACAAGACCTTGAGCCCGCAGTATCTGCTCTGGATCGGTGGCCCGATGGCGGCGCTGCTGGCGTACCGGCCCCATGCGACGTCGGATGAGCAGCGGGCGATCAGCCGAGTGGCCGGACAGGTTCTGATCCTGGCCCTGCTGACCCAGCTTGTCTATCCCCTGTTCTATGACAGCTACCTTGGTCGCGAAGGTCACGCGATGATCATCATCTCGACCGTCGTCACGGCCATTCGCAACATCGCTCTGGTGGTCTTCACGATCGAGGTCTGCCGGATGGCATGGCGCATGCTGGGCGCTGGAGTCATCGAGAGAACCGCCCTGACACGCCGGGACTGATGCTAGACAAAATGTCACGCTGACGCGCTGTGTCACGCGCGGCCAGTGATTGCCTGGTCGCAAGCTTGGGTAGCCTAGGTAACGCCTGCCAGGAGCGTGCTGGGAGCAGGCCGGGTGCAGGCCAAAGGCGGGTGAGACCCCGCGCAGAGTACGTATCAGGAAGAAGGCGACCCCGTGGCCATCGTGCCCGACGAATCACCTACCAGCGCACTCGATGTCGACTTTGGTGCCAACGACTGGCTCCTGGAGGAGATGTACGAGCAGTACACCGCAGATCCCAGCTCGGTAGACGAGACGTGGGCGGACTACTTCAAGTCGCATGGCGCGCCCAGTGCCGGCGCCGGTGATGGCGCCGCCGAGAAGCAGGAGCCGAAGCCCGCACCTGCCGCGGAGCCCCAGGCCAGCCGTGGTGAGCTGACCCCAACGGCAGCAGCTCCTGCGCCGGCGCCCGCGCAGACCTCGCCTACCCCCCAGCCGCAGCCTCAGCCGGCCACGTCCCGTCGCACTCCGACAGTCGAGAAACCCGCGCCAAGCAAGGAGATACGGCCGAGCGCCCCGGGAGCGCGCGGCGGGGTTCCTGCTGATCCCCCAAGACCTGACGATCGGCCAAATGTCGCACTCGAAGAGCCAGTCAAGACCACGATGCGGGGAACTTCGGCACGTACTGCCAAGAACATGGACGTCTCCTTGACAGTGCCTACCGCGACCAGCGTTCGATCGCTACCGGTCAAGTTGCTCATCGACCAGCGCGTGGTGATCAACAACCACCTGCGCCGGGCGCGCGGCGGAAAGGTCTCCTACACCCACATCATTGGTTTCGCGATGGTTCAGGCTCTGAAGACGATGCCTGCCATGAACAACGGCTACGACATCATCGACGGCAAGCCGACACTGGTGGTACCAGCTCATGTCAATCTCGGCCTGGCCATCGACCTGCCCAAGGAGGATGGCACCCGTCAGCTGCTGGTGCCGAGTATCAAGAGGTGCGAGACGCTGGACTTCGCCCAGTTCTGGTCTGGATACGAGCAGATGGTGAAGAAGGCACGAGCGGGAAAGCTGACGCTCGAGGACTTTGCTGGCACCACGATCACCTTGACCAATCCGGGAACCATCGGAACCAACCACTCGGTTCCCCGCTTGATGCAAGGCCAGGGCGCGATCATCGGCGTCGGCTCCATGGAGTACCCGCCGGAGTTCCAGGGGTCCGATCCCGATCGGCTCAGCGACATGAGCGTATCCAAGATCATGACGCTGACTTCCACGTATGACCACCGGGTCATCCAGGGTGCGCAGTCTGGCCAGTATCTGGCACGCCTGCACGCCTTGCTGCTCGGCGAGGACGGCTTCTACGACGACATCTTCGGCGCACTGCGGATTCCCTACGAGCCGATCCGCTGGGCGCAAGATGTCAGTAGCTTCCACGAGGACCAGATCCCCAAGCAGGCCCGGATCATGGAGATGATCAATGCCTATAGGGTGCGCGGTCACCTGATGGCGGACACCGATCCTCTGGAGTACCGGCAGCGGCGCCATCATGATCTCGACGTACAGTCGCACGACCTCACACTTTGGGACCTGGACCGTGAGTTTGCGACTGGATCTTTCGCAGGCGGCGACGGCCGGATGAAGATGCGGAAGATCTTGGGCATCCTGCGCGACTCCTACTGCCGCACCACCGGTATCGAGTACATGCACATCCAAGAACCAGTGCAGCGCAAATGGATCCAAGATCGGGTGGAGCGGCCGCACGAGTCACTCCCCCGCGAAGAGCACCTGCGGATTCTCGACAGGCTCAATGAGGCCGAGATCTTCGAGACCTTCCTGCAGACCAAGTTCGTCGGACAGAAGCGGTTTTCTCTGGAAGGGGGCGAGTCGGCCATCGTCTTGTTGGACGAGGTGTGCGAGCAGGCGGCCGAAGCCAAACTTGAAGAGGTCTGCATCGGTATGCCGCATCGCGGCCGGCTCAACGTGCTGTCCAACATCGTCGGCAAGTCATACGAGCAGATCTTCCGCGAGTTCGAGGGCAATCTGGATCCCCGCACGGTCCAGGGCTCCGGCGATGTCAAGTACCACCTGGGCTCGGAGGGCAAGTTCACCGCGCTCAGCGGCGCAACGATCAAGACGTCGGTGGCGGCAAATCCGAGCCATCTCGAGGCGGTCAACCCGGTGCTCGAGGGCATCGCCCGCGCCAAGCAGGACATCCTTGACCGCGGTGCGGAGTTCCCGGTGCTGCCGGTGCTGCTCCACGGCGACGCGGCATTCGCGGGCCAGGGTGTCGTCGCCGAAACCCTCAACCTCAGCCAGCTGCGCGGCTATCGGACCGGCGGCACCATTCACATCGTCGTCAACAATCAGGTCGGTTTCACCACATCCCCGACCGAGTCGCGGTCCTCTATGTACTGCACCGACGTGGCCAGGATGATTCAGGCCCCGATCTTCCACGTGAACGGTGACGACCCTGAGGCGTGCATCCGGGTGGCGCAGCTGGCGTTCGCCTTCCGCCAGGACTTCAACAAGGACGTGGTCATCGACCTCATTTGCTACCGCCGCCGCGGTCACAACGAGGGCGACGACCCGAGCTTTACCCAACCTCGGATGTATGACTTGATCGAGAAGAAGCGTTCGGTCCGCAAGCTCTACACCGAAGCCCTGATCGGCCGCGGCGACATCACCGTCGAGGACGCCGAGGCGGTGATGACCCGCTTCCAGCAACGCCTGGAGACTGTCTTCAATGAGGTCCGAGGCGCGGGTCAGCCGCGGAGGGACATGGAATACAGCCGAGTGCCGGCCTATCCCAAGAAGTCGGCCGCCAAGCACGGCACTGCGATCTCCATGGAGACACTCAAGAAGATCGCAGACGCGCACACCACATTCCCCAACGGGTTCACCGTCCATCCGAAGGTGATGCCTCAGCTGCAGCGCCGGGCTGCGGCGATCACCCAAGGGCCAATCGACTGGGCCACTGCGGAAATCCTGGCTCTTGGCTCCTTGCTCATGGAGGGACGCACAGTTCGGCTCACCGGGCAAGACACCCGTCGCGGGACCTTCGTACAGCGCTTCGCGTCAGTCGTTGACCGCAAGACCGGCGAGACTTGGGTGCCCCTGAAGCACCTGGATGAGGACCAGGCCAAGTTCCATGTCTTCGACTCGCTGCTGAGCGAGTACGCGGCCATGGGCTTCGAGTATGGCTACTCGGTAGCGAGCCCGGAAGCACTGGTCCTCTGGGAAGCCCAGTTCGGTGACTTCGTCAGTGGCGCGCAGACGATCATCGATGAATTCATCACCTCTGGTCAGGCAAAGTGGACACAGCAGTCTGGCGTCGTGCTCCTCTTGCCACACGGCTACGAGGGCCAGGGTCCGGACCACTCCTCGGCTCGCCTGGAACGTTTTCTCCAGATGGCCGCCGAGGGCGCACTCACGGTTGCGCAGCCTTCGAGTCCAGCAAACTATTTCCACATGCTTCGGCAGCAGGCGCTGGGCGAGCTACATCGGCCACTGATCGTCATGACCCCGAAGTCGATGCTGCGCAACAAGCTCGCCGTCTCCGACCCGTCGGACTTCACACACGGGTCCTGGAAGCCGGTACTCGCTGATCCGACGATCGAAGACCCAGGCCAGGTCAGCTCGGTGCTGCTCTGCTCCGGGAAGATCCGTTGGGACCTGCTGAATGCGCGTCGTCAGGCCGGCAAGGACGGTCAGGTCGCGATCCTTGCTGTGGAACGGCTCTACCCGCTCGCTGCGAAGGACATCGCGAAGCAGCTCCGGCGTTTCGACCGGGTCAAGGAAGTGCGCTGGGTGCAAGACGAGCCGGCCAACCAGGGGCCATGGCCATTCGTGGCGCTGAACCTGCCGCAGCGGCTGGCCGAACTCGAGCCCAATCGGACGTGGCGGCTGACCAAGGTGACCCGACCGGAGTCGTCTGCGCCATCGGTCGGGTCGGCGACCGTCCATCTGCAGCAGCAGCGGGCCCTGATGGAGGCCGCCCTCGCATAGGTGGGTAAGAAAGCGTCCGGCTCGCCGAGCCTAGGAACACGCTCGGCGAGCGTCGGAGGCGCGCGCTGGTGATCGGAGGAACGATGAGCGCAATGCCTTGGGCTTCTGGAGGATCCAATTCACCACGATTGCGTTACGGGAAGAGCGACGACGACACCAGCACTCACGCGCCGTGCGCGAGCCGAGCCTAGGAACACAGAATGTACTTCACCGATCGGGGTATCGAGGAGCTGCAAGCGCGCCGCGGCGAGGACGAGGTCACACTCGCCTGGCTGGCTGATCAGCTGCGCACCTTTGTCGACCTCCATCCTGAGTTCGAGACTCCCGTGGAGCGTTTCGCGACTTGGCTCGCCCGCCTCGACGACGAAGATGGGTGACCCCCGCGCTGTAGCCTCTTGCCCAGAAGTGGTCGGGAACGACACCAGAATCGGTGAGAATCACGTCGTATCTGACCAGTTTCGGCGATGAGATGGCTGGCCCGTCTGATCTGTCACGGTTCGAAGATGATCTTGCCGAAATGATCACCGGCGATCATTGCGGCGAATCCGGCCGCGGCATCAGCTAGCGGCAGGCTGCGGTCAATATATGGCCGTACGCCGGTTGCCACGAGCATCCCAACCAGGGAGATCAGCTCCTCGCGCGTGCCCATCACCGAGCCGATCACTCGAAGCGGCTTGAAAAAGATCTTGGTCAGCTCAGCCTTCGGTGGATTGTCACCGGACGTCGCCCCGCAGATCACGAGCGTTCCACCTGGCTTCAAGACATTGATCGAATGTGACCAGGTAGCGGCGCCGATACTCTCCATCACCGCATCAACTCGCTCTGGGAGCCGGGCGCCAGCCGGGAATGCCTGGTGCGCCCCGAGACTGACCGCCCGGGCACCGCGGGCTTCGTCCCGCGAAGTGACCCAGACGCGCATCCCAGCCTGTCGGCCCAGCGTTATCAGCGCCGTGGCTACTCCCCCGCCAGCGCCTTGGATCAGCACGGTATCGCCGGGCCTGGCTCCGGATTGGCTGAAGAGCATCCGGTACGCCGTCAGCCAAGCCGTCGGCAGGCAGGCCGCCTCGGCAAAGCTCAGCTCGGGCGGTTTGTCCACCAGATTGGCCGGCGGCACCAACACCTGCGTCGCAAAGGTGCCCGGATAACGCTCGGAGAGCAAGGAACGCTTCGGGTCGTAGGTCGCATCGGAGCCAACGAAGTCGGGCGCATTGATCACGGCGTGCACGATGATCTCCCGACCGTCGTCGGTGACACCGGCAGCATCACAGCCAAGGATCATGGGGAGCCGGTCGGGCGAAAGACCCACTCCACGAAGCGACCAGATGTCGTGGTGATTGAGAGCAGCAGCCTTCACCTGCACCGGCACCCAGCCGTCGGGCGCGCTCGGCGGCTCAATGTCGCCAACGACCAGGGCGTTCAAAGGCGCTTCCGGATCCGCTCGCATCGCGTAGGCCGCCATCATGCCTTCACCTTATGGGCGCAGATCGCCGCTCCACGTGATCAACCTCGTGATCGCGAGCGTCGGCATTGCGCAAGCGATCACCAGAAAGGCCGGCTTCGCCCGATACAGTGCGTCGGGTGAGCAACGACGCCGCCGCTCTAGCCGGGGCCTTCCGAGCTCGAACTGGCCAGCAGCCAGCGGGGGTCTGGGCTGCCCCTGGTCGGGTCAACCTGATCGGGGAACATACCGACTACAACGATGGCTACGTCATGCCATTCGCCCTGGCGCAGCGGGTACTGATCGCCGCCGCTCCGCGGCATGACGGCAGCTGGAGCGTCACCTCGCTGAACAACCACTCGACGGAGGTCTTTCGCGCTGCCGACCTGCAACCGGGGATGGCCGGTTGGCAGGCGTATGTGGCCGGTGTGGTGTGGGCGCTCCAGGAGGCGGGACATCGGCTCGGCGGAGCCGACCTGGTGCTTTCATCTGATGTGCCGACGGGCGCTGGCTTGTCATCATCGGCCGCACTGGAGTGCGCCGTACTCGCTGCCCTGGCCGACCTCAACGATCTCGACATTGCCGGACTGGAGCGTGCCAAGCTCGCGAGGCGCGCGGAGAATGCCTTCGTCGGGGCCCCGACAGGCTTGATGGACCAAGCCGCCGCCACCTTGTGCACCGCCGGGCACGCGCTGTTCTTCGACTGCCGGACCGACGATGCTGAGCAGGTTCGATTCGACACCACCAGCGCCGGCCTGGAGATCCTGGTTCTGGACACCAAGACACCCCATGCGCTGGTCGACAGCGAATACGCTGCCCGCCGAGCCAGCTGTGAGGAGGCCGCGCGGCTGCTCGGTGTGCCGGCGTTGCGAGACGTAACTGACCTGGACGCCGCTTTAGACAAGCTCCC
>CAVUTQ010000001.1:0-32835 GCA_963744455.1 uncultured Actinomycetota bacterium | reverse complement strand
AGGCGGCAGCAGCTGGCTCGCGCACGCCACCTTGCTTTCAGGCGCATGGATCGACAACCAGCAGCGTTACGACGACTTTGCTTCCAGCCACCGGCTGACCCTCACCAGCGCCTTCAGCCGCGCGGGATGGCGCACGGTCGGCGTCATGCCAGGCAACGACTCGGCCTGGGCACAGAGCGCGTCCCTCGGCTACCACCAGGTCTACGGGGCCAAGGAGATGGGGTATGAGGGCCCCCGATTCAGCTGGGCCACCATGCCCGACCAGTACACCCTGTCAAAGTTCGAACGCACCGAGCGCTCGCCCCGGAACCGCCAACCGGTGATGGCAGAGATCACTCTCGTCTCGAGCCATGCGCCCTGGGAGCCCATCCCACGACTCGTCGAGTGGAAGGACATCGGTGACGGCTCGGTCTTCGACACGATGGCCGCGGCGGGCGATCCCCCGGAGGCGATCTTGACCAGGAATCCGGCGCGGGTACGTGCCGCCTACCGAGCCTCCATCGAATACTCGCTAGGCAGCCTGGTCTCCTACGTGGAGACCTACGGCGACGACAATCTGGTACTCATCATTCTCGGCGACCATCAGCCCTCCCCGATCGTCACCGGTCAGGGCGCCAGCCGCGACGTGCCGATCAGCATCGTTGCCCGCAACCAGGCCGTCTTCGAGCGGATCTCAACGTGGGGGTGGCAGGAGGGCCTGAAGCCCGATCCACAAGCCCCGGTCTGGCGGATGGACGCGTTCCGGGATCGATTTCTCACAGCGTTCGGGCCTGCCGGCCCAGCCGATCAGTCAGCGCCAGTGGCGGCGGTCAAGGTGCGCGTCAGACCTCGGTAGTGCTGCCACCCGCGGCGGCGATCTTCTCTTTCGCTGAGGCGGAGAACGCGTGCGCACTCACCTGCAGTGCGACCGAGATGTCACCATTACCGAGGATCTTGACCGGTGCCCCAGAACGTACCGCCCCAGCGGCCACCAGGTCCGCGACGCCAATCGTGCCGCCGTCAGGGAACAGCTGGCTCAGCCGGCCCACATTCACCACCTGGTACTCAACGCGGAACGGATTCTTGAAGCCACGCAGTTTCGGCAACCGCATGTGCAACGGCATCTGGCCGCCCTCGAAGTTCTCCGGCACGTTGTGACGGGCGCCCGAGCCCTTGGTGCCACGGCCGGCTGTCTTGCCGCGCCTGCCAGCCTCGCCTCGGCCGACCCGGATCTTCGCTGTCTTGGCTCCCGGTGCCGGCCGAAGGTGATGAACCTTCAACGCCATATCAGTCGACCTCCTCCACGGCCACCAGGTGGGTAACCGTCTTGATCATGCCGCGAACCTCCGGCCGATCATCCCGGACCGACTCGTCGCCGACCCGCTTCAAACCCAAGGTCCGCAAGGTGTTCCGCTGGTTTTGCCTGCGCCCAACCGCGCTACGCACCTGGCGAATCTTCAACTGCGTCATCACGAGCTCACCGTCTCACGCGCCCTCAGCAGAGCTGCCGGTGCAACGTCCTCGACAGCCTTGCCGCGGCGTTTGGCCACCGACTCGGGCTGCTCGAGACTTTGCAGCGCAGCCACAGTCGCGTGCACCACATTGATGGCGTTGGGAGAACCGAGTGACTTCGCAAGCACATCGCGTACGCCGGCGCACTCCAGCACCGCACGCGCCGAACCACCGGCAATTACCCCGGTACCGGGGGAAGCCGGCCGCAGCAGCACGACACCGGCGGCCTTCTCACCCTGCACCGGGTGCGGAATGGTGCCCTGAATCCGCGGCACGGTGAAGAAGTGCTTCTTCGCCTCCTCAACCCCTTTGGCAATGGCCGCTGGGACCTCCTTGGCCTTGCCATAGCCGACACCGACTGTGCCGTCGCCATCGCCCACCACGACGAGTGCGGTGAAGCTGAAACGCCGACCGCCCTTGACGACCTTCGCCACTCGGTTGATCGCGACTACGCGCTCGATGTAGTTGCTCTTCTCGGCGGCCTGGCCGCGACGATCGTCACGGCCGCGACGCTCCCCACCGGCACCGCCAGTGCGGCGCTGGGTTCCAGTCAATTCGCTCTACCTTCCTTCATTTCAAAATCCCGTTCTGCGA
The DNA here is from genome assembly GCA_963744455.1 of uncultured Actinomycetota bacterium. GTDB lineage: Bacteria > Actinomycetota > Actinomycetes > Propionibacteriales > Propionibacteriaceae > Microlunatus. Next base: position 30,750 of record CAVUTQ010000001.1, on the reverse strand, counting down.
GCTCGGTTGCGCGAGCAGTGCGCTAAAAACCCAGGCCGCCCTCGCGGGCGCCGTCCGCCAACGCAGCAACGCGTCCGTGGTATTTGTAGCCGGCGCGGTCGAAGACCACGCTCTCGGATGCCCACTGCCTTGGCACGCTCGGCGATGAGGCCGCCAACCTGCTTAGCCTTCACGGACTTGTCCCCGGTCGCCGTCCGCAGCGCCGCCTCCATGGTCGAGGCTGAGGCAAGCGTACGGCCCTGCGTGTCGTCGACCACCTGCGCGGAGATGTGCCGCGCCGAGCGAGTCACGACAAGTCGCGGACGCTCGGATGCGCCGAAGACCTTCTTGCGTACCCGGACTTGCCGGCGAAGTCGCGCTGCGCCCCGGGGCGACATGCGCTTGTGTTGAGATAGCGAGACCGCCATCGTCACTTACCAGCCTTTCCAACCTTGCGACGGACCCTCTCGCCCGCGTATCGGACGCCTTTGCCCTTGTACGGCTCGGGCTTGCGGAGCTTGCGAATGTTCGCCGCAACCTCGCCTACCCGCTGTTTGTCGATGCCGAGCACCGAAAACCGGGTCGGCGTGTCGACGTTGAAGGTGATGCCTTCCGGCGCGATCACCTTGACCGGATGGCTGTATCCGAGCGCGAACTCCAGTTCCGTCGGACCTCTCGAGACCACGCGGTAGCCGACGCCGACGATCTCAAGTTTCTTCTCATAGCCGGCGGTGACACCGGTCACCATGTTGGCGACCAACGTACGCGTCAGGCCGTGCAGCGACTTGCTCTCCCGTTCGTCATCGGGGCGGGTCACCTGCAGCTCGCCGTTCTCACCACGGTTCACCTTGATCGGTTCCGCAACCCGATGCTCGAGTGCGCCTTTGGGGCCGAGGACTTTGACCAGCTGCCCGTCGACGGTCACCTCGACGTTGGCCGGAATCTCTACCGGCAGCTTGCCAATGCGTGACACTTCTCTAACCTCCTCGTTCCGCCACTCACCACACGTACGCCACGACTTCGCCGCCCACGCGGTTGCTGTGCGCCTGCCTGTCAGTCTGCAGACCCTGAGACGTGGAGATGATGGCGACGCCGAGCCCGCCCAGCACCTTGGGTAGCCCGGTCGCCTTGGCGTATACCCGAAGGCCGGGCTTGGAGATCCGGCGTACCCCAGCGATTGCTCGCTCTCGGTTCTGGCCGTACTTCAAGGTGATCGAGAGTGTCTTGCCGACATGGCCTTCGGCGGGCTCGTTCACCGTATAGCCGGCGATGTAGCCTTCGTTGGCCAAGATCTCGGCGATCTCCACCTTGATCTTGCTGTGCGGCATGGTGGCGGTCTCGTGATACGCCTGGCTGGCGTTCCGCACCCGGGTCAGCATGTCCGCAATCGGGTCTGTCATGGTCATGAGTTGGCTGTTCTACTTTCTCGGAGTGGTTTCCGTCAGGACCTGTTCCGCCTGCGCGACCTGTTCTGTTGAGGCCCGTTCCTTTGAGGCCCCTTCCTTTGAAACAGGGTCGGGATTTGGCGTGTTCGCGTCCTGGGATGCCGAGCCACCTCGCCTGGTCCTCCTTGGCGGTGCGGCCCAGGGACGAGCCTGGCCGTCGGCCTGACCCCGTCGAGTCCGACGGCTTTCCCCAATCGCAGCGACGATGAGAGATGAATCAAGCATGCAGATCACCACGACGATTTCGTGATACCGGGCAGCTCGCCCTTGTGCGCCATCTCGCGCAGACAGATGCGACACAGACCAAACTTGCGATAGACCGCCTTGGGCCGGCCGCACTTCTGGCATCGGGTATAGGCGCGTACGCCGAACTTCGGCTTGCGAGCCTGCTTCACTCTGAGTGCTGTCTTGGCCATGGTCCTCCCTCCTTCTCAGTTCGCCCGGAACGGGAAGCCCAAATGACGCAGCAGCGCCCGGCCCTCGTCGTCGTTGGTTGCGGTGGTGACGAACGTGATGTCCATGCCGCGGGTCCGGTCGATCCTGTCTTGGTTGATCTCGTGGAACATGACCTGCTCGGTGAGACCAAAGGTGTAGTTGCCTTTGCCATCGAACTGCTTGGGCGACAGGCCGCGGAAGTCACGGATGCGTGGCAGTGCAAGCGTCAGCAGGCGGTCGGCGAATTCCCACATCCGCCTACCTCGCAGGGTGACATGCGCCCCGATGGTCATGCCCTCCCGCAGCTTGAACTGCGCAATGGACTTGCGGGCCTTGGTGACCACGGGCTTCTGCCCGGTGATCGTCGCCAGATCGCGAATCGCGCCTTCGATCAGCTTGGAGTCGCGAGCCGCCTCCCCAACGCCCATGTTCACCACGATCTTGACCAGATTCGGAGTCTGCATCACGTTCGCGATCTTGAACTCTTCGCGCAGCGCCGGGACGATCTCGTCCCGGTAGCGCTGCTGGAGCCTAGGAACGTTGTGCCCTGAGCCCGTGTCTGGGAGTTCAGTGGTCCCGGTCGTCATCAGATTTCCTCTCCGGTTACCCGAGCGATCCGTACGCTGCGGGTCGACTTGTACTCGGAGCCGTCGGGCCGACGTTTCGTCACCTCGACCCGGTCATAGCCGATCCGCGTGACGACTTCCTCACCTTCAGAGTTCTTGACAACCAACTGCACGTTGGAGGCGTCGATCGGCGCCTCCGAGGAGACGATGCCACCCTTGGTGGTCTGCCTTGCCTGCGGCTGCGCGGAGGTATCGCGGAGATGCCGCTTGACGATGTTCACGCCAGCGACAGTCAACCGATTGCGTTCGGGATAGACCGCGATCACCTCACCGACCAACCCACGATCCTTACCGTTGATCACCTTGACGCGATCACCCTTGCGGATGTGCAGCTTGGCTTGGGTCTTCTTGGCAGTGTTCTTTTCGGGCATGGTTCAGATCACCTCCGGTGCGAGCGAGATGATGCGCATGAAGCGCTTCTCACGCAGCTCCCGGCCAACAGGGCCGAAGATACGAGTGCCGCGAGGTTCGCCGTCGGGCCTCAAGATCACCGCGGCGTTCTCGTCGAATTTGATGTACGAGCCGTCGGCACGGCGCCGCTCCTTCGCGGTCCGTACCACCACCGCCTTGACGATCTCGCCTTTCTTGACGTTTCCGCCGGGGATGGCGTCCTTGACGGTTGCGACGATGATGTCGCCGATGCCCGCGTATCGGCGACCTGATCCACCGAGCACCCGGATGCACAAGATTTCCTTGGCACCGGTGTTGTCGGCGACCTTGAGCCGCGACTCCTGCTGGATCATCTCTGCTCTTTCTCTCTCAAACTTGGTGTTACTTGGCCTTCTCGAGAATCTCGATGACGCGCCAACGCTTGGTGGCGCTCAATGGTCGGGTCTCCATGACCCGTACCCGGTCGCCAAGGGCAGCACTGTTCTCTTCGTCATGCGCCCTGAGCCGGCTGGTCTGACGTACCACCTTGCCGTAGAGGCGGTGCTTCACGCGGTCCTCGACCGCGACCACAACCGTCTTGTCCATCTTGTCGCTGATCACGTAGCCCTCGCGGACCTTGCGTCGCCCCCGCTCTGCGGCTGGCCATCGAAGGGCCAGCAGCTCGGCTTCGACAGGCGCCGCTCTCTGCGACGGGCGCAGCCTTCGTATCCTTCACGTTCTCGCTCATTCCTTAACCTCCTCCGCGTCGGGATCATCGATGATGCCGAGCTCACGCTCGGTTATCACCGTGTAGATCCGCGCGATGTCTTTGCGTACGGCGCGGAGCCGGCCGTGCGACTCGAGCTGACCAGTGGCCGATTGAAACCGGAGCGTGAACAGCTCCTCCTTCAGCTCGGTCACTTTGGTGTCCAGCTCGCCGCGAGTCAGCCCACGCAGCTCCGCCGCTGTGGTTGTCTTCGCCATCAGACCTCACCTGCCTCGCGCTTGATGAAACGCGCCTTCATGGGCAGCTTGTGGATCGCCAGGCGCATCGCCTCGCGCGCCACATCCTCGTTGACCCCGGAAAGCTCGAACATCACCCGGCCGGGCTTGACGTTGGCGATCCACCACTCAGGCGAGCCCTTGCCGGAACCCATTCGGGTCTCGGCCGGCTTCTTGGTGAGCGGACGGTCTGGATAGACGTTGATCCAAACTTTGCCGCCACGCTTGATGTGGCGAGTCATGGCGATACGGGCGGACTCGATCTGGCGATTGGTGAGGTAGCCACCCTCCAGCGCCTGGATGCCGTACTCGCCGAAAGCTAGCTTGGTGCCCCCCTTCGCTGCACCGGTCCGCTTGGGGTGGTGCTGCTTACGGAACTTGATCTTGCGAGGGACCAACACGGCTCAGCCCTCCTGTCCTGACGTCTCTGCTGAGGTAGCTGCAGCGCCAACCTCGCCCGTTGCGGACTCCGGTACGCCTTCGGGGCGAGTCAATTCGGGTGCAGTCTCGGCGGGTCCGGCGCACCTTCGGTGCGAGCTATTCCGGCGCACCTTCGGTGCGAGCAAATTCCGGCGCACCTTCGGTGCGACGCCTGCCACCACGTTCCGGACGCTCGCCACGGGCCGGCCGGTCACCACGACCGGGACGACCTGGTCGGCTACGGCCGCCAGCCGCGTTGCGAGCGGCCTTCTGAGCCGCCCGCTCGGCGCGGGTGCCGGAGACGTCGCCCTTGTAGATCCAAACCTTGACACCGATCCGACCGAAGGTCGTCTTGGCCTCGTGGAAGCCGTAGTCGATGTCGGCCCGGAGGGTGTGCAGCGGCACCTGACCCTCGCGGTAGAACTCCGAGCGGCTCATCTCAGCACCGCCCAGACGACCGGAGCACTGGATCCGGATCCCCTGCGCGCCGGAGCGCATCGCACTCTGCTGCGCCTTACGCATGGCCCGCCGAAACTGCACCCTGGACGCGAGCTGCTCCGCCACGCCCTGAGCCACCAGTTGGGCGTCGGTTTCGGGGTTCTTCACCTCGAGGATGTTCAGCTGGACCTGCTTGCCCGTGAGCTTCTCCAGGTCGCTGCGAACCCGCTCGGCCTCGGCGCCATTGCGACCGATGACGATGCCCGGGCGCGCTGTGAAGATGTCCACCCGCACCCGGTCACGAGTGCGCTCGATCTCCACCGAGGAGATCCCGGCTCGCTCCAAGCCCTTGGTCAACAACCGGCGGATCTTGACGTCCTCGCCGATGTAGTTGGAGTAGAGCTTGTCTGCGTACCAGCGACTCTTGTGATCAGTGGTGATGCCAAGGCGGAAACCGTACGGATTGATCTTCTGACCCATGCTCACTTCTCCTTCGAGCGGGTGGTTGCCGGCCCGCGGGTTGCATGCTCAGTTCGAGGTTCGACGACAACGGTGATGTGACTGGAGCGCTTGAGGATGCGACCCCAACCGCCCCTAGCCCGCGGGCGGATCCGTCGGATAGTGACTCCCTGGTCCACGAACGCCTGCGATACATACAGGTCTGCTCGCTTCAGGTTGCCGGTCAGCTCCGCGTTGGAGGCAGCGCTGGCGATCACCTTGTAGACCGGCTCGCTCGCCGCCTGGGGAGCAAACCGACATGTGTTCAGGGCATCCTCGACGTCCATGCCGCGGACCATGTCCACGACGCGGCGAATTTTCGTCGGTGACATCCGGACCTGGCGCGCGATCGCGTACGAACCAGGACGGTCGCCGAGCAACGCCTGGCGGCGGCTGGGACGTGAGTCCTTGCTCATCTGTTCAAATTCCTTCTCTATCAGCACTCACCGCGCGTCAGCGCCGGCGAGACTTCCGGTCGTCCTTGACATGGCCACGGAAGGTACGGGTCGGGGCGAACTCTCCCAACTTGTGACCCACCATCGAGTCGGTGATGAACACCGGCACATGCTTGCGGCCGTCGTGCACCGCGATCGTGTGGCCGATCATGTCCGGCACGATCATGGAGCGTCGTGACCAGGTTTTGATCACATTCTTGGTCCCTCGCGTGTTCTGCACCTCGACCTTCTTGGCCAAGTGATCATCGACGAAGGGCCCCTTCTTCAAACTGCGTGGCATCTCTTCTGTGCTCCTGCTCAGCGCTTCTTGCCGGTCTTGCGGCGACGGATGATCAAGCGAGAACTCGGCTTGTTCTTGTCACGAGTCCGGCCCTCGGGTTGACCCCATGGCGAGACCGGGTGACGTCCACCGGACGTCTTGCCCTCACCACCACCGTGCGGGTGGTCGATGGGGTTCATTGCGACCCCGCGAACGCTCGGCCGCTTACCCCTCCAGCGGTTGCGGCCGGCCTTGCCCCAGCTGATGTTGGACTGCTCGGCGTTGCCGACCTCGCCCACGGTGGCGCGGCAGCGTACGTCGACCATCCGCATTTCGCCCGACGGCATCCGGAGTGTGGCGTTCTTGCCCTCGCGGGCGACCAGCTGAATGCTCGCGCCAGCGGAGCGGGCGAGCTTGGCGCCACCGCGGGGCCGGAGTTCGACTGCGTGAATTGTGGTACCGACCGGGATGTTGCGCAGCGGCAAGTTGTTGCCCGGTTTGATGTCGGCCCGCTCGCCAGCCTCAACTTCGCTGCCTTGACGGAGGCCCTCCGGCGCGATGATGTATCGCTTCTCGCCGTCAGCGAAGTGCAAGAGCGCGATCCGCGCGGTGCGGTTCGGGTCGTACTCGATGTGTGCGACCTTGGCCGGTACGCCGTCCTTGTCGTAGCGCTTGAAGTCGATCAGCCGGTAGGCCTGCTTGTGGCCACCACCGATATGTCGGGTGGTGATCTTGCCAGCGTTGTTCCGACCGCCTGTCTTGGGGCTGGGGAAAACTAGCGCCTTCTCCGGGGTGGATCGGGTCAGCTCGACGAAGTCAGCGACGCTGCTGCCGCGGCGGCCCGGCGTCGTGGGCTTGTACTTACGGATAGCCATGTGATGTTCCTTGTTTCCTGATCAGCTGCCCGGTGAGGAGAAGATGTCGATGCGTTCGCCTGCGGCGACGGTGACGATCGCGCGTTTCGTATCAGGACGCTTGCCGTGGCCGTATCTGGTACGCCGCGTCTTGCCTTGCCGGTTCAGCGTGTTCACATCAGTGACCCGGACCTTGAATACTGACTCCACGGCGATCTTGATCTCGGTCTTGTTCGCCTCCGGGTTCACCAGGAAGGTGTACTTGTTCTCGTCCAGCAGCGCATAGCTCTTCTCGCTCACCACCGGTGCAAGCAGGATGTCGCGAGGATCACGAATCTTGATGCTGGTCACTTCTCATCCTCCTCAGATGCGCCCTGAGCTTGCTCCTCAGATGCGCCCTGAGCTTGCTCCTCAGATGCGCCCTGAGCTTGCTCCTCAGATGCGCCCTGAGCTTGTCGAAGGGCATCATCGCGGCCTTCGACAGGCGCCGTCCTGAGCTTGTCGAAGGGCTCAGGCCGCATTGCCGCCGGGCCAGCCACGAAGGCCTGCAGCGCGGCTGAGGTAAAGACCACCTCGTCGTTGACAAGTACGTCATAGGCGTTGAGCTGGTCGACCGAGATCACTTGCACGCTCACCACGTTGCGCAGGCTCAACCAGGCGAGATCCTCGTCCCGATGGATGACGGCGAGCACTTTGTCTGAGGTGGTCACGGCGTTCAGCGCGGTGAGGGCGGCTTTGGTGGATGGCAAATCGCCGGATACCAGGTCCGAGACCACGTAGACACGGCCATCGCGAGCCCGGTCGGAGAGCGCGCCGCGCAGCGCAGCGGTGATCATCTTCTTGGGCGTACGTTGCGCATAACTGCGTGGCCGCGGTCCGTGGACGATGCCACCACCGACGTACTGCGGTGCGCGCTTCGAGCCCTGGCGGGCGCGGCCGGTGCCCTTCTGACGATAGGGTTTGGCGCCGCCGCCGCGCACCTCGCCACGGCTCTTCGTGGCGTGAGTGCCCTGACGCGCTGCCGCCAGCTGAGCCGTGACGACCTGGTGGATCAGCGGGATATTCGCGGGCACGTCGAAGAGCTCGGCAGGCAGCTCGGCGGTACCGGACTTGGCGCCCTTCCCGTCGAGCACATCGACCGTACGAGTCTCGCTCATGCCTTCTCTCCCTTCTTGGCAGCGCTCCGCAGGACGACCAAGCCGCCCTTGTTGCCCGGGATCGCGCCCTTGATCAAGATCAGGCCGCGCTCGGTGTCGACCGCATGCACGGTGAGGTTCTGCACGGTGACGCGCTCGACACCCATCCGCCCGGCCATCCGGAGGCCCTTGAAGACCCGGCCTGGAGTGGCGCAGCCGCCGATCGATCCCGGCGAGCGGTGCTTGCGGTGCACACCATGCGATGCGCGAAGGCCAGAGAAGCCATGCCGCTTCATCACACCGGCAGTGCCCTTGCCCTTGCTGACACCGGTCACGTCGATGACGTCCCCTTCGGCGAAGGTGTCGGCGTTGAGCTCCTGACCGAGGCTGTATTCTCCGGCGTCGCTGGTCCGAATCTCCACCAGATGTTTGCGCGGCGTCACCCCGGCCTTCTCAAAGTGCCCAGCGCTGGGCTTGGTGAGCTGCTTGGCCTTGACGGCACCGAAGCCGAGCTGGACGGCTGAGTAGCCGTCGACATCAGGCGTTCGGACCTGGGTCACGACACAAGGACCTGCCTGGACCACGGTCACCGGAACGATGCGGTTGTTGGCGTCCCACAGCTGGGTCATGCCGAGCTTGGTGCCCAGCAGGCCCTTGAGTGTGCGTTCTGTCTTGGTGGCGCTCATCGTTGATCGTTCCTCAGAGCTTGATCTCGATGTCGACACCGGCTGGCAGGTCGAGCCGCATCAAAGAGTCGACGGTCTTGGGAGTCGGGTCAATGATGTCGATGAGACGCTTGTGCGTCCGCATCTCGAAGTGCTCCCGGCTGTCCTTGTACTTGTGCGGGGAGCGGATGACGCAGTACACGTTCTTCTCCGTGGGCAGTGGCACCGGGCCGGCAACCCTCGCGCCCGTACGAGTCACGGTGTCGACGATCTTGCGCGCCGACGAGTCGATGACCTCGTGGTCGTAGGCCTTGAGCCTGATGCGGATCTTTTGTCCCGCCACCGTTCGTCCTTCTTCTCGTCCTTGGGCCACGGGTAGCTGAGGTGCCACCCATGAGCTTCCGGCATGGTGTTCTGCTGTCTTGTGCTACGGGCGTACGCCCGCTCGGTTGTTGCTTGCTCACGGGCCGGCAACCCGCTCGCTTCGACCCCCGTGGTCGGGCGTGTCGACCAGCGTTCGGCGCACCACACCCGTCACTTACGTGCTGAGGAGGTGGCCCGGCCCCGGACCGGGCGTCCAGGCAACCGAGCAGGTCAAGGGTCTCGCGGTCCGGCGACCTTGCGACCAGGCTTGAAAATCAGGCCCGACCGGCATAGCTCACCCCGGCGACCCCGTCGGAGCAACCTGACGATTCTGTCAGAGACCCTTGGCTAGATCAAATCTGGGACAACTCGTCCTGAACGGCTATTGCTCAGGCGGGTACTGCTGGCCGGGGTACTGCTGCTGAGGCGGATACGGCTGGCCCGGCTGCTGCGGTGGGTACCCCTGACCAGGTGGCGGCTGCTGCGGCGGGTACTGCTGCGCCGGCGGCTGCTGCGGCGGATAGGGCTGGGGCTGATAGGGGGCGGGCGGCTGCTGCGGCGGACCGGTCGGGTACATCGGTCCTGGTGTGACGGCTGCCGGCTGCTTCTTGCCCAATGCCAGTCCAAGAATTCCGGCCAGCAGCAACAAAGCGCCAACGATCAGGCAGATGATCGCGGCGGTCCTGAGGGTGTCCGCGATCGCGCTCAGATCACCGAGGCCGGGCAGGTTGACGACCACCACCTGGCTCGGGTCGCTCGTGCTGTAGTAGGTCGACACGGTGTCGCCAACTTGGGGTGGCTGGCCGCCGGCAAAAGTCCCCCGGCCCGTCTGCTGCTTGCCCTGACTGTCGGTGTAGCTGACCGTGACGATCACCGAGTCCCTCTGACTGACAGACTGCACCGTTCCCTGAACTGGGCCGGCATAACCCGACTGGGTCAACTGCTCCTGGAATGCGGCTTGCCCCTTGTTGGCCAGCACGGAGCCGGCAGCAAGCCCACCGCCGGTCAGCAAGAGCAAGATCCCGAACACGATCCCAACAATCTTCAGGGCTCTCATTGGTTGCTCCCCTCTTTTGGGCTTGCTGCTCGCGCAATCGCGCTCTGTGAATCCCCCGCCGTCGTCGTCGCTCGCAGAGGAAGAACCTCCGCTCCTCCTCCTCCGTGCGGCGGCGCGCGATTTCCGACGCTCGCAGCTAACGGGCTGCTCCTCTGCCGACCCGGCGGCGCGCTATTTGCCAGTGCCCGCAGCGCGGATCCGCGATCCACGCTACCCGTCTGCTGACCCTCAGGAGTGGCGGAGTTGCCAGATCACGCTACGGCCGAACGACCAGCACAGTAAGGCAAGCGCAGCCAGCAGGAAGGTTGTTGGCACCCAGTGCTCGACATGTGTCAGTCCGAATGTCAATGCGGCAAGTAGGGCGACTGCCTGTACGACCGCGATCACTTTCCCGGAGTACCGGTACGGCAGCGGGGTGCGCAACGCGGGCACCAGGACGGACATGGCGACATAGCTGTATCGCAGCGCAGCGATTGCCAGCACCCACCAGCCGGCGATCCCGACTGCTGCCACAGCAACACTCAGCACCACCAGCATGGCCGCGTCCGTCTCTACATCGAATCTGGCTCCGAAGGCGCTGGCCTCTCCCCTGGCCCGCGCGACCCAGCCGTCCACACCGTCGAGCACCAGACACAGCGTGCCCATGATGATCATGGTCAGCAGTCCATGCCTCTCGAGGCCGCCGGCCAAGGCCTGCAGCGCGAGGCCCGCCAGAAAGCAGACGCCCAGCCCTCGTACCAGGGTCACCACGTCCGCGATGCCGAAAGTTCTTGCACGGGAATGCCTCGCGACCAAGGTGGCCAGCACCAGGAAGCAGAATGCTGCGGTGGATGCGGACAGCCAGCCGAGCTGCCAGCCCAAAAGCGCGGCCCCGAGCACGATCGGCCCACATGCGGCGAGCAGCCAGTACTCCGATGTGCCTCGCCTGCTCGTCCAGAGCAGTGGCGTCACCAACGTCTTCATCACCCTCTCAGACGACCCATGAGCCCGACGGGTTCAGCTTCTCAGTCCAAACGCATGCTGGCCGGGAACGGCTTCGGCGATGCGGCTTCATCGGTCACGACAGCTTGCGACCACTAGGCTCCCAGGGGTGAGAAACGGGCTGCGATGAAGATCCGGGCCGGAGTAGCCGCTGGGCACCCATCGACCGCGCAGGCAGGCGCTGACATTCTCTCCCGCGGCGGTAGCGCGGTCGATGCCGCGGTCGCGATGATGCTGGTCAGCTGTGCCGCGGAGACGATCTTCACTGGACTCGGCGGCGGTGGTTTCGCGACGGTCTACGACGCCGCGACCACCCAGGTGCGTTGTTTGGACTTCTTCGTCAGCGTCCCGGGCCTCGGCGGCAAGCGGCCAAGTCATGCGACGTCGATCGAAGTGATCTTCATCGGCCAGCACGTTCCGTACGAGATCGGGCCCGCCACGGTTGCCGTGCCGGGGATCCCCGCCGGCGCTCACTATCTGTGGCAGAGGTGGGGCCGGCTCTCCTGGGCCACCGTCACCGCACCGGGCAGGGAGGCGTCTTACGGCACCCCTTTCCCTGCGATGCATGCCCAGGTGCTCCCGCGGGTTGCCGCTGCGATGTGCGTCGGGGAAGGTGTTGAGGTCTATCAGCGTTCGGACGGCTCCTACCTGCAAGCCGGTGACCCGTTGCGACATCCTGATCATCACCGAGCCTACGAGCTCATGCTGCGAGATCCCCACGCGTTCTACCACGGCGCGTACGCGGACGCCCTGGTCGTCGCCGTCTCCAACGGAGGCGCCCTGAGCCAGGAGGATCTCGACGCATATCACGTGATTGAGTCGACACCGCGATCAGTTCGGGTGAACGACTTCACGGTGCACGCCCGCGGTAATGATCTTGATGATCTGCTCGGCACGATGGAACGGGTGGCGCCGGTGGTAGCTGGGGATCCGACAACGGATGTCCACTCCGCGGCCGCGCTGATCGACGCTTTGCGAGCACCGAGCAAACGGGCGGAGACGACCAACATCGTCGCCGTCGACGAGCACGGCAACGGCTGTGTGATCACCACCAGCCTCGGCCTCGGCTCCGGAGTCTGGGTGCCAGGCTACGGCGTCCACCTCAATTCGATGTTGGGTGAAGGAGAGCTGGTTCGAGGGCTGGTGCACCCTGGCGTCCGGATGGGCTCGATGATGTCACCCCTGATCGCGCTGGATGATCATGGGCAGCTGGCCGCGATCGCGGGCGCAGCGGGCGGCAGCCGGATCCGTCCGGCTCTGGTGCAGGTCGTCCTGCGGATGCTGCAGGGCGCGGCGCCGCAGGATGCGATCGATGCACCTCGGCTCGCTGCGCTGCCCGCTCTGGTCAGGCTGGAGCCGGGCTTCTTCTCTCACGTGATCCGGTCACTCGAGGCGGAGGGCTACAAGACGGCGATCGCTGACCACCGAGACCCCTACTTCGGGGGGGTGTCGGCGCTCGGTCCCCTCGGTGGAGGGGCCGATCCACGTCGTAGCGGCTTCGTGATCATGCTCTGACCCTGGCGCTTGGCTCGCTTTCAACCCATACCCCGGGTGTCGAACCTACGTTCACGTAGGTTCCGCACGGTCTGCACAGTTGCGACCATGCAGACCGCTGCAACCAACGTAGACGTAGGTTTCGTCAGGGGTTCGGACCTTCCGCCGAGGAGGCTGGCATGCCCTGATGGGCCACGGTCGCCGCTCGGCGATCGTCCATTAGGGTCGAGCGGTGACGATCCCCTCCTCGACCTATCGCCTGCAGATCAACCGCAGGTTCACATTGGACGATGCCGCCCGGGTCATCGGCTACCTCAGCGAGCTCGGCGTCGGAGCGGTCTACCTGTCACCAGTACTTCAGTCGACGATCGGTTCTGATCATGGTTACGACACGACTGATGTCTCCCGTGTCGATCATGACCGCGGCGGGGCGGAGGCGCTGGAACGGCTCATGATCAGTGCGCGCCAGGCCGGGCTCGGCGTGATCATCGACATCGTGCCGAACCACCTTGGAATCGCGCATCCGATCGAGAATCCAGCCTGGTGGGACGTTCTCCGACTCGGGAAGGACTCCCGGTACGCCTCATGGTTCGACATCGACTGGAGCCGGGGCCGGATCGTCGTCCCAGTCCTGGGGGATGATCCACAGTTGACCGTGGTCGATGGCGAGCTGCGCTACTTCGAGCACCGCTTTCCGCTGGCCCCTGGGAGCTGGTCCGAGGGCGAGGATGTCGCGGCAGTGCATGACCGGCAGCATTACCAGCTGATCCATCACTCACGGGGCAACAGCGAGATCAACTATCGCCGCTTCTTTGCCATCACCACACTCGCCGGCGTACGGGTTGAGGATCCCGAGGTCTTTTCGGCTACGCACGCACTCATCCGAAGTTGGTGCGAGGCAGGCGTGGCTGGGCTGCGTATCGACCACCCCGACGGCCTGCGGGATCCACTTGGCTATCTGCACCGGCTGCGATCGTTTGCCTCAGAGCACTGGATCACCGTTGAGAAGATCCTCGAGCCGGGTGAGGAGCTGCCGAGAACGTGGCCGGTTGCCGGTACTACCGGGTACGACGCGATGCGCGAGGTGAATGGGGTCTTCATTGATCATGATCATGAGGCAGAGTTCACGGCCAGCTATGTGCGGCTGACTGGGGACGAGCGGACGATCGCGGATCACATCGAGGCTGGCAAGCGTTTGGTGGTGAACACTCTGCTGCCTGCGGAGGTGCGACGGATGGCGGCGTTGGCTCCCGAGATTCCTGACGCGGGGCCGGCGCTTGCCGAGATCGCGATTGCATTCGAGGTCTACCGCTGCTACCTGCCGGACGGCGTTGCTGATCTTGATCATGCCCTGGCAACGGCTGCGAAGCGACGGCCAGATCTGGCCGGCACCATTGAGCAACTCAGTCCTCGCCTCCATGATCATTATGACGATCTGGCGCTACGCATGCAGCAGCTGAGCGGCGCAGCGATGGCCAAGGGCGTCGAGGACACCGCGTATTACCGGTATTCGCGCTTCATCGCGCTCAACGAGGTGGGCGGCGATCCGGGCCAGTTCGGCATCTCGCTGCAGGATTTTCACGCACTGCAGGTATCGAGACTGAGCGATCAGCCCGCGTCGATGACAAGTCTGTCGACCCACGACACCAAGCGCGGTGAGGATGTCCGCGCCCGGCTGGCGGTCCTGTCGGAGATTCCTGAGACCTGGGCGGGCTTCGCGGAGCTGTTCTTGAGGATGACCACGATCCCGAACCGCCTGTTCGGGTATTTCCTCGCGCAGACGCTCGCCGGCACGGGGCCGATCGAGCGTGCGCGAATGCACGCGTATGCCGAAAAGGCAATGCGTGAGGCAAGCGATGGCACAACCTGGACTGCGCCTGACAGCTCGTACGAAACCGCGGTCCATGAGGCCGTCGATGCCGCGTACGACGATCCGCGGCTGCGCGCTGCATGGGACCAGCTCGACGGGCTGATCACAGCCCCCGGCTGGTCCAATGCGCTTGGCCAAAAGCTCATTCAGCTGACCATGCCGGGCGTGCCGGATGTCTACCAGGGCACCGAGCTCTGGGAGGACGCGCTGGTAGATCCGGACAACCGGCGACCGGTCGACTTTGCCGAGCGCAGGCGGCATCTGGAATCGCTCGGCGATGATCCGCCTGGCATCGACGAAACCGGCGCGGCGAAACTCTGGGTTACCCGCCAGGCCCTTCGGCTCCGTCGCAAGAAGCCCGAATGGTTCAGCGGGTACCGATCGGTCGACGCCAGCGGTCCGGCCCAGCACCACCTGATCGGCTTTGACCGTGGCGGAGCGATCACGCTGGCAACTCGACTCCCCGTAGGCCTCGCTGCCGCTGGCGGCTGGCGTCAGACCACCATTGACATCTCGGCACCACACGTCGACGTGCTAACTGGCCGGCGCTGGAAGGGAACTGTTGCTCTCGAAGATCTGCTGGCCACTTACCCGGTCGCACTGCTAGCGGCAGGGTGATCAGAACTAGCTGCGAGCGTCGGGAAATCGCGCGCCGCCGTGCTGAGGAGGAACGAGCGGAGGCGTTCTTTCCTCTGCGAGCGACGACGAAGTAGGCGGACTCCACGCGCGATTGCGCGAGCAGCTCTCGATAGACAGTTACTCGAGGACGAAGGTGACCAGCAAGTTGACGCGGTAGCCAACAATGACGCCGTTCTCCACGTCCACCGACTGCTCCTTGACCCAGCCCGACGTGACACCCCGCAGTGTCGCATTCGCCCGATCGAGACCAAGCCTCACAGCGTCTTCGAAACTGGTGTCGGACCTGGCGCTGATCTCAGTGACGCGAGCTACGGTGCCTGCCACGATGACCTCCTAGAGTCAAAGCTGGAGTTAGATGATCACAGCTGTGACCATCTAACTCTGCCGTCAGAGTGGAACGAGAGCTACCCCGGACTTCAGCTGAAGTCCGGGGTAGCTCTCGATCAAGGATCAGACGCCCGTGACGATTACTTGATGATCTTCGTCACGCGGCCGGCGCCGACCGTACGGCCTCCCTCACGGATGGCGAACTTCAGCTCCTCCTCCATGGCGATCGGCTGGATGAGCTGCACAGACATGTCGGTGTTATCACCGGGCATGACCATGTCGGTGCCTTCCGGAAGGTTCACGACACCTGTCACGTCAGTGGTACGGAAGTAGAACTGGGGACGGTAGTTGTTGAAGAACGGCGTGTGGCGGCCGCCCTCCTCCTTCGAGAGGATGTAGACCCGAGCCTCGAAATCGGTGTGCGGAGTCGTTGTGCCTGGCTTGATCACAACCATGCCGCGCTCGACGTCCTCGCGCTTGGTACCGCGCAGCAGGAGGCCAACGTTCTCGCCCGCTTGACCCTCGTCAAGCAACTTGCGGAACATCTCCACGCCGGTGACTGTCGTGCTCTGCTTCGTCTCGCGGATGCCGATGATGTCCACGGTCTCCATGACTTTGATCACGCCGCGCTCGATACGCCCGGTAACGACGGTGCCGCGGCCAGTGATGGTGAAGACATCCTCGACTGGCATGAGGAATGGCTTGTCGACCTCGCGGATTGGCTGGGGAATGTAGCTGTCGACTGCATCCATCAGCTCCATGACCGAGTCGCTCCATGTGGCGTCACCATTCAGTGCCGGAAGCGCTGCGACCCTGATCACCGGGAGGTCGTCGCCCGGAAATTCGTAGTCGGTGAGCAACTCGCGAACCTCGAGCTCGACCAGCTCCAAAATCTCGTCGTCGTCAACCATGTCGCACTTGTTCAGTGCCACCACGATCGCAGGGACACCGACCTGGCGAGCCAGCAGAACGTGCTCGCGAGTCTGCGGCATCGGACCGTCAGTCGCCGCGACGACCAGGATGGCGCCGTCCATCTGTGCCGCGCCGGTGATCATGTTCTTGATGTAGTCAGCGTGGCCGGGGCAGTCGACGTGCGCGTAATGCCGCTTCTCGGTCTGGTACTCCACATGTGCGATCGAGATCGTGATACCGCGCTGACGCTCCTCCGGTGCCTTATCGATCTGCTCAAACGCCGACACCTGGTTCAGGGTCGGAAACTTGTCGTGCAGCACCTTGGTAATCGCCGCGGTCAAGGTGGTCTTTCCGTGGTCGATGTGCCCGATGGTGCCAATGTTGACGTGCGGCTTTGTCCGCTCGAACTTCGCCTTTGCCACTGAGGCTCCTCCTGGATGTTGCCACGCTGGTCGCGGGGCGTTTCTTGGGTTACTAGCCAACTGGCCGATTTGACCCGGCCTAAGTTTTGTGGACGATTCCGCTCAGGTCAAACGGGATCGTTGTGGTTGATCTCATTCCCCTCGTGCCTTCTGGATGATCTCCTCGGCGATATTCTTCGGGGTCTCGGCATAGGAGTGGAACTCCATCGAGTACGAGGCCTGACCCGAGGTCTTGGACCGAAGGTCACCGACGTAGCCGAACATCTCCGAAAGCGGCACGAGCGCCTGCACGACCTTGTTGCCATGCAGGTCGTTCATCGCCTGAACATGGCCACGCCGTGCATTGAGGTCACCGATCACCGTGCCGAGGTAAGCCTCCGGAGTGGTCACCTCGACTGCCATCACCGGCTCCAGCAGCGCGGGATCGGCGCGACGGGCCGCCTCCTTGAAGACCATCGAGCCGGCGACCCGGAAGGCGAGCTCGGAGGAGTCGACATCGTGATACGCGCCGTCGATCAGTGTGACCTTCACGTCGTCCACCGGATAGCCGGCCAGCACGCCAAATTGCATGGCGTCCTGGATGCCCTCGTCAACGGCCGGGATGTATTCCCTGGGGATGCGGCCGCCAGTGATCTGATTGACAAACTCATAACCCGAGCCCGCCGGCTGCGGCTCCACGTTGATGATCACACGACCGTATTGACCTGAGCCGCCCGATTGCTTCTTATGGGTGTATTCAACCTTTTCCACCGGCCGCCGCAGCGTCTCGCGATAGGCGACCTGCGGCTTGCCAATGTTGGCCCCGACCCTGAACTCACGCTTCATCCGATCGATCAAGATCTCCAGGTGCAGCTCACCCATCCCAGCGATGATTGTCTGACCAGTCTCGTCGTCGGTATGAACCCGGAAGGTGGGATCCTCTTCGGCCAGTCGCTGGATTGCCATTCCCAGCTTTTCCTGATCGGACTTGGTCTTTGGCTCGATGGCCTGCTCGATCACCGGTGCGGGGAAGTCCATCGACTCCAGCTGGACTGGATGGGCGATGTCGGCCAGCGTCTCGCCCGTGGTGGTGTCCTTGAGGCCCATGACCGCAACGATCTGCCCGGCGCCAACGGATGCAATCTCTTGCCGCTTGTTCGCGTGCATCTGGTAGATCTTCCCGATCCGTTCCTTACGCCCCTTGGTCGCGTTCTGCACAGTCGAGCCGGCCTCGAGCCTGCCGGAGTAGACGCGGATATACGTCAGCCGGCCCAGATGAGGATCAGCCGCGATCTTGTAGGCCAAGGCCGCAAAAGGATCTTTGTCGGTCGGGTGCCGCTCGATCGTGACCGACTCGTCGCCGGGCTTGAACCCGATGATGGCGGGGACATCCAGCGGCGACGGCAGGAAGCTGATGACAGCGTCCAGCAGCGGCTGCACCCCTTTGTTCTTGAAAGCGCTGCCGCACAGTACGGCGGTGATCCTGGAGGCGAGCACCGCACGACGGATCGAGTCCTGCAGGAGCTCCGGAGTGATCGACTCCTCGTCGGTCAGGAATGCCTCCATCATGTGATCGTCGTAGTCGGCCACCAGCTCGATGAGCGCATGGCGAGCTTCCTGTGCTTGATCAGCAAGTTCAGCGGGGATCTCCTCGACTGTGTAATCCTCACCGATCTTCGTCTCACCGCGCCACGTCAGGGCGCGCATCTTGATCAGGTCGATGACGCCGATGAAGTTCGCTTCAGAGCCAATCGGCAGCTGCACCACAGCGGGAATAGCACTGAGCCGATTCTTGATCGTCTCTACGCAGTGCTCGAAGCTGGCGCCCGTACGGTCGAGCTTGTTCACGAAGCAGATGCGTGGCACACGGTAGCGGTCAGCCTGCCGCCATACAGTCTGGCTTTGTGGTTCTACTCCGGCCACGCCGTCGAAGATGGCAACGGCCCCATCGAGCACTCGCAACGAACGTTCCACCTCGATGGTGAAGTCGACGTGCCCCGGGGTGTCGATGATGTTGATCTGATGATCTTTCCAATGGCACGTCGTAGCAGCGGAGGTGATCGTGATCCCCCGCTCCTGCTCCTGCTCCATCCAGTCCATAGTGGCGGCGCCCTCGTGCACCTCACCGATCTTGTAGTTGATTCCGGTGTAGAAGAGGATGCGCTCGGTCGTCGTCGTCTTGCCCGCGTCGATGTGGGCCATGATCCCGATATTGCGGACCTTGGACAGGTCGGTTTTGATGTCGACAGCCATAAGAGTTCCTGACTTGTCAGCGTCTCAGCGTGCTATAGCCGGCTGAGAGGCTGACAACTCGGCGTAATTACCAGCGGTAGTGGGCGAAGGCCTTGTTCGCCTCAGCCATCTTGTGGGTGTCCTCGCGGCGCTTGACGGCGGCGCCGAGGCCGTTCGAGGCGTCGAGGATCTCGTTCATGAGCCGATCGGCCATGGTCTTCTCACGACGCTGCCGGGCGAAGCTCACCAGCCAGCGCATCGCCAACGTGGTCGCTCGGGCAGGCTTGACCTCGACCGGCACCTGGTACGTCGCACCACCGACGCGGCGGCTCTTGACCTCCAGCGAGGGCCGGACGTTGTCCAGCGCCCGCTTCAGCGTCTGTACGGGATCGACCCCGGTCTTGGTCCGTGTTCCCTCCATCGCGGTGTAGACGATGTTCTGGGCGACCGTCTTCTTGCCGTTCCACAAGATCTTGCTGACCAGCTGACTCACCAGCGGCGACCCGTAAACGGGGTCAGCGATCACGGGGCGCTTCGGGGCCGGACCCTTGCGAGGCATTACTTCTCCTTCTTTGCGCCGTAGCGGCTACGCGCCTGCTTGCGGTTCTTCACACCCTGGGTATCCAGCGAGCCACGGATGATCTTGTACCGAACACCGGGCAGATCCTTCACCCGCCCTCCGCGGACCAGCACCATCGAGTGCTCCTGCAAGTTGTGGCCAACGCCTGGGATATACGCGGTGACCTCGACCCCAGAGGACAGCCGGACACGAGCGACCTTCCGCAGGGCCGAGTTCGGCTTCTTCGGCGTCGTCGTGTACACGCGAGTGCACACGCCGCGACGCTGAGGCGAACCCTTGAGCGCAGGCGTCTTGGTCTTGCTCACCTTGTCCTCGCGACCCTTGCGGATCAGCTGCTGAATTGTGGGCACCGCGTTATATCTCTTTTCTTTCGTGTTGAGTGGCTGCGACCCGTCGGATCTTCCCGGCAAGTCAGCGTGCGAACACCGCCGGCACAAGACATTCGGGCACGCACAAAGTGTCGGGCTGGCCCGAACACCAAGGATCAAGGCTATCCGTTGCCCATCCCAGGGTCAAAAGCCTCGGGGTGCAACAAAGCAACCTCTGTCAACAGCGCTGCAGAAGCCGCTTCTATTCCCGGTTTTGACGACGCCGAAAATCGAGCTCTCTCACGCTGCGGCTAATCCAGCAGGAAGACTTCCCGCCTGCGTACCATCTCGATCGTTCCATCATCGAGGTACGCCTCAGCAGCCAGCAGCCGCGGTAGCAGATCGCGCTCAGTCGTCGTGGCGCGGAAGGCCAAAGAGATCGTCACATCATGATCAGGCTGGCGTACCACCTCGATGGAATCGCCAGCTCGGATCGCGCCAGGTGTGATCACGCTCAGGTATGCCCCGGGCCGCCCGGCCGCGGTGAACATCCTCGCCCAACCCTTCTGCCCCATCCAGCCGCGGAATGTAGAGCACGGAATGCGTGGGGTTGTCACCTGAAGGACCACCTCACTGCCGACGCGCCAACGCTCACCCAGCCGCGCGTCGTTGACCTCAAGTCCGACGGTGGTGAGGTTCTCACCGAAGAAGCCGTTGGGTAGCCGGCGTCCAAGCCGGCGCTCCCACTCGTCGAGGTCCTCTCGCTGGAAGGCATAGACGGCCTGCCCGTCGCCACCGTGATGCTTTCCGTCGCCGATGAAATCCCCGACCAGGCCGCTGCCGAGACCACTCGTCCTCGGCCCGGGTGCACGCACCTCTACCGGTCCATCGGTGGGCTGCTTACCAATGCCCGTCCAGCCCGAGTCCTTGTGGGGATTGGGTCTCGGGTGGCCGAGGTTGACCGAGTCGAGTCTTGCCACCGTGTCAGGCTACGTCCTGCCGCGGAGGAAGGCAGTGACGTCCCGGAAGAACTCTGGGGCAGTGATGAGCGCGTGCCCACGGTTCGGATACATGATCAGCTTTCCCCGCGGCAGCCGACATGCCGTCTCCGCGAACATCTCCGGAGTCCAGAAGTAGTCCTGTGCGCCGCAGATCACGAGTGTCTCGGTCTGGATGTCGCCGAGCCGATCACGAACGTTGAAGGCGTCCTCAGCGCGCAGCATGGCGATCGTGTCCGTCGGATTCTCAATAGTGACGCGCCTGGCAGCCACCATCGCGAGAGGCGTGAGCAAGGTTCGAACCCATCGCGATTGCGGATCGTTGCCACCCATCGCGTCCAGGATGGCCTCGGCCGAGATAGCGACCGGTCGCCTCGATGGCACGCAACAGTTCCAGCTGCGCCTGCTTGGCAAGCGGACCGAGCGTGTACGCAGCGGAGGCAACCACTGCCTTGCGCACCACATCAGGGCGGTCTGCGATCAGCTGCAGCGCCAGCGATCCGCCGGTGCTGTGCGCCGAGCACGTCCACCGGCTTGCCGAAGTGGTCGCGAATCGCCTCGGCATGCCGCTCGGCTACCTCGGCGAAAGTGGTGTCGGCGGCCATCCCGGGCCAGCGGTTGGTGAAGTAGACCTCGAAACCGGCCTTAGCCAACGGGGTCAGCGTCCGCAGGGTGAGGGTTCGCTCCAGGCCAGGCCTCGGGTTTCGGTGATTCGTCGTGAATCCGCACAGATAGACCAGTGGCTCGCCCGAACCCAGCACGAGGTAGGGCAGTCCACCGCTGAAGGTTCCTTCCCGTATCTCAGTCGATGGCACGGATTCATTCTGCTCGCGACCTCAGACAGCAGGCAGTCGCACGCTGTGGATGTGCTGTGAGCATCTGTGCTGTGCCGTATGAATGAGCCAATTCGGTCAGGACGAGCCAGATCGCGGCTTTAGCCTTGGACGCAGATCACCAGCGGCTATAGCGATATTCCGATTGAGGAAAGAGTTGATCATGATGCGTGTCAACCACCGCGAAACGGATCTGGAGAACCATGATCGTGGCCTGGACTACGACCTACCACGGCTGCTGCACCGGCGGGGCATGCTCAAGCTGGTTGCCGGCGTTGGGCTCGCGGGCGCCGGTCTGATCACACTTGGGGCGTGTGGGAGCGACACAACCACGGGAGCGGCGAGCTCTCCATCGGGCAGCCGCCCAGCAGGCCAGCCCGGCGGCGGCCCGGGTGGTGCTGCGCCCGAGAGCACGCAGACCAGTGACACCGCGAACGGCGAGCTCCCCGAGGAGACCGGCGGCCCGTTTCCGGGCGATGGTTCCAATGGCGCAAACGTCCTGAACCAGAGCGGCATCGTACGCCGGGACATCACCTCGAGCTTCGGGTCCAGCACCACCAAGGCCGAGGGTGTGCCGCTCAGCATCACGATGACCATCAATGACTACGCCAGCAACAAGGCACCTCTGGCTGGCGGCGCAGTCTACGTGTGGCACTGCGACCGAGAAGGCAGATACTCCCTCTACTCCGAGGGCGTTACCGGTGAGAATTACCTGCGCGGCGTCCAGGAGGCCGATGGCCAAGGCCAGGTGAAGTTCACCACGATCTTTCCGGCGTGTTACTCAGGCCGTTGGCCACACATCCATTTCGAGGTGTACCCCAGCCTGGCCAAAGCCACGAACAGCGCGAACAAGATCGCCACATCGCAGATGGCCCTGCCCGAGGCCACCTGTCAGGCGGTCTATGCGACCAGCGGATATGAACAGAGCCTCAGCAACATGGGCCGCGTGAGCCTGGACACTGACAACGTCTTCCGCGATGGATACGACCTGCAGATGCCTACCGTGACTGGCGATCCGTCCAGCGGATATCAGCTCAGCTTCAGCTGCGCAGTCTGAGTCAGTGGCTCGCGGGACACTAGGAGTCTCAGTGCCCGCTGATTCGTCGGTATGTTCCGCTCAGCAAGTCCGCCCAGCTCAGTGGCTTGGTCCAGCCGTACGCGAATCCGGTAGCTGAGCAGCCCATCGGCAACCGCGAAACGATGCTCGGCGATACCGCGTGGCGTGCTCTTCTCCAAGATCAGTTCATCGGCATGCCAGCCGCCACGCGCCGGCTGCGGTGGATAGCCCTCGGAGTCAAAGAACCACCAAAGGATGGGCAGCTCTGGAGCCCCAGCAGTCCCGTCGGTCGTGTCGATCATGAAGACTCCGTGTCCGGAGAACTCCGCACGGTCAGCTCTCACCCGCCGGTAATCCTGCACCACGACCTGATCACCGACGTCGAGCTTGAAGACGATCATTGCTCGTGCCGTGGTCGCTGGACCAAGGGGTGACGCGGCCTGCTGCTCGACGCCAGTCCAGTTGCCCAGTACGGGAAGGAAAAGCTCGCGCAAACCCACACGCCCTATTTTGAGCTGCTCGCGCATCGCGCTTGGAGTTGAAGCGTCGCCTGCGGGCGTGGGTGGCAGGTTCATCGATCTGCCGGGATCTCCACGACGACATGAGTGGACTTGACCGCGGCCACGGCGAGCACTCCAGGCTCCAGCTGGAGTTCGGTTGCCGCCTCAGCTGACATCAGCGACACCACACGAAAAGGACCGCACTGCAAGTCGACCTGTGCCATCACTGAGTCCTTGATCACGCGGGTCACCAGACCAGTGAAGCGGTTTCGGGCACTCTCGGCGACCGGCCTGCCCAGTTCTGGTGCCGTGGCAATCTCTTGCGCGTGCGCGGCAAGCTCCGCCCCGTCGATCGTGGTTGGGCCGCCAGCACTGCTGGCACGTAGCCGACCGGAGTCGAGCCAGCGGCGTACGGTGTCGTCTGACACCCCGAGCAGTGAAGCGGCCTGGGCAATCCGATAATGCGGCACAAAACGGGAGTCTAGTCCGCTAATGCGGATGTTGCAGCGAGCGATGGTTGCCTATTCGACGACATTCGCCGAAAGGGGATGTCGGTGCTGGCTCTCGCCCCTCTGACGCAACAGACTTCGTTCTGTGATGTCTGCTCGGGGAAGAGTCATCGTGATCACCGGCGCGATGGCAACAGGAAAGTCAACGGTGGCTGATCTCCTGGCAATTCGGCTGCCCAAGTCGGTTCACATCCACGGCGACATGTTCCGCAGGATGGTGGTGAGCGGTCGCGCTGATATGACGCCCAATCCGAGCGGCGATGCGATAGCTCAACTCAATCTGCGCTACGACTTGGCGGCGATGGCTGCCGACCGCTGTGCCGAGGACGGTTTCGACGCCATTGTTCAAGACCTGATCTTGGCCAAAGATCTCGCTGACTTTGTCAAGCGCATTGCCTCACCTGAGCGCTATCTGGTGGTGCTGTCCCCAAGTGTGTCCGCCCTGGAGTGGCGCGAGGAGATGCGTAAGAAGGCCGCGCACCTTCGTTTGTCGGCTGGGGCCCTCGATGAGGTGCTGCGTCGCGAGACAGCACAGATCGGCTACTGGCTCGACTGCAGTACGCAAACCACCGAGGAGACGGTGGACGACATCCTCACCAATCTGCAACGAGCAGCGGTCTAGGACTGACCCCGCTCAACAGTGCTCCGCGCCCGCCCCACTGCCACCGGACCGACCGTCAGGCCTGGCTGCCCGGGGCGAGCGGACCCTTGACACCGGACTCGGGCCGCGATACTGCAGTGAGAGAGATCGCGATTCCCGTCCGAACCGGGATCACATCCCGTGACGCCCGGGAAGGAAGAGTCCGATCGTGACGCCATGACAGCATCCAAGCTCGACCAGGTGGGCGTGCCAGGAGCGACCGAGCTCCCACTCGCCCAGCCGGTGGTCGTCGCCAGGTCCCGGTCTCCTGCGCTTTCGCTGCGACTTGGCGCTCGCCGGAGTGGCGGTGGCCGCGGCAGTTGTCGGCTGGGTGCTGTTCGAGCGACGCCGATCCGGCTCTGTGGACGTACGGCTACTGGCCGGTGCGGGAGCTCCTGCCGGCGGCCATCGCGTTCTCAATCGGCGGCGCGGTGCTACTCGGCTATCCCAAGGCGCGCTGGCCCGCCGGCGCCTTGTTGATCTGCGGACTGCTGGCCGGGCTTGCCCTGCTGCTGGCCGGGCTCTGGTGGGACGGAATGCTGAAGCACGGGAGCTTCATCCCTGACCCTTTGTTCATCGCAAACGGCATCGCGACCGGCCTCTTCCTAGGGCTCTCGTTGACGGTGTTGCCTCAGCTCTACCCCGACGGACCTCTGCCCGGAAGGCTCTGGAAGGCCCTGCTCGGAGTGTCGGCCGGACTGGTCGTGATCGCGACGCTGCAGAACGAGTACAACTTCCCGACCGTCAACGATCTGTACGAGTGGTACTTCTGGTCGACCGTAGTCGGCCTCGGCTGGCTGATCGCCCTCGCGTCGCTGATCGTCCGCTGGCGCCGTGGCACTCCTCTGCTGCGGCGGCAGATCGTCGGGTTCGCCACCGTGACGGTGATCATGATCGCCGTCGCCTTCCTCGTCCACGCGCTTACGGACCGCCTCCCCTTACCTATCGAGCCCACCGTGATCTTCGCGCTGTGGCCGCTGGCAGTCGTGATCGCGATCGCGGTCGCGGTGCTGCAATACCACCTGTACGACGTCCGCCTCGTCATCCGACGCGTGGTGGTGTACGGCGGCCTCACCATCGCGCTCACCGCCCTCTTCGTCGGGGTCTACTTCGCCGTACTGGCCGCCCTCTCAGGCCAAGTCGTGGCAGCCCGCTACCGCTGGGTGGCTGTGGCCGTGGCCGCCGGCGCAGTCCTGGCCGCCGAGCCGTTACGGCGGCGCATCCAGATCCGGCTGGAGCGTCGGTTCCTTGGCGAACGGGGCGACCCGCTACGGGTGCTGGCGCGGCTCCACGCAACCCTGTCGAACGGGGACGAGGACGAGAACGCCGTGTACGCCACGATCACCCGCACGGTGGCTGACGGCGGTTCGCTCGCCGTCAGTTGCCCTCGCCCTGCATCGCGGACCGCAGATCGAGACCGTGTCGGTCACGGGCGAGGAGCAAGACGCTGCGCTGGTGTTGCCGCTGGTGTACCGCGGCGAGCGGCTGGGCGAGATGCGGGTCAGCCCACGCACCCCCGGTGAACCCTACGGCCGGGTCGACCGGGCGCTGCTCGACCAGCTCGCCAACGAAACCTCCGCGCTTGGTCTACGCGCTGCGCCGCGACAACGAGCTGCAGTCGACGCGCCGGCAAGCCCTGGAGACTGTGGCCGAGGAGCGCGCTCGGCTAGGGCGCGACCTGCACGACGGTATCGCCCCGCTGCTGGCCGGAGCGGGGCTGACGGCCGAGGCATTGCGCAAGGGGATGGCCCCCGGCACGGCCGACGAGCAGGATGCCGAGCGGCTCGCCTCCCGTCTGCGGAACGCCGCAACCGAGATCCGACGGCTCGCCCACGACCTGCAACCCGCGCCGGTGGAGGATCGCGGGCTCGAGGCAGCGCTGGCGGACTACATCGCAACGCTCGACGCACCCGAGATGCCGAGAATCCAGTTCCGCGCCGACGATCGCTGGATCGTTGCCGACGGCAGTGGAGCAGGCGGCCTACCTGGTCGTACTCGAGGCTTTGAACAACGTGGTCCGACATGCCCACGCCTCGCACTGCGAGGTGGCTGTGACCCTCGAATCCGGTGAGCTGGTTGTGCGGGTAGCAGACGACGGCGTCGGACTGAGCCAACCGTACGTGAGCGGGATTGGCATCACCTCCATGCGCAGCCGGGTCCAGGCCCTCGGCGGTGTATTCGACCTGGGTGCCGCGCCGGATGGCGGGACCTTACTTCAGGCGCGGATCCCGGTAGAACCGTGACGCCGATCCGCCTGGTGGTCGTCGATGACCACATGGTCTTCCGGGAGGGCCTTCGTGCCCTCCTCGGACGGGTCGAGGACATCGAGATCGTCGGGGAGGCGGCCACCACGCAGGAAGCCATCGAGGTCACCGAGGCTGTCCGGCCGGACGTTGTGCTGATGGACCTGCACCTGCCCGGCGACGGCGGTGAAGTCGCCACTACGACGATCCTCGCCTCCCACCCCGAGGTCGCGGTGCTCGTGCTCACGATGCATTCCGACGACACCCACCTGCGCCACGCGTTGCACGCTGGCGCCCGTGGCTACCTACTCAAGGATGCCGAACCGGACGCCATCATTCGGGCGATCGTTGCCGTGAACGAGGGGCAGGCGATCTTCGACCCGGGCATCGCCGCACGGGTGATCGCCGCTACCGGAACATCCGATGCCGAGCGTCCATTTCCTGTCCTCACCGAGCGCGAGTATGAGATCTTGGACCGGCTCGCCCGAGGGTTGCCCAACAACGCGATCTCAGCCCGGATGGGCATCAGCATCAAGACGGTGCAGAACAACGTCTCGACGATCCTGCTCAAGCTCGGTGCCGCCGACCGCGCCCAGGCCGTCGCCCTCGCCCGTGACGCGGGAATGGGTCGCCGCCCCTAATCTGGCCGGCAATCACCGACGCGCCGGGATTCGCGCTTCCCGTCATATCTCCCGATGCAGTGGGAAGGCTGACTCGGGCCGCCCGGGAATCGCGCGGGCGATCGTGAGGTAACGCGCCCAGTCCGGGCGATCCCATCTCATGCGAGGAGAACCCTGATGTCCACTCACCGCTGGCGCTCACTGCTGGCCCTGCTCATGCTGCTGGCCGTGGTGGCCTCCTGCTCGTCGCCGGCTGAACCCCAACCCACGCCCGGCCCTGCGGCGGCGGCGGTCGACTACGCGGCGATGGAGACCGCGATCGAAGACAAGATCAGCTCCGGATCGTTGAGCTCTGTCCACAATCAACGCGGTCCTGGTCAGTGTCGGCGGCGAAACGAAGGTCGCCCACTACCGGAACGGAAGCAAGCCGGAGGACGCGTTGCATGTCTGGTCGGTCACCAAGAGCGTTGTCTCCGCGCTGATCGGCATTGCCATCGATGAGAAGATCATCAGCGGGCTGGATGCGACCCTGCCCGAACTCTTGCCTCGTTACCAGAAGTATCTGACGGCGGAGGAGAAGTCGATCACGCTGCGCCAGCTGATGTCCATGACGGCCGGCTTCCCACCCGACGACGCGCACTGTGCGACGAACATCGACAATGTCTTCAGACAGCGGACCGATCCGATACCGCATGATCCTGACCGCGGCCTGGATATGCCGCCCGGAGAATGCCTTCAGCTATTCGAGTCGTGGCGCACATCTGGTCTCCGCCGTGCTGCGGGAGGCCTTGGTTCGAGCCGACGGTGACCATCCGCGCACCGTTCTCGAGTATGCGCGCGAGAAACTCTTCGATCCGCTGGAAATCGACTCCAGTGGTGCACGGGAGGAACGCGTCTTGCTGAGCGATCCCGCCTACGACGTGCTCACCCGCTTCGACTGGGGCACCGACGCGGCCGGGCTGCACACTGCGTGCTGCCTGCTCCGACTGCGCCCGGCGGACATGCTCAAGTTTGGCGAGCTCTATCTCGGAGGAGGCGTCTGGCACGGCAAGCAGATCCTGCCCACCGGATGGGTTGAACAGACGATGACGCCGAGCGAGTTGAGCTCGCAGTACGGCCTGATGTGGTGGCTCGACCTCGAGTCCACGGCCACCACGACTGGGTTGCCCGCGGGCGCTTGGGCCAGGTGATCGCCGTCGCACCCGAGCATCGGCTGGTCGTCGCCATCGGTTCGGTGCCGACGAATGACATGGCGACTCGACCCGGACGACATGTGGCCCTTGGTCAACGAGGTGATCGTGCCCACGCTCGGATAACGCTGACCCTCGCATTGGCGCGCATCTCTTAGACACAAAGAAGGCGGGCCCGGATGATCCGGACCCGCCTTTGGCCTTGCGCCTCAACTAGCGATAGTCGCCGAGATCAAACTCCTCCAGCGGCACAGCAGCGCCCGACCCCTGACCGAAGTCGTAATCGAACGAGTCGTACCCAACCATCGAGTACGCCTGCGCCTTGGCCTCCGGCGTCGGCTCCACCCGGATGTTGCGGTACCGCTCCAGGCCGGTACCTGCCGGGATCAGCTTGCCCAGGATCACGTTCTCCTTCAGACCCACCAGCGAGTCCGACTTGGCGTGGATCGCCGCGTCTGTGAGCACCTTGGTGGTCTCCTGGAAAGACGCCGCCGACAGCCACGACTCGGTCGCCAGCGACGCCTTCGTGATACCCATCAGCACCGCACGGCCTGAGGCCGGGTTACCGCCTTGCAGCCACGACCTGCCGGTTCGCCGCCTCGTAGGAGAGCCGATCGACCAGATCACCTGCGAGCAAGTCAGAGTCGCCAGACTCGATGACGGTCACCCGACGCAACATCTGCCGAATGATGATCTCGATGTGCTTGTCGTGGATCGGCGCGCCTTGGGTTCGGTAGACCGACTGCACCTCGTCAACCAGGTGCTCCTGCACCCGGCGCACGCCGAGCACCCGCAACACGTCGTGCGGATCGGGTGTACCCGCGGTCAGCTGCTGACCGACCTCGACATGATCGCCGTCCTCGACCAGCAGGCGAGCCCGGCGGGACACCGCGAACTCCGCCACCTCTGAGCCGTCATCGGGGGTGATGATGATCTTCTTGAGCCGGTCGCTGTCCTCGATCTGCACCCGACCGGTGGCCTCGGAGATCGGCGCCTTGCCCTTGGGCTGGCGCGCCTCGAAGAGCTCGACCACGCGCGGCAGGCCCTGCGTGATGTCGTCACCAGCCACACCACCGGTGTGGAAGGTCCGCATCGTCAGCTGGGTACCCGGCTCGCCGATGGACTGCGCCGCGACGATGCCAACGGCCTCGCCGACATCGACCAGCTTGCCGCTGGCCAGCGATCGGCCGTAGCACATCGCGCAGGTGCCGCTCGCCGCCTCGCAGGTAAGCACGCTGCGTACCTTGACCGTGGTGATGCCGCTGTCGATAAGCAGCCGGATGTTGACATCACCAAGATCAACCCCAGCCTTCAGCAACACCTCACCGTCCGGCGCGAGCACATCGGTGGCAAGCGTCCGCGCGTACACGGCGGTCTCCACGTGCTCGTCGAGGACCAGGTTGCCATTGCCGTCGTCGCCCGCACCGGAGGTGCCCTCGGCACGTGCGATCGTCCCCTCGCCGGAGGCGTGCGCAATAACCTTGGTCAGGCCGCGCTCAGTGCCGCAGTCCTCCTCGCGGATGATCACATCCTGGCTGACGTCGACCAACCGCCGGGTCAGGTAGCCCGAGTCGGCCGTACGCAGCGCCGTGTCGGCCTGGCCCTTGCGCCCACCATGCGTGGAGATGAAGTACTCCAGCACAGACAGTCCTTCACGGAAGTTGGACTTGATCGGCCGCGCGATGATCTCACCCTTCGGGTTGACCACCAGACCACGCATCCCTGCGATCTGGCGCATCTGCACCATGTTTCCGCGAGCACCGGAGTGCACCATCATGTAGATCGGGTTGGTCTTGTCGAAGTTGTTCTCCATCGCGGTACCGAGGCGAGATGTCGCGTCGGTCCAGATCTCGATCAGCTCCTGGCGACGCTCGTCGTCGGTGATCAGGCCGCGCTCGTACTGCTTGTCGATCTTGCTTGCGCGGTCCTCGTAGACCGACAGGATCTCGGCCTTATTAGCCGGGGTGCTGACGTCTCCAATGGAGACGGTGATTCCAGAACGCGTCGCCCAGTGGAAGCCGAGATCCTTCAGCTGGTCGAGGCAGTGGGCTACCTGCACCTTCGGATAGCGCTCGGCAAGATCATTGACGATCTGACCCAGCTGCTTCTTGCCGACCTCGTAGTCGGCGTACGCGTAGTCGTCTGGCAACGCCTCGTTGAACAGCGCGCGGCCGAGGGTGGTCTCCAGCAAGATCGTGCCGTTGGGCGACAAGGTCTTGCCCATTGGCGGGACGATATCGGTGAGGCGGAGCTTGACCTTGGCCTGTACCGAGAGCTCGCCTCGGTCGAAGGCCATCAAAGCCTCAGCCAACGAGCCAAACGCCCGCCCCTCACCCGCTGCACCATCACGCTGCATGGTGAGGAAGTAGGTGCCGATGATCATGTCCTGGGTAGGCATGGTCACCGGACGACCGT